>NZ_CP150190.1:3245000-4088156 GCF_037966125.1 Aeribacillus sp. FSL k6-2211
ATGGTAATGTATTTTAACGCTCGATTCAGATCGGAAAGATACTCGTTCCAGTCAAACAATATTTTTCCATTATTTAAACATCAGTCGATAATTCTCCGGCTACTGCCTAAAAAATTTGTTGCTATATTGAGTGCTGCCTTTTCATTAAGTAATCCATAATATTTTCAGTAGCATTGCATTAAGTTAATTTTAATTTGTCAAGCCCAATTTTATGTTAAATTTCATCTTTTTGGATATAAAAAAACTCCTTATAATTAGGATTGGCAGTCCTATCCAAATCCTAAGAATAAGGAGAAACCATTATGGATAAGAATACCACAGAATCCACAATAAATGAACTATTTAAAGAGATCGATCCAATAACTTTTTCAAAACTAATTAATGTGATTGACGTTGACAAATACATTAAAAAATTAACAGCGTATAAGTTTTTACAACTTTGTATCATCGCTCAGATAAATGAATTGGAAAGCTTAACAAAATTGGCCAAACATTTGAAAGACAAGGAAGAGTTGCAGACATATCTGGAATTTGATGCAATTAGTACTTCGCAACTTTCTCGCAAATTAGGCCAATTATCCCCTCAACTGTTTGAAAAAGTATTTAAATATCTGGTCTTAAAGATCCAAGGGCAAATGAAAAATGCCCCGATCATCCGAAACATTGGTCGTCTTCTGGTCATTGATTCTACCACGATGAGCATGAGTTTGAGCCAATATCCATGGGCAACTTTTCGTAAGACAAAGGCTGGTGTTCGACTCCATTTAAAGGTTGTTGTAACGAAGGATATCACTGTTCCGGATCAAGGGATTATCTTACCCGCGAAACATGCCGATCGCACACAGATGGACGAACTCATTGAAATCGATCCAAATGCGATTTACTTGTTTGATCGAGGGTATGTCGATTACAAACAGTTCGACCGCTTATGCCGAGAAGGGGTGCGATTCATTACCCGGCTTAAAAAGAACGCAGAGATTGAAGTTTTATCGGAACGGATTCCCAATCCAGAACGTTTGATTTATAGGGATCAGATTGTCATTTTAGGAAATGACCGTAATCATACCAAAATGACTCATCCTCTCCGATTGATCGAAACGGTCGACAGCGAAGGGAATCCCGTGATCATCATAACCAATTGCTTTGATCTTTCTGCGGAAGAGATTGCAGATTTATACCGATATCGCTGGAAGATAGAGACCTTCTTTAAATGGATGAAACAGCACCTTAAGATAAAAAGATTTTATGGAAAAAGTCAAAATGCCGTTTACAATCAAATTTGGATCGCCCTAATCACCTATTGCTTACAGGCCATGCTCCAATTAAAAGTGAATCACGATGGTCCTTTATTAGAGATCAAGCGAACTTTACAGAATCTGCTTTTTAAAGGTTTTGACTGTTTTGTTCGCTCCCTTTTTAAAAAGCCAATTCGAACGTCCAACGGTCGGAAAAAATACCATTGGGAAAAAGATTTTGAAACCATCGTGTACCAATTTGAAGAAGGGGAGGTGGAACACCTAGACGATTTAGTTTATGATCCAATGTTTCTGTAATATATTACCAAATTGTGGAAATGGACTGCCGATTAAGACGTCATTGTCCTTTTAAGCTTGCTTAGAAAGATTGTATGTCTGAATATTCAGTTACATGAAATAACTGGAATTTTTATTGAGCTTGACAAACATTAAATTTTTTTATGCAACGCTACTGTAATATTTTATAATCAAAGGTTTATCGGAGGTTTGTATAAACAACAGCAGCAAAGCAAAGGCCAAATAATCGGATTGCAGAGAAGCAGCATTCTTTTTCTATTAAATAATACAGCTAATGTATCTGGATGGCGAGTCCTTTCTTTAAGTGTATATAGATTCGCTGCAAATCATTTATTCATCCGCTGTCTGAATAAAACACATTAAACAAAAGCTTCTATAAATAAAAAAAGAAATACTGTTAGCAATTGGCCGTTCTGTGACGAAAAAAAAGTGAAAATATGCTATAGTAGTGTTCAGGAGGTTTGTACAATGGCTAAAAAATATACAAGCAAAATAAATAAAATCCGCACTTTTGCCTTAAGTTTAGTATTTGTTGGTTTTATCATTATGTACATAGGCATCTTTTTCAGAGAACATGTATGGGTCATGACCATTTTCATGCTGCTTGGTTTATTATCCATCATCGGAAGTACTGTCGTCTATTTCTGGATCGGGATGCTATCGACGAGAGCTGTTCAAGTTGTATGTCCTTCATGCGGGAAAGTGACAAAAATGCTCGGTCGTGTGGATATGTGCATGTATTGCAGAGAGCCTTTGACTCTTGATAAAGAGCTTGAAGGCAAAGAATTCGACGAAAAGTACAATCGTAAATCAAGGAAAAGAGAAAGCTGATAGTTTGTTTTCCTACCAGCTTTCTCAGTGCATATTTTTTTCTTTTTGCTGACATGCAGGGCATTTCCCGTATATTTCCATTCGGTGGTGGCTAACTTTAAAGTTCGTTACATGCTCTGCAAGATCCTCCACCTCGTCTAAACCTGGATAATGGAAATCAACGATTTTTCCGCATTCCTCGCAAATGACATGATAATGCTCCGTTGTCACAAAATCGAATCGACTAGATGCATCGCCATACGTTAATTCTTTTACCAGTCCAACTTCACGAAATACCCGAAGGTTGTTATAAACAGTTGCAACACTCATGTTTGGAAACTTACCTTCTAACGCTTTATATATATCATCAGCAGTTGGATGATTCATTGAATTAACTAAATACTCCAAAATCGCATGACGCTGCGGAGTGATGCGGACTCCCGTTTGTTTTAAAATTTCAAGAGCTTCCTTTAACGTATTGTCTGACATCGCCATGCACCTCATTTCTTGAAAACATTCTTATTTTGTATCATTATTACTTTATAATATTTATAATTAGTGTACATTGATTATAAGACTTTTGTCAATGGGAGCGTTTAATTTAGTAGAACATTTTATCTATCCATTGAAAAAATGCACCAATTTAAGAAAAAGATTTTCGCTTTTGCACGGGAAAAAGCGGGCACAAATGCCCGCCTTGACAACATAGGGTGAACAGAGCAAATCATTTGCTGTCATTCTTCTCTATTTTGAATAAATGTGAGGGCTTCTTCAACATGTCCTTTCACTTTTACTTTTCGCCATTCTTTCACTAATATTCCTTGTTTGTCTATAATAAAAGTAGATCGTTCGATTCCCATGTATTCTTTTCCAAAGTTTTTCTTTAATTTCCATACTCCGTATTGTTCCGCAACTTTATGATCTTCATCAACGAGAAGCAAAAAAGGGAGCCCGTGCTTCTCTTTAAATTTTTGATGTCGTTCCTGCGGATCAGGGCTTACTCCTAAAATGACGGCATCAAGCTCTTGAAAGCTTTCATATTTATTGCGAAAATCGCACGCTTCCGTTGTGCATCCCGGAGTCATATCTTTCGGGTAAAAATACAGCACTACATATTTTCCTTTAAAATCAGAAAGTTTTACTTTTTCTCCAGTGTCAGCAGTCAGCTCAAAATCTGGTGCAGGCTTTCCCACTTCAGCTGCCATATCTAATCCCTCCAGTTGTTCATTTTATCTTCAGCGTACCGAATTTCGCTTCATGTTACAACTATTGTTTCTTCTCAATATCAATCATTGTTTTGGCAACAACAACCGTAGGCAATATGTAGCCAATCATCGCCTGTACAATTGCAATCCACCTTCCAATGCCGAAAGGAGTGATATCCCCATAGCCTACAGAAAACAGCGTAACTGCACTAAAGTATAAGCAGGTGGTTAAATTTTCTAAATACGTCCCATAAAGAGGCCGCCCAGATTCAGCTAAAATCGGAAAGCCGTATTGAGTTAAAATTAAATAAATCACACCAAATCCTAACAAAAAAGAGGCATATACTAAAGCAATTAAATATACAGTTTCAAACGTAAGGAACGTACCTCTTTTCACAGCAGAAAACATCGTTCGAATGCTCATAACCAAACAGAACATTATCCCTGTTCCTACGACAATCGCCATAATTTCCCCCGAAAATTATTGTTTGTACATGTTATTCAGCCTTATTGAATTTTATCACTAGCTAAAGGAAACTTGTTCGTCAACCAAACTGATGTCAACAGCCTCTTTGAATTTTATCGCTTAACGAAAGGAAACTATGATCAGCTTCCTGCCCCTCGATATCGCTTCACTCCAATATTCCAAATAATAACCGACAAAATAAAAAACAGAAGGCCTATCACAGGAGTTAAAAAAGCGTAAATATACCAATCCGTTTTTCGTAAAAAATAGGAAGCCGGATAAACTCCCACAAAGGCAAACGGCAAAATCCACGTTAAAATAAAACGTATCACATCGTTGTAAATATTTACTGGATAGCGGCCGTAGTTTCCAATGTTATACATCATTGGCATAATCGATGTTTTTGCATCCGACCAAAACCCAATCGATGCAAGCGCAACAAAAATACTGCCGCAGACAAGGGTGCCGCCAAATACAAATAGAATAAAAATAAAAATGTCATACCAATGAAAAGTAAGATTCAGCCGGGCTGCTGCATACCCCATGACAACAAGCCCTGTAATAACGCCAAAAAGCGATTCAAGCTCCATTCTCTCCAATATCACCTGAAACAAACTGTGGATCGGTCTCGTTAAAATGCGATCCATTTCACCGTTTACAATATATCGTTCATTAAAATCCCAAATGTTAAAAAAGGTGCTGAATAAAGCATAAGGAACTAAGAAAAAGCCATAAATGAAAATAATTTCATCTCTTTGCCAGCCGCCAAGCGATTCTGTATGTCCAAATACGACGAGAATGAAAACTAAATTTACTGCCTGAAACAATAGATCAGACAATATCTCTACAATCATATCCGCTCTGTATTCCATCCTTGTTTTTAAATATTGAGCGATATATTGAAAAAACATTGACACATAAAACATTTTTTCACCCCCCTTGAATAATCATTTTTCTTTTCGCAACCGCCCACATAGTACAAATTGGAATGATCAATAAAATGGACCAAAACAATTGAAAAAGAATAGCGTCTGTAATTTCAGCCTCTTGGAATCCTTTTGTAAAGATCATGCTTGGAATGTAACTGATTGCTTGAAAAGGCAAATATTCCATTATTTCTTGAGCCCAAACTGGGTAGAAGCTAATGGGGAGCAGCAGTCCGGAAAACAAGTCAATGATGACGCGTTTTGCTCTCATTAGTCCATCGTTGTTAAATAAGAAAAAAGCTGAGATTCCTGTCAATAAATTAATTTCTGTATTAATAACAAAACTAAAAAATATGGAAATGGCAAAAAAACACCACGCCTGCAAATCAAGCGGCAATTCGAGCGGAAAAATAAAGCTTACAATCACCATTCCAGGCATGGAAAAAAAGAAAAGGCGAAAAACGCCTTCTCCAAACGCCTGCATCGTTTTCATGCCAAGATAATTGTAGGGACGAATCAGCTCCACTGCCACTTTTCCTTCTCTAATTTCCATTGCGATTTCCCTGTCGATGTTGTTAAAATAAAATGCCCTTGCCATCCATGAAATTGCCACGTATGTCACCATTTGCGCTGCATCTAAACCTTGAATGCTTTCTTTTCCCCCATAAATGGCTGTCCATAAAAAGTAGTAAGCACCGATATTAATGCTGTATATGAGAATTCCAGAATAATAGTTTGTCCTGTAAGCGAGCATCATTAAAAAACGGATGCGGATCATTTCCAAATATTTAGACATTCATGATCACCTTTTCTAAGTTACTGTTCGCATCACCTTTTTCATAAATGTTGCGTATAATCTCCTCCGTTGATATTTCTTTAATGCTTAGATCCACGATAGTTTGAGCCTTCATGACGCGGCTAATGATTTCCGGCATTTCCTCATGATTCGCAATTTGCGCGATCCAAACATTGCTTTTATCTCCCTTCATCCATTGCACGTGAAAACCACTCGTTAATTGCAATAAAAGGGATTCATCAACAGAAGAGGCAAATTGAAATTCAATTTGCTTCCCTTTTCCCCAATTCCCGCGCAAATGGTCCAAAGAGCCGTCATATATAATTTTTCCTTCATCAAGCATTATGACGCGTTCACACAATGCTTCTATATCCGCAATATCATGTGTCGTCAGCAAAATCGTTGTTTTGTATTTTGCATTTATCTCTTTCAAAAATTCACGAATTTTCAGCTTGACTAAAACGTCCAAGCCGATCGTCGGCTCATCCAAAAATAAAAGAGGAGGATTATGAATTAATGCTGCGGCAAGCTCGCATCTCATCCGCTGCCCTAATGACAGCTTTCGCACCGGCTTATCTAACAAAGGGCCGATATCCAGCGTTTTAATGACATGATCCATATGTTCGTTATAATCTTGATCGGACACTTTATATACCTTTTTTAAAAGCCTGAATGACTCTTGAACAGCAATATCCCACCAAAGCTGTGAACGCTGTCCGAATACAACACCGATTGTCCGGACAAACTTTTCCCGTTCCTTATGAGGATTCATATTGTTCACCAGGACCTTCCCTGATGTCGGTGTTAAAATCCCTGTTAGCATTTTGATCGTTGTCGATTTTCCTGCGCCGTTTTCACCTATATAACCCACCATTTCTCCCTGTTTCACTGTAAAGGAAATATCATTAACAGCTCTGTTGATTTTATAGTTTCTAGTGAATAAATCGCGAAAAGCCCCCTTTAATCCAGAGCGGCTTGAATAGCTCTTAAATTCTTTGCGCAAATTCTCTACTTCAATGACATTCATAGCTGTAACCTCCATCGATCAATCACAAACATTAGTTTACTCGAATTATTTGAAATTAACAATTTGCATGCACCTTTTTTCTTTTTTATGAAAAGTGCTAGAATAAACGAGGATGCTTGAATATTTTTGGCTGTACAGTTAAGTAAAAAAGAAGGTGAAACAATGAATTTTACAAAATCAGAACAGCTGCATAAAGAAGCGCTCGAACATATTGTAGGAGGGGTAAATAGCCCGTCCCGTTCTTATAAAGCTGTCGGCGGAGGAGCACCTGTTGTAATGGAGCGGGCGCAGGGTGCCTATTTTTGGGATGTTGATGGCAACAAATATATCGATTACTTAGCAGCATATGGCCCGATCATCACCGGCCATGCACACCCTCATATTACAAAAGCAATCAAGCACGCTGCCGAGACAGGCGTCCTATATGGAACACCGACGCCTCATGAAATCAAATTTGCAAAAATGTTAAAAGAAGCTATCCCTTCTCTAGAAAAGGTCCGCTTCGTCAATTCTGGAACAGAAGCAGTAATGACAACAATTCGAGTTGCCCGTGCATACACAGGAAGGGATAAAATCATTAAATTTGCCGGGTGCTACCATGGACATTCCGATTTGGTGCTTGTCGCAGCAGGATCAGGTCCATCGACCCTTGGAACGCCTGATTCCGCAGGGGTACCAAAAAGCATTGCTCAAGAAGTTATCACTGTACCTTTTAATGATGTGGAGGCGTTTGAACAAGCTATTCATAGATGGGGAAATGAAGTTGCAGCCGTTTTAGTTGAACCAATTGTCGGAAACTTTGGTATTGTGGAACCTAAGGAAGGATTTTTAGAAACAGTCAAACAGCTTACTCACAAAGCAGGCGCGCTGCTTATTTTTGACGAAGTTATTACAGCGTTTCGATTTATGTACGGCGGTGCCCAAAATCTGCTTCATGTAGAGCCTGATTTAACCGCACTTGGAAAAATTATCGGCGGAGGCCTTCCGATCGGAGCTTACGGCGGCCGTAAAGAAATTATGGAGCAGGTGGCGCCATTAGGACCGGCTTATCAGGCAGGGACGATGGCAGGAAACCCTGCATCGATCTTAGCAGGAATTGCTTGTTTGGAAGTGCTGAGCGAAGAAGGAGTTTATGACTATCTTGATAAGCTCGGCAGGATGCTTGAAGAAGGCATTTTAAACGCTGGAAGATCATATAATATACCGATCACCATCAACCGTTTAAAAGGTGCATTAACAGTATATTTTACACGCGAAAAGGTGACGAATTATGAGCAAGCCGAAAAAACAGACGGAGAAATGTTTGCTAAATTTTTTAAACTGATGCTTCATCAAGGCATTAATTTGGCGCCGTCTAAATATGAGGCCTGGTTTATTACAATCGCTCATACAGAAGAGGACATTAAAAAAACCATTTCGGCAGTCGAACAATCGTTTAAACAGCTTTCACATGACAAAAAATGAGTCTTACTAAAGCGCCTACTGCACAAGCAGGCAAAATGAAAAAGTAAATCTTTAAGCAGCCTGAGCCCGATATTTATGGACTCAGGTTGTTTATTTCTTTTGGAAACGATGGAGGTGATGTAAAACTGCCGCCTCTTCAGTTGTACGAAAAAAGTGCAAAAGTTCGCTCGATCACAACGTAACTATTTGGTCTGTCTATATTAAAGGATCATATCATATTACAAGAGTGTTAATTTTTTCCTTTCTCTTAAAATAACCTTGAATATTCGTGTTAAACAATGTATAGTCTGAATAGCTTACAACCTTTTTGATGAAAGGAAGGAAAAATTTTTATTCAACATGAAACTTGGAGCCCGTATCTTAAAAACAGGTATTGCAATTACACTGGCATTAATGCTGGCAGAGATGCTTCATTTTCCATCTCCAGCATTTGCAGGGATTGCAGCTATCTTTGCGATACAGCCGTCAATATATAGATCATATTTAACCGTCATTGAACAAGTTCAGGCAAATATAATCGGCGCTGTTGTCGCAGTTTTATTCGGGATTTCTTTCGGAACAAACCCGTTTATTATTGGTCTTACAGCAGTGATTACCATTGCTATTTGTTTAAAATTAAAGATTGAAAACACAATCGCAATTGCTTTAGTAACGGTTATTGCGATACTTGAAACAACAGGTGACGATTTTGTACAGTTTGCTACCATACGGTTTTTAACGATTTTACTTGGGGTTTTATCAGCTTTTTTTGTTAATTTGATATTTATGCCGCCAAAATACGAAACAAAGCTTTACCATAAAATCACCGAAATTTCCCATGAGATTATGAAATGGATTCGGATCAATATTCGAAATAAATCTGAGTTTGCCCCTCTTAAAGAGGAAATAGACAAAATCAAAGATCAGCTGATAAAACTTGATCATTTATTTTTGCTTTACAAAGAAGAGCGAACTTATTCTAAAGCGAAGGTATTGCCAAAATCAAGAAAACTTGTCCTGTATAGACAGATGATTATCACAACGAACAGGGCATTTTACACATTGCGCCAAATTCATTGCTTGGAAAACGAACTTCGGCAAATACCTAGAAAGCTCCATGAAATGCTTATATCAGAGCTTGACTTTTTATTAATTTTGCATGAGCAGGCGCTGTTAAAAATAACGAAAAAAATTAAAAACAATCACGATGAAGACCTGCTTCCTTATGACAAATTTAACCGAAAAGAATTCATTCAAGCGTTTTTGAAATTTGAAAAAGAAGCGGAAGATTCCGATTCGTTTTACCAAATACTATCTTTAGTCTCCGCCATCGTTGATTATCACGATCAATTGGAGCATTTAGATACATTGATTAACAGCTTTCAACATTTCCATAAAAAAGAAAATAAAATTCATGTGGAGGATGAAGAGTAAACAAGTTCATCTCCGTATATTACAGCCTTCAGAAGGCGATGAAAAAAGCAAAAAATTGTAAAAGACTACAGAATTTCATTCATGAATTCAGTAGTCTTTCATCTTTTTTAAGACAATCATTTCATTTATTTGAGAAGCTGAATGACCTCTCTTCTCTCAGAAAAGTATCGGGAGCTTTTCTGCCTTGAAAATAAATCTTATTTCATTTTTATCCGCTGCAAATAATGACAGGAATTTCATGGACGCAGCTTTGCGGATAAAGGCTGCGTTTTAATTTGTCTTCAAGATCATCCAACTGCTCCCCGCCGAAATGCTGTTTCCAAACCGCTTCATCTTGTTAAATTGAAATCGTCTTATATCATCCAAGCGCAGGCAAGTTTTATATCATTTGGAACAGCTGTATTTTCTCAGCTTTCCAACTCAAAGCTTTGTTGGATGTTATCACAAGGAGGCTCCTTTAGAATCACGGTCAGCTTTTTGAGCTCAAAGCTCTCAGACAGTCTCGACCTGCGTTTCACTTCTACTAATAAAATAAATAGGAGCTGTCTAATAAGTCGTTTTTTCGGCTTATTGACGCCCCCTTTAATGTTTTAGAAACGTTGATATATCGATGTTTATGATTTTTTTTGTTTTTCAATGGGGATTTGACTTTATGGACAGCCCCTAATCTAAAAATGTGCTAAGCATTGCTTTAATCTCCGCTAGAAAACTTATTTATATTCGTTTCGACCGCTTTATTGTTTAAGGAATGGTATTCATTCAATATTTCACATTGTCTTAAGTTTAATTCAAAAACTGTCAGCGGATCATAATAAATCTCTGGGTTTGTTTTCAAGCTGTCCAATTGTTGTTGATCTGTCCGAATTTGCTGCTCTCCTTCTTGCACAATTTGTTCAAGATTGTGAACAGGTTCACGGAAAAACATTTTCACATCTCGTTCAATTCCTTTTTCAAATAAGTCGAATTGAGCAAAAAATTTTCGGATCATCGATTGAATCGCATCATCGAATGTTTCAGTTTCAATGTATTTTTTGTATTGCTGTGCGATAAACAGCTTGTTTTTCCCAATGGACGAAAACAGCTTTCCTGCTCCTTTTAATATAACTTGTGCAGGCTTAAAGCGGTTCATAATATTTTCTTCTTCGATGTTCACCACTGTTGTCAGACGATCAATATCCCGCCGCCAATCATCCACTACTTTGAAATCAGACATAAGCTTCACGCGGTCATGACCGTACAATGAATTAAACGATTCACACATTTCATCTAAATAAACTTGGCATTGTTTTAGCTCGCTTTCCGCAAATGAAACCCATTCTCCCATTTTTTGCGACATTTTTGGAAGCAGCGTTTCAGCAAAATGCGCCTTCACCTGATCGTTCATTTTTTTGTTCAATTCTATGTGTAAATGGCTGAAATCGCTGTTTTCCGTTATGAATTTCGATGCAGATCGCAAAATAGTCCTTAACTCATCATGAAGATCCTTTTTTATTTCTTCCAATGTGGAACGGAGTGACTGCCTCAATTCCTTAGCTTTTTCATTTTCCATATCGCCAAGGCTGTGTATTAATCCTTTTAATCGAGACACGATTTCTTTATTTTTATCGATGTTTTCTTCTAAATGCTGCTCTAATTCCATCCGTTTGCTATAAGCATATTTAATAGCTTTTTTCAAGAAAAACAACAGCTTCTCCGTTTTGTTATCTTGATGAAACGGAAAACGTGAATGAATAAATTCAGCGAAGGACTGTTTCCGCTTCTCTCCTTCATTTCTTGAAGGGAATGGGAAAAATTCAGCTTCCGGGAAAAAGTCAAGTATTTGTTCTTTAAAATGATTATGAAGCATGCCGCTATCTTCAAGCAAAAAGTAAATTGGAAGCTCCTTTTTTAAAGCAATCGATGCCAGGCTTTCTACCATTTTCTCAACTGAAGCAGGTTGATGCTCTGGATGGACATATACCAACCCATCAGCCAGTTGTATATATTCCTTTAGCTCCTCTTGATCAACATGCTCTATGTCAGGTACTTCTATTAAACTTAGCTTATGATCGTTTAACAAATCATTAGGCGCACATACCGCAACAATTGTTCCATCTTCACGAACTGCCGCATCTTCTTCAGCGAATACATCTGTTATGCTTTCATTATTTATTTGCTTTATGTCTGTCCGGTCTTCATGGCAGTAAATAGTAATTTTTGATGAAGGAATGCTTGGAAGAGAATGGCCAAGCAGCGATCGGGCAAAACCGCTTTCTCCAACAATGAGCAAATAATGTTCGTTCTGTTCAAAAATCTTTTTTAATATCCAATGATATTTCTGCCCAAGATTTACTTGATTTATTTCCGCCCAATCGGCCAGCTTCGCAAATAGCCGTTTTTTGGCTTCATGACCATCAGCACGATCATGACTACCTGATGCCAAAACGTGCTCCGCTTCTTCAATCACTTTCTCATCTAAGCTTGAACGGTAAATTTCACTCCATGCAACGACAGCTGCTGCAGCGGTCGATAGTTGTTTTCCTGTCGATAGTTTCAGCCAATTGGCTAAAATGTCCGGCATAATATCTTGAAGCTCTTTTAGTAAATATGATCCGCCAAGAAGCTTATTATAGGATTCTTCATAAAAGCGCGATATTTCATCCCAATGCTGAAATTCGTCCACTTTCACATTGAAAATTAGATTGTTTATCGTTTTTAACCATGGAATAAAATATTTTTGATCGTGTTTATAGCATCGCCACAGCGAAACAGCAAGCTTCTCGAATTGCTCTACGTCGGTTCTGTATAAAACCGTTAATGCTTTAAAGAAATAATCCGGCTCTTTTTCTTTGACAAAACCTTGTTCAACATAATTGATCAAACGCTGAAACCATTCCGCTTTTTCAGTCCGAATTAATTCTTCAACCGTAAGATGGACAGCTTTGTCCCAATCTTCCTGTTCTTCATAAAATTGAATAGCGATGGTGGATGCTTGACCATGGTCAGGGTTGATCGATACCGCATCACGAATCGCCTCATACGCCTTTTCTTTTTCTCCTTGAAGGCGGTAAAGCGAAAACAGCTTTAGCGATGCTTCTGCTTTAAGAACTTTTGAATCCGTTTCAATGGAACGGTACATTTCTTCCGCAGATGAAAATAATCCTAATTCAAAATATGCATCTCCGATATTTTTTCTCGCCCATGGCGCCAGCTCATTCTCTATATTTTCCCATTTAAAAATTGCCGCTTCATAATCTTTGTGGTGGAAATACACTTCTCCTTGAGCATAGCGTACATAAGACAGATCATATGCGACCTTTTTTTGTTCTTCTTGAAAAAGCTCCCCAAGCAGTTGGATCGGATGTTTCGTTTCATTTTCTTTTAATAATGTTTGATAAAAGTTTTTTTCAATTAACTGCTTTTCCGCCGCCATGACAACCTCCGTTCTTATACGAATTTAGTCTTTTCTTTTATTCTACCAAAATCGTTTTTTCAAAAGGGATTGAATCAAAAATTTATGAAAAACTTGACTGGCAAAAGTCTTGCTAAAATTAAAGTATATTATGGATTTCAAAGCAAATGACTAATTACCCATTTTGCCGCGGTATTTTTTACCATTCACCCAATTGCTGAATTTGAAATAGTTTATAGTAATGTCCGCGCTTTTTCATTAGTTCTTCATGAGTTCCGGTTTCAACAATTTTCCCGTTTTCAATTAGTACAATTTTATCTGCATGAGTAATTGTAGACAGACGATGGGCAACAATTAAGGTCGTACGGTTTTTTGCCAGTTTATCAAGGGCTTCTTGGATAAATTGTTCACTTTCTAGATCCAAAGCAGACGTAGCTTCATCCAAAATGAAAATCGGCGGATTTTTTAAAAATACTCGGGCAATTGCAATTCGCTGTTTTTGACCGCCGGATAACTTCACGCCTCTTTCGCCCACTTTCGTATTATAGCCATCAGGCAAACTCATAATAAACTCGTGAGCGTTAGCTGCTTTGGCCGCTTTTATGACCTCTTCATCCGTTGCATTTGGTTTGCCAATTAAAATATTCGTTTTTATCGATTCACTGAATAAAAAAGGATCCTGCAAAACTATGCCGATCTGGTCCCTGACGCTTTGCACTTTATAATCTCTAACGTCAATGCCGTCCAACAAAATTTTTCCTTCCGTTACATCCCAAAACCTCGGAACAAGACTCACAAGGGTGGATTTTCCCCCTCCGCTCATCCCGACAAAAGCGACCGTCTCCCCTTTTTGAATCGTTAAATGAATATCCTTTAGTACAAATTCTTCGTTGTCATGATAACGAAAGGATACTTTGTCAAAAATAATTTCCCCCGAAAGTTTGTCTGCTGTTATTGCATCCTGTTTATCAACAATATCGTAAGGTTCGTCCAGAAACTCAAATACTCTGTCCATTGAAGCGAAAGCCTGTGTTAAAGTAGTTGATGAATTGATCAAACGGCGAAGAGGATTGTACAACCGATCAATATAGGCTGTAAAGGCAACCATCGTCCCGATCGTTAAATTCCCTTGTATCACTTCATAAGCCCCGTAAAAAATGACGAAAAGAGGCGCTAGGTCAGTAACGGTATTAACAACAGCAAACGTTTTTGCGTTCCATTTTGTATGATCAATCGCCCTGTCAAGAAAATTGCGATTTTCACGATCAAATTCTTTTTGTTCATGCTCTTCATTCGCAAAGCTTTGAATGACAGCCATTCCGTTGACCCTCTCATGCAAATGCCCCTGCACCTCTGCCAGCGCCTGCGACCTAACTCTTGTCAAATGACGAAGCCTGCCGTAAAAATATTTAACTGACAATCCGTATATAGGAAGCAACATAATCGATACAATGGTCAACGTGACATCCATCGTAAACATAATCCCAATGGCAAATATAATAGTAAAAAGGTCAAGCCATAGATTCATAAGGCCCGTAATAACAAACGTCTTTGTTTGTTCAACATCATTAATCACCCGCGAAATAATTTCTCCCGCACGATTGTTTGAATAATATCTTAAGCTCAGCCGCTGAAGATGAGTAAACAATTGATCGCGAATATCATATAAAATTTTGCTTCCCGTCCATTGCGCAAAATATTGCCGATAATACTCGATCGGCGGCCGTATGACGAGGAATATAAACAACATGATGCCCATTAAAAAAAGAAGCATCTCTATCTTTACGTCATTTGATAATGATCCGTTTAAAATATTGTCGACGATATATTTCAATACGAGCGGAATTAACAAAGGAATGCCAAACTTTATAATCCCGATGAAAATCGTTAAAAAAATTTGTTTTTTATATGGTTTTACAAATTGAAAATAGCGTTTAATCGAACCCAACCATTTCTCTCCTTTCAGATCAATGCAATCGAGTAGGAGGGAGCGATTAACTCCCGTCCTCTCACACCACCGTACGTACGGTTCCGTATACGGCGGTTCAATTAAGATAATTGACGCAAGTCTTTATAACTTCCGTGAATAGCTGTTCTCTTTATGCCAGTGGTCACTCCACCCTCCAAGAGATCTCCCACGGGATTCACCGCTTCCTCCCTCAAGTGAGGTACTACGTTTTCTGTGTTCATCATGACTCACTGAATGCCAAGGGCTATTCTCTCTTAATTGTTCGGTCCTTCTTAGTTGTTCTAGACCAACTAATACTATGACCTCTGCTGACTTCTGACTGTTCAGCTATCTATCACTAGATAGGTTACCAAGGTTACTTGGCGTGCCAGCCAGACCTCCCCGGGTAAGAGTGTAATCTTTCCTTCCATCCATCTGCTTCATTTACTCTGTATCACCTTCGGCAGAAAGGGCTTTGTTTTGTCTTGCAAACTCACCCAGTGATACCTAGCCTCATATGAAGTTCGTGTTCCTCAGACCGGAAGTTTGCCGCTCGCTTCCTTCAGATTCCGCGTCACCACGGACACCCTTGCGTTAAGCTAACTGCTACTTCTGCCTTCGCAGCTCGGGACTTTCACCCTATAGATTACACCCATGCCGGGCGCACAAGCGAAAAGTCTGTTGATATTCCAACAGACTTTTCCATCATAAATATGTTAAATATCTTTCATACCACTGATCGATAAATTCAGGGGAAAACGGACCTTTTCTACCGCGTATCCAATAAATTAATTTGTTCACATTATTCTTTAAGATACGGTCAATGACTTGCGGATATTTCATTGATTTCTTATGCCGTTCATATTCATCTTCATCTAACAGTGTATAGGTCATATCCGGGAACACTTTAATATCCAAATCATAATCAATATACTTTAATGCCTCATTATCCCAAACAAAAGGAGAACTGATGTTGCAATAATAATAAATGCCGTCACCACGAATCATTCCAATTACATTAAACCAATGACGTGCATGAAAATAACAAATCGCCGGCTCCCTTGTAATCCAAGTTCTGCCGTCAGCTTCGGTAACCGTTGTTCGATCGTTGCCGCCAATAATACAGTTTTGCGATCCTTTTAAAACGGTCGTTTCCTCCCAAACACGATGAATGCATCCATTATGTTTATAACTGTGTATTTGAATGATATCTCCTTCCTTTGGCAGCGCCATTTTGTTCCCTACTTTCTAATGAACAGTTCACATCAAATCCGAAAAAATCATTTTTCTTTATTATAACGTTTGATATTCAAAAAGAAAATAAAAGAGCCATGCCGCTAAAATGGCTGACTCGAGTCATACATTTCGATTTGGTACATTTTAATAACTTCTTCCGTTTGCTTTTCAAACGTTTTTTGAATGTCTATCAACTCATTTTTCATTTTTTCAATTTCTTTTTGCACAGAACGCAATTTCTTATCATCATTTTGTCTCAAAAATTCCAATTCCATTTGTTGATAATGCTCTATTTTAGATTGAAGCGATACAAGCTTATCCATCGTTTCAAGCTGTTCGCCAACTAGCAGATCAAAGCGGTTATATGTATTCAAATGAATCCCTCCCTAATAAAATGTTTATGGATACATATTCTAACTATTTCACTTGATTCCTTTGACAAGTTATGTAGACCCCGAGTTCGACAGTCACTAGGCAAACAAAATGCCTCTCATCCCTTGATACCAAAGGGACGAGAGGCATTTGGGCATACGTTGGGCGTGTATCTAGGTGCGAGGATGAATGCCTAGAATCTTCGGAGGAGGCTCCAGCCCTAGAGCCGCAAAGAATTGAGCCTGTTTGGCCGTCAGTTCGGTTCGTTGATAAAGGTCACCGTTTTTTGAAGAAAAATGTCCAAGCATGAGACGTTCGCATTCGTCCCTTACGTTCGGCCACGATTCATAGGTTCGAATCTCCACGATCCGAACTAACAAGAGAGCAAGCCAACTGAGCAGCACATGCGCCCGAATGCGGTCTTCCAAGCGATGATACATAGGCCGCAATTCCAATGTAGACTTCAATGTTCGGAAGGCCTGCTCAATATCCACCAGCTGCTTATACCCGATGGCGACATCTTCGGCAGACAAGGTGTCATCGGATGTCCGGATGAGATATTTGCCGTCGTACTTTTCCGCGTCACGAACCGCTTGCTTGTCGATGCGAAGGGTTCCGTCCTTCAACTGGCGCAAGTATTTTCCGTAGGACGAATGGGAACGCAACCGGCAGGTCGCCTTATGATGGGCTTCGTTTGGGAGTTGGCGAAGCCCTTCTAACTCCTCTTTCAGCGATTCAAGCAGCTTTTCTCGCTCCTTGCGTTGGCGTTCGGCTTCGCTGGGATTGTACACGAGAACATAGCGCTGACGCGCTTCTCCGTCGCCGACGATGATTTCTTTGATGTGCAAATTCTCGTCCACTTCATGATAACGTCCGCGACGACTTAAGGCCTCTTCGACGGCGGCTTTGCCGGATCGCATTTTTTCGCCGACAATGTAGTGTCCGCCGGCCTGTTGCAAGATTCGCAAATTCTCTTCAGAGGAAAAGCCGCGGTCCATGACGCTGATCACACGTCCAAGCTTCCAGCCAATCAAGTCTTGTTTCACCTGTTTGATGACCGTCATGTCCATCGTATTGCCAGGCCATACCCAAGCGCGAATCGGGATTCCTTCCCGGGTGACAGCCAGCCCAATGACGATTTGAACCAAGTCTGGGCGTTTGTCTTTCGAGAATCCTTGTTTTCGAAGCGATTCTCCTTCCGGTGTTTCAGAGGGATCCACTTCGAAGTACGACGAAGTCGTATCGAAGTAAATCAAGTCGACTTCCAAATTCAATAAATCGGCCACAGCATGGAACACTTGACGTTCCAATTCCGGCTGCACGGCCAACAGTTCATCCATCGCCCGGTACAACTGGTGGCTGGCGGCTTGAGAAAGGTGAGGGATATACACGTCTTTCTCCACCCACTCCTCCATCGCCAACTTGCTTGACGGATGAAGGGCGCGATTCGCCACCATGGCAAAAATCAGCCGTTCCAGCGAAATCTGGTGATGTCGGGAGGTAAACAAGGAGTGGAGAATCTCTCCCAACCCCAGTTGTCTCCAGAGCTGATCCAAGAGCCAGACGCCGCCGAGGTGTTTGCATGACTGGAATTGAAAGTCATCGGAAGCTTCTCCTGTCAACGTTTCGACTTCCCAAGCCTGCTCAGGAGAAAGGAATCGCGAAATGCTTTTGGCCAGACGTTCCAAGACGGCGCGATCCACTTCATCTTCGCGCCCGAATGAATAAATCACCTTCGCTTTCGCATATTTGGCCTTTGGATCCCATTCATTGTGAGCAAGCTGGAGATAAGCAACGGTTGTTCCATCCTTGTTTTTGCGTGTGACTCGTCGTATGTACATGCCTATATTATAACGTATAAAATTTATTTTTAAAAGGAAAAATTAATAAATCGTGTGCCTATGAAATTCGGCGTTTTTTCCTAGGATCCGCATTACGAAACCCTTGATATAACAGCATTTTGGTCATTTCCATTTGCCTAAAATGACCTCAAAACTGTCGAACTCGGGTAGACAATTAAGAAGTTTTGTCGTATGAACGCTTAGGTCAAAATTATTATTGACTCTCCATTCATTCATTATGTACAATCTGACAAGATTGAATCATTACAAACTTTGATTTTTTTAGAGAGAAAGGAAGTAACTATATCGTGTGGGAAATCATCACAGCAGTCATTTTAGGCATTGTTGAAGGGTTAACGGAATTTGCCCCTGTTTCTTCTACTGGACATATGATTCTTGTTGATGACATTCTTCTAAAATCTAAAGAATTATATTCAGAGCCTGTCGCCAACTCTTTTAAAGTCGTCATTCAGCTTGGATCAATATTAGCAGCGGTGATCGTATTTAAAGATCGCTTTTTCGATTTATTACAGATTAAGAAAATGCAGCATCAAAACGGTCAAAGATTAACGCTTGGCCTTGTCATCACAGGACTTCTTCCTGCTGCCGTCTTAGGTTTTTTATTTGAAGACTATATTGATACGTACTTGTTTTCCGCTCATAGAGTATTAGTCGGCCTTGTGTTAGGGGCATTATTAATGATTGCAGCAGACCTATTTGGTCCAAGAAAACCGAAAGCAGAAACGGTTGATCAAATTACATACAAACAAGCGCTAACCATCGGCCTCATCCAATGCATTTCCCTTTGGCCTGGTTTTTCGCGTTCCGGTTCAACGATTTCCGGCGGGGTTTTAGCCGGTTTAAGCCATCGTGCAGCTTCCGATTTTACGTTTATTATGGCTGTGCCGATAATGGCGGGGGCGAGCGGTCTTTCTCTTATTAAAAACTGGGAGCATTTCACAATCGACGTCCTGCCGTTTTTTATCGCCGGATTCATCAGTGCGTTTATTTTCGCGCTTTTGGCCATAAGATTCTTTTTGCAGCTGATCAACCGCATTAAACTTACACCATTTGCTATTTATCGGATCATTTTGGCGATCATCATCTATGTTTTTTTCCTTTAATAAAAGAAAGCGGAGAGCTGAAACGTTCTCCGCTTTTTGCCTGGCTCTTTTAAAAGAAACATTCAAAATTAATAGTTAAGAATTTTGTTGTTTATTTTGTTCAGATTGTTGATTTTGTTGTCTTACTTGTTGTGCATCTGTTTCAGCAGCAAATTCTGTTCCAAATCCTTGAGCTGATTGTTGGTTTTGCTTTCTCACTTGTTGAGCATTTGTTTTGTTTTGCTGTTGTTTTGCCATCATTTTTCACCTCCACGTCATATATCATGTCCAGGAGGGAAAAAACTTATCCAAAAAAATTTGCAGTTACAGCAATAAGGAAATGCCTCCATCTACGATCAAAGTTTGTCCTCTTATCATGAAAGCTTTTTCAGAGAGCAAAAATTCAACTGCATTTACGATATCCTCTTTTTCAATCATTCTTCCAGCCGGAGTCTTTTCTTTTGCTTCGTTTAAAATTTCCTCCCTGTTCGGAAAATGTGTCAATGCATCCGTATCGACAGCTGCGCCGGAAACCGCATTTACTACAATATTTTTCGGTGCTAATTCAACTGCTAAATATCTAGTTAAAGCTTCAAGAGCTGCTTTAGAAACCCCTACTGTCGTGTAATTTTTTAAATAGCGAATAGACCCTAAAGAGCTGATGCTCACGATGTGTCCGCCGCCGTGTTTTTCCATCAATTTTGCTGCTTCCTGCGCACAAAAAAGAAGTGCTTTTGCATTAATATCCATCGTCCAATCCCAATGGGATTCTTCAATTTCCATTAGAGGGCGTAAAACTCCAGATGCTGCATTGTTTACTAAAATATCAAGCCGTCCAAACGTTTTGTCAATTTCTGCAAACATTTCCTTTATTTTTTCAGGTTTTCCGACGTTTGCCTTCACCACAAGCGTTTTCACACCAAGACGTTCAATTTCTTCCGCGGTTTCGATCGCCTTCGATTTGCTGCGAGCATAATTAATGACGATGTGATACCCTTTTTCAGCAAGCCTCAAGGCAATAGCTTTGCCGATTCCTCTTGAAGATCCTGTGACAAGCGCTACTTTTTCATTCATATTTTACATCTCCTTATGTATTGAATAGTTATTTCTATCGTAACAAAGAATAGATATAGAAAAACATATAAAAAGGAGTTTTTGTAAATTGCCTATACGTGATATGACAGAGCTCTCCATGATCTCGAAGCAAGCTTGGAGCAGTGAAGAGCTTCAGTATTATCACCGCGCCTTTCAACAAATTATGCCTTACCTGAATATAGAAGGTCATACTATTCACCGTGAAATTATAGAAGAAATTGAAGCGCGCGGCGGTATTAACAAAGACTGATTAAACCAATTTTTAGAGGCATAATGGATGCAATCGGTACATGCCGATTGCATTTTCATTCACTTCCCGATGGAATTACGGCTCCACTTGTATGCCAGCTTTTTCCTTATAAAGAGCAAATATTTTTTGATGAGGTACAGGAAAAGCATATCGATCAATATCCTTGATGAAAACTTTTTCAAGCTCTTTCATTGATTCATCGCTACAAACTTTGCCGAAATAAACATTAATATTCCATGTCAAATGGGAAAAAACATGCTGAATCGTTCCTTTTAGCTCGCTTAATTCCGCTTCAACACCGTATTCTTCCCGCAAAAAATTTTCTAGATATATCCTTTTAGGAATTCTGTTTGTGCGAACTTCGCAATTTGGAAATTCCCACAAATTCGCAAGCAGTCCTGTGTCAGGTCTTTTATGAATATATAAATCGTTGTTTTGCACTAAAACCGCGCAAGCAATCGAAACTTGCTTTGTTGATTTGCTTCGTGTTTTTACTGGCAGCTTTTCCTGTAATCCTTCTGAAAAGGCAAGACAATGCTCCTGTACAGGACAAAGCAAACAGGACGGAGAAGTCGGCGTACAAACCATTGCTCCCAATTCCATTAATGCTTGATTAAAATCGGAAGGACGTTTTTTTGAAATAAGATTTGCAGCCGCTTCTTCAAATATTCTTCTTGTTTTTGGCTTTGCTATATCTTCTTCAATCAGTAAAATTCTTGACAGCACTCTCATCACATTGCCGTCAACAGCAGGCTCAGGCTTGTTATAAGCAATGCTTAATATTGCTCCTTTCGTATAAGGCCCAATTCCTTTTAATTTTCCAAGCTGCTTCGGGTCATCCGGAAGTTTTCCTCCGTATTTTGCTGCTACCTCTTTCACTGCACTGTGCAAATTTCGGGCGCGCGAATAATAGCCTAGGCCTTCCCATGCCTTTAAAACCTCTTCTTCATCCGCATTTGCCAGCGCCTCAACATTCGGGAATTTTTTAATAAAATTGTTAAAGTACGGTATAACCGTTTCCACCCGTGTTTGCTGAAGCATTATTTCAGATACCCATACTTTGTATGGATCTTGGTCCTTTCTCCAAGGCAAATCTCTTTTTTCCCGTATATACCAGCCGATCAGGTCCTCCTGAAATGTTTTAATATCGAAATTCTCAATTTTTTGCAGTGATTGACCCATTTTTCAATATTTCCTCCATTATGCACTTCAAAATATGTTACACTAAAAAGAACTTATGAATTTATCGTACATTATTTTTTTTTTGCATGAAAGAAAAAATGAATTTATGTTTTTTGCGTTCAATGGAAAAAATTCAAATATCATCATAACGATTGTTTTTTCAGCTAAGGAGGATGGCTTTGGATACAGGTACACATTTCGTCATGGGAATCGCATTGGGAGGTTTAGCAACTTTGGATCCGGCTGTCGGCGGTTCCTTTCTGACAAGCGAGGCAGTTCTTGTTGGCACGATTATCGGTTCACAAGCACCAGATCTTGATACGGTTCTTAAATTTAAAAATAATGCAGCTTATTTAAAAAATCATCGCGGAATAACTCATTCAATTCCCGCAGTTTTATTATGGTCGCTGTTAATCACTGGAGCAATTCATTTTCTAATGCCAAGCAGCAGCCTCATCCATGTATGGATTTGGACGTTATTAGCTGTTGTTCTTCATGTTGTTGTCGACATTTTCAACGGCTACGGCACTCAAGCTCTCAGACCTTTTTCTGAAAAGTGGATTGCGCTGGGCACAATTAATACGTTTGATTCGTTTATCTTCATCGCTCATATTGTCGGCATTGGCATTTGGCTTTCCGGCGCCCATGGGGGCTATACCTTTTTAATTATTTATTGCATAATCGCTTTATATTATGTCGTTAGACTTCTAATGCAAAGATCGATTAAGAAAAAAATCTTAAACAGATGGAAAAATGTTGAAAACGTCATATTTAACCCAACAATGAAATTCCGCAAGTGGCAGCTCGTCATTGTGACAAAAGAACATTATTACGTTGCATATTCAAATTTTACCGAAATTCAAATCGTCGACCAGTTTGAGCGCAAAGAGCTGCCGAATCACCCTGCAATGGAAGCCGCAAAAAAAGACCGGAATATTTCAGCATTTTTGCATTTTTCCCCTGTTTTCCATTGGCAAATAAAAGAGCAGCTTGATTATACCGAAATCCGTTTGATTGACTTGCGTTATTTCAGCAAAGGTCATTATCCCTTTGTAGCAGTTGCACAGCTCGATAAAGACCTCAACATTGTTCGTTCGTACACAGGTTGGATTTTCAGTAAAAAAAGAATGAAGAAAAAACTTAAACCGCTAATTGATTGATTATGACATTTCCTTAATTTTCTTTTATATTGGCTTCTAATAAGCAAATACTATTTATGCGCGTCCAATAGCGCAAATTTTTTTCTCCTTGGAGGATCTGCGATGCGCAATAAAGCAAAAGGATTTCCGAAGCATGAAAAATTTGACGGTGAGCCACGTGCTAAAGCGGAATTCGCGTCACGTCGTGCGAACGGAACCATTAACACACACCCTCAAGAGAGGATGAAAGCTTCAGGAGAACGGGATAAAAATTTTTCATAACCATTGACCTTTCAAGAGGTGTTTACTAATGGACACTAACCGATCATCCTTATCAAAAAAGCAGAAAAACGAATTTTTAGGAGCTTGGGGAAAACCGAAACATTCATTCCGTCAAGTAAACGGGGAAACCCAGCAAACCCAAAGCTTAATCATTTTGGAAAACGAAATGCGAAAACGTTCATAAATAAATAATACGAGATCATGCCATTATTTGGCATGATCTTGTTTATACAGACCTTTTTTAATTTTTAAAAATAATCGCCTAGATTCAAAACTCAACTATGATTTCCTCGATTAAATTTAATAAAGAAAATATTTAGCTTCAACGTTGCTTGAGTAAACAAATTTCCATTATTCGCCTTATTAAATATATGGTTTTTTTTGATACTATTTGTTAACAAAAGATTTCAAGCTAAAAACGAAATCCGTATCCTTTCAAGGTCAATTGAGAGAGTATTCAGTTTGATAACCATAATGTAAAGTTAGGCGCGATGAAGCATAGCCACGAACAGGAAGAAAAAAACGATTGAAAGAAATCAACGGCCACTCTTTTCCCCAACTTCCTTCATTTTTCGTTCTCAACTTATTTCTCATTTATATTACTTTTTTTTAATCAACATCGATATCGGCAGTGCTTCCTCCTTTAAAGGAGATGATAACCGATACCCCCAAGCGAAGACTCCTTTTAAATATTCAACTTTGAAATATTCACCAGGAGCTCCATCGATTTCATACGTCTCACCTGGCGGAAAATCGTCAGGATTCAGCATATATGCTTTTGCCATAGCAATTTTCCTTTCCAGGACAGCATATTCGTTGATCATTCCGTGCTGTTCCGCTTTGCGCGCTTTTTCTTTTAATCGGGCAATTTCATTTTTTAGCTCGTATTCCGTCATTTCACTGTACCGTTTTTCCATTTCCTATTCCTCGCTTTTCTCTAAGTGTTTTTGCAAATATTGCTGAATAAGTTCTTGCGAAAAACCTTTTCGATATAAAAATTGCGCAAGCTTTTGACGATATGTGTACATATCTAGATGGGAATACTTTTTTTTCCCTTTTTCGCCTTGTATTAATAATGCTTCCCATTCTTGGTCATGACGTTCATGTAAAGGCAGCATCTCTAAAACAGCTTGAATCACTTCGGATGAAAAACCTTTCCTAAACATTGCCTGCTCTATTTTTTGCTTTAGCTGCGACATAGATATGTTCGCTTTTTTTCCCAATTGCTTTTCAGCTAATTTATACGCTGCTTCTATTTGTCTTTCTTTCGTGAAAAGATCAAGAGCTGCTTCTATCAAATCGCTCTCAATCCCTTTTTGTCCCAGTTCTGCTTTTATTATGCCGGGCCCTTTCAAAGTGGTTTTCATTTGCGTTCTTACAAAGGCTTCCGCAAACTCCTTGTCATTTACATAATTTTTTAATTGAAGCTCAACCATTACACGTTCAATAACCCTCTCATCTATACCTTGACTTACAAGATAGTCACGGACCTCTTTTTCCGATCTCATTCGATAGCCAAGAAAAGTTAAAGCTTTGTTGAATGCTGCTTTTATTTGATCCTCGTGCAAAATCGCATCTATATCCAGCTCATCAAGCTCCATCCCTTTTCTTAGCCCGTGCTTAATTAAAACATCTTCCCCGACGCTAAAAGCAAATATTTCACCGTTTCCTCTATCGACGTAAATATTAAAACGATTTTTCTTTTTAGGTTGAACTTCTATTTTTACAATAAACATGTACAGACACCTCATATTTATAGTACCATAGAAAAAATAAATAAATGGAAGTTTTAAGCATGAAAGTGTATGAATACTGTAACAATAGATTTTTCAGCTTGTAAGGAACATTTTGCTGACTTTTCTAGCCGTTGATGCTATAAAACTATGAAGTAAAATTCAACCGTTCTTATTATGATTTCTAAATATTTTGCTGGCAGCAGGCAAATCTGCTTCAGTCAGGAAATGCGGTCCTCACTGTTATTGCATCAAAGCAATAGGAAAAAAATATCGTCAAAGAAAATAATGTAATTTTGCCCTATTCACTGCTTATAGAAACTCTTAAAGTAGTAAGAAAAAAGTAAAATTTTCTTAATAATCTTTTTACAAAATTTTTGTTTTCTTTTCCATAGAAATCAAGTATGATACTAGAAGAAATGCTGACAATTAAATTTACTTGTTTTTAAGGGAAGGCAAATGGTGCGCCACCGGTCTTTGACCGGTTCTAGTGGGTTCGATTCCCACCCCGAAATTTTTACTTGATAAATAAAAATTTCGAGGGTGGGATCCGTTAGATTTCGTGGTAACCGCCCTCGTTGATAGAGGAGGATGAGCATGTTAAAAAAACGTGATCTAGCGGATTGTCAAGAGTTGTTCGAACTTATGGTTCATCCAGAGGTCTTCCCTTATGTTCGTCATAAAGCAACGTCGATTGAAGAATACATGTTTATAACAAAACAGTTGATTGAAGCAGAGGAACGAGGGGAATTAATTTCCCGCACCATTTTGGATGAATGGGGCTCTCCTATTGGAACAATCAGCTTGTATGATATTTTTGACCAAACGGGATTTCTCGGAACTTGGCTCGGCAAGCCGTACCATGGTAAAGGATATAATCAGCTTGCTAAGGACGCTTTTTTTCAAGAGATTTTTTATGAATTTGGAATTCAAACGATCTTTATGAAAATACGGAAAGACAATGAACGTTCCATGAAAGCCGCGCAGAAGCTTCCATATGTCTCCCTTGCCGATGAATCTCGTCAGCTTCCCCATATTGAAAACAAAAACTTATACAACATCTTTGAAATTTCAAAGGATATGTACACACTGTATACAAAACGAAACGGTTTCATGACAGACGAAGAAAGCAGATTGAAGGAAGCATAAAAAATTGGAAGAAGACATCCGAACGAATCAAGATGTCTGCTTCCATTTTTTTATCATTTCTTATTCTCTAATCTGTCCGCTTCCTTTAATAATATATTTTGTAGAAGTCAGTGCAGGGAGTCCCATCGGTCCTCTGGCATGGAGCTTTTGCGTGCTGATCCCGATTTCTGCGCCAAACCCAAATTCAAATCCGTCTGTAAAGCGCGTCGATGCGTTGTGGTAAAGAGCTGCGGAATCAACTAATTTGAAAAACTTTTCTACATTTGCGGCATTTTCTGTGATAATTGCCTCAGAATGGTTTGTTCCGTAACGATTAATATGCTCGATTGCTTCATCTACATTCGAAACAAGTTTCACTGCCATTGTATAATCTAAATATTCCGTTTCCCAATCTTCTTCTGTCGCTAATTTCAAATGCGGGAATTCATTGTACAATGCTTGATCGACTCGCAACTCCACATTTTTCTCCTCGAGCTTTTCAATGAGCTCGCGAATATACTCCTTATTCCAATTTTCATGGATGAGAAGAGTTTCGGCTGCATTGCAGACGGAAGGTCTTTGTGTTTTTGCGTTTACAGTTATATCAATCGCCATCTTTTTGTCTGCTGATTCATCAATAAACACATGACAATTGCCTGCGCCCGTTTCTAACACAGGGACAGATGAATTTTCAACAACTGTTTTAATCAGATTTTTCCCTCCGCGAGGAATTAGCACATCTAAATAATCATTTAATTTGAACATTTCCGCTGCCGTTTCCCTGCTGGTATCTTCCAGAAGCTGTACACTGTCGGCAGGAAAATTCGCTTTTTCTAACGCCTCTCGTATCACCTTTACGATCGCCATATTTGAATGCAATGCGGATGAGCTGCCGCGAAGAAGAACAGCGTTCCCTGTTTTTAAGCAAAGGCTTGAGGCATCAATTGTCACATTTGGTCTGGCTTCGTAAATCATCCCAACAACTCCGAGCGGCACCCGAACTTTTTCGATTTGTAAACCGTTCGGACGAGTCCAGCTTTCCAGCACTTCCCCAACTGGATCTTGCAAATAAATCAATTGTCTTAACGATTCAATCATTCCGTTAATTCGTTCTTCGTTTAAAAGAAGACGGTCAATTAGAGCGTCGGATAAACCATTCGCTTTCCCGTTTTCAATGTCTTTTTCATTTTCTTTTAAAATATAAGGCGTTTCTTTTTGCAATTGTTCAGCGATGATTGATAATGCGTTGTTTTTTTCTTCAGTAGTCTTTGCAACCAGTTTGGCAGCAGCTTCTTTTGCCAGCTTCCCTTTTGTCAACACTTCACTCATATCATCATCTCCTTACTCGTTATCGCTACAAATTGATCACGGTGAACCACTTCAGGATGTATGCGCTTTGTCATTTCCATCGCTTTTTGACTCGGCATGCCCATAATTTCTTTTAATTCTTCAGATGAATAATTGACTATGCCTTTTCCGATCAGCTTTTGTTCCTTGTTTAAAATTTGCACCACGTCTCCGGATTGAAAGTTGCCGCTGACACGCTTAACGCCAGCAGGAAGGAGCGATTTCCCTTCCTTCAAAATAGCCGCTACTGCTCCATCATCGACTTCCACATCACCAGATATGATCGAATGAAGAGCAATCCATGCTTTTGAATTACGAACAGCACTTAAATCGTTTTTGCCAATATATGTTCCGTCACCGTTCCCATTTAAAATTTCTATTAATTTCTCTTTTCCTTGACCTTTCCCGATAAATACGGATACACCGAGGGCAAGTGCCGTTTTTGCCGCCATGAGCTTTGATTTCATGCCACCTGTTCCAACTTTCGAACCGGATGTTGCCTCTGTTTGTTCAATTAATTCATCTGTTACTTCCGGCAAAAAATCAAATCGTTTCGCATTCGGATTTTTGGTAGGATCTTCTTCATATAAACCGTTAATATCCGTCAAAATAATAAGAAAATCGGCATGCAATAATCCGCTCACAAGAGCTGACAGCATATCGTTGTCTCCAAACGTCAATTCCTCAATCGAAACCGAATCATTTTCATTGATGATCGGGAGCACTTGCCGCTTTAGAAGCTCCGATAAGGTGGCGTATGCGTTTTGATATTGCTCTTTATGCTGAAAATTGCTCCTTGTCATCAAAAGCTGGGCACATACAATGCCGTATTTTTTAAATGCTTCTGTATAAGCCTGGATAAGCAGCCCTTGGCCCACTGCCGCAGCCGCCTGTTTTCCTCTAATTGTCACAGGCCTGGAAGGATATCCAAGATCTCCATACCCTGCTGATACCGCTCCTGACGAAATTAAAATTACTTCATACCCTGCTTCCTTCAATTTAGCAATCGCTTCAACATGCTCGTGCAGCTTTTCTTTACTGAGTCCCCCGTTGTCATCTGTTAAAGAACTGCTTCCTATTTTTACGACCACTCGCTTTTTCCTCACTAAAAAACACCTCTTCATTGCTTGACAGTCATAAAAAAGACTCATATCATCCTTTCGAAAAAGGACGAATATGAGTCTATATCCGCGGTACCACCTTTTTTAGCACTAGTTTAGTGCTCCCTTTAGCCTGTAACGAAGGATACGGTCAGGTTATGAGCCTGACAGCTCCAGGGGTAGGTTCAATAGCTTATCAGCGATGAAACCTTTCAGCCATAGGGTTTCACTCTCTTTTTCGCCTAAAGTCTATTTACTGGCCCCTTTCAACGCCGAAAATATACTTTTTTTAAAATTATGTTTCAAAAATTTTTAAAAGTCAAGATGATTGCTGCATTTAAACATTTGCTTGTTGATTGAATTTTTTGTTTGTAAATTTATCTCTCAAATACGGCAGGATAAACCGATCAGCTCCCCAATAATACGCAGCTGCGCCTACTGCCATTAAAATGATTGCTTCAGTGTACATAATCGGATTCGTGCTTGTTGTTCCAGCTAACATAAAATTCAAGTTCATAAACGCACCAGCAATTAATGCAGGAGTTGTAAACAATCCCAAAATCAGTCCGATGCCAACTAACACTTCTCCAATTGGAATAATAAAATTAAAAAGTTCTACATTCGGAAGAGCAAAGTTTTCAAGGAACGCTGCATACCATCCTTGAACGGCCGGATGTTCTCCGGTTGCTTTAGCAATCGCCCCTTTTAAAAATCCTGTCGCATCAAATCCACCCAGCTTTTCGACTCCCGCGACAAACCATTGATAACCGAGCCAAATTCTAAGAGCCGCCCAGACAACCGCCATTTTTGGACCTTTCAGCCATTCCATCTTCAACCATCTCCTTTGTTTGTTTTTTCACTTTTATTTTTCGAAGAAGTTTGTGAAATATTTCACTAACTTCTTCAATTTCAATATATAATTTTCTGAATTTAATTTCAATATATTTGTGAAATATTTCACAAATTGTTAACAATTACTATAGTTATCCACATTCATAGTAGGATTTTATGGAAAAAATCCAGCTTCTTAAGCTCCAACAGTTACATAATATCCACAAAAACAGTATGGATAATGTGTATAAGTTGTGAATTGTTTGAAATATCTGTGGATAAAATAAAAAAGCACTCACCTTCTCTGGACGATGAATGCTTATACACAAGAACGATCTCTCGAATTTACATTCAAATTAGAGCTGTTGCAAAAGAAACCGTCATTTTACAGAAGTGTGCATATTTGCCGATAACAAAAATTTTAGACATAACTAAATCTATTAAAACGTGGAATTTCTTTTCATAAAAAAACAAGCGCCGTTTCAACAGCCGCCTGCTAAGCACTATGCTGCAATTTATTTTCTTTCTCTGCACGCTTATTTTTCTCATAACCGATCGCTAACACAATCAATGTCATAATTCCGATAAGTAAATATTCGATCCACAAGTTTTGGATGTGAAACCATTGTTCAATATGTTTATCCTTAAAGATCATCTCACCGGCGGTCCAAGCTAAAATTCCAGATCCAACATATACAATCCATTGAAATTTGTTCATTAATTTTACGATCGCTTTTGATCCAAAAATCATAATTGGAATACTGATCAAAACTCCAACCGCAATCATGCCGATATGGCCGTGTGCCGCACCTGCTACTGCAACCACATTATCCAAACTCATGACGGCATCTGCAAGAATGATCGTTTGAATAGCTTTAAGCAGACTGCTTTGAGATTGGACATGCGCAGCTTCTCCGTCATCTACCAAAACTTTATAAGCAATCCAAAGCAGCAAAAATCCGCCGACAATGTTGACAAATGGGATTTTCAACAGGACAACAATAACGGATGCAAACAAAATCCGTAATGCGACCGCACCTCCAGTCCCCCAGAATATAGCTCTGTTTTGCTGTTCTTTCGGCAGATTTCTCGTTGCCATTGCAATTACAACTGCGTTATCGCCGGATAAAATAATATCGATTGCAATAATTTTTAATAAGGCAATGATGGCGTCAGATGAAATAGATATACCAACTGAAAATAAATCCAATTGTTATTCGCTCCTCTATTAAAAAATGTATACGTATAGATTCTATCCCTACCTTCCTTTGAAAGCAAATCCAATATTTTACCTATTTAAAAATTAAAATGAGTCATCTCCTTGTCAGCTGCTGGATAAATGTTCGAATGGCAGTGGAAGAAAGAAGACCTTTTCGATAAATAATTGCAACCTCTTTACGCGGAAGTTCGTCTGCAATTTTCAAAAGCTTGACAGAAAACTCCGGGCTGTTTTCAACATAAAGCTTTGGCAGGATCGTAATTCCGTTATGTAAAAGCGTCATCTTTAACAACGAATACGTATCCGACAATTCCACAATTGGGTTTAACTTAATGCCTTCTTTATTACAAAATGAATCGATCGTCTGTCTAAGAACATATTGCTCGGGCAATAAAAAGATCGGGTACGATTGAAGCTCTTCCAAATATATTAAATTTTTTTCAGCTAAAGGATGATCAAGGGATACAATGGCAAAAAACTCTAATGAAAACCATTTAATAACCTCTACTTGCGGATGATGAACTGGTAAATAGACAATCCCTATATCGAGCTCAGACTTGACTATTTTTTCTAACGTTTCTTCCGTTTTTAGATCGTAAACAGAGAGTTTTATATTTGGAAACTGTGAGTGAAACGTAAGCAAGGAAGAATAAAGAAGATGATTGCCAACACATCCGATTTTTAAATGGCCGCGATTCAATCCTTTTAATTCATGTATTTTAATTTTTGCTTGATCAATTTCAGAAAAAATTTTTTTCACATGTTCAAGTAAAATCTCTCCGCTTTCCGTTAATTCAATTTTTTTCCCCATTCTTCGAAAAAGAACTGTATCAAGACTGTTTTCAAGAAGGCGAATTTGCTGGCTTAATGTTGGTTGCGTAATCCCCAGCTTTTCTGCAGCTTTCGTAAAATGCAGCTCTTGACTCAATATTGCAAAATATTGCAAAAGACGGAACTCCATTTTATAGCTCCTTTCTATAGATATTTTCTATTATTATGATAGTTATTATAGTATTGTACTATCTTTTCTTTTCAAGTACAATTCTGATTACGGAATTATCTGACTAGTATTAATTATCTAAATTATGTTGAAAGGGTGTGTGTTGTTTGACCAGCCGATATACGACAAGCAAGGCACTTTTAGAAGCGTTACAAGAAGCTGATGTTTCCTTTATTTTTTCAAATCTAGGAAGCGATCACCCTGCCATTATTGAAGCCCTTGCCGAAGCTGAAAAAGAGGGTATTGATTTTCCGAAAATCATTACTTGTCCACATGAAATGGTTGCCTTAAGCGCTGCACATGGATATGCTCAAGTAAGCGGGAAACCTCAAGCTGTTTTAGTGCATGTTGAATGCGGCACGCAAAACCTTGGCGCTGCCATTCACAATGCTTGGAAAGGTCGGGTGCCTGTCCTCATTTTTGCCGGAACTTCTCCATATACTCAAGAAGGGGAGCTTCGGGGAAGCAGGAACGAATTTATTCACTGGATTCAGGATGTTCCCGATCAGCCCGGAATTGTAAGGGGTTACATGAAGTATACTCATGAGATTCGCACCGGGAAAAATGTAAAACAAATTGTCCATCGTGCCCTGCAAATTGCTCAAAGCAGCCCGAAAGGACCCGTATATTTGACGAGCGCTAGAGAAGTTTTGGAGGAGGAAGTAGAAAAAGTAGAAATTCATCCTGAGCAATGGAGACCAATTGCAGCGCGTGCACTGGCACCACAAGAAATAGATCCTTTAGTGAAAGATTTACTGGCAGCAAATAATCCGCTCATTGTCACGTCATATATTGGCAAAAACAAACAAGCGGTGAAAGAACTCGTTCAATTTTGTGAAAAACTTGCGATACCTGTTTTAGAGTCAGTGCCAAACTATATGAACTTTCCATCTGATCACCCGCTTCATTGCGGATATCAGTGGAATACTTCAACACAAAACGATTTAATCGAAAAAGCAGATTTTATAATGGTCATTGACAGTGATGTTCCTTGGATTCCAGTGAATAATAAACCATCGCCAAATTGTACGATTTACTATATTGATGAAGATCCGCTGAAGGAAGGGATGACATTATGGTATATCCCATCAAAACGTTTTTTCGCAGCTGATGCCGAAACGGCCTTGCGGCAGTTGAACGAAGTGATTAAAAACGCTGACATTGACAGCTTGCAAGTAAATGAAAGGAGAAAACAAATAGAAAAATATCATAAAGCTCAGCGTGAAGAATGGAAAAAAGCTGAACAATTTTTTGACGACATTATCACGCCTGAGTATTTAACTGCCTGCATACGGGAAGTGTGCGATGAAAACACGATTATTGTCAATGAAGGCATTTCAAATTTCCAAACATTATATACCCATTTGCAAATGACCAAACCAGGTTCTATTTTTGGCAGCGGCGGAGGCGGACTTGGATGGAACGGCGGAGCAGCGATAGGAGCAAAACTGGCAGACCCGTCTAAAACAGTGATCAGCCTTACTGGAGATGGATCTTATCTGTTTAGCGTCCCTTCGAGCGTTCATTGGATATCGCAAAAATATGACGCGCCATTTTTAACCGTAATTTATAATAATCGCGGTTGGAAATCTCCGAAACTGTCAACCTTAGCTGTTCATCCGAATGGTATCGCAAATGAAACGAATCAATTTTTCGTAGATTTCACTCCTCATGCTGATCTTTCGAAAATTGCAGAAGCTGCAGGTGGCGCCTATGCAAGAAAAGTAGAAAACCCTCATGAGCTGAAAGAGGCTCTGAATGAAGCAATAAAAACTGTCAAGTCTGGCCGTTCCGCTGTTTTAGATGTATATTTGCCCGCTATTAGTCAAGAAAACCAAATGAGAGAGGAAAAAAACCATTCCACAGTTTAAAAAGCGGGAGCAAAAAGCATTTAAAATTTGAATTCATTTGGAATAGTTGAAAGTACAAAAATTTTAAAGCTGCGGAGAAAGTTCAAAAACAAGATGGAATCATCAAGAATGTAGGCTAAAAAAGTTTTATATTCCTTTCATCGCACATCGTCCGAAATATAGAAAACCAGCAGCCAATGATCTTATATTCAACCAGCAGCATTTTCTATTTCTTTTTGCCCTTTTATGTAAGCGCTATCTAAAGGTTATGTTAAATTTTAAATCTAGATAGGAGTGAAAATGATAATGAAAAAATGGGAAAGGTACCATACAATATGGGGAATGCTGTTCCTAGGATGGGTTGTTTCTTATATCGACAGAACTGCGACAGGCCCAATTGTTACTTGGATGATAGAACATAAAATATCATTTTTTTCAGATGTCCCGAATCCTCATGAATTTGGGGGCTTAATAGGCAGTTTGTTTTTTGCCGGATTTATGTTAAACCAATTTCCTGGAGGAAACTTGGGAGATAAATTTGGATACCGCCCTATTATTATATTAAGTATTTTGTGGGCAGCCGTCGCCACTTTTTTCACAGGCTTATCAGGCGGACTCGTCATGTTTGTTTTATTCCGTGTATTACTTGGATTAGGTGAAGGAATCCTTTATTCAAATGACAGATCCTATATTGCTTTCAACACTCCTCCGGAAAAAATGGGCTTAGGAATGGGAGTTGTTATTACTGGCCTGTCTATCGGCTTAACGTTGGCAACAATCGGTACACCTCTTCTTCTGGAAGCTTTTGTTCCTCTAATGGGAAATGAGGCTTGGAGAGTTCCTTTTCTATTCATGGGATTCATTACTTTAATCGTTGCTGTTCTTATGTTTAAATTTATGAAGCCTGATAAAAAATTGATACAATCAGCAGATCCAAATTCACCTGGTGTGAAGGAATTTTACGGAAAATCGTTATATCACTTAAGTATTTATTCACTTGTGTTTTTGGTTATCATCATGGCGATATACTTCACATCAACAAAATTAGGGCTCTCATCGATTGTCATAGCTTTTATTTTGGCTAGTTTAGCCCCCATATTGATCATATATCTTTATGTAACAAAAAAATCAGAAGTGCACCCTTTGATTATGAATAAAAACCTGTTTTTCCTTTATCTATCTTTCCTGCCGATTTTATGGCATTTATGGTTGTATGGATTCTGGTCTACGGCAATTGTCCAAGAATTTGGCGGCGGAGCACTAGTTGCCGCAGCAGCAGTAGCTTCATTTAACGCAGTAGCAGGGGTTATCGGGTTCCCGCTTGGCGGAAAAATTTCTGACCTGTTAGCTGATAGACCGAACGGCCGCAGAAATGTATTAGCGCTTTTAACTTTTCTTTTAGCTGTTTCAATATTTGTTTTTGCTTGGTATATTCAAACGGAAAATAGCAGCCCGATTATTACATCAATCATTTTATTTATATCAGGATTATTCTTTTTTGCATTGCAGCCGGTTTCACATGCATTAAATGCAGAATTGGCGCCGGAAGGCAAACAAGGCGGGGCATTTGGCATGCTGAATCTGATAGCAGAAATTGGCGCCGTATTGTCGCCAGTCGTATCAGGATATTTAAGAGACAGCACAGGCAGCTGGAGAGCTCCGCTAATATTGGACGGAGTTTTAATTAGTATTAGTTGTTTATTTGTTTTAGCAATCTCAAGCAAAGCTGTACAATCTGCTCAACCAAAAAATATCTCGTCTAGCGAAGCAAATATGTAAACAAGTTATGTATAGCGATGAAATTTTTCTAAGCAAATGATGCTGTTGTTAATTGGCGAGTATCATTCATTTATCAGAGATAGATCATTTTCACATTGATGAAAAAGATTTCCATTGAAAAAAGGGCTTTGCAAAAAGTTAATTGAACTGACTTTTTGCGGGCCCTTTCTTTTTAATACTATTCCCGATCAGGTTTGCGATAAGTCTTGACTTGAAAGGGTAACTGTGACGGTCTTTTCTTTTCCGTCCCGATATAATTTGACTTTGACTGAGTCTCCTGATTTCTTTTCACTGTACAAATATTTTCTTAACTCACTCGTGTTGTGAATACTTTGCCCATCCAATGCGACGATCACATCCTTTTCCTGCAATCCGGCCTGATCGGCGGGAGAATTTGCCTGAACTCTTCCAACTACCGCACCTTCTTTAACGTCAGATGGCAAATTGAGTGTGTCTCTAAGGAAATACTCAGGAAGCTCGCTTACATTTAATAATGCAACTCCAAGAAACGGACGGTCAATTTTTCCTTTTTCCATTAATTGATTGATCGCCTTCACAACATCATTGCTTGGAATAGCAAATCCGAGCCCTTCCACACCTTCCTGGCTGATTTTCATACTGCTGACGCCGATGACTTTCCCATCCATGTTAATTAAAGGGCCTCCGCTGTTTCCTGGATTGATCGCTGCATCAGTTTGAATGACATCAAGCGCCCAGTCTCCTTCAGAAGTTGTAATCGTCACTGTGCGATTGACTCCGCTGATAATCCCTTCTGTTACAGTTCTAGAAAGATCGCTGCCAAGCGGATTCCCGATTGCAATGACCTGATCGCCGACTCGTATATTATCGGAATCACCAAACTCAGCTACTGTGTTAACACTATTGTTATTAATTTTTATGACGGCCAAGTCTGTCAATGAGTCAGCACCGACTACCTCTGCTTTTTCCTTATCGCCATTGGAAAGCGTTACCTCCAATGAAGAAGCCCCTTCAATAACATGGTTATTTGTAACAATAAAAACATCATTGCCGGACTTTTTAAAGATAATTCCTGTTCCGCTTCCGCTTTCCACTTCTTCGCTGGAAGAATCTTGGCGCGATCCAAACCAATCTGTCCTTTGCTGCTGCAAATTAGAAATGCCGACAATCGCTGGTGAAAGTTTTTCAGCTATTTCTGCAATATCGCCTTGATTGGAAATCTTCGCAACATTAACAGATGCTTCCTGATCGTTTGTATTTTGACTGACCGCTGCATGCTCTGTTTCATTTGAAGCTTTGTTATGATCTTGGAATGGCAAGTAGGTCAACGCTCCGTATACAACAGCTCCGCCCAAAACACCGCTGATTAAAGAAGAAAGAACCGGCTTCAACAAACTGTTCTTTTTTCTTTCCACACGATTGTTTTGATCTATTTCATCATAATATCCCATAGCAAAAGCCCTCCTCTTCTTCATCGTTTGTCTTATTGACATACTAGGCAAAAAATATGACGAAACGATGAACAAAAGGTAAAAAAACATTGAAATATAAAAAAGATCGGACGCCACTCGATATTATGCGCCTCTTACCTTTTCACCAAATCCATAGTTCAAAAGCACTTTTCAAAAATCGGTTCTCCTGCCAAGCCCTAACGAAACGGTGAACATCAATCCGGATCGCCCGCGGTACTTTCATTTATTACAAAAAATGCAATTCTGAAACACATAGATGTTGTTGATTGAAAATAAGCCCTTCTGAAAAATTGGCATTTGAATTCGTATGCATGCCCCGGATTTCATTCAACGTATTCAAACTTCAACTGTTTTCCCTTCTTCAGCAACATGGAAAAGAAGATGAGCAAGATGCTGAATGGGGCCGTATATTTCCTCTTCCTCCTGCTCCGCCATCACTTCATCACCGAATTCTAAGTCATTTAGATAAAGAGCTATAAATTCATAAAAGTCTTTTAGTTCAAACCGGTAGCATTCGCTCGGATCTTCCTCGTCCTCCTCGTAGCGAAGGGAAAGATAAGACATATTGCCATCGCTGTCCTCAGCGTCAAAAAAGACGAAAAAACCAATGTTTGTATCGAGATCAAACAAATGTCTTGTCCCTCCTTCTGTCACCCTTTCAAAATCATCCGGGCTCAGCTTTTGCACTTTCATTTCTTCCATATCATCTTCAAGGTGAAATTTAACAGTGAATTCACGCATCGTATGTCTCCTCCTCAAATATTAGAAAATACTTAATGAATATGTTTTAGATAAAAATTCAAGCAGTTTGATGCCGGTCAGACTATTGCCTTTGTCATCCAATGCTGGACCGAATATGCCGATGCCGCATCTTTTTGGAACAGATGCGAGTATGCCTCCTGAGACGCCGCTTTTTGCCGGAATCCCGATTTTAATCGCAAATTCTCCCGAAGCATTATACATGCCGCAGGTGACCATAAACGTTTTGCAAATACGCGCTACATCAAGCGGCATGATTTCCTCTTCTGTAAACGGATCGCGCCCATCCATCGCAAAAACGAGGCCGATGCGCGCCAAATCGATGCATGTCATTTCAATGGCGCATTGCTTCGTGTAAAGCTCCATCAGATCTTCGACATCTTCGTTTATAATATTATGCTGTCGAAGAAAATAACATAAGGAGCGGTTTAAAAACGCGGTTTCAAATTCGGATTGAGCGACTTCTTGCGAATAAGAAATGGTTGGATTTCCTGTTAGCTTGCGGACAAAACGAATGAGTCTCTGCAGCCGTTCTTTCACCGTTCTTCCCGAAATCATATGCGTTACGGCAAGTGCACCGGCATTGATCATCGGATTCAGCGGCTTTGTAGGCTGTGTTTCCTCAAGCTTAGCAATGGAATGAAACGGATCGCCCGTCGGCTCCATCCCGACTTTTTGGAATACCTCCTTTTCACCGTGATCCATAATGACAAGAGCTAAAGCGATAATTTTTGAAATGCTTTGAAGCGTCACTTTTACCGTTACATCCCCCGCGTCAATGATTCTCCCATCAGGCATATATATAGCAATAGATAAATCATTTGGATTTGCTTTGCCAAGAGCCGGTATGTAACTGGCAACTTTCCCCTGATGCCCATACTTTTTCGCTTCTTGGACAAAGCGGATCAATTCTTCTTTTTCGTACATTCAGCCATCACCATTATTTAGTATGGCTCGCTGTATAAAATTTTATAAACAACCCCTTTGATATTTGACAAATGAGTATGATATGTTTATTCAATCTGGAGATAGTCATTGTTGCATAGATTGTTTTCTCTCACTTCCATGCTTTCTTTTGCTTGATAAAATCCCCCATTGTCCCAGTAATGTCACTAATGCAAGGCCGCCGGCGGCAAACGGAAGTTGGGAAGGAGCCAATCCAGCCAGCATCACTATCCCTCCAAGAAGAGAACCTATTGCACTGCCCAAATAATTTGCGGAACTGTTCAAAGCAACGGCCGCTGCACCTTGATTAGGCTGTATGCGAAGCAATTCATGCTGCTGCGGGGCTTGCGATGCCCAGCCCATCGCCCCCCATAGAATGAAAGGCAGAAATGACAGGATCGGAAATGAAAGGGCGAATGGCACACTGAACATGGACAAAGCCATTATGGCCAAAATTACTGCCATGAGCAAACCCGGTTTGCCTGTCCGGTCAATCAAAGCGCCGATGGAAAAACTGCCAACTACGCCGCCAATTCCCCATGCCCAAAGATATGGCGTGTTGTTGGAAATGTCCGCCAAGTTATTCAAAATAACAGCAATATATGTGTAAAGACCCAAGCTGGCAACACTGGTCATAAAAGTGATGCCAACAATTGCTGCAACCCGTCTATTTGTCATCATTGCGACGCGCTGGCGGAGTGAAGGTGGAGCTGAAGCTGCAAAATGTGGAAACCAGATGGCAATTCCCATCATGGCAATTAAGCCTAGTGCAGTGATCACCCAAAGAGTTCCATTCCACTTCAGATGTTCCGCAATCACCAGTCCAAGAGGGACTCCTATGACTGTTCCAGTGCTCATGCCGCCAAGAGTCATGCCAAGTGCTCTGCCGCGTTTCTGTTCGGGCACTAGTGATGCTGCAGCTGCTGATGCTAGCGGAGAGTAAAGTCCGGCGCCGATGCCTGCAATTGCTCGTGCAATCAGCAACATGGAAAAATTTGAAGCTAGTGCACTTATCCCGTTGCCTATCGAGAATACTGCGAGCGCCAACAATAAAATATTGCGCATCGGTTTTCCAGCAAGCAGTGTTGCAAATACCGGAGCGGCCAGTGCATAACAAAGCGTAAAGACGCTCACGGCTTGCCCTGTTTGTGAAGGGGTTATATGAAAAGTTGCACCGATATCCGGAAGCAAACCAGCTATCACATAAGCATCAAACCCAAGAGCGAACATACCGATCGTCAAGAGAAAAACTTTTTGCATGATAACTTAGCCTCCATTTTTACGGAATTATCTTTACGGAAGATTTATCTATTTTTCACTTTACAAGACGGAATGTAATATGTCTAATATATATTTATAAAACTACTAATATCTTATAAATATTAATAAAGGAGGAGATTAATTGGAACTGCGCCACTTGAAATATTTCTTAACAGTTGCTGAAGATTTGCATTTTGGGAAAGCTGCAGCCCGTTTAAATATGGCACAGCCGCCTTTAAGCCTTCAAATCCGACAATTAGAAGAAGAAATAGGCGTGCCTCTTTTCCATCGAACGAAAAGAAAAGTAGAACTGACGAAAGAAGGCCAATTGTTTTTGGAAAAAGTTAATCAAATTTTCAAAGATCTGGAGGAAGCTGTCGAATCAGTAAAAAGGGTGAACCGTGGAGAGGTCGGAGAAATAGCGATAGGATTCATTTCCTCATCAGCCTATGATATTCTTCCAACAATTATAGAGCACTATCGTAAAGCATATCCTAATATTCATATAGATTTGCAACAATTGACAACTAGAGAGCAATTAAAAGCTTTGCATGAGGGCGCAATTGATATAGGAATCCTTTGCCAACCCGCCAACATAAAAAATGACGGAATTCATTTCGAGGTTATTCGGCAAGAACGAATGATGATTGCTCTGCCAGAGGATCATCGGCTAGCTTCCGGCACTTCCCCGATTCATCTTGAAGAATTGGCGGGCGATTCATTTATTTTGACGGGAAGGAAGGCAAATCAAAGCCACTATGATACTGTGATAAACAGTTGCTATCAAGCGGGATTCCATCCTAAAGTAGTTCAAGAAACACAAGAATTGCCTACAGTCCTATCCCTTGTTTCATCAGGAATGGGCGTAGCGATTGTACCATCCTCTATCCAGCATGTATTAAAAAATAAAGTTGTCTATCGCGACATTTACAACAACCCAATTACTACTTCAACTGCCTTTGCGTGGAAAAGTGGAAATTTGTCTCCAACTGTTCATGCATTTCTTAACTTAATGAGAAAATCTGTCATTCCGTTTTTTCACCAAGTTTAATAGAAATAATCTCATGAAATGATACTGGCAATTAAAATTCTCTATCAAATCCTTAATTAAACAAGGAGAATAATTGAAATAACCGCAATAAAAAAAGAAGCAGGAGTACAATGAAAATAATCATTTCCCTCTCTGCCAAAGTAAATTTCAATGCATTTTAGCAGCCGATTTGATGATTGGGGAAAGAACTCTTGTATCTGTCTCCTCTTTTTTTGTCTTTAACATCATTTTGCCGTTAAAAAATTGGTTCAAAAAACCGATAAATTTACAATTATTATCAATTGAAATTTTGCATTCATTTAGCCTAGACGCTCCCAATCATTTTCATCGTTGTAAATTTCCCGTTGTGAACCAACAACATAATTTATCGGTCCAATTGTCTGAGCATCACGTTCTATTGTATTTAATAATTTTTGGAGCTTCAAAGCTGTTTGAAGGCTAGCAAACGGTTGTGAAGGAGCTGCTCCGTTTACTACATACCCGCCAACATCATTAACCAATCTTACCAATTTGCGTATTGTTTTTAGTTCAGGCTTCGAGTCATCAATATTCGTTTTCATGTCCATTATGACCTGTTCTCCGAAAGGAGTTCTTTCCCATATACGAAGATGGTCAACATCCCATACAGGTGTATCAAACACCATATTGGCAAAGATTAGACGGTTTTGTGGAGAAGCGAATACAAGATCGACTTCTCTCTTTCGGACAATATTTACGAAGCTGCTATACCCGGTTATTGCCGCTTTTCCTAAACATGCAGTTACGGCTGCACTGTCAAGTACGTCAGAACCTGATACGGAGAAGTCTGATCGAGTGCCTTGAATAGACTTTAACTCCAGATCAGTATTGGATGCACAAATCCATTGGATAAGATCTAGCGGATGGATTATTTCGCTGATCACACCTACAGTTGGCCTATAATCATTCATTCTGTTCTTTCCCCAGTAAAAATTGGCCCGAATAAGCTGCAAATTATGCTCTTCAACAAACTTTTTCAAGACGATGGTTGCATCAGAGTAACGTTCTATAAGGTTAAGACAGAATCCAGATACACTTTTAAGTTTCGCTTCCAGCAGCTCTAAATCATCGTTCGTATTCGCCAAGGGCTTCTCGCAAATAACAAAGCCTTTGTATCCTTCCAACTTTTTAATTATATCCATGTGGAACTCATCATTTACACTAATTACAATAATGTGAGGCTCAAATTGTTCAATAGCAGCATCCACCTCTTTAAAGTATTGAATATCCCTGCGTTTAGGATTTCTATTAACATATGCAAAATTGATTTTTCTAGCTCCAACAATATCTTTATTCATATTGGAAAAAGCTTTAAGAAATCTTGTCCCTGCATATCCCAAACCACAAATTAAGACGTTCATCAGTTGCCCCCCTTTAACATTTAAATTTCTTTTATTAAAAGCTCTTCGCCTGAATCAATAAATCCGAGCTTTTTATATAAATTTTTTGCAATCGGTGTTGTTTGTAAGATAACTTTTTCAACATTATTGGCCTGAAACCAGTCCAAAATATAGTTCATTAAACATTCTGCAAACCCTCTACGGCGCCGTTCAGGGTGAACAACAACCGATTGCACCCACCCAACAAGTCCGTTTAAACATCCTTTCATCGGCGCACGTTCATCAATGATTCCTATAGCACAGGCCGATATTTCGGTTTCGCCATCATAGTGGGCTACAGCAATTACCATTTTTTCATTTGCAGGTATATTGTGAATAAGCCATTTCCGATAGCTTTTCTGCCATGCCATTTGTTCTTCGGGTGATTTCGAAACATAGTGGCCTGCCCCTTCATTGAGCAACAGCTTCCTTAAATCAATCAGCATGTCAACATCATTGATGGTTGCCTTTCTAGCAACAATTTTTAAATTATGATCCATGAATAAATATCCTCTCCTATTCTGTTGTATACGTTAAGGGTGGCAAAAAACTATGGACTACTCTTATCTCAGAATTGTAATAGGTTATCTCTAACCAATTATGCGAACACATCGGCCGATTGTGCAAATGGAATATTAAAGTGGCAAAAAACTTCATTTAATGCATCGGTTAGCTGCAACATCTGCTCTTCAGTGTGGTTCGGTGTAACATTGACTCGAAACCGTTCTGTACCAACAGGAACTGTCGGCGGGTTAATAGGCTGCAGATAGATTTTATGTTTTTCAAGCATTCTTTGAGCAGCTGCCTTACATTTTTTTGCATCCCTAATCATTACAGGAAGAATGTGTGTTACACTCGATGGCATTACCGGTATACCTGCCTGAACGAGCATCTTTCTTAGCTGATTAGTCTTTCTATGCAGTTCATTTCTCTCTTTATCAGAAGATTTCAAATACCCGATGCTTGTATAGCATGCAGCAACAATTGCCGGCGGCAGGGAGGTAGTAAAAATAAAGCCGGATGCAAAGGAGCGGACAGCATCAATCAGCAATTCCGATGCAGTAATATACCCGCCTATCACTCCTATCGCCTTCGCCATTGTTCCTTGTATAATGTCAATGAGATTGGCAACTCCAAGCTCTGCAGCTATTCCTGCTCCTCGAGGACCGTACATACCGATAGCATGAACTTCATCGAGAAATGTTAGTGCGTTATATTTTTTAGCAAGATTCACAATTTCCTTAATCGGTGCGATATCGCCGTCCATCGAATATATTGACTCGAATACGATGATTTTGGCTCGATTATGCGGCTGGGAAGCTAGTAATTCCTCCAAATGTTCGACATCATTATGCCTAAATATGGCGCGGTCAGCTTTTGCACTTCGTATCCCATTGATAATGGAGGCATGATTAAGCTCGTCGGAAAACACTATGCAATTAGGGAACAGACGCAATAAGCATTGTAATGTTGCATCATTTGAACTGTATCCGGTCGGAAAAACGAGTGCTGCCTCTTTACCGTGCCAGTCAGCCAATGATGATTCAAGCAAAGTGTATTGGTAGTGTGTGCCGCCTATGTTCCGCGATCCGCCTGAACCGGCTCCATTTAACCGGATTGCTTCTTGCATCGCTTCAATTACTAAAGGATGCTGGGACATTCCCAGATAATCATTGCTGCACCAAACAACAACAGGCTGCTCATCTTCCTTGCCATTCAACTTCGCCAAAGGATACTGGCCGCATATGCGGTTAATCGTAATAAATTCACGGTATTGCCCTCTTTCCTTCAACGAATTTAGCTTGTCGCTGAGAATTTCTGTATACATAACTCTATCATCCTCCAATAAATATAAATTCCATTCAAGAAGGAATTGTAATTTTTGTTTTTCAGCCGCACTCTTAATGTAAAATCAATTGTTTGTTAATATTCTCCTCCTGTGCAACGGGCGGAAAATTGACAGAAAACCTAACAGGCATGCCTTTTATAAATCGCAAAACTTCCTCGGCAATTTGTGCAGCGACCTTAAACTGCGCTTCTTTTGTCGAGGCTCCTATATGCGGCGTCGCAATTACTGACGGATGATCAGCCAATTTTGAATGAATAGGCGGTTCGACTTCAAAAACATCAAGCGCTGCACCTGCGACATGGCCATTTTCTAGAGCTTCTAAAAGAGCTTCTTCTTCAATAATTCCGCCTCTTGCACAATTGATAATCCTTACCCCTTTTCTTGTTTTTGCCAATGTATCTTTATTTAACAATCCTCTCGTTTTTTCGTTCAGGGGTGCATGAACTGTAATTATGTCCGCACTTGAAAGAACTTCATCAAAAGAAAGCATTTCGACACCGAAATTATTTGCTCTCTCTGGAGTTAGGATTGGATCAAATACATGCACTTTCATTCCAAAGGCTTTAGCCCGCTTGGCAACTTCAATACCAATGCGCCCAAAACCGATAATGCCTAAGATCTTCCCGTAAAGTTCAGATCCAACAAATGCTGACCGATTCCACTCTTTTGCTTTAACTGAAATATTCGCTTGCGGAATGTGCCTCATCAAAGAAGAAATCATCGCAAGTGTATGCTCGGCTACCGAAATGGTATTTCCATTGGGAGCATTAATGACAATTACTCCTTGCTTTGTTGCCTCATCAATATCAATGTTATCTACACCGACTCCGACTCTTCCGATAATTTTTAAAGAGGTCATCTTTCCTAAAAGCTCTTTCGTTACTTTTGTGCTGCTCCTCACCAAAAGAGCATCAAAAAGATTTAGTTCATCTTCTGCTTCCGATACACTTTTTTGGACAACTTCAACCGCTTCTGATTCTATCAACGGTTTCAGTCCTTCATTGTTCACTTTGTCAGAGACTAGTAGCCGAAACATTGTTTAAATACCTCCTGTAATTTATTTTTAGGATCTATTAGCGCACGCTTACAAAGCAATTCTATATTTGCTTTTATTTTCCTTGTAAAAAAAAGTTAATTTTTTTGTTAATTTATAGTTAAAATTGTGAATATTACTAAAATACTATTAAAAAATGCTGATTCATGTAACGTCATTATTGATGCTCCTTACCAGTTCTGCGTCCAATTGGCGAATAAAATAATTAACACATCAATGCCTGAAATTGCCCTTAAAAAACCCCTTCAATATAGGCAGAAATGCCTTAATTGAAGGGGATGCTCACATAACGTTTTATTAATGCTTTTTTGCATAAAAGCGTTCATTTTGCATTTGCCGCATACTTTTTTTCAGTAAGCGCATGGTGATAAACTTTTTCAAGCATGCGTCCATAAAAAGAAGCTAAAACCTGCTGAAAAAGCATGCCTAAGACAACCGGTACCGCCACTTGCGGCGGAAAATAAGTGATCGCAAGCACTGCACCGGCGCTAATATTCCTCATTCCGCCCGTAAACGTTAAAGTGATGATATCATCCTGTTGAAATTTTAATAGACGCCCGGCCATCCATGAAAAAAAGTAGCCGCTTGTAGCAATCAAAAAAACGAAAAAACCAATCAAAATTAATTTTTTATTCGGGTTCGCCAAATAAGGAGCTACTATCGCACTGTTGATGATCACTACTAGCGATAAGGCTATTTTCGAAAACGGACTTAAAACGGCTGCAATACGCTGTTTCAATTCTTTTTTCGTCCACTCATTTACAAGCATTCCTAAAATGGAAGGCAGGATAATCATGAAAAATAAGCCAGACATCATATTCCATACGTCGATTTCTACCGTTCTCTCCACCAATACTAATAAACTGGCAGGAACGACAAAAGGAGAAATAAACGTATCTATTAATATAACAGCAAGAGCTAAAGCCAAATTTCCTTTATGGATTGATACCCAAATAAAGCTTGTAACACCAGTTGGAATGATCACGGCCAAAACTAAACCAATGATTGTGAAGCTGTCTTCTTGAAAAGCAAGATGGCCGACAGCAAACGCCCAAAGCGGGATGAAAAGATGAAGCAGCAAAAGAACGACGAAAATCGGCAGCGGATGCAAAAGAGCCTGCTTAAACGCATGAAAACTAAGATTTAAACTGCCCGCAAACGTAATAAAAGCAAAAATCCACGGAACAAGCTGAGAAAAATCGTCAAATATAGTTGAAAATACAATCCCGATCACAACACTTGACGGGGTTAAAAAAGGAAGCATCTTTTCCATTATGCTGTTTATGTTTTTTAACATTTTTCTCTCTCTCCAGTGTTAAGCTAAAATGAAAAGTTGCGCAATCCTAATGTTCACAAATAGTGAACAATCTTTACTTCATTATATAATATGCAATTTTTTCTCACCAATCCAGCGCTATGTCAAAACATTTTGCGAAGTTACTATGAACCTAGTCTCATGCTTTTCCCTTGGTTTTTTAGGGAAGCGGCCATTCTTCTGGGCTATAGTATCTATCAAATATGGAAAACCCTTTCCTCTTCTACTTTGCAAATTCTGATTGTATAACGTTTATACCATTCCTTCCTGCCTTTATCCTGCGCCGCTTTATGCAAAGCATTTTCTTTCCAGCGTTTGATATCATCCAATGATTCCCAATATGAAACTGTAATTCCGTACCCATTCTCATTTCTTGCACTCTCTGCTCCTAAAAAACCGGGCTGTTTGGACACCAATTGATCCATTTCCTTTGCCATTTCCTCATAACCATTGTCCCCTTCTGTTCTTTCCGATGTGAAAATCACGGCGTAATACTCGTTTAAACGTTTTGTATAATTCATTTTTCAAGCACCCTTTCTTATCAAAACGAAAAGTTTCATACTGTTTTATCATATAATGAACAAAAATGAATTCTCAAACTAGTTTTATTTTTTTTAATAATAGATATATAATATCTATAAAATTACTTTGATTTAAGGGAGAAATAAATAATGAAAAGAAATGAACAAGAACAACGGAATCCTCAAGCACTCAGAGATGAAACAATTGTCATCCATGGCGACGATTCTATAACGGACGAAAAAGGAGTCAATCCTGCTATTTACTATTCCGCAACATTCCAGGCACATAGTGCAAGCGAATTTTCTGAAATTGCTGGAACACCTCGTCATCCGCGATATTACACACGTTACGGAAACCCAGTGCATGAACGGGTTCAAAAAATTGTAGCAGATCTTGAAGGAACTGAAACAGCCTTAGTAACCGGCTCTGGTATGGGAGCGATAGCGACAACTATTTTATCGCTTGTAGCAGCAGGCGATCATGTGATTGCCCAAAAAAATCATTATATGAGCACAACGAAAATTATGGATGAGCTGCTGCCGAAATTTGGTGTTGACGTGACGTTCGTTGACCAATCCGACACTTCTGCGTTTGAAAAGGCAATTCGTCCGAATACAAAACTTATTATGGTTGAGACGCCTGCCAATCCTACATTGGTATTGACAGATTTAGCTGCAGTGTGTGATCTTGCCCGCCAACATGGAATTATCGTTGTCGCAGATAATACGTTTGCTTCCCCTATCAATCAGCGTCCACATGACTTTGGGGTTGATGTTGTTGTCCATAGTGCAACAAAATACATGGGCGGCCATCATGATTTGACAGCTGGCGTAATTTGCACAAACGAGGAATTAGCTGAACGTATTTGGAATACGCATATTTCCATCGGTTCAGTGCTTTCGCCAATGGATGGTTGGCTATTGCTGAGAGGCTTGCGCACGCTTCCTATGCGGATCGAACGGATTAACGCGAACGCTTTGGCGTTAGCCGAATTTCTTGAGAATCAGCCTCAAGTTGAACGGGTATATTATCCGGGGCTGCCAAGCCATCCGCAGCACGAGCTTGCTAAGCGGCAAATGAAAGGCTTTGGTGCCGTTATTGCCTTTTCCATTAAGGGCGGTTATGCTGAAACACAGCGCTTTGTTTCCGCATTAAAGCTTCCTCCTAACGCTGTAAGCCTTGGCGGAGTCGAGTCTCTCGTTGTACATACAGCAGCGATGTGGGAAGGAACAATGAACGAAGAACAAATGCAGCTCGCAGGAATCCCGGCAAACTTCGTGCGCTTCTCTGTCGGCATAGAACATATCGAAGATTTAAAAGAAGATGTCAGACAAGCTCTGCAAAAAATTTAATGAAGGAATGTGCGGACAATGGCGGGGGCTGTCTAATAAGCCGTTTTATCGGCTTATTGACGCCCCCTTTCATCTTTTTGAAAGTTTATGATTTTTTGTTTTCAATGGAGATTTGACTTTCTGTACAGCCTCAATTAAAAATGCATTTCATTTTAGGAGCTAGTGCTTGCAGAAAAATCTTGATTTTATTAAACATACATCTTGCAATTTGAAACACTCGAAATCTATCATTTCTAAATATCACTATTGAACACACTACCTGAACAAGCTTTGGCAGCTTATGATAAAAAATAACTGCTTCATCAGTTCTATTTAATGGGATGTAAATTTTGCCGTATTAATAGTAAATAAGATTAGTTTCTCCCCATCCTTGGAGCAGATGAGTTATGTCAACACAGCACTCCGCCTCGCTTCTTAAAGTTAAGCTGATTTGTTTTACATACGCACTCCAAGACAGCATGTGTTGTCAATAAATCATCGATATAGAGGCCCGCTTGACAGCTATTTTTTATTTAAAATGATTTTAACTTCCCCACTTGCACGCTTCTCGAAAAAAACAGCATTCCCTTCTCCATGTGATTTCAATCTCTGCCATTCCATTCTAAAGAAAGATGCCCAAAAAAATGAATCGTTCCAAAATTTTCTTCTTCATATCAGAACATATATTCGCATATAATAAAAATAGAACAAACGTTCTTTTTTGTGAGGTGAAAATCATGAACGGTTTGCTGCTGAATGCCAAAAAGTACGGTTTTGCTTTAAAGATGATCTACATGACCGATCAAGGGGTAATAACAGAAAGATTGATTACAGTAAAAGACTTTAACGATAAATACATTCGCGCTTACTGCCACTTTCGAAAAACTTTCCGAACGTTTAAACGATCCAACATTCTTTCAATTGGTCCCATAAAAAAACGAAAAATAGGGTGAAACGAATGGGTAGATATCACATTATGCTAACATATTTTAAAGGTCGGCAAAGAGTTGTACAGGTCATGGATTTCAGCGGTGCGCAAATGATTACTTTTACAATGGATGAGCTGGAAAATGACGAGATGCCCGTTGAACTAAAGAAATATATTAAAACAATCGAAAAAGAAATAAATGAAGGACGATGGGATTATTGGAAAAGAATTTAAGAAACGGGCATTTACTCTGCCTTTCCGTAAAGAAAATGCTGCCTTATCATTTGAGGAGAAGATGGCAATAGCTAAGCTTCACATTACAGGGAATAATAAATTATATTCCAAACAAATGGATGAAAAACGGTTTTCACGGCGAAAGCGTTCAAAATCAAAAATAACTGATCAAGGCTCATTCGTAGATCAGCCATGTTTATTGACCGATAAGACGTGAAAAACAAATTAGACAGCTGAAAACAAATTATTTGACTAAATTTGGATAAATTTTTTTGCAAACAAATCATTTGAAATCTAAAACAAATTCCTATAAAATTATCTCGAAATAAATATTTTCAAAATAAAAATTTATAAATTTTATTTTTTCACTAAAATTGCACCAAGAGAGGAAGGTTTACGTTGACAAAAGTATTGTACATTACAGCACATCCACTTGATGACACCCAATCTTACAGTTTGGCAGCAGGAAAGGCTTTTATCGAAACCTATAAAGAAGCGAATCCTGACCATGAAGTAATTCACCTTGATTTATATAAAGAACATATTCCCCAAATCGATGCTGATGTATTAAATGGCTGGGGGAAACTGAGATCCGGAAAAAGCTTAGATGAGCTTACTTCCGAGGAAAAAGCGAAAGTTGGACGTCTTTCAGAGCTTTGTGAACAATTTATTGAAGCGGATAAATACGTTTTTGTTACACCTTTATGGAATTTTTCATTTCCGCCCGTCTTGAAAGCATATATTGATGCAGTTGCAGTTGCAGGCAAAACGTTTAAATACACTGAACAAGGATCTGTTGGGTTATTGACTGATAAAAAAGCCCTGCATATTCAAGCGCGTGGAGGCATTTATTCAGAAGGTCCAGCAGCTCAAATGGAAATGGGTCACCGCTATTTGGCTGTTGTGATGCAATTTTTCGGTGTTCCTTCATTTGAAGGCTTGTTTGTAGAAGGACATGCTGCTCAACCTGAAAAAGCAGAGGAAATTAAACAAAACGCAATTGCGAGAGCAAAAGATTTAGCGCATACGTTTTAAGTAAAAAATAAAGAGGCTGATCTTTCATGATATGCTCCCCTTAAGGTAGACAGATTAAAATATAAAACATCTGTTTTACCTTAGGGGGAGTTTTTCTATGTATAAGCAATATACTACAGAGTTCAAACTTGAAGTTTTACTTGCATATGAAAACCGAGAATGTACTATATCAAGAGCTTTGTAAAAGGCATCAAATTACTAAATATTCTTTAAGGCAATGGATAAATGAATTTGAGGAATTTGGAATAGAGGGTCTAGAACGTTCAAATTCTTGGAAAGGTTTTAAGGAAGCAGCTGAAGCAGCTGTAAAAGATTATTTATCTGGTGAGTTCTCACAGTAAGAGATTGTCAGGACATATGGTATTAGTAGATCGGTACTTCAACGATGGATGAAGAAGTATAATAGCCATAGAGATTTAACGTCGAAAGGAAAGACAAGCTCTATGACTAAAGGAAGAAAAACGACTTGCAATGAACGGATACAAATTGTGCTTGATTGTTTAGGAAACGGAAAAGATTATAAAAAAACAGCAGAGACTTATGAAGTTTCTTATCAACAAGTATATCAATGGGTGAAGAAGTATGAAAATGGTAAAGAAGAAGCGCTGAAAGACAAACGAGGAAGAAAAAAAGAAGAAGCAAAGTTATCTCCAGAAGAAAAAATGAAACTGGAGATGAAAAAGTTAGAAAGAGAAAATGAACGCTTACGTGCGGAGAATCTATTTTTAAAAAAGTTAGAGGAAATCGAAAGGAGGCGAAAGTAAACCAAATCCGTTTTGAAGACAAGTATATCGCAATCCGGGAACTTCATGAGAAAGAAAACCTAAGCATAATCTTATTATGTGAAATCGCCGGTATTTCACGAGCTGCTTACTATAAGCGGTTAAAACGTTCGCCTTCCTCCCGAGAACTTCAGAATGAAGAAATCGTAAAAGAAATGAAAGCTCTCCAGGAGAAAGTTAACTGTTTTCTGCAAGAAAAAAATACAGAGTGTTGCAGTATATCTTTATCAAAATTTTGAATAAATATACATATATGTGATCTATCCATCAAGGGCTTGACATGGATCCTCTATACCCATGATTCTTTAGCCAAGCGCCAGCTTCAACAGTTTTGGCAAAACCAAAAAGGTTATCATGGCTCCTCCTCCATGTAAAGCCCCATTGCAAATCACTGCATAAGGATTTTGCAATTCTCTGCACTTTTATTTTGCAAAAAACAAGTTGACGGCATCTATGGTTACCGTCGGATGACGTTGAATATAAATCGAAAGCTTGGTCAGAACTTCAATCATAAAGACTGATGAAAGTTGCCGGTATACAATCTGTTATTCGAAAAAAGAAGAAATCTTATAAGCGATCTACTCCTCAACATGTTGCAGAAAATATATTGAATCGTGAATTCACAGCGGAAAAGCCAAATGAAAAATGGGTAGCTGATGTCACAGAATTAAAATATGGTTCATCAAAGAAAGCATTCCAAAGACCGAATTGTAAAAAATTCTTTTCAATTCATGGTATAAATTCGAACTGCATCTCTTAAAAATTCCGCTGCTCCAAGATGTTTTTTATCATAATACGCTTTAAATCTTTCATCTGCTACATACATCTCTGTTACTCCTCTATGAGCTTCCTTCGTATAATGATCCCAAAAATAGCAGAGCCATTGACGATGCAAATCAGCTGCCTTCTGTGCCAGCTCGCTCGCTGGATCTCCAGTTACAAATGCTTTATTCAGTGTATTCAAGACCTCTTCCTCAAGCTGTTTCAGCTGTTCGAACTGCTCTTTTGTCATGTTTTTCAGTTTTTGATTAGATCGATCGACGACTTCGCCTCCATATTTTTCTCTAACTTCATGCCCATATTTTCTTTCATTTTCTTCAATTAATTTTTGTTTAAAAGCTTCAAATTTCTCTTTATCGCTCATCGTGATCCTTCCTTCCTTTGCCGCTATTGTTTTCTCCACATTTGCGATTAATGAATTTAGCTGCCTGCGTTTTGCAAGAAGCTTTTCGCGGTGTTCCTTTAAAGCTTTCATGCTGTCGAAGGATGGTGAATTGATGATTTTTTTAATTGTATCTAAATCAACTCCAAGCTCTCGATAAAAAAGAATTTGCTGCAGTTTATCAACCTCTTTTTCCCCATATATGCGATATCCGGATGAATTGATTTTCGCTGGCATAAGAAGCCCAATTTCATTGTAATATCGCAATGTCCTTGTTGTAACTCCGGTCAATTCTGCTAATTGTTTTACCGTATATTCCATCCTTTCACCTCCTGACAAGATCATCATAAACCTTTACGCAACGTCAATGTACAGAGAAAAATTAATGTTATAATAAACATAATATTGAGAAAATAAAATAAGGCTGTGATCACTTAGTGTTTTTACAAAAAAATATCCTCAATGCTATTTCTTATGTTAAACCCAAATTCACCGGCGCCGGATTCTCGCTGTTTATTTTTTTTACTGTTTTTTTCATTGCAGCTGATTTTGACTTGTATGGAGTTTCAAAAGATTTGAATAACCCTTATCTTTGGAGCATTTTTTACGGATACGGAATAATTTGTTCTATTTTTATTGACCTGCTGGCTGTGAAAATTCCTAAAATCACTGGAACCATTAAAATTGCCTTTTACGTTTTGGCAGGATATCTCATTTTTTTGCCTTTCGGATGGATGATGGTGATTGTTGGCGGAACAGTCGGAGCTCTTTGTTCATTAGTTTTTTATTTTGGAACATACATGGCGCGAAAAAACGCATTTTTTAAATATATTTTTGCAATCTGTGCTCCGTTTATTTTGTGTATTATTTTAAACACGGATTTTACTGTAAAAAAAGATTGGCGCGAATGGAAAAGGAATTCAAGCTATATCGCACTTTTCGACTATTTCCACGGAGAACACGCCATTCCGATTTATGCGGAAAAAGGTCAAACGATTACGTTTTTCCGTTAAAATTCAAAACAATAACGGAGGCGGACATGGTTTTCATGTATTGAACAAAGACGGCGACGTTGTCGCCATGAAAGAAGTCGACGAAAGCACATATCAAATCAAAGCGGCAGAAAAAAGCATCTACCATATCATCGTCACAGGCGACAAGCTGAAAGGAAGCTTTACAGTTACTTGGGATGTAAATGAATAATAGAATCCTGCAGCTGCGATTAAATGAAACAAAACAAACGGTGAATACGTATGAAAACATCGATAATGGAAAACGGAGGTTTTCTCTGTGGAGAAAAAAAAGAAAATTGAAAATGTTCTTTTGACACTTTCAATTATTGGGCTTTCAGCAATGTTCATTTACGTCATTTTCATTTGGGAGCATTTGCCGGATACTATACCACGGCATTTCAATTTCAAAGGCGAACCGGATGGATTCGGCGGAAAAGGCTTCATTCTTGTTCTGCCTTTTACAGGACTAGGAATATTTGTCTTGACAACATTATTGTCCCGCATTCCCGACGCATTTTATTATCAGTACAATGCTACAAAAGAACAAAAAAAGCTTCTTTATAATCAAGGAAGGATTTTCATCCGTTTATTGCAAGCAGAAATAGTTTATTTCTTTTTATTCGGGGTCTGGCGAACCGCTCAAGTCGCACTCGGAAAAGCAGATGGACTTGGAGTCTACCCGCTTTATATTTTCTTAATTGTCATACTAGGGACATCGATTTATTTTGCCTTCCGCACAAACAAAGTTCTGAAAGAAACCAGATGACATCAGTTCGATGATCATCTGGTTCATTTCATCAACCGCGCATCACATAACGTAGAAGGGCCGTATTCCCCATTTCCCGCACATAGACGAACAGCTGTCCTTTATGGTGGATTTCATGATCCATCGCAGTTTGCAATCATTGCGATCCAGACATTTTCGCTCCAAAAATTTTGGAAAGATCGACTTGGCGATCTAGATCCTCATTCGTCACGGATTCTAGCAGGCTTTTTGTTCTTTCAGTATACATTTCTGCTAGTTTTTTTAAGTCTTTTTCCATCTCTTTCAATTTTTCGCCAAATACATCCAGATTTCCGGTTTTCACTGTTTTTGCAAATCGATAAAAGGCCGATAACATATGAATTAAAGAATTTGATAAAATGCTACTTGTACTTCGGACGGTTTTCTAATTCCTTCTCCTACAAATATCATCTTGTTAAGGAAATCATACTTTTTATTACCTACTTCAAAAACGGGAGATGTTTTAAAATAATACGAGTCTTGTGGAACTTCCTCGCCGCAAATCAACTTATTCATAATTTCTTTCGGTCCGTGCCTATATCCTTTATTAACTACATAAATAGGCACTCCGTCGTCTGTTTCAATTGTATAATGGGCTAACAGTTCCGTCAGCCCATCTTTTCGTATTAATTGGTAATCGGCTCCTCCGGAAAGTACTCTTCCCTTTATGTTAGGGCCTTCAAATCTTCCACCAATAATCGGAATAACCCTCCTTATCCCTAATCCAACATCACCAATAATAATCGGCTCTTCTACCTTTATGCTGGCAGTTAACAGATGCTCTATTTTTATTGGCATTTTTCTTTCCCCTTCCAAAGTTGAGCGACTTTATTTTTTACAAATCGCTTTACCGCTAAGAATAATTTCAAATCCCGAAGAAAATATCTCCTCGGGACTTTACAAAAATTATTTTTCAACGGCTACATCTTCATTGATTATCTCAGATTGTTTTTTCTCTTTGTAATAGACTGAATGCTGCTCTTGAATGAACAATACTGCTAAACCGCCAAGCACTGCTGCACTGGCAATAGCTGCAAAATTATATTGCGGCTGTAAATTTAATGAAAGTAAAATCCCGACAAATGTAGGGGCAACTATTCCGCCTAAACGGCCAAATGCCATTGTACTTCCTACAGCTGTTGAACGCATATTAGTAGGATAATATTGAGAAACGAATGCGTTCGCCATATTTTGAACCCCGACGGATGCTGCACCAATAACAGAAATCAGGGCAAAAGCGATGAATGTACTGTTGGCAAAACCGATTAAAGATAGTGCAATGGCTCCACAGAAAAACAATGGAACAAGCACTTTTTTAAAGCCTAGCCGGTCAACTATAGGGCCGAAAACAACTGTTCCGACAATCGCTCCAATTTGCATGACAGCAGTAAATGCAAGGCTTGAGCTTAAATCATAGCCAACTTCCATCATAAGGCGCGGCAGCCATGTATTCATGGAATAAATTAATACAAATGCGCTAAAGCAGGAAATCCAGAACATAACGGTGCTGAATGCACGTTTTTCCTCAAACAAACTGACAATAGGCGATCCCGCTTCTTTCACTTTTTCCTTTTTTTCAAATTCCCCATCGCTGCTAATTCCCGGCTCAATTTTGGCAAGAATTTTTTTAGCTTCTTCTTCCTTTCCTTTTTCCAAAAGAAAGTCGATGGATTCTGGAACACTTTTCAACAAGAAAGGAATGAACAATAAGGGAATTCCGCCTACCCAATATACTGACTCCCATCCAACTGTAGGAAGGAGCTGCCTGCTTGTAAGCGCTGCCAGAATAGCTCCTGCAGAATAACCGCAAAAAATGAATGAAACAATTGCTGTGCGAACCCGTCGCGGTGAATATTCAGTTGCTATTGCAACGACATTAGGCATAACTCCGCCCAGACCAACACCTGCAATGACACGAAAGATCGTAAATAAGACAGGATTTGCTGCAAAACCTGCGAGCAGCGTGAAAAAGCTAAACAAGAACGTAGTCAACAAAATAATATTTTTTCGCCCTATTTTATCCGATAACAATCCAAACAAAACAGCACCGATTGCTGTTCCGACAACTGTATAGCTGCCAATAGCCCCGGCAGTGACATCCGAAATTCCCCATTCCTTAATAAGCAGCGGGACAGAAGCACCGTAAATGACAACATCAAATCCGTCAAACATAATAACGATAAATAACCAGAAAATCAGCCAAATATGGAATGAATGAATGCGGCTGTTGTCAATTACGTTCATTGGGTTAATCCGTTTCATATTATTATAGACCTCCTCATCAAAAATTTTTTGTATTTTACATTTTAAGTAAGCGTTTGCAATTTATCTGAAACACCTCTCTTTTACTTAATATTTTGAATTATCTTTAAGTTGATTGTAGCATCTCATTATCATAATTGTTATCTACTTATTGTAGAAAAAAACACATTCATTTTCCTAAATTATGTGGTCAAATCTGCAGAAAAGAAGATTGACAAATACTCTTCTATTTTTCACTCTGACTGCTAGCGGGCCAAATTGGTTTTCGTCTTCCATTACGATTTTCCCGGCATTGGGAAAAGGTAAAGACAAAAAGATTATGATCAACGGATACCCATAAAATACAAAAAGCCGGCACTCAAAATGCCGACTCAATATGAAAATTCGTCACATTTTCTCGTATGGGGGTTATGTTTCTATCGTTTAATTTTTAATAAGCATTTCAAACGATAAAAATGATTCACATGCTTTCCATTTTATTCTTTTTATCAGGAAGCGATTCGTAAAAACGCTCTTTCCACCACTTTCGTATTTTTTTCATGTTCCATTCCGTTCCAGTTTCCTTTAAAGATTGAATACGCCAATACATTGGCGGGTGGATCATAAATTGAAATTCTAGAAATCTGAAAAACCATGAATCCCGCTCAATCGATGAATTTTGTTCTTCATTACTTAAATTGTAGCGTTCTGCTTTGTATGTCAACTCATCTTGTTTTACAGCTAAAGCAGTTAAACCGTCTGCCATTTGATCATTTCCGTTGTCAAGCCATATAGCCCCTAAATGATCTGCCCGCACTTCCATCCATTGCAAAAGAAGAGACTGGATAAGAGGAAAGAATAAAATAAGAACAAAAACAATGTAAAAAAGAAGAGACTCATTTCTTAGTATAAGAGAATGGTATAACCAATAAATAAATAAAACAATTACTAAAAGCGCAAGTATACGTATAATTTGACCGATCATGACATCCCGTTTTTTTACATGCACAGCTTCATGAGCAAAAACCGCTTCGATTGCTTCCAACGGAAGCTTTAACGTTTCCGACGTTAATACGATCATTGATCGACCGATGTTTGCCCCAGTTGCAAAACCGTTTAATTCATTCGCCTCTGTTTGAAAAACTTTCACATCAGAAATTCCAGCCCGACTTAGCACTTTGTCTGCAACAGCTAAAACATTTGGATCATCTATCTCTTTCACGTCTAATGCAATTTTTAATAATCGATCAGAAATGTAAAGATTAAATATCCACAAAACAATGACCGCAATCGTGATCGCCCAAATAGGAACCTTTAGCAGTGATAAGATAACAGTCAATGTCGTGTAGGCGCCGACTCCTTTGACGGAAATGGCAAAGTACATTTTGCCGAGAAGTCTTTTTATATTTTTTTTATGATAAAATGGAAGCACTTCAACTTGTGCAATTTCCGACGGTAGTTCCTTTTCTTCCCGGCTTTCAATGGTCGTAAGCCAAGAAGTGTTTTTAGCATTAAAATAGACAGTTTCGCCTGAAAATACTAGCTTTAATGTTTTTCCCATACTTGTCGTGAAATCTTCATTTGTTGAAAACATCGTAAATAATGGGAATAATTTAAGTACATCAACATTTGACTCGAGCTTTGCTTCCGAAAGTTCTGAAAGCGGATATCGTTTCGCTGTGATGTTCGATAATATGTAAATACAATTTGTTTCTTTGCTGAAATACACTTCAAGGTTTCGATAAAGAACAGCTTTTTTTAACAATTGACAAATCATTACAACATTCGTATATAACAAAATGAGAGACCAAACAGAATCGTATGAATTGAAAACAAAATATAAGACAGATAGACCAATGAATGTCATCGCAAATGCCGCATCAACCCAAACCCGACTCGAATGTTTATTGAGTTCAATCTTTTCAATTTCCACTCTGTTTGCTTCATTTTTTATTTTTTCGTAACCCGATTCATGGGAAAACGTGATTAAACACATAAGAAAAGAGTATCCAAAGCTAGACATCGCTCTAATTGTAAAACCTAATTCATATGCTATAAATAAATAGACTGCAAGAACAGATAACAGTACGATTTCTATCACCAATAACGGAAAAAAGGATATCCGCTTTTTCAACCAAACATGCAAAAAACCAGCTAACACTCCTCCAAGCATAATCAATACCAACGCCCAGATCATGAGCACACCCCGTTTTTTTTATATTCCTTACATATGTATTAACGTTTTTTTTCTATAAAAGTTTCTAAAAAATTGAATTCCTCGCTTCACCAATTCAACAGCAGGGGCTTCCTAAGAACGCCAGCAATCTTTTTATATACTAAAAAAATTGCAATAGCTTGACATTAAGGAGATTTTCGTCCATTTTTTAAAGACTCGTTGGATTGGTCGGGAATGGGAGCGATCTGTTATTCAAATAAAACAAAAAAATCATTTTGATTGCACCTTCCGCCACGCTTGTTGCCATTATTCAGAGCCTGTAATATCTCTGAAGTGTAACGGCAAGCTGAAGCCTTTATTAAAAAATCGCACATTATCGGCATCACCGGAAAAAAGTCATTCAGCATAACGCTAAAACTGTCAATTAATTAGGATGCCATACTCCCTATACGGAATTTGTCTTGCTCATGCTCGATATGTTCCGAGAAAGCTTACTCACTCGCACATTATTTAATTGCAGCTATTCTATTAAAAATCCCTATCAGAATGGACAGTCTAATGTCTTGGACCCCAAAGCATGATTGAAACTCCAATTAAACAAATGCCTGCTCCGATCCAATCGTAAATATCAGGAGTTTTTTTATCAACCCACCATCCCCACAAAACAGAAAGAATAATAAACACGCCGCCATAAGCGGCATATACTCTACCGAATGTAGGAAAGTTTTGCAAAGTAGGGATCAGCCCATATAGAACCAAGATCATACTACCAATAACTCCGTACAAGTAGTGTTTTCCTTCACGTATCCATAGCCAGACTAAGTACCCTCCGCCAATTTCAGCTAAACCAGCAAGAATAAATAAAATAATGGCGTAAATCATATTTCACCACTTTCCTATCGCAATTTAACACTATAGAAGGCCATAGCTTCCAGACTGCCTTCCATTTCAAAAGCTCTCTTTTCAATCAGCTTTCTTAGCCGATATTCCAAGAATTCATCTCCTACATATTGGTCTAGATGCCCCAGTACTTCACCGATTAATCTAACTGATTTTATAAAATCCTTCGTCTTCATTTCATTATGCAGCTTTTTCGCTCTGTTTATTATGAAAAGATCATAATAATCTTCCGAAACGCTGTGTATCGTTCCGTTTTGCCAAATTCGCAATACTTCGCGAGTATTTGCAAGAGCGAGCCATTCCTTTTCAAAATTCTCTCTTTCATGCTGGGAAAGAGGCGGTTCATTTTTACTTTGTTCATATATGAATCGAAGCTTTTCAGGAGGAATTTCACCTGTATCCAAAACAGTATATTTTTCTTTTCGTTTCTTAAAAAGCTCGCCATATACCTTTGTCGTGTTGATGAGGAAGATGTCATTATTTTTATTCTTCAATAGATATAAAACAAATCGCAATCCGGTCTGTTCATGAGCGTTGTCAGAAATCCATATCATAATAGGTGATCCTTCTGGAATCGCTGTTATTTCATTGACTGTTTTTTGAAAGTTTTGTTCATACTCATGAAACTCATTGTATGCATCCGTCAAATTATTTTTTATCCAATGAAATCTCGCTTCTTTTCCAATGTCTTCATGCAGTCTCCAGATCGGACCTACCGAGAATGTTTCCCAAAAAGAAATGACGCGCTCTTTTTTCTCCACATCTAAATCCCTTAAGACCATTTTTAAACTCCCCGAAGGTGAAGCGCCAAGCAGAATATGTATCATTTATAATCTTCCTTCCGCTATCTTATTACTTTATCCTAATCTTTCAAAGTCTTTACGTAAACACGATTTTTTCAGCTTTTTCGACTTTAAGAGGTACTTCATATCAGAAAAATTGTCATATGAAAGCTGAATATGAAAATAGTTTATATACTCAAGTATGGCAAAAACATAAACAAATCCCGCTATGTACAATCCTGTTGCAGGTACCGACGGATACCATCTGACTAGATCGACCAAAAACATGAAAGGCGAAATGATGATAAACAGCGTATTCCATTTCTTTATATTTTTTAATCGCTGAACGATATAAGCAGGAGTTATGGCAGTATTTTCTTTTTTTAATCGCTTCCATTTTGCAAACCAATACACACTACCCTGAAATAAGAGAAACTCTAACAGAAAAAACGAAATCCAAAAAGAGTACAGCGAATATAAATGCAAATGGGCAAAGACTTTATTCCAAATGAAACTAATGATGAAAAAAATGACTGCTGCCATTGCCTCCCCAGTATATAAATAGAAAAATCTCTTCTCCAATTTTCCCCTCAAGTGCATCACCTAGTTCCTTCGTCTCGGATGGCTGATTAATCGTTAAGGATGTAAATACGGTATAGCACCATTTTCATACGTCTCAGCTCTTGTTTTGTTTCACTAGATGCTGTATTCATTGATATTTAACGGAGAAACTTTATGTGCTTTTCGCACCGAACAATCCTAATTTTCCATTGCCAACATCTAGGACACAACTTGAATCGCAGTGTTTAAAAATTGACTAAGGTACTTTATTTTTTAATAAAAAATGGGTTAAAATTCTGAATTGATTCATTGCCCTTTTCCATGAAAATGTTTTATCATTTTTTTACTTTCTCCTATTTTTTGATTGAACGATCAAGAGCCTTCTCTTCAAACTATTTATTGGCAAATAATTTAAATTGCAACAATTTTACAATGAGAAGTGAGCAAAACATTATTTTGGATCCACGAACATATTCTCGTTCTAAATAAAGTTAGATTAAAAAAGAGACACAGATTAATATAGTAATAGACTAAAATCCATAAAAAATGCGTTATGAGTAAGCTGTAATCATCAAACAGTTCGTTAGCGAAATCAAATGTACAAACGCTCATGAACTCTGAGAAAAAATACAAACTTGTACGAAAAATATCAGAAACTCGCCACATCTTCCAAAGATTTTAATTTCCTGACTGTTTTTTTTGGCCTAAAACTAATATATCTGCAACGTTGAAAAGATTAAAATTTATTATATTTACAAACATTCAGTAAATAACTTTTGCATTTAAAGTCCAATAACGATTTTATAATTCCCCAATTTTCAAATTGATAATAAAGCTATCTTAAGAAAATCTTTTTATTGAGAGACATTTACATCCCTTATAAGTTAACAAGAAAAGACTTGGAATGCATGTGTATTAAATTGTTTTTCCATTTTATACTAATTATGATGAATGACTTCCTAAACAGAAATACCTAATTCGTGTTCTCACTAAGATCATTAATCTTTACAATGACCGGCCACTATTTAAATGATAAGCAACCCACCTCTTTGAATCGTCACACTCATCGGAGTTTTAGTGAGAATCTCGCCATCTCCTTGCACAATAACAGGTAATTCGGAGATAACTTCCACTTGTTTTCCTGTTATCATGGTTACACCAGGATGTAGTATATGTTTGCCTTTAAACGCCTTTGGAAAAGTGCGCAACAGCTCCCATTTATTCATGCCGTGTACTATACAAATGTCAAATAGTCCATCATTATAACAAGCATTTGGACATATTTTAATACCTCCGCATAGTTTGAGATATTGGCAATTGCAATTAACCATACATTACAAAAAACTAGTTTCTCCCCATCAACCATTAATTGAATGCTGACAGGACGATATTTTAATAAAACATGCAAGAAGCTAAGTCCATATGAAAGATTACCTAATCTAATAAAATTCAGCCAATTTTTATATTTCGAGCCATTGTTTATCTCGGCGACTTTACCGTCAAAACCGATCCCCATTACAGTAATGAAGTATTCGTTGCCAATTCTTCCAATATCAATTTTTCTTTGTTTTCCCATTAAAATACGTTTTAAAGCCTTTTTATAGTCCTTTGGTATATCAAGAGCCCTTGCAAAATCGTTTCCCGATCCTGCAGGAATAACACCCAAAGGTATATTCGAATTGATTAACCCGTTAGCAACATCATGGATTGTACCATCTCCTCCTACGGCTACAACAGCATAACATTTTTCAGAAGACAACTCCTTAGCAATTTCTGCTGCATGTTTTGGACGATTGGTAAAGCGCACTTGATAATTTATCTGTTTTTCTTGCAGCAACTTTTCAGTCTTTTTCCAAACTTTTAATCCTTTTCCGTTTCCTGAGATTTTATTGACGATAAAATAATACATACTAAAGATCTTTCCTTTATTAAAGATATGAAAGTTTTATATATTATGCCAAAACCGTTTTATTTGGCATGGTTTTATCATCTCCACATTTACTTCGTTTAGAGGTGGGTGTTTCTCGATGAAGCTTCTTGTACAGAAGAAGGTTGTCGGAAGTTTTCTAGATGGATTAGAAAGCAACAACTGCTTGTTTGCCGATTAAGCGGTTCAACCACTTTCCTGCTTGGTTACCAATCCGTTGATACATTCATCTCGTTTGCACATTCAAATGAAAGATGTTCCCATGCACTGTCTTGCCAAGTTTTTTGTAAATTCTCTATCTATTTTATTACAATTTTCTCCTATTTACAGGAATCTATTCACACAACTCCATTTATGCTGTCAATGGGAAAAATCCCCAATGACCGTCGGCTATCACTTGAAATACAAGGAATTGATCTTTGTTTTTTCCTCAGTTTACTGGCAATCCTTTAAAAAATTTTTTGATGAGTAACAAAAGACAAAAGAAAAAACTTCTTTACTATCTTTGCAGAAAAAATGAATGAGACATAGATTGAAGGAGTTGTATTATGTTGCAAAAGGGATGATTGCTTGACATATCCAATCAAATGTTATTTTTTGTAGCAAAGAAAAATTAGGTGAATACAATATAATCGAATTTCAGGAAAGGAGAAATCAATATGCAATATGATTATAACTCGAACTATACTTATAACCTAGATCATCAAGTTCCATATGCGAATCCTCAGGAGCCGTATGAAGAAAATATGCATGATCGGGATCATTATGATCACCATGTGAGCAAGCATGATTTTTGCAAAAGACATAAGCATTATTACGTCTTGCTGGAAATGGACGATGGAAAAATGTATGATGGCATTATTGATAAAGCCGATAATGATCATGCCTATTTATTAGTACCTATTGGCGACCAACGAGAAGAAGATAACGAAGAAGAAAGACAATTTGGCTTTGGTGGGTTCGGAGGTCCTTTTGGTGGATTCGGATCTCCTTTCGGTGGATTCGGAGGTCCTTTTGGTGGATTTGGAGGCCCTTTTGGTGGATTTGGAGGGTTTGGGCATTCCCCATTTCGTTTTCGGAGATTTAGGAGATTCCGATTCCCGTTTTCAAGGATTCGCCGTTTTTCATTTCCGTTTTCTTAATTAATACATTTATGTGGTCGGCAGCTTCGTTATAGAGTTGCCCGTTTTTTGCTTGAAAATTTGTTCCTCTTATATTGAAGCGATAATATTGTCCACCCCTTAATTTAATTTCCTGCTACCACATATAATTTCCATTTATCCATCCGTTAAGTTTTGCGGCTTGTTCCAAAGCAACAATTTTTATTCTGATCTGCCGCCTTTTGTTTGGATTTACGCTTAACAGGATTAAGCGGTGGAAATAGAGTACGGATTTGCTTCAAGTACTGATCGGAGAGTGGTTTTTGCACTAATATTGGCTTGGCATTCTATTTTTATTTAGTACAAAAAAATTTTGATGTTATCGTTATCATCAATATTTGCTAACTAAATGTCGTTTACGTCCTTTACGGTACCGTCAAGAATTTTGTGTGTAATGCAAGATAGATAGGGCAGTCTCCTGTTTGGAAAGGAAGAATCCCTTTTCCCCTTTTTTAATATAATAATATGGTTAAATGTAGCCATTTACAAACACATTCGCTGAGTTTCGATGGTAGCTTCTATGCCGTTCCTCCTGTTAGATTTCGAGGAAATTTTTGATTTCTTCCTGCTAAATCAGTTCTAGCTATGGGAGACTAACCTTTTTTGATTGCTGCAACACCATCATAAGTTTCATAACAGCCTCAGCAAATGCAGTATAAATGGAACTTTCAAGTTCATCTAAATACATCATTGGCCCAACAACAACTTTTTTTACTGGCTTTCGAATCCACTTTTTCGCATCTAGACAAATAATCGCAACCGGAAGAACAGGCGCTCCTGTTTTTAACCCGAAAAAGCTACCCCTTTTTTTCGGATTGACACTTCCCCGTTTTTACATCTTTTACCTTCAGGAAATCAGCCTATCCGTATTTAATCAGGTCTTTAGCAAATCATTTATGTATATCTTAGATAACGATAATGAAACAACAGATATTTATTTTCTTACACCTGAACAAGGTTTTTATAAATTGGAGTATAGAAAAGGAGAAGAAGAAACATTTTTTAAACAAATTTTTGAAAGATTGGAACCGCTCGCAGCTTCGCAGTTAGTCATTGACAATAATTTTTATGATGATCTTCCGGAAGAGATGTGGAACGGAGATGAGATTACGAGATCATTAAGCGAATACGGAAAAAAGCTTGATCGCATGAATTTACTTCCCGCTCCATTTCCATCGGAAGAATATCTTACACCTCGTGGTCTTCGCCATTTAAAAAAACTTTACGGATTAGGAGGACTAAGCTATGGAAACCTCAGTGCCAGACGGGACAGTGAAAGCTTTTGGATGAGTGCAAGCGGAATTAACAAAGCAGATATGAAAACAGTCGGTGAAGATTTTCTCTTAATAAGTGGATATGATCCTGATAAAAATGCCATGAAAGTAAGCGTTCCCCCGAATATAACACCAAAAAGGGCATCTGTCGACGCTATTGAGCACTGGATGATTTATAAAGAACACCCGGAGGTAGGAGCGATTGTACATGTTCATGCTTGGATGGACGGCATAAAGGCTACAGAGATTAACTATCCTTGTGGAACAATTGAACTTGCAAAAACGGTGGCTGAACTTGTCCGAATTTCAAAAGAGCCTTCTAAAGCTATTATTGGTCTTAAAAACCATGGACTAAAGATGACATCTTTGAACGTATCGAAGGCAAAATTATCCCCCAAGTACCGATGTCTTAACGTATTTACATGTTTTTGAACCAACGGAATTTTTATTGAATGATTAAGGCTCCCGAAAAAAATTTGGATAGAGAGAGGGGATTTAACCTTACTTATTTGGTTTGTATGTATTTTTAAGCATCGGCAAATCCCCTGCAACTTTCTCCCTGCTCGCCAAACGGTGCACCGCGTTTTTCACATTGCATCCATCTATTGAAGCATCAGCTTGTCCGCACCGTTTTCTCCCTACTCTGCTTAAATGTTTATTCTGGTTTTACCAAAATTTTCACTTGGTCTTTTTCTTTTATCAGCGTTTCAAATCCTTCTGCTACAATATCATCTAGCTTAATTCGTTTCGTAACGAGTTTTTCTGCTTGGAAGTAGCCTCGTTTCATTAATTCCATTACAGCAGGGAAGATATCGCGGTATGCAATAATTCCTTTTACGTTTCTTTCTTTTAATACGATATTATTTGGCTGAATGCCCGCTTCTTTTTCCCATATGCTAACGATGACTGTTTCTCCTTCAAATGCAGTGCTGTCAATAGCTTGTTGTAAAACAGCCGGTATTCCCGTTACTTCAAACGCAACGTCGACTCCGCCATCGGTCAGTTCACGAAGCTTTTGAACCGGATCTTCCTCTATTGGATTGATGACAGATGTAGCACCGAGTTCTTTCGCTTTTTGCAAACGTTCTTTGGAAACTTCTACTACATAAATTTCTGCAGCGCCAGCTGCTTTTAATGCTTCAATCACAAGAAGACCTATAGGACCTGTTCCAAACACAGCGGCTTTATCGCCAGGTTTGATTTTGCTTAATCTAACAGCATGCAAGGCTACAGCCGCAGGCTCCACCAATGCTCCTTGTTCATAAGAAAGACCTTCAGGCATTTTATGCACCATATGCTCATCAACGACAGTATACTCAGAGAATCCGCCGCCGCCACCGGATAAACCGTGGAATCCTAAAGATTCGCAAAGATTGTACTTACCTTTTTTACAAGCTGGGCATTCTCCACAGCGAAGAATAGGTTCTACAACGACAGGATCCCCAACCTTTACTTTCGTAACGCCTTCTCCAACTTCAACTACTTGACCAGAAAATTCGTGGCCCATGATAATTGGCGCCACATCTTTACTGACAGGATGAGGCTCTTGAACAGGAACAAAAATTGGACCTGCCGCATATTCGTGTAAATCGCTTCCGCAAATTCCTGCCCATTCTACTTTAATTTTTACTTTTCCTTTCCCTGCTTTCGGTTCTTCTACTTCCTCTACTCGAATGTCTCTAGCGTTGTGCCATCTTGCTGCTTTCATTTCATTTCCCCTCCCAATTTTATAATCGCTTTCATTGTATCATTTTTTAGTCCTATTTTTATCATATCGAAAAAATTCGAAATTATTTTATAAAAGAAATTGCTTATTTTGTGATTGGCTCTTTTTCAAACTATGATATGTACAAGCTTCATGGAACAGGAGCATATTTGTCATGCGGCAATTACCATGATCATGAGGTCAGCTTAAGCCTTAAATGTCAAAAATATCTTATTATAAAAATCAGCCCTCTTCTTTCAAATGTTCTATTTGCCAAATGCCTCTTTACCTGAATTTAGTGACTATTTGATCAATCATATAGTTTTCTGCCAGCTGTCTGCAGCATGCACACACTGTTATGAGGGCAAGCACATTTTTCACAGGTTTTAGGGTTTGCAAATTCCCTTCCTTACCGGATCATGCCGGTTGAAAAAGGAAATTCTCATTTCCCTGACCATATATACAAAAGTCCTAAGTTTTTTCGCATCCCACCTCCTGATAGAACTAAAGTTCTATGAATCTATTTTCATTTTATTACAATATAGGAAGGTATTTCAAGAATATCATGATAAAAAAAACTGATTCCCCCCTTCATTACATTTAAAGGTGCGGGGTGAATCGGCAGAAATGAAATGCTAGTTTAAGAATGCACAAAAGTGATTGGACAAGATTTTAACATGCGCGACCTTGATTAATATTGTACATATCAAAATCACTTAAAGAGAAAAAAACATGTACACTCTTAAACAGTCAACAATGTACATGTTTATGGTTCTTACTCAATCTTGGTGATGGGAAGGAGGTTAATGGAGAAAATGAGTGTACAAATAAGTATTTTTATCTCTGTGTTATCAATGACCTCGATTTTTCACCAAAAGAACGTAAGAACCATGTTTATCCTGACTTTTACAGCAAAAAAAGAAATTCCATTCGTTTACTTTTTTGCGTGTTAATTAAATCTGTATCCTCTAGAACGATTTTTTCCCTGATCCTGCAAACGCAGATTTCACAAATCCTGAATCTGATCCGCACACATTTCCGTATGGAGACGCCTCCTTTCTTGATGACTGCTCCTAACAGCTCACTATATAGATCGGCTGAAAAATATAACAAGTTTTGTAGTGGATGGGTCAAATTGACGTCCTTTTGGATGGTGTGTTTTCGTCTTTTTCTTTATATCATAGTAAACAAATCAGAATTCAGGGAGGAGTGATTGTATTTGTCTACTCAAAACAAAAAAGAATCAAAAATCGAAGTGATTAAGCGACAAAGCCGCTATTTACGGGGGACAATCAAGGAAGCTCTTCAAGATGGCAAACCGATGTTTTCGGAAGAAAATGTACAGGTATTGAAGTTTCACGGTGTTTACCAGCAGGACGACCGGGATTTGCGGCACAAGCTTTTGAAAGAAGGCAAAGAGAAGCATTACTCGATGATGGTGCGTGCCCGAATACCAGGCGGGGTGTTGAATCCGGATCAATATTTGGTGTTCGATCGCTTAGCCGATGAATATTCGGAATACGGGACGCTGCGCATTACGACGCGTCAAACCATCCAGCTTCACGGCATACTGAAAGGGAACTTGAAGGCTACCATAAAAAGGCTGAACGAATCACTAATCACAACACTTGGCGCCTGCGGCGATTCGGGGCGGAACATCATCTGTTGCGCAAAGCCGGGCGATGAGCCGTTCCGCGCCGAGATGCGGGAAGATCTGCTTGCACTGACTGATCGGCTGAGTCCTAAGACAAATGCGTATCACGAAATCTGGCTTGACGGCGAACCGGTTCAGCTTTCTGATGGAGAGACTGAGGAGCCGCTGTACGGTGATGTATACCTCCCGCGCAAGTTCAAGGTTGCGATGGTACCGGAAGGAGATAACTGCATCGATGTGTACGACAATGACATCGGACTTGTGGCACATATCGAGAACGGACACGTTGCTGGCTATACTGTGCTGGTAGGCGGCGGTATGGGACGAACGGCGGTCGTTCAGACAACTTATCCGAGGCTGGCGAGTCCGCTTTGCTATGTGCCCAGGAAGGATGTCGTAGACACAATCCTTGATACTTGCGTAGCCATTGTGACCATCGAACGGGACTTCGGAGATCGCTCAAACCGCCGTTTTGCCCGCATGAAATATTTAATCGACCGGCGAGGACTGGATTGGTTCCGGCAAGAGGTTGAGACAAGGCTTGGGCGTACTTTAGAGCCACCGAGAAAGCTGGAATGGTACAACGGGCACGACCATCTCGGCTGGCACCGTGAGCGTGACGGGATAAGCTACCTTGGCCTGTTCGTTCCATATGGTCGTATTAAAGATACTGAAACCATGAAATTGAAATCGGCACTTCAAAACATTGTGCGCGAATTTCGTCCGACCGTTCGCCTCACCACGCAGCAAAATGTGATCCTGAGCGGCATTCCAGACGAATTTCGACCGGCGATTGAAGAGCGATTGCGCTCTGCGGGAGTGCCGCTTCCACATGAGCTATCAACAGTCCGAAAAAATACAATGGCATGTGTAGCCCTGCCGACCTGCGGACTTGCGCTGGCCGAGTCGGAGCGGGCTCTGCCCGATCTGTTGCCACAGTTTGAGCAGCTGTTTCATGAGCTTGGCCTCTCGGACGAGACCATCACCGTCCGCATGACTGGGTGCTCAAACGGCTGTGCGCGCCCGTACAACGCCAACATCGCTTTTATCGGCAATGGCACATTTAAGGCATGGGCTGCTGCGTCCGATGTTTCTTTTATTAACGCCTCTTTTTGTTCTACTGTAAGACTTCCAAACAATTGAATTTGAATAATCGGCATGTTTTTATCCTCGCTTATGATCAGTTTTGCTTTTTCTTACGTCAATGCCTTGGCGAATGACTCCGTCAACTCTCTTCTGTGATAAAAAATTCCTTGACCGATTTTGTCTTCAGTCCATGTTATAGTTGGAAAATCAGGATAAGTAATGTAACCGCTCGCAAAAGCTTCATTGCGATTGCCTGAAGGATCAAAGAAATAAGTTGTTTGTCCTCGCGTAATGCCATGGCGTGTCGGTGTAACATCGAATTGGACATTATTTTTTGATAAAATATCTGCTGCCTTTAGCACATCATACCAATTGTCAACATAGAACGCGACATGGTGCATCTTCTTGTCCGGTCCTTTAATAAAGGCAACATCATGCGGTTTTCCATTTCTAGCATAAATAAAGCTCCCCACCATTTGTTCTCCATCTACTGTTGTAATTTTTTCACTAACGAACATATCCAGGACTTCAGTGAAAAATCTCGTTACAGTGTCTATATCATCTCCTGTTAATGCTAGGTGATCGAGACGATGCGGCGCAATTCCCCGCAGTCCATCCGGCCATGGGTGAGGATTCCAATCTCCTGTTTTCGTACCGACACGCTCGATTTTATGATACAATTCAACTTGGTGGCCTGTTGGAAGTTCAAAACGAATTGCTTCTCCTTCCGCAATTCTTGTTCCTTTTGAAACCCGTTTTAATGTACACCCAAATTGTTCAATCTTCTTTTCGTACTTGGCTAAATCTTCTTCGTTTTCTACTTTAAAAGCAATGTGGTCAAGGCCATGAGAGTCAGCCTCCTGAAGAATAAGGCTATGATGATCGAATTCATCCCACGCCTTTAAATAAACTCTCCCTTCACTTCTTCTCATCTCTTCAAGACCAATTACATTTGTGTAATACTTGACTGATTCTTCAAGGTCCATGACTCTTATTTCAGCCTTGCCAACCCGCATAATAGCCATTTCAACCACTCCTTATATTTGATTTAATTTATGGAATAATTTTAACAATTTTTATTTTCTGATTATACAAATAATTGTGCTGTTTTACCTTTAAATTCTTTGCCATTTTCGCAATAATGTACTAAATTTTCATGAGGAGCTTCGAGAAATACTGAAAAACATATACTTATATGGTAAGAACGAAATCATTGATGATATGTTTGATAAATCCCTGCTGCTTTCAGTTCCTAATCGAAATTAATAAAAACGAAAAATATAATCGAAGTTTAAATTTGTAAAATATATGAAAATATCGGAATTTTTTATAATAGTGTGATATACTACTGAATGTTTGGAAATTTTGAATTTGTATAAAGTGGGGTAGAAAAATAATTTAAAAGTATTTGTTTGTTCTTCCAAGTATTTTTTTCATATTAGTCTTATTTCCGGTTTATGGTTCTGCCGAATCAAACAATACTGTAGAAAAAATAATTCTCTAGAAAACTACACATATTTGAGCATTTTGCATATTTTTTGACCCAAGAGCCATAAGGATTTCAAAGACATAAAAAAGGACTTCACCCCTAAAATGTAGAATTTTTGAAGTGACGAAACCACAAAAATTCAAAAGGAGGAAGTCACTTTGTATATTCTACAAGAAAGCCTATTTTCCTTTGAAGAACTGCAAAAATTAGAGTCAAAAGAGAAATTACCTATCTTTTTTAGCTCGCTTGATTTACGCCCTTATGCTAAACAGTTGAGAAGTTCTTCACCCCGAGGGGCTGACGGTCATTCCAGAGAAGGGATTCTAAGGGCTCTCATCGCTGCCCCACTCGAAGGCATCGACACCTTTACCGCCCTTCATCATCGATTGGATAAAGACCTTCGTTTCCGTTATCAATGCGGTTTATCGATTGATCGCCCCGCACCGTCTATCTCCACTCTCAGCCGGGTTTTTGCGGCACTTACCAAAAAAAAGCTGGCTGAAAAGATCTTCCTTGACTTGGTACAGTTAGCTCAGGAGGAAGGAATAATTGACGGCAGCCACCAGGCCATCGACAGTGCCGCCATTGATGCCTATGAAAAGAAACAGCCCAAAAAGCGTAGTGAACAAACGGGTAATGCCAATTGGGGCGCAAAATATGATTCCTTCGGCAATAAAATTACCTGGTTTGGCTATAAGATGCATCTTTCAGTCGATACCGCAAGCGAACTGCCAATAGCCATAAAAGTAACCCCTGCCCATGTGAACGATGGAGAAGTCGCACCAGAATTAATAGAGCAAGTGGCAGAGCGTACCAAATCCAAAATTGAATTTCTGATCATGGATGGCGGATATGACCAACTAAAAAACTATGAATCAGCCAAAAACATTGGAGCGCAAGCCATTATCCCGCTCAATTTGCGCAACGAAAAAGAGCCTCCTGAAGGGATTTCTTCCAATGGAACTCCGCGTTGTTCCATGGGTTATGAAATGACTTATTGGGGAGCTGATAAGGACCAGCTCAAGTTCAGATGTCCTCACGCAACCGGCAAAGTGGATTGCCCATTAGGAATGGCAGCCTGTTCATCTTCCAACTATGGAATGGTGGTAAAAGTCGACATCAAAAAGGATGTGCGCCGATATTCCAATCCGCACCGTGATACAAAACGTTGGAAAGAGCTTTACAACGAGAGGACAAGTGTAGAACGCTGTAATTCAAGAATGAAAAGCTACCTTACGGCGAACTCCCTACATGTATGGGGAATTGAAAAAGTAAAGACCCATATTTACCTGAACGCTATTGTATTACTTGTTTCAGCGCTAGCGATGGCAAAGGAAAATAAAGGGAAGAAAGCCGCTTAAAAAAATTCAATGTGAAAAATTCTGTAGGTATGCCCGAAAACAAGATTATTGTAATATTTTGTAAAATAACATGCTGGTAGCTATTTGCCGAGTGCTTTATTTTTTATACTTTTATCCAAAAAATCTAATTTTGCAAAATGCTCATTTATTAAAAAGTCCTAAACAGGCTAAAGAAGTTTTAGAAATAATGAAAAACCAATACCCGTCTTTGAATGTAACAGCAATCGAAGATATTGGATTAATATATGTAGAGAATTCTAAAAATATAGATGTAAATAAAATTGAAAATAAAATAATAGAATATATAGATGTACAAGGGGAATTACCAGATCTCATTTCCCCTTACGAAGATGCCGTTACACCAAATAGAATTCTAAACGAAGTGAAGCAATTAACACTCGATGAGTTTAAAGAATCTAATCAATTTGACACTAATATCGAGTTTCCATCACTAAATTCTGAAACATTTACGCCTTTTAATTGGTATTTAAAAGATGTGACAAGTGATTATAAGAATTTATCTATTGATACAGGGGAACATTCCACAATTGCTTTAATAGATAGTGGAGTAGATATAGAACACCCATTGATAAAAGAAAATATTGATTTAACATTAGCAAAAAATTATGTCACAAATGACATGGATATTACTGATGAATTAGGTCATGGCACAACTATTGCTGGGATAATGTCAAGTATTGCTCCAGAGACAACAATTGTTCCTTACAAAGTTATTGGAAATGAGGTAGGGAAATCAGTATGGGTGATAGAAGCTATTATTGATGCAGCTAATAATGATAATGATGTGATCAACTTAAGCGTCGGTACTTATTTTATTAAGTCTGAAAAAGAAGATAAGTTACTGATTAAGGCATATAAAAAAGCTGTAAAATATGCAGAAAGTAAAGGGGCTTGGAATTCCTCAAGGATACACACTAACTGAAGGAACAAGTTATGCAGTAGCACAAGTCAGTGCTACTGCAGCTCTTATTATTTCAGAGTATACAGAACGAACAGGTAATAAGCCTTCTGTTAATAAAGTGCTTAAATATCTAGAGAAGGGAAGTTCTGATATCGGTAAGCCTGGTAGAGACAATTATTTTGGAGAAGGAAAAGTGAATGCATATAGTTCCTTAATGATGATAAATAAATAAAAATTAGAAAAGAGACTTTCTCAGGTTCTTTATATATATATAAATCATTTTTTACTAATAATTGGTAATGATAATTACCCGTTCTAATTTAAAATATTGAGAAAAATAATTTGAAGGAGGCAGTTCATATCAATAAATTTAAAACTGTTGGTATCTCTATTTCTATCGTACTGATAATATTACTCTTTATTGCTTTTTTTGAATACATCATTTTAAGAATAATAGGTTTCCAATATAATTCATTATTGGATTTAGTATTGTTCTTTATTTTGTATTTATTCCTTGAAATACCTCTTGCTTTTATTACAGATGCAATACCAAAAGCTTTAAAATCTGTTGGCATACTTCAAACGAGTAAAGGATGGCTACCATTTATTTTGAATACAACTCTTACCTTTTTATTGATTGAAGTAATAGATAATTTTATGGCAAATATTGAAATCGAATGGCAAGGTTCACTCATATTTGCGATGGTTACTGGATTTATTGGTTGGAAATTAAGAAAAGATGAGGATGAACCACCAGATATTGATAGTGAGGAATTTAAAGAAATAGATAATAAATTTAAACCCAAAAAATAAATCATTAAACATATGTGAATGCTTTATACAAATCTAGGTAACATAAAGCCAACTATGGGAAGTAATGAAAACCGCCAACCCCTTGATACGCAAGGAATTGGCGGTTTTCTGTTTTGACTCGTTTATGCAGGATTTTATACATCCTTGATGGATCAAGGGTTTTCCCCTTTTATGAAGCTCTAAATCTTGCATAAAAAAGGCGGATTTTATGCAGTCCTTCTCTCCCTTTTCCTCCTTACAGAACAGGTAAATGAATTATATCTGTCGAATGCTTCTAAAACGGATAGGAGAACGCTCTATATCCCGTCCCATCCCACTAGGAGGTTGAACGAATGAAATCGCAAGAACGAGCTTACAGTACCAAAGAAGTGAGCCATACCTTAGAAATTGGTGATAGTACATTACGAAAATGGTACCTAGCTTTGGAAAAGAACGGTTATACCTTCATCAAAAATGACCGAGCACAGCGATTATTTATTGAAAGCGACCTAGTCAAACTAAGACACTTCCAAACCCTTGTTCAACAACACAACATGCAGTTAGAGAACGCCGCGATCGTTGTCGTTGACCGGTTTGGGAAAGGGGCGTTCGAAGAAGTAACGGGCCACGTTCCAGCTGAAAAACCAAACGAAAATCGTTCGTTCCCTCATTCGGATGATCACATTTCTAAATTATTGAAACACATCGAGCAGCAAGAAACATTCAATCAAGAATTATCCTTCCAAGCTAGAAATATTTCCATAGCCTCTCACTCCTCGTATACTAAGTTTCAGAAAGTTTTTTTTATCGAATTTCCAGTCCATGCAACAAAAATAGAGTATGAACTTTTCAATTTAAAACATTTATTAATTTCTAAATTACTGTAGTTGAGCAATTTTCATTACAATAATTACCATGTAAAAAGAGACAAACGGAGTACCCCTTATGCCACATGAAGCTGTTTTTTAACGACATCAATGGGAATATCTTGTTTCGCTGCATCGTAAATAAACTCCACGAGGCTATGTCCTTTCTTCTTTCGAAGGAAGTCAAGCCCGGTAGAGAAATCGCTGTTGGATTCGACCATACTGTACACATAAGCGAGTTGCACCAAGATCCAATACCGTTTCACCGCCCGACGTTGACGAACGCGGTACCCATCGAGCTTCAGCTGGTCTTTCGCTTGTCGAAAAAAGCATTCGATCGACCAACGCTGGGCATAGTAGCGCAAGATCTCTTCATCGCTTAGCTCCCGGTCGGTGCTCAAGACGCAGTGAAGATGTTCAGGTGTCATCGGCTGATCGGCTTTCCAAGCCAACAACACAACGGCATCATCGAGACCTTTCAGCGCTCCCTCGTAGCGATACACGCGATAACGCTCTTCTCCCACCGTGACGAGATGGGTGTCGTTCGGTTCGATATAGCGGGCAAACTGTTTGGCTTGGATGGCGATGCCTTTTGGATAAAGAACCCGATTCGTCTTGAGCATCGCAATGACGTGGAATCCTTTTTTCAGGCAGGCTTCCACGAGTGTTTTCGATGGGTACCAAGAATCCATCAGCACATAAACAGAACCGTGCACATCCAAAGAAGAAAGCATCTCGATGGCCCATTGACCCTTGCTTTTCCCATCCGCCTTGTCGTAGAGGCGAAACGCAAAGGGAAAGGCTTGCGTCATCGTATGAACCATGAGCCAGACGAGAGAGTGTCCCCAAATCGACTTTTTGTCCGCGTGAGAATAATGCCAATTACACCCTTCAATAGCGTGTTTCGCCTGTGACGAAGGCTTCGTTTTTCGGCAGATCGTATCATCGATCGAAACAAAAATGGGGTGATTCTTTCGCTTGGCCGTTCGTTCCACATGACGAAGCATCCACTGCTGGAGTTTGCGAAGCAAGATTTCTTCATCCCAAGGGCTTTTCGTGAAAAAATGGCTCAGTGTCGTTCGATGGTTGGGATGAAAGCTCTCATGATGCAGATCGGTCAAGGTTCCCACAAATCCTTTCGTTGTCAGCGCATCGATAATATGAACGAGATGCTTCATGACAGGTTTTGAAAAATAAAGTGCCAACCCCAACATCGTGAAAAACTTGTGGATTCCTTGATGATGTGCTAATCTATTCATGAGACATGAACCTCCTTGTGTGAATGGTTTGTTGGCACATCTATTCTAACCAAGGAATCGGGTTCATGTCTCCTTTTTTGTTTCGATGTAAATTTATGTTAGTGATTTTGCTCATCTACTGTTATATAAATGAATCTTAGTCTAATTCCAATAAAGAAGCGGCCAGCTCTTACTTCTAAAATAAAAAGGATGCCCTAAAGTTTTACTTTTTGGGACACCCCTAACTAATTGACTCGACCATTAAACTGTCATTTTCGCATGACTATTTTTTTAGATGCAATATTTCCCTTCATCTACAGTGTCTCTCCTATTTTAGCAATTAAAGTATTTTCAGGACGTTTTAGCCCTAAATGTTCTCGTAAAGTATTGCCCTCATATTCCGTGCGGAAAAATCCCCGTTTTTGCAGTTCAGGTATCACTAAGTCAACGAAGTCTTCAAGTCCTCCGGGCAAATATGGCGGCATAATATTGAAGCCATCAGCTGCCCCATTTTCAAACCATTCTTGCAGTTGATCGGCAATTTGTTCAGGTGTTCCCTTAATTTCTCTATGCCCTCGTGCTCCCGCTATCCGTTGATATAGCTTACGAATCGTTAATCCTTCACGCTCAGCAAGGTCTTTTAACAGCTTAAAACGGCTTTTCCCTCCATTTATTTGTTCCAAATGAGGCAAATCAGGCAAGGGACCGTCGACAGGATACCCTGATAAATCAACACTTAACATTCCAGATAAAAGAGCAACTCCTGCTTCTTCAGGAATAAGTTCCTCCAGCAGCTTCTTATTCTTATCAGCTTCTTCTTCAGTTCTTCCGATAACAGGAAAAACACCTGGCATAATCTTCAATTCATCTGGTGAACGCCCATATTTTTTCATTCTTCCTTTCACATCAGCATAAAAAGCTTGAGCCTCTTCAAGCGTCTGCCACGCTGTAAAAATAACCTCCGCGGTACGTGCGGCCAGCTCTTTTCCAGCTTCAGACGAACCTGCTTGGATCACAACCGGATGGCCTTGAACAGGACGGGAAACGTTTAAAGGTCCTTCTACAGAAAACCACTTTCCTTTATGATGAATGGCCTGTATTTTTGAGCCGTCCACAAATTGAGCCGATTCCTTATTAATCACTAAAGCGTCATCTTCCCAACTATCCCATAGCTTTTTCACTATATCTACAAATTCTTCAGCACGATCATAACGCTGTTCATGCGGAAGATGTTGCTCTAAGCTAAAGTTATGAGCTTCTGCTTCCGTATTGGATGTGACGACATTCCATGCTGCCCGGCCTTTGCTCAAATGATCAAGCGAGGCAAATCTTCGCGCTACATTAAAGGGTTCATTAAATGTGGTCGACACGGTAGCTGCAAGCCCAATGCGTTCGGTCACAGATGAAAGGGCTGATAACAGAGTAAATGGTTCAAAAAGTGTATTCACTGTCTGCTCAAATGCCTTTTGATTCCCTGTTCTTACTGCATATGTGTCCGCCAGAAAGATCATATCGAACTTTCCTCGTTCAGCCGTTTGCGCAAGCCTTTTGATAAAATCAAAGTTCATGACATTATGAGCTTCTGCATCAGGATGCCGCCAAGCTGCGACATGATGCCCCGGGATCATGAAAAATGCACCTAATTTCATTTCGCGCTTATTTGCCGTCATTTAATTTTCCCCTCTTTCCTTTATTATTGATTTGTCTTCCAAGCAGAGAACCGTTTTTCCAAAGATACTAAAATATAATTTAATACAAAGCCAAGTATGGCAATGGTAATAATACCGGCATACATTTCGGGAATTTGAAAATTCATTTGAGTATAATTAATTAAGTATCCTAATCCTTCTTTAGCCCCTACCATTTCAGCAGCAATTAATACGAGAATGGAAGCTGTTCCCGCCATACGTATTCCGGTAAAAATAGTCGGAATAGATGCAGGCAAAATAACTTGATAAAACAATTTATATGGCGGTAATCCCATTGATCTTGCCGATTTAATAAGTAACGGATCGACATTTCGAACGGCACTAATAGTATTTAGCAGAACAGGAAATGTACAAGCGAATAAGACAATCGCTACTTTCGATGTTTCACCAATGCCAAACACTAATATAAATACAGGCAATAACGCTAATGCAGCTGTGTTTCGGAATAATTCCAGCACCGGGTTTAACAAATCGCTAACGATCGGGTACCAGCCAATCAATAATCCGAGAGGAATAGCAATAAGCAGCGCAATTCCAAATCCAATAAATGAACGTACAATACTCGCTTGAAAGTGAGCCAATAATTCACCTGAGACAACTAATCCCCACCAGCCTTCAACTACTTTTGAAAAAGGCGGAAAGAACGTCGGATCGGTCACTCCAATGCGAGGCGCCACTTCCCAAAATAAAAGCAGCAGGATAATAACGGCTGTTTGCTTCACAAGTTTTTGAATCCAGTGAAAAGAAAAACGGATATGTTTTCTCGTTTCATATGTAGTTTGAATGGATTTGCTAACACTAGCCAATGTCATCACTCCTTTTATTAAATTTCCTAAGCTGAATGCTCTTTTTTATGATCATTTTGCGATTTACTGACCTCATCCCGAAGTGAATCCCAAATTTGATGGCGAGTCTTTACAAATTCCGGCGTGGAACGCGCATCGTCTTCCTTTGCTTGGGAATGAGCTGAGTTTGTAATAATTTGTTTTATCGTCCCCGGACGTGAAGTCATTACAGCGATACGCTGTCCTAAGTACACGGCTTCATCAATTCCATGAGTAATGAACACGATCGTCTTCTTTGTTTTTTCCCAGATACGAAGCAATTCGTTTTGCAATGTCTCGCGTGTTTGAGCATCCAAGGCCGCAAACGGTTCATCCATTAATAAAACGTCAGGGTCAAAAGCCAAACTTCTAGCAATAGCTACACGCTGCTTCATCCCGCCTGATAGTTCGTGGGGATAACGTTCTTCAAAGCCGGACAAGCCGACTAGCTCCAAAAAATGACGGGCGATTTCCGAACGTTCCTTTTTTGGCACACCTTTCGCTTTTAAACCAAACTCAATATTTCCCTTAGCTGTTTTCCAAGGAAACAAGGCGTACTGTTGAAAGACAATTGCTCGATCTAAACCGGGGCCGTCGATTTGCTTCCCATCTATTAAAATTTTCCCAGATGTTGGTTGAGACAATCCGCCGAGAAGATCAAGCAAAGTTGATTTTCCGCATCCTGACGGCCCGACTAACGTTAGAAATTCTCCATTTTTAACGGAAAAATGAACGTTCCTCAATGCGGTAAACTCTTTAAAGCTTCCTTTTCCCTTTTCAACATCCCGAATTTTAAAAATTTTTGTGACATGGTCAAATTGAATTTTATCTGTCACCTGTTGAACACCTCCTAAACATTTTTGTTCAAGCTTCCTTTAGTAAGGGTTGAATTCATTTGTGTATAAGTCATCCAGCCCAATTTCGCCTTTTTTCAACTCACCGCTTTTTATTAGCCAATCGATCCACACTTGAAAATCTTTCTCCTGTATATAACCTCCTTTCGAGCCGATTCCTGTACTCTTCCAAAATTTAACTGTTTCACCATCTTCTTTTCGTTTTCTTTTTTCAATAATTGCTTCATAACGGGCAATGACTTCTTCTCTAGGGGTTGAACGCGCCCATTCAATTGCTTTCGCTGTTGCTTCAACGAATTTTCTCACAGTATTCGGATTTTCTTTAATGAATTTCTCAGTAAAAACATAACTGCCCGCATTAAAAGCACCAAACAAATCATAATCACTAAAGAGCTTCCGAATCCCGCCCCTTTCTAATGCCCGGTCTCGCAGCATTCCGCCTAACACAGCTACATCAATTTGTTTATTACGCAATGCTTGTTCTGCATTGACTGGCGGAATCACCACTATCGTTACTTTTTTAATTTCTTCCTCTGTTAATCCATTTTGACGCAAGTATTCTTTTAACACGAATTCATGGTGTGCACCGAGAGTATTCATCCCGACTTTTTTGCCAATTAAATCTCGCGCCTCTTTAATCGGACTATCCTCTAATGTATAAAACCCACTGAACGTATCTTCATCGCTGCCGTAATAACTGATCACGGCTTTAATCGGGGCGCCGCTGGCTTTTAATTTAATAATTGCTCCATTAAATGCACCGCCAAAATGAATTTCCCCTGTTGCAACTGTTTGGATATCCTGTGGTCCACTCGTTGTATTTCCAACCCATTCAAGTTTGATTGGATCTAAATAACCTAAATCTTCCGCCAATTCCGGGAAAGTGACTTGTCCAGGAGATCCTTGATAGCGCAGTGTCAGCGTCTCATATTTGCCATCACCTCCGGCTTTGCCTTCTTTTTCAGCAACTGTTTTGTTCTGACAGCCAGCAGATAAAACAACTGTCCCTACTAACAATAAAATTCCTATCACTCTGCAATTCTTCAACAACTTCATCTTACTCCTCCCTTTTGATTTCAATTGAATAGGAAGAGGTGACTAACCCCCGACCTCTCACACAACCGTACGTACCGTTCGGTATACGGCAGTTCAATTAAGTCCATGCCAGCCCGCATAAAAAAGGTCTTTACATTTTCTGTAAAGACCTCCAGTGTACTGGTCGGCATATTCATCTATTAAAAAAATACCGGAGACATTTTGCAGCAATGTCTCCGGTTGACCGGTGGGAACAATCAATTAACCGATATTTCCTATTGAATTAGTATACATTAGTTATCCTTAATGTTACTGAGCAAATGAAAAATAGTCAAGCTAAAAATTTACTGTAAAATATTAATTTTTTATAAATAAAAAATTTTTAAAATTTAATATTGACATTTTTTTCTTGCGAATCTAATATTTTTACTAAAACGATATGAATTCATCGGATTTACAACTGGAATAAAAAGCTGACCAGCCATCTGGAAGCCGGAGCTCATCTGCTCTGGCTTTCTTGCTTATTATCGGTTTATTAAAATGGCTCACTCAACGAGTAAGGAGGTGGGGCTTCTATTAAGTGCCGATGAAATTTTGAGAAAGATGAATATTCCGTAGAATCATAAACTTTCTTGAGGAGGCGATCTCTATGACTGATGTCAAACAAGTACAAAATGAATCAGAGATTATTGTCAAACCAGTTGCCGGACGAATTGGCGCTGAAATATCAGGCATCAAACTTTCCGATGAACTAGATGCTGAAACAATTCAATTTATTCGCGAAGCGATCTTAAAGTACAAGGTAGTTTTCTTCCGAAATCAGCATCATCTAGATGATGCGGGGCAGGAAGCCTTTGCACAGCTGCTTGGCAATCCTGTTGTTCATCCAACTGTTCCAGCAAAAGACGGCTCCAATTATATTTTTGAGCTAGACTCTGATCGTGGCGACCGGGCCAATTCATGGCATACAGATGTTACATTTGTAGATGCATTTCCGAAATTCTCCATTTTACGGGGGGTTGTGATCCCTGAAGCAGGAGGGGATACTGTTTGGGCGAACACAGCTGCTGCCTATGAAACTCTGCCAACAGAACTGCGGAATCTTGCTGATCAATTGTGGGCAATCCATACAAATGCCTATGATTATGCAGCACTGCGATATAATATATCTCCTGAAGAAAAAAAGCACTATGACGAAGTATTCACTTCCACTTTATATGAAACCGAGCACCCCGTTGTCCATATACATCCTGAAACCGGTGAACGCAATCTTTTACTTGGTCATTTTGTCAAAAAATTTGTCGGACTTTCCACCTTCGATTCAGCCCAATTGTTCACTGTCCTGCAGCAGCATATTATACAATTAGAAAATACAGTTCGCTGGAAATGGAGTGCAGGAGATGTTGTGATTTGGGATAACCGTGCAACCCAGCATTATGCAATAAATGACTATGGCGACGAACAAAGAGTTGTGAGAAGAATTACAATTGCAGGAGATGTTCCTGTTAGTATAGACGGCCGCCGCAGCATTACACGAAAAATAGAAAAATAGTCCCATCAGGATTTTTCTAACCAATAATTTATAAAAGCCTTTCAGTTAAACTTCAAAAATTTTTATAACCAAATAAAAACGGCATCTCCCTTATGTGAATATCAAGCTATATAAGTTCGGGACCGTTTTACGCAGAATCGTCATCCTCTGATGCGAACACTGCCTTTTATCTAATAACCTTGGAATCGTTTTTATCGCTAATGACTTTTGAAAATTGGGCATCCCCCCTATTGCCCGGAAAAGAAAGTTTATTTGCAATTGGTCGACCATAAAAAGAAATGGATTTCACAATCTATTCAACAATCGTTTGCGGCATCAAAGAATACGGAAGAATCCGTTCACCACGTGAAACAGCGATGCCGCAATTTTACCTTATTACGGAATTTTTAAGACATAAAACTTAAACAGTAGAATAACGATCTAACAGCTTCTTTTTATGTGAATGAAATACTTCTTCCAAAGGAATATTGTATTTGTTTGCAATCACTATGATGTTTCCTAACACATCTCCCAGCTCTTCGATTAATGCCTGTTTATTTTCCTCAACTGAACCTGTTGATTCGTCTGGTCTGTCTCTGCCAATTTCAAGCGCTCTTATAGCTCGGGCAACTTCCCCCGTTTCTTCGGCTAAAAATCCAATGCGGACAAAAATATCTAATTCAGCCCAGCCCCTGCTGTCATAATACTCCTTCACCCATTGTTGAAACTCATTGATATCCATTTTGTTCACCTGCCCTTTCTCTCTTAAAAGAGTCAACATGAAAACTCTTTTCTTGTCAATATTCAAATGAGAGAATTCAAATGACTTTTGAAAAGATAGTAATTATGACCATTTTATATTGTGGTACTGTCAAGAATTTTGTATAATCTAAAATGAATCAGTGAATAAACGGTAAATTTTTTTGAGTTAAGTTAGTTATATGAATAACTAATAAGGAGTGATCATATGGCAAAGCCGAATGTTATTAGTAAAAATGAATTAATTCGTTCCGCGAAGAAGTGTTTAGTCAAAAACGGAATTGAAAAGTTCACATTGAGGGCAGTCGCCGAAACGGCAGGGGTTACGCAGGGGACTGTTTATTATCATTTTCGAACTAAAGAACAATTATTATTGGATATTGTAAAAGATATTTGCGACAGTTCTTGGGACGAATTATCGAAAAGTGACGGCAACATCATTAAACAAGCGATTGAGACAGCGAAAAGCCGTTGTTCTCATGATTCTTTTTTTCATAAATTGTTCTTAACGCTCGTCGTTTCAGGTTTTCATAATGATAAAATCAGGGAACAGCTTGAGGGGATTATTTTACAAGAAAATAAAGCTCTAGCGGAAAATTTATTAAAAATATGGCCTTCATCACCAATTAAAGGAATTTCGCTTGACACATGGGCGATCATTTTAAACGCTGTTGTAGACGGAATCGCCTTACAGGCTCTATTGTCAAAAAATTTTCCGGTAGAGAAAACATACGCAGAACTTGAGAAATTATTTATAGCATTGAGCGGCTTACAAGAGGTGGAGAACAAATGAAAGGATATTTGTACACAGCATGCTGGAGCGTTTTTGTTTGGTTTTTTGCCACAATGTTTTTTGTTATGTTTGGGGACAGCGTTCTTTTCAGACCGGGTACAGCGGAGTTTGCTGTCAGCCTCTCTTTGCTAATAGCTGGAACAGGGGTGTTATTGGCAGGAGCCACGTATTTATATGTATTGTTTGACAAAGCCGAAAATGCACCGCTGAAATTTGGATTCATCGGCACGATTGTTGGTTTAATTTTAGATACTTTTTCTTTATCCAACCACCAGCTGATTTTTCCTAAGCTTGATGAGCCGCAGGTTATCGCTTTTGCAGCATGGATGTCTTTTGCCTACGCATTGTATTTATTAATACCTGCCATAATAAATGAATTAATGAAAAAGAAGCTTAAAACCGAATGAATTAAAATGCAATCACAAAATGGGGGTGTCTAATAAGTCATTTTTACGGCTTATTGACGCCCCATTAATGTTTTAGAAACGTTGATATATCGTGGTTATCAATGACGATTTGACTTTCTAAGACAGCCCCTTTAGGGCATTGTATGACTGTTCGAATTTAAAGGGATTTCGCCTTATCAAAACGTAAGTCTTTTCTTTTCCTTATTTAAATAATCCATGCTGCCGCCTGCCTAATAACCGAATCAACATTTAGAAGAAAGCAAGATAGATGTTGAGGACGTCTTTCTCACTAAAAAGAATTTCAAAATGTCCTTTTACGCTATTTATAAGCTGCCGTCTACCTGATAAAGCTCCGAAGAACCTTTTATTTTAACTTACACGTTTGGATCATCAATTTTATCATTGAAGCTAGACAAACTGTTCCAAATAAAACAACATATAAGAAAGGCCGATTACTAAAATCATTCGTATTTAGTACAGCAAAAATTAAAGCTGTAAAAGTGAGAGTCAGCAAAAAATACAAACTATATTTACCCAATAATTTTGAAGTGAATCCTATTCCAACAACTAACAATAAGAATATGCCAATCTGGCAAAAAAAATTCCAAGCTCCTCACTTCTCGCATAAAGTTTAGAATTCCAGCTGATGGCACTTTTCTAATCTTTAAATTGTTTTTCTTTTACAGGAAAACCAAGTGCACGGATTAAGATATTTTTTGTACTTGGCAGCGACTTCCCGACCTGCGATTGCCAGCCCGGCCCACCAAACGATTTCGCCAATTGCAATCAGCGCCGGAACAGCCGCCGCTTTTTGAGTAAGAGTGAGCGGAAGCAATGGGACAACGGCGGCTAGTCCATACAAAATAAACGAGGCGATAATAAGAATGACAGCAATCTTGCGGAGATAGCCTCTTTTATGCCTACTCGGCTTTTGCTGTCCGCCATCCTCTGTCCTGTAAAAAAATTGTTGAAGCATTTTTCCATATTTTCTCATCATGATAGCATCAGCCAGCTTCGGTGATATGGAGTTAACCTTGGCAAAAAGGATCGTGGACATCCCTCCCATAATTCGTACTGTCTTCTTTTTTTCAATTGTTTTAAGCAAATCCTCTGCCACTTTTTCAACAGGCATAATGGAAACACCCATTTTCCTCCAAAGCGGATGAAATGGTCTTTCAGCTTCAGTATCTGCAGGACTTGGCGAAAAAAAGGCAACCCTTGCTTGACTACCTTCCAACTCCAATTCACGGTTTACAGCTTCAATAAATGTGAACAGCCCTGCTCGTGATGCAGCATCGACACTATAATATGGAAAAGCCAAGCGGCCATCTGCAAATCCCCCGATATGCATAATCGTGCTGCCTTTTTGTTCTCTCATATGCGGCAGGAATCTAAAAGATTGATATCAAGCGTGTTCTTCGCTTCTTCATAACTATGCTCAGCTAAAGACTTTCTCACGTCATAACCCGAAGCATTGATGACAATATCAATATGGGCCGACCACCTTTTTACAATATCTTTCAGTTCTTCAATCAATTGTAAATCAGTAATGTCAAAAACGGCTGTTGTTATATCTCCAGTTATTTGCTCTGCTGTCTTTTTAACCTTTTCTTCATTCCTTCCAACTAAAAGAAGCCTTGCACCTTTATCGGCAAAAGCTTTTGCAAAGCTTGAACCTAATCCCCCTGAAGCGCCTATGACAATAACAGATTTACCCTCAAAACTCCTTTTCATGAACAGCTCCTCCATGTAAAAATGTATATGATGCATTAGCGATCTGTTTTTTGCAAATAACGAACGATTTCTGCCAATAAAGTTTCCAGAAATTCATATTTATGATCGCTTCCTAAACACTCTTTTATTTGCAAGTCAATTTTCTTGTAGAGCTTTTCATCACCTTCGACAATGTTCTTTCCTTTTTCTGTAACACTTACATAATAAACTCGTTTGTCCTCCTGCGATTGTATTTTTTCTATAAGGCCCATTTTTGACAGCTTTCTAATCATCGCTGAAACAGCCGGCTTCGTCACGTTCAAAGCTTCTGCCACCTGAGAAAAATTGGGTTTCCCCATATAGTAAATAGTCGTTAAATAATAGTAGTCATTGCTGCTGAAATTTTTAATCTCTGCCTCCGTCAAATGCATATGTAAATTTTTAATCGATTCCCTCCACAAATAATTTGCAATAAACGCAATGCTGTCTTTAACCATAAAATCCCCCAATAAATAGTTAAATATATTTAATTAATTATATTTAACTATTTACCATTATTTTTTGTCAATCACAAAAAAAATTTCCCCAAACATAAGCGTGGGGAATAACACTTGACAAAATTTGAATTCGTTTCTCGTTTTAAAACATTATCTCATTCGGTTTCATATGCGCACAGTGATTGCATGATTCTTTGGCGGAGACCGAAAATTGGCTGGATAAAATTTCAGCTAGGAAAAAACTGTCTAAAAGAAATTTTTTTCATCACAATTCGATTGTTATTCACAGCATAACCATTTTTTCTGTAGAAGCTTTCTGCGAGTCCTCCAGTGGATGTTAAGAGGTAAATGCTTTTAACTTGTTTCTTTTGTAAATCTTTCTCTAAATATTGGAGAAGCTTAGAGCCATAGCCTTTACCTTGAATTTCATGATTGATGCATAATTCCGCTAAATAAAAAGTTATTCCTTGATATGTTTTCTTGCTGTTCCCTGCTATAAAACCAATGGGAGTTCCATCGATTCCCCAAAAAAATCCTGTAAATTTCGGAGTATGCAGCAAATCTGTAAGCCTTTCTTTAGCCGTTTCATATGTCCAGCTTTCATTCCAAGGGTCACGATTAAAAACTTTCATATATAGTTCAATACATTGTTCCAAATGTTTTGCCGTCATTGGTGCAATTGTTTCTGCCACAAAAATTTCCCCCTATAGTAAATAGCTGGGGAGTGCATCCTGACTCCCGTCTGTTCGAAAACACTCCCCATTAAACTATTCGATTTGGTGTTGCCAGCACAGAAAACTTTCTCTGTTGTTTTTGCTTACCATTTTCTATCTATTTTAAATCTTAAAATCATTTTAATAGAAAATGGCCTTCATGTCATTTGCGGATTCTAGTCTTTTCGGCTAATTTTGTTTATGCTTCCGTTTCATTTTGTACATCTTTCGTAAAATCTTCAGAATTTAAATAGCCTGGTTCTAGGATAAGTTCCTCATCATCATAAAAAAATCCAGCGAACGGATACCGCTGACGGACTGGCTGCACAGCCTATGCTCATAATTAAGAAGCTTAATAAAGAAGGTGAGGCGAATTTTTCCTGCTGGCAGCTCTGCCTTTTTCCTTTCAAAACACAGCCAATTCCAAATAGCACAAGAAGTATCTCAATGAATCTCGGAAAAAATGGCGCCTGACAATATATTTTTGCTATAAAAATCAGCGAATGACAAGCGTCGGCGCTAAGGCACATCAGCTCATATATAAGGGTGATAGAGTTTTGCTTTCATTTACCGATAAGAGGCCGAACAATACAGCGGTGAACCCGTCGATTTTTTCTCGGAAATAAACTTAAATGTCATATGTTAGCCGTTATCCCTCTTTGCGTTTTCTAAAGTCTGCTCGACACTTTGTAAATGCTTCTCCATGCTTTTCCTTGACCTAATTATGTCGCGCTTTTTGATCATTTCGACAATTTCTAAGTGCTCCAGCCACGAATGGTGCATCCGATCAGGTATTTTAGATGTCTCCACCCTGATATTGTTAAAAAGGCTAGTGAGACTGTTCATTATCCGATAAGCAATTGCGTTCTTGGAAAGCTCCGCAATTCTAATATGAAATTTGTGATCTTGTTCAGACAATATCTTTTCATTCACTTTATTTTCGCTGATTAATTGTACAGTCTCTTTTACAAACTGATACAAAACGTCAATTTCCGAATCGGATGCCCGTTCAACAGTCCATACTACTGCTTGCGTTTCAATGAGCATTCTTATTTCAAATAAATCTGCAAATTGGTCGCTTTTGACAAAGTAATGATTGGCTAATTGAGCTAAATTATTCGTTCCATCCGCTACAAAAACGCCATTCCCCTGTTTAATTTCAATAAATCCGAGCGTAGAGAGAACTTTGTAAGCTTCCCTTATTGTATTTCGACTCACATTTAATTTAAGAGAAAGCTCTCTTTCTGACGGCAGCTTTTCCCCGGGTTTCAGCTTATTTTCTTGAATAAGTGATTTCAATTCTTCAACAATCTTATTCGGAACAGTGGAACGATCAAAACGAATATTTTCAAACATAATGATCACCTGTGGTAGGAAATTCCAAATGCAACTGATTAGCCAGCTGCACTAAATCCTTTTCCACTTCCTGAGATAAATGAATACCACAATGTAATTTATGAATATAAGATTGTTCTCTTCGTTCCCCAGGGTACAAAATTGTATGGACTTCTTCTTTTTTAGGAACAGCTTTCATTTCCAAAAGCATTTTTGGCAGAAGAGAGGTAAATTGATCGACAGGCATAAATTTTTCTATATCGATTAAAATAAAAAAATGCCCTACATTTGCTATTTGGCCGTTATCGTCATATATATTTTCGACATGTGGGCCGTAAGCAGCACCTGTTAATAGCCCTGTTAATATTTCCACTGCCAAAGCCCAGCCATACCCCTTTACTCCTCCCGAAGGAAGAACGGCTCCGTTTAATGCTTCTGCAGGATCTTCCGTATCATTGCCTCTTTGATCGATTGCCCAGCCTTTTGGAATGGCTTTTCCTTCCTTTGCCGCTTCTATAATTTTGCCTCTTGCAACGACGCTTGCAGACATATCGATAATAACATCCGGTCCGTTTTTGACTGGAAAGCCAAATGCTATCGGATTCGTTCCAAAGAAAGCTTTTTTGCCTCCCCAAGGCGGAATCCCAGCCGGAGAATTTGTCATCACAATTGCTGCAAGGTTTTCATCGCAAGCTGCCTTGCAATAATATGATGCACATCCAAAATGGTTGCTTTTTCGAATGGCGATGGCAGCAACTCCCGTTTCTCTTGCTGTTTTGATTCCCTCTTTAATGCCATAATATGATGCAATCTGGCCCAATCCGTTATCTCCATCGACAGTTAAAATGGATAACCCTTTTTTTTGTATTTTTATGGACGGGGTCGGATTAATCCGCCCCTCTTTTAAACGTTTTGAATAGATCGGCAATCTGCTGATTCCGTGGCTTGTGATACCTTCAAGATCTGCCCTTATTAATGAATCTGCTACAACTTCAGCATTCTCTTTTTTAACGTTTTGCTTCACCAAAACATCTTCAACAAATTTTTTTAAAGCTTTCGCATCATAAACAGTCAAACTTCACTCACCCTTTAAAAATCAGATGAAACTAAAAATAGTGATTCTTTTCCCTCAAGTACTTTCATAATTTCATCTGAAATAATGTTAGTGATTCGTTCTTGGGACTCTTCTGTTAATCCAGCAATATGCGGAGTTACAGTAATCTTGCTGCTGTTTAATAGAAAATAGTCTTTTTCGACCGGCTCATTCTCAAGTACATCTAAGTAAGCACCAGCTATTTGCCCGGATTCCACCGCCTTGAATAAGGCGGATTCATCAACAATTCCCCCGCGAGAAGTGTTGATAATAATTGCATTTTTTTCATTAAGTTAAATTCTTTCGTACTAAGTAAATTTCTTGTTTCATTCGTTAGCGGAACATGAATGCTTACAAAGTCGGACTCTTTTAAGACCTCTGCTAATTCAACCTTTGTAATCCCCGTTTCAGAAAAAGGATAATCGAATTCTCTTATATAAGGATCATAGCCGATCACTTTCATTCCAAATGCAATGGCTCTTTTAGCAAGCCTGTGGCCAATCTCTCCCGTTCCGATTAATCCCAATGTTTTCCCGTATATCTCATTTCCCGTAAATAATTTCCTATTCCAATTTCCTTTTTTAACGTCTTCTCCGGCTTGTATGATAGGCCTCGATGCCGTTAAAATAACGGCCATAACATATTCTGCTACTGAAACCGAATTGGCATTTTTGGCGGAGACGATTTTTACATTACGTTGTTTTGCTGCAAGTAAATTTATATTATCAAGCCCGACTCCTAATCTGCCGATTACCTTTAATTTTTTCCCTGCATCCAGTATTTCCTGATCAACAATTGTCTGGTTTCGAACGACTAATGCGTCTGCATCTATTATTTTGTTTATTAATTCCTGTTTATTTCTCCATAAATCCGGATTGTATTCGACCTCCGCTATTTTCCTCATCCTGTTAATCCCGGATTCAGGCATATATTCAGAGATTAGTATTTTCATTACTTTCCTCCGCTCATGCACTGCGATAAAGTTTCGTCAAAACAAATTCTCTATGCCCTAATGTTTCCGCTGCAGTTAAACGTCCGTTTATTGTTCGGATCAAAATATCAAGCAGCAAATCGCCAGCCTGCTGGAGATTATATTCCCGTTTCAATAATCCTGTAACGTCTACATCGATATGCTCTGACATAGTAGAAACTGTAATTGGATTTGCCGAAAGCTTAATAACGGGTACTATTGGATGACCAATTATATTGCCTTGACCGGTAGGAAAGAAATGTACGACTGCCCCTCCAGCTGCCATTAAAGTAATGCATTCAGCTGCTGCAGAGGAGGTATCCATAAAATTCAATCCCGCTTTTACTGGAGCCTCCGCAGGTCCTAAAGCATCAACCACCGGTTTTGTGCCCGTTTTTTCGATATTGCCGAGCGCCTTTTCCTCAATTGTTGTGAGGCCGCCTCTTATATTTCCTTCTGTCGGCTGGCTGCCAAGCAGATCAACACCTTTTGATGCGATTTCTTCAACATAGTTTTGATAAAGGCTTAAAAATTTTTGTTTTACTTCTGGAGTGGCACAACGCTCTGCAATTAAATGCTCGCCGCCAGTTAATTCGGAGGTTTCACCGAACAAAACAGTTCCGCCTTCGTCGATTAAACGATCAACTACATTTCCTACCGTAGGGCATGATCCTAACCCGGTTGTCGTATCCGACTCTCCGCATTTAATACTTACTAAAATTTCTGATAATTCCACAGGCTCTCTGCGAATTTCAGAAGCATCCTGCAGAAATTTTTGTGCTGTTCGAGCTGCTTTTTCAATCGTAGACAAATCGCCATAACGTTCAATTGAAAATCCAGCTACCGGCTTGCCTGTTTTTTGTACCTCCTCAACAATTCGATTTGTCCAGTTAGGCTCAATACCAATCACAACAACAGCTGCTACATTTGGATTAGAACAGTTACCGATAATCGTTTTAAAAAACAAGTCTAAATCCGGCCCATATTGTAATCGCCCGTATGCATGCGGGATCGCTAAAGTACCAGGAACAATTTTAGCAACCGCTTCTGCTGCCGCATTAGAAATGTCATCGACAGGCATGATCACTACATGATTCCGAATACCAACTCTTCCGTTCTCTCTGCGATAACCCCAAATTTTATTCTCCATATTTCCACCTCGCCGTTTTTAAATTATGAGTATGAACATAGCTCCCTTTATAGATTTTTTTTGTAGCTACACCAATCGGTACGCGATATTCAATTACTTTGCTGTTTTCATCCAAATCCACTAAAGCAATCTTATGACCAAGAGGAATAAAATCTCTAGACTCTACTGAAACAACTGAATCGTCTTCTAAGATGACCCCTTGGATTTGCTCGCCTGCTTCAATGTCTTCTATTGCGACTCCCACAGAATCGCCGACATTATGTACTAAAAACTTGTGTGACACTATGAACCACCCCTCCATTTCCTTTTTTACAACGCATTTGGTTCAGACATTCAATGGTCCAACCAATTTCTTTAAATTAAATAAAAACAGGCCTTGCACGCCTGAAAATATATTATTTCCAAGCATTGCAAGGCCCTTCAGTCGTCTGATCGAACCTAAATTATTCCTATTGATTTACTGCGGTTTAAAGATTACCATGGATTGAATTTTTTGTCAATATTTTTTCAAAAAAAATCAATTAAATTATGTTCAAGATTGGCTCCGTTCCGGGAATAATCATTCAAAAATTCCACTCTTGCAATCTTTTCAACAACTCGAGAGCCGTTTATGGCGAATCATTAAGTTATGATTTTCATAAAATGGCGAAAAATCGTTACCGTTCCAGAGCCCGTTCCGCCTTGCCCAGCCGCCTTATATGCTTGATTCCGAGGGAAGTAATGAAAATCAACTGATAGAAAAGGTTCAGGAATAACAACAACGGCGCAGGCTGTAAAAAGAATAAAAGAACGTCTTCAAACGGCCTTGTGAATATGATAGCTGACCACAAAAAAATGAAATACGTATATAAAATCCAAATAAAGATATGAAAGGCAATCCGCACAAAAGCATAGAAGGAAAGCAAATTAATTTTCAATTTCTTTAGTTGATCTATTGCATTTTTCCACAAATTCGGCTGATTCAATAGATCAACGATCATCCAGTAGCCGTCTCCAGGAAGCAGCGGGAAAATCGCAAACAGCATTCTAAACATATGAACAATAAGAAAGGACCAAATCCATGGTGAAAGCTGTGCAAAGCATAAGCCGATCACTGATGTTAATCCGCATACAATCAAATCTGCCGTAAAGCCCGCGATGTTGATCCGCATGCGCTGCCATTTTGATAGCTTCCAAGCTTCATTGCAAACAATGCTAAATAACGGGACAGGCCCGGACCATTGAACAGAAATGGAAATGTTCCCTGTACGCGGCATTGTTAATAAGTGCCCAAGCTCATGGATGAGGACTGAAAATGTTAAAACTCCGGCGATGATCCATTGACCTTTTAGATCAGTGACGAGAAAAAATGGAGTGTTGATCATGAACAAAACGGTGCTGATGATCGAAATCAAAACAGCACCTGCGGTAATCCAGTTAAACCATTTACGCTCCAGCCAAGGATTGTAATAGGTTATGAGCGGCTTTTGATCCGGCTCAAAATCAGATTGTTTTTCTTCAATAAGGGAAAAGGCTGCATCCTTATCGATGCCTAACTTTTCAAGAAATAGTAAAATTTCCTTCTCCGATACTTCCATTTTATCTGCAATAGAAGATATAGGCTCTTTGTTTGCCAACTGCTCCAACAATTTTTTTGAATAGTTATCTATTTGCAATAAAAGTCCATCCGGTCGTTCAATCCAGTACCGATCTTCTTTTATCTTTCCTATTTTGTATACTAACGGTTTTTGAAATGACTGTGAGTAATTCACAAATACTCCCTCTCCAAACGTCAGTTTCTCACTTTCAGTTTATTTTCCTCTTTAAGAATGGCTTGTTTGATCAAGTATGAAGCCAGCTGGGAAACAATTGAAACAGGGGCAACCCGATCGAATCCTTCGAACATTGGGCTTGGATTACATTCAATGCATATAACAGAACCGTCTGGACGTAGTTTTAAATCAATTCCGCTGAAAATAAGCCCTAATGTTTCGCATGCCTCTATACATAACTGAGCGATCTCTGGCGTTATCTCAAAGGGTTTGACTTGATGGGCGCCTTCACGATAATCAATTCCTTCTCCCTCAATGATAAATGATGCGATGACTTTTCCGTCCAGGACAAATACACGTACATCCTGGCCTTGTATGTATTCTTGGAATTGCACCGGTGCTGTGCTCAATGCTTCTAATCTTTCAGGTTTTTTATCTTCCTCTGTCAATAGACGGCACAATGCTCCTCCAGCAACGGGTTTATAGATGACATCGCAGTTATGGCTGAATTCCAAAACTTTTTCCGGATTGCTGGTTACTAACGTTTTAGGAACGGGAATACCTGCTCTTCTTAGACACTCAAGGTGATAAGGCTTTGCAAAATGAATGAGCAGTGTATCAACAGGATTGACGATGAGTCTGCCGAAGTAAGAGGAAGATTTTAACCAAGACAGCCAAGCAGCATATCTCTCCCGCTCCGCCGCATATGCCAAAAATCCATTCTCCTTGATTTGTTCCTTTATTTGAGAAGTATCGAATGCAGGAGTAGGAACAAATAATGCTCTCAAAAAGTAAACGTTCGTTTCCGATAAATCACGGTTTTCATAATGGCTGTCTTCACCGCCAAAGCTTAAGGGGTAGGGGACATCCGGCGAATTATCTAAAATGAATGCTTGGGCGCCTTGTCGAACCAATTCCTTTTGTAAATAAAGACAATGCCTTTCAAATTGTGAACCGATAATACCAACAGATACTTCCGCCATTTCGCACCTCCGATGAAATAAATGAGAATTTTCCGAATTTTAGCGCCCCAGAAAACATTCTCTGGGGCGCTTGTCCAACTTTTGCAAAACCTATTTTATAAAACCGCCTTCTTCGCCAAGTGCATATGTGGTAACAATTGGTCCGCCTTCTTCCCCGATAGCTTGAGTTGTATATCCTCCTTCTTCGCCTAAAGCTAACGTTGTGGCATATCCCGGATCCACAATAGGGCTCACAAATAACGGAGAGCTAGATTGCCTTACTTCCAATTCTTCAATAAACAATTTCTTTTTCATTTTTGATTCCTCCTATTCAAAATATTAAAAAAATTTTCTGTTTAAAAATAACATATTTACCTTTATCTTCCTATAGATAAAATGTCCTATTCTGAATAGTGCTTAAGAATGAAATTGAGAGAACAAATAGGTCTTTTTGCTAAATCCTCCACCTAGAAAAGTCAAGTTTATACATTTCGGCTTTAAAAAATAAGAGAATCACTATGTTTGATAGACACTCTCACACACGGTACAGCGGTTTTGTTGTTTAAAGCGCAATTGAGTTCAGACACAATATCTATGTCTTGAATACCTACATGCTGGAATGTAGGCTTCCGATTTGGACAAAATATATCGATTTTAAATAGTTTTTAATAGTCCTAGTTTTATTCCTTTTACCACTGCACCAACTCTTGAGTACACATTCAGCTTTTTAATAATTGATGAAACATGGTGTTCGACCGTTCTTCTGCTTACCATCAAAATATCACTGATCTCTGCGTTCGTTTTATCTTCAGAAATCAGCTTTAAAATTTCTAACTCAGTTTTGGTTAAATAGTGATTCTGATATTCTATTTTTTTTCTAGGAATGATATTGTTGCCCAAAAAACTTTGTCTGATCGCATTTGCAAGTTCTGCAGCAGAGTTTTCCTTCGTAATGAACGCATAAGCACCGGCATGATAAGATGCGTCAATATATTCATCATCGTTATAAGCTGATAAAATGACAATCTTCAGATTCGGATAGCTTTCGATTAATTTCTTTGTCAACTCAATTCCATTGTAGCCTTTCATTCTTATGTCCATTACCACAACATCCGGATGATTTTTTGATATTGCTGCATTGATGCCGGCAGGGTCGCAAATGGTATTTACAACTTCAAGATCTGATTCGTGTTCTAATAATTGTTTGATTCCTAACAAGACTAGTAAGTGATCATCTACCAGTAGTACTTTAATTTTCATTTCAATCATCCTAATCTCGGCAAAGTTATCAGGAAGTTACAATGCCCAGTTCTGACTGCATTTAAGCGTAGCCATCTTCGTCGAAGATTTTAGATCGTCACTCACCCTAATTGATTTTTCCGGAAAACTCAATATAAACACCCTTTTATTTTTAAAGCATTTTATAAGTCTAAAAAACATTGAAGAGAACAGATGTGAGAATAATTCACAAAATTTCCATCAAAAGAATTTCAATTAGAACAGAATGTATTTAGACTAGCTTCACTAAAATCAGATGAAAAAATTAGCGATTATAGACTAAAAGCGTATACACATCTCGAAAAAAATAATCTTCGTTTCCAAATCATTTTCCTCTAAAGGCGCAACAGTTTAAAGATGCCTTTTTTCAAGCTTAGAGCTAAACAAGTGTTTTTCCAAAAACTCATTTACTTTTCCGTTAACTGTCCGTCTGTTTTTCATATATACACAAGTGATGAGAACACATCCAAATCCAATCTTTTCTTTTGCGAATGCAAAGTTCAGTGAATCCTATCGATTCTCGCTTTTTATCCCTCCTTCAACTAGTATTTATAGTAAAAATTTTACACTAAATGACAGTTTTTTTCATTGTTTTTTCTAAAAATAGGTATTTTCCGCATCATTTTTTGTGGAAAATACCGATGTTTTTTTAGAAGATTTGTAATATATTTTGAATTAAGAAGAAGAAATTGTAAATTCTACCAAAAATATATCAATTCTTCTCTTCTCTCTAAAACTTTAAACAACAAGCCGGAGCATTGTGATCATATGAAATATTGACATTGTTTTTTAGCAAATAAATATCGAAAACTCATTAAATTATGTAAGCAGGTGATTTGATAATGCGTCTTGAAGAGCAAGAGCAATTGGTAAGAAACCCTAGTCATGTTTTTATCAAAAGGATATTTTATCCATTTAAAATCATTTATTCGCCGCAAAAAACTTTATTGAACATACATAATGAAAAAAAACTAGGAATACTAGCTACTTTGACATTAGTTATATTGTTTGCCGCAATAAGTATTGTTATAAGTCAAAATTTATTAGAATCCGAATATATAGCAGATCTTTTAGGAAACAATCCATCACAATCGTTTAAAAATGCTCTTACTATTTTTGCCGCAATTATGCAAGTCTTCTTATTTTTCGTTAATATTCTTTTACTTACAGCCTTAATAAAAATAGTTCTCTCCATCGTAAAATTGAAAGTAAAATTCAGGGAATTATTGAGATTTGTCATCATCGCTCAATCCCCTGTTGTTTTGGGGCTTGGTATAAAATACGTGTTATCTGATCCGTCTCAATATCATATTCCTGTCACCAGTTTGGCCTACCTATTTTCAGGATTAAACATGAATCAATTTCTGCAAATATTTTTATCGAAAATTGAATTATTTAATTTGTGGTCATTATTTCTAATTTGTTTAAGCTTAACAATTGTTACAAAGCAGTCTTTAACAAAGATAGTTTCCATATTATTTCCAGTAACAATTATATTTAACACACTAATTGAACTTATTTGAAAGGAGGTGAATTATAATGTTGGAACTTGATCTTTTAGTTGCTTATGGCATTAATGAAACTACTGCAAATACTATTGCTGCATTTTTGGACGCCGGTTTGGGAATAGCTTCATTCTTGACATTGATAACCGGAGCAGGTCTCACATTAAAAGCCTTGCAGATAGCTCTAAGAGCCGGAGGCAAAAAAGCTGTAGTAGCATAATGTTTTTAGGATAGGATAGAGAGCCGTTAGTCTTTCTCTATCCTACCTTCTATTTAATTTAAGAAAAAGTTAGCGAGTGAGTGATGTTGAACTATTTTTCCCGTCTACGAAACACTTTTATCCTTTCTGCCATTGTATTTGGCATAGGTTTAATTATTGGGGTCATGATAATTTTTTCGACTTCGCCTCAAATGGAGGAGGCAGCTGAGCTCCAAAGAACTTATAAAGCTGGCTGGTACTCAGTGTATTCTATTTTTTTAAATAATATACTTGTTTGTCTAGTTTTAATGCTGGGTTTATTTACATTTGGGATTCCTACGTTTATTTATTTACTCTTTAATGGCATATCTATCGGAGCAGGTCTAACTCATCTTATTTTATCTGATCAACCTTTATTAAATATATTTTTAAAGGTTATACCTCATGGAATATTTGAAATCCCCTTTTTTTTATTAGCAGGAGCTATCGGCTTTTTAGGATTTACATTTTATTTTAATAGAAAATATGGGTTGAAATTTTTATTAAAACATGTCGTAATGGTAATTATAGGAATCCTTCTAGCTTCCATTGTAGAGGGATTGATTACATTAAATTTATGAAAGTCGGGAGTCAAAATGAGAGCAGCATGGATTAAATGGAAGATTTATATAAGATGGAAAAATCAATGGGGTAAATTTTTAAATAGAAGAGGGTATTCAGGATATATATTTGCGATCACAGCTTTTTTTCTTGATGTCATAGAGGCTATTTTTTATTTTTTTTCTGCATATGCTGTATTAAAACTGGTAATTATGAATGAATTTTTACATACAGCAACGACAGGTGCGCCATTTTTGGACTTTTTATTGCAAAAAATTTCCCAAATTAACAACAATGTTTATATTCTCTGGCAGTTTTATTTTGTATATGTAATAGTTTTCTCTGTTATTGCTGGCATAAAAGCTTCCAAGTGGAATTTAAGCTCAATGGACAAGGAGTGGCTGCTGTCACATTTTAAATTGAGTTTAAGTAAAGCCAACTCTATGGTTATTTTCGAAACAATCTGCTGGAACATAAGAAGTTTCATCATACATATTTTAACATTGCTTTTTAGCTTATCATACGCAATCGGTTTAAACATATCTATGGTAATTGGATTAACACTGCTCAGCTTTTCTTTATATTTGTTTGTCAGCATTGCTGTCTCTTTTTCGCACACATTTTATGTATACAAGTTTATAATAGAAAAACCTTTCGTAAACAAAGTAGCCAAAATTGTCATATCAAGAATGATCATATTTTCAATAGGCTATTTTTTCGCTGCAAAGTTTACAGGATGGATTATTGATATTCCCTTTATTAAAGAAAATCCCACATCCGAGTCATTTGAAAAATGGTCTAACAAAGGTTGGGAAATTCTGTTTGACAGTGTAACGACGATCAAAATCAATTTAAGCTTTTTTGATATTCTCACTGCTGATTCTCTATATACATATATTGGCACGATATTGATGTGTATGTTTACTATGGTATTTTACTTGTTATTTATCATTCTTTTTAAAGAAAACCCCAACAGGCGATCAGCGGAGTATTTTGATCGGCTGCCTTCCCCGTTATTAAAAGTGCCGTTTTTAAAGAAAAAAGCTTTTATGATTCTTTTATTTATTAGATCGAGCTTTTTTCAAAAGAGGCTTCCGTATATGTTTGGCGATTTCGTTTATTGGTTTTCTGTTGGCATATTTAGCGGATTGCTCGCCAATTTAGATGATGAGTACAAAGTGCAGCAATTAGTATTTTCATTTTTTATTTTGTACCATATTTATTTTTTGGCGGAACGTCATTATCAGCATTTCATAGGGGGAATGGCCTTAGAAAGTGATGGCACCAATGTCTTAATTTATTTAAATGCTGGAAAAAATCTTTGGTATGTATTTAAACAAAAGTTTTTTGTTTACATCATCACGTTAATTCCTTTAATCATAATAGGTGATTTCATTGTTTATATACTCACTCCCATTTCATTAACTACTATTATATGGTTGCTCTCAATGCAAATTTTAGCTTTAAATGCTTTTGGCGCTTTAAATTATATTTCCAGCGCCTTCTATCCTCATTTTGAATTTCGAAACGCTGAAGAATTGAATGAATTTGGCGATAAAAAAATGGTCGATTCTATCTTAGATGCAATGTCTTTATTTATCATACTTCCTAGTATGACAATCCCCATGGTTTTATTTATCATGGGTTATTTAACAAAATCACAATATTTGTTCATCAATCCTATTTTTCTTGCTATTTATCTATTCGGAATGCTCTTTATATCACTTTTATTAGTAAAAAGAAAGCTAAATAAAAAACAATTTATTTATTAGGAGTGAAAATCCAGTGGGAGCAGCATCTTCTGATTATTTATTGAAAGTCCATAATCTGACCAAAATTGAAAATGGGAAAAAAATATTAGATCAAGCAACGTTTGAAATTGCTGAAAATAAAATTGTCGGATTTCTCGGGCCAAATGGAGCGGGGAAAACCACAACCTTTAGAATTTTATCTGAATTGACCGGCTACGATGATGGAGAAATTTACGTCAATGGTGTAAAACTGTCAGATCTGGATCGAAAAGAAATCATGTTACTTCCTGATGCCCCATTATTATTTTCCGTGCTGACCGGAAAAGAATATTTAAAATTCATGAGCGAGTTATTAAATTTTGATATAGACAGCCCGGAAATTAAAGAAATGCTCCAGTTATTGGGATTATTAAATTCCTTAAATAAGCAAATTTTCAATTATTCGCTTGGAATGAAAAAGAAACTCAATCTTATTCCATTATTAATGAAAAAACCGAAGCTACTTTTGCTAGATGAGTATTTATCAGGAATTGATCCTGTCAGTATGAAAGATATTAAAAACATCTTAATTCAATACGCACAAAATGGATGCAGTATTTTTATGTCTACACACCAACTAGAGGTTTGTGAAAGATGTTGTGATTCAATTATTTTAATTTCCAATGGGAAAATATTAAAAAATAATATATCTATTTCCGAGATCAAAGAGACAGCTAGCAGTCTTGAGGAATATTATTTAAATGTATTTTCAACTGAGGAAGGATGAGGAATGTGTACAAATATATTGGGGATATACTTCTCTTTATACTTTTTGCATTTGCCTTTTATTACGCAATTAAGGGATGGAAAGAAAACCGAAGCGAAAGTATATGGTATCTCATATTTAGTTTATTTATTTTGGGAGGAATCATCGTTAGATTTATATTTTAAATCACTACCATTGCAAATAAATCCGATGATTCCACCACACTAACAATGTTCAAAAATGATAAAGTACATAACCCTTGGAAAAGGTGGTTCCTATTCGAAAAGTTACACTTAATCGAACAATAAAATGAAGTTCTTATCAAGTTAAGAAAACCATGGGGAAAAATCTTTCATGCACCACCGATCAAACGAAAAACTTTACGTTGAGTGGTTTGAATTAGCTAACTGTCTTCCTAGCAAAAAAAGCATACATAGTGGCTCAAAATCAAATCGCAGTATGTTCCCGTCTGCTTCACCTTAATTCATTAAGGAGACGATACAAGTCAAGTTTCAATGACTTTCGGGACAATCCCATTGTGGAAAAAGAATCCTTATTTTAGTCATAAATATTCACTATGATTCGGCAAGGAAATAATACTGTTTTGTTCATATCATAATTCAGAAACTTTCAATCTCCCTGGGGTTCTTCCTGCGAGAAATAAATTACTTAATAGTGCCAAAATGATTGTTCCAATTGTTAAAAAAACGACACCATGCCATCCGTAATTTTCCCATAAAAGGCCGGGAATCCAACCGCCAAGGCTTCCTCCTAAATAGAAAAACACCAAATATAAAGACGTAGCAGCTCCCCGTGAATCGGCGGCCATATCTGTCACATAAGCTGTTGTTGCTGATTGAGAAGCAAAATTTCCGAGCGTCAACAATGATGATCCCACAACAAGCGCAGGAATCGTTGGCCAAAGCGTTATGAAAATACCGATTCCGCCAAGAATATGCCCCATACTCATTGTCCAACGCCGGCCAATCTTATCAGATATCATGCCAGCTATAGGAGCGGAGAAAATGCCGAACGCATATGTAGCATAAAGCAACGAAATTTGTGTATTGCTTAACTGAAAAGGAGGTTGAGCAACATAAAAAGGAATATATGTGAAAAAGCTAATAAATGCGAAGAATTGCGAAAAACCTATAGTGAATGTACCTATCAGAGCAGGATTTTTAAAATGTATGCCAAAATTTTGTTTCTTCCTTTCTCTTTGATAGTTAGGTTTAGGGAGATATTTCCAAACTAAAAAAGCAACGACCATGGAATACACCGCGATTATTGAAAAAACAGTCCTCCAGGAAAATGTGTCGGCTATCGGTCCAGAAATAACCCGTCCCAGCAATCCGCCCGCCACATTAGCACTTACATATACTCCCATCACTCTTCCACGTTGATTTAGAGGAAATTCTTCAGATACATATGCCATCATCACAGCCAAGATGCCAGGTATGATGAGACCATACATACATCTCCAAAATAAAATTGATGAAAATGATTCACTAATGTAAATCATCATACTCGGAAAAATTAATAATATACTTGCAAAAAGAATAACTTTTTTTCGATCCCATTGGTCCAATAATTGAGCAAATACAAAAGATGACACGGCTAATGAAATAATGGTAATCGAAATAGCTGAGCTTGCCGTTGCTATCGATATATTAAATTCTTGAGTCCACAACGGGAGTAGAGGCTGTGGTGCATAAAGAACAATGAACGCATTTGCTGTAGCTACAAAAATAATGAATAAACGTAACATATAGTGACTACTCCTCCGCTATCTTTTATTGTTGAAGTCATCTTTTTAAATGTTTACTGAGAGCATCGCCGGTTCATATTCAATAATGCAGCCTATACAATGAATGACATCCTTATATGGAAAACAAATTACCGAGGATGAGAAGAGTTCTTTTCGTTTAACAAAAAAGTAACTCTTTTAAATAATTCGAGATACGAAAGAAATATCCTTCATTTTTTTATCCTCACGCCTCTTTCAATCTATAATCGTTCCAAATATATAGAAAAAAGAACAGCCAACCATATGAATGCGGCTGCACTTTCGAATCCTATTTAATAGAATCTACTTTTTTCGAAAATACAAATTCAGAGTCGCCAACGCCACTTATTCTATAAATCGTATCATTTTCCTCAAGAACAATATTGTCTCAGCCAATTCACTTGAAATAACCGTTACTATCAGAGCCTGTATCAACCAATATCCGATTGTATTTGATAATTGAATTTTGAGCCACTCCGATCTAACTTTGCAACTGGTAAATCTGGATAAATCTTGATGTCAAAAAAGCTTCCTTGTCTTATAATAGGCATAGGGGGTCAACCTTAAGTCGATAGACTGTTTGGCCGCTTACTTATTTCGACATTTTCGGGAGTACTTCTTATTTAGTGCTTAGAAATCTTTGAGTCTGGATGAATAATATTTATAAAATTCATTCAATTTATTATTTTTAGTATTGTTCAAAATTAATGTAATATTAATGATGAAGAGAAAGGTAAAATTACAACACTAAACTCATACACTTGCTTAAATGCCTTGAACAAGAAACTAATTACAAAGCTTTGATTTATTTAGACTGCTAGCTTTTATCAGTATGGGAAACTTATTTGATATACCCAAAAACTGTTTTTTGCAAAATAAAAGTGCAGAGAATTGCAAAATCCTTATGCAGTGATATGCAATGGGGCTTTACATGGAGGAGGAGCCATGATAACCTTTTTTGGTTTTGCCAAAACTGTTGAAGCTGGCGCTTGGCTAAAGAATCATGGCTACAGAGGATCCATGTCAAGCCCTTGATGGATAGATCACATATATGTATATTTATTCAAAATTTTGATAAAGATATACTGCAACACTCTGTATTTTTTTCTTGCAGAAAACACCCAAAAACGTTAATTCCAGTAAAAATATCCAAAGTTAAGGTAAAAGAAAGTTATTCTAAAATTATCTAGGTAAGCTACCTTTTATCACGGATTCAGGTATCTATAGGATATATGGGTAAAGATATATTTTAAACATTACAACTGCTTATAAAATTCTTAATAACCCAAAAATCTAAAGGAAGAAGGGAAAGCATTGAATTACTTAGTAAAGCAAAAAAGATTTGTAGCTAATTTGTTTAAAGCTAGATTCCCATTTATATATATTCCAACTTGGGAAGAGCAAAGAGCACTAGCACTTATTAATGACATTGCCTATGATCAACAGTTGATTAAAACAACAAGAAAATTATTTACTTGGAAGATTACGGAAGGGATTGTAGGAGAGGGTATACGTAAAGACGATACGAAGGTTCCTGTAAAAGCATTAGAATTTATTGAAAAGTATGATGAGCCCGCTATTTTTGTACTGCAAGACTTCCATGTTTATTTTGGTGATCAAGGAAGATTACCAGATCTTCTTGTGATAAGAAAACTACGTGACATTGTAATGAGTTTAAAACAAAGTGTTAATCCAAAGAATATTGTATTTTTATCTCCAATTCTTAAATTACCGCAAGATTTGGAGAAAGATATTACAATTGTTGATTTTCCTTTACCAACCTTTACTGAAATGAAGCAACTGCTTGATGAAATGATTGAAGTAAACCGACAAACAGGAAGAATTGAAATTAACTTAAATGAAGAAGAAAAAGAAAAACTCGTAAAAGCATCATTGGGTTTAACACTTTCGGAAGCCGAAAATGCCTTTGCACGGGCAATGGTTGATGATGGAAAATTATCAATCAAGGATGTTGAAGTGATCCTTCAAGAAAAAGAACAAATCATTAAGAAAACAGGGATACTAGAATTTATATCGAGTAATCTTAATATGGATGAAGTCGGTGGATTAGAAAATTTAAAACGTTGGTTGAAAAAAAGAGATAAATCTTGGTTAGAGTCTGCGCAACAGTATGGTTTACCAGCTCCAAAGGGTGTGCTCATTACAGGTGTTCCAGGTTGTGGTAAAAGTTTAATAAGTAAAGCGATTAGTGGAATGTGGCAGCTTCCATTACTGCGATTAGATATTGGAAAAGTGTTTAGCGGCATTGTTGGTAGTAGTGAAGAAAATATGAGAAAAGCGATTCAAACAGCTGAAGCCATTGCACCTTCCATCTTATGGATTGATGAAATCGAAAAAGGATTTAACGGAACTAGTTCATCTGGAGATAGCGGGACAAGTTCTCGTGTTTTTGGACACTTTTTAACTTGGATGCAAGAAAAAGAAAAATCCGTATTTGTAGTTGCCACTGCAAACAATATATCGGCACTTCCTCCTGAAATGTTGCGAAAAGGTCGATTTGATGAAATTTTCTTTGTTGATTTACCAACACATAGAGAACGTATTGAAATCTTCCGAGTTCATTTAAAGAAAAGATTAAATAACCCAAGCGTAAAAGGTAATTTTGAAATTAGTACTGAAAACCTGGAAAAATTGGCTGACATGACGGAGGGGTTTGTAGGAGCAGAGATTGAACAAGTTGTCATAAATGGATTATTTGAGGCATTTTATGAAGAACGAAGTGTTCAATTTAGTGATTTTGAAAAAGTTTCGAAATTAATTGTACCACTTGCGGTGACACAGGCTGAACAAATTAAAGAGATTCGTGAATGGGCTAGTGTTAGAGCGGTTGCGGCTACGCCTAGAGAAGATCGAGCGGAGTATTGCGAATCAAATAGCTCTAACATGGATATGGATATTAAGTCCACTCGTGGCGGTCGTGCGATTGACTTTTAATAGAAGTAGGTGAATGAATTGAGCATTGAACTTTTGTTAGTTCCAATTGGTATTGCAACAATTAGTTCGATTAAAGCCTTTGCAAATCAAAAAAATGATTCCTTTATCATTCCAACGATTATGAAGAAAGAAGATTTACTTCAAAAATCGATTGAACAGTATGGTTGCAAAGTGACAAAATTGACTGAACAAAATTACCAAACGACAATTGAAGATCTTCAAATTTATTTTCAACTAACTGAACAGGGGTATTTTGAAGCGATATTTAACAATAGTGTTGACACACAAGCTGCCATGGAATTTATTGAAAATTTACAGACAGAATACAAATATCTAATACAACAAGAAACTTATCAACATTTACTGAAACAAGCAGCAGAACATGGCCTACATCTGGAATCGGAAATTATGCAAGAAGACCGAACAATTGTTTTAACTTTTAATGTCAACAATATTTCTAAATAGGTGATGCTATGGGAACCAAAAAAATACAGATCAAATTGACAGAAGACGGTAAAATCTTTGCGGAAACAATTGGCATGAAGGGACAAGAATGCATCAAGTATATTGACCTTTTGGAGAAACTACTCGAATCGGAAACAGTTGATTCAAATTATAAAGAAGAATATTTTCAATTTGAAGAAACTATAACTGAACAAAATAAATTGAAGCTAAAGGAGGAGTGAATGATGCGGAGTATAACTGAGAAGGGGATAGGTTGGGAATTACGTAACTCCATCTGGATGCTATGGGTCTTTTTCCCTTTTGCTTTTTTTAATTATATTTCTTTTTTCTATGCAGCTTTCAGAGTAAGACAAAGAAAATGGTTTTTTGCAGGACTCATATATACTTTACCTTTTATCATATTTTTAATTGCAGAAGAAGGACATTTCTTATTTGATATCGCGTTTGCATTAGCACTTATTAGTTGGGTTTCTTCCATCTTTCATGTTTTTAGAATTAGACCTGAATATTTACTCCGTCTTGAATCACAGCAAAAAGTACAAGAAAAAAATTTAAAGCAATTAAAAGAAGCTATTGCGAAAGAACATATCCTTGAATCGAATGATGAACAGCAAGTGATTTCTCCAAAGGAAGAATTTATAAACCCAATGCAGCCATCAATTGAAAACGAAAGCGTAAGTAAACGAATCGATGTCAATCATGCTTCAGCAGATGAAATTGCAAAGGTACCTGGGGTTGGATTGATTTTTGCGAAAAAAATACTTGCAGAGAGAGAAAGGGTAGGATTCTTTCAAAATTTCGAACACTTTATCCAAGTTCTTGGGATTAAGCCTCATGTAGCTGAAAAAATGAGACCATATTTACAGTTTAATACTGACGATAATAATCAAGGAAATCAAAAGAAAAAAATGGAACGAGGAAGAGTTGTGGACTTTTGATGGAACTGTACATACATCGTTATATTCCAGTTACTGAAGTGGAAGGACCAGGCAAAAGATTTGCAATTTGGGTACAAGGTTGTTCAATTCGTTGTAAAGGGTGTGCCGTTCCTTGGACTTGGGTAAATGAAAACGGTACAAAAATGAATGTGGAGAATTTATTTGAATTCATTAAAGATAGTAAAGAGCAAAACGAGATTGAAGGCGTCACATTTCTTGGAGGAGAACCGTTTGATCAAGCTGAAGCCTTAGGGGAACTAGGAAGAAAAGTGAAACAACTCGGCTTAACAGTTATGACATTTACAGGGTATTTATATGATGATTTGAAAAAACAAAAACAAAATCAACAGCTGCTATCAGTGACAGATTTGCTAATCGATGGACCTTTTATCGAAGAAAAATTAGATTTAAGCCGTCCTTGGGTTGGTTCATCCAATCAAAACTATCATTTCCTCACGGATGTTTATAAACATTTAGAAACGAACTTTCATCAATTTCAAAATAAAATTGAAATTCGAATTTCTCAAAATGGTACAATCTCAGTGAACGGAATGGCAACGAAAGATACATTGAAAGAAATATTGAATCAGCACACTTTTAAACGTATCCGATCAAATACTTAATTTTTATTTGTTAGGTGCACTTGATAAAGAAACAATAGATAATCCCCTACCTTTCAGGTACCGTCAAAAATTTTGTGTAATACAAGATAGATAGGGGGTCTCTGAAATGGATTTGGAATGTTTCTCCACACGGGGCTGTCCAGAAAATCAAATCCCCATAAAAAACAAAAAATCATAAACATCGATATATCAACGTTTCTAAAACATCAAAGGGGGCGTCAATAAGTAGTAAAAACGACTTATTAGACACCCCCATGTGGAAAGTGGGAATCCTCCTATTTTTTTGATTTGCATTATTTAGTTCTTCAAACATTTGCTCGAGGGCTGCTTGTACTTCGGCCAATCCTGGCAACTTTCGCTCTGCCCATTTCTCATTAGCTGATACAGGATTAATTTACCAAATCCTCAATCATAAGGGTGTGGTTGCCAGGTCATTTTCACCTAGGCAATCGATTACTTTCTCGTATACCAACCGGCGGCAGATGTTATTGCGAAGCTTTATAATGCAGGATGATAGGCTTATTTTTTTCATTGTTGCTTTATATAAACTAATTTCACCAGTTGTATGTTCGGAGTCTGCGGAATCAGCCACAAAATTTTCATTTAATGATATAGTCCAAATCTCTTCGTTATGTCTCATTAAAACAACAGCAAGAGTACCAAACTGAGTAATATGATCCCAGTAAAATAATTTCCTTTTTACCATTTATGAGTAACAGAAATTCCTTCTGAATGGCTCACAACCTCAACGTTATTTCCTTGCCATCGACCATGGATTTCAGCCCCGACATAATAATAGAACCTTCCGTTTCCGCGATCACCATAAGTCCAGATAAATTGTTGAATCGTATGATCAACGGTTTTATATGTAACGGCGGCAATAACATTCGCTAACTATTCCACTTTAAAATTCCCCATCTGTTTTATAGGGAAGCCTTTCTTTTGGACGAGACAGAATTCCGTAATAAGACCTCAAGTAAACGGCATCCCCACTCTAATTGATAATACATGTTTAAAATCAGGCGATATACTTATGATATTTTTAACTTTTTTACCATTTGCAACAAACAATCCCTCATTGACTACTTATTCCATCCAATTTCTGGATGATGTGTCTCAAACCCTAGGATATTTTACTTAAAATAGAAAGTTTTAGGTAGATTATTTAAATTTTTCCTTATAATCATTTAACTATTTATTTAAAAAGCCGATTATAAATAATGAAATTGTTTGGTTTTCAATTTAATTATCACTTTGATGACTATTGTGTGCAGAAAAGCTTTGCGGAAGACCAACCAAACATGAACTCTGCAAGTTCCGATTTTTGCAATTACGGGATATCTGGAAGTAGGTACGCTTTTTACGAATCACAATATTAATCTGGTCCAAACCCGTACATAGTTCGTTTGTTGATACTTTAAAAAAACAACACAACGCAGACTGGAAACTGGCGATTTTAACTATGGCAATCACATTTTAATCGTCGATTTAAAAACAGGTAAATCAATCGATTTCTTTAGTGCGTTGAATTTTTACTATGGAAGCAAAGTGGAACCATTGCCTTCCATTAATTAGATAGGAGGGAATAACCGTGAAAATTGATCTTGGATATATCGGAGCAATAGTCGCTCGAAATAGAGCCAAAATGCCATCCGTACACGAAATCAAAAATCCATTGGCCGGACAACAAGTGGAAGTCATCCGAAACGGACAAGCCTATAAACTTACGATTTCGGATGAAATCAAACAAGTTCAAGGCTTGATGGCCATACCGATGGAAAAGTTTTTTCACGTAGAAAACGCTGACCCTTCTGATATTTTCTCTTATCGGCCAAAGGATCAATGGCTTGTGTTCAGCCAATATTTATATGAATCCAAATACTTTGATTCGCTAAGTAATGAAGAAGTAAAAAAAGTAGAATCCATCTTACAACACATAACGGACGGAGTAGATAGTTTGTCGCCATATCTAGGGATTAGCCTTTTTGGAATTAGTAAAGAACAACAGCATTCTTATGAAGCCCATCTTGAATTGGCTTCTTCAACAGCTGCACTTCAATACTTCAGTGATACGTTTTTAAGCGGTGATGTAAAAAAAGGATTTGATCAACTGATTCAAGATTATGTCCGCCACAATACGAAAATAGCCATAAATCACCAATCGGTAGAGGAGCGATTCATCGCAGCACGAGCCAAAATCAGGTCACTAAATGCTCCTTTAACATACCAACAAAGCCGTGAGCTGTCCATGACGAATAAACTTGGGAAAACGGTATATACACAAGCAGAAATTGAATCAGTCATCAAAAATTATCAAGAAATGTTTGAGAGCATTCAAAATGAAGAAGATTTGTCTGGAGTGCTTGCAAAAGCAAAAGAACAACTGCTTTCATTTGCTACGAAAGGCATCTCACCAAGGGATATAGATTACCAATTGGCAAGAGATTTTGTTGCACAGCGTGCCGATGACACATTCAATCGAATTGAGAATTACTGGCGTATGTTATTGCAAGAAAAATAAATTGTTCATTTGATCCGTGTTAAAAGATAGGGGGAAGTTTTTGCACTTTTTAACAAAAGTTGAGCAAAATATGGAAAAAGCTCAACCAACAGAAAATTGCTTGCAATGAAAATTACCGTTTAATAACTGAAGAAATCAATAATCTGCTTTCCAATAAACTGAAGCTTAAGCTGGAAAAATCTACTATCAATCCAAATGTGAACGAAAGAAATATGAGGAAAGACTACAAAATGATTTAATAGATATTTCAATGAACTAACTTCTGAGATGCTTCACCGTTTGGTTGATCGAATCGAAATAAAAGAAGATGCTTCACCAAAGATTTATTATCATTTCAAAAATGATGGTTTAAAAGAATAAAAGATAATCGAGTAGGAGGGAGCGATTAACTCCCGTCCTCTCACACCACCGTACGTACGGTTCCGTATACGGCGGTTCAATTAAGATAATTGACGCAAGTCTTTATAACTTCCGTGAATAGCTGTTCTCTTTATGCCAGTGGTCACTCCACCCTCCAAGAGATCTCCCACGGGATTCACCGCTTCCTCCCTCAAGTGAGGTACTACGTTTTCTGTGTTCATCATGACTCACTGAATGCCAAGGGCTATTCTCTCTTAATTGTTCGGTCCTTCTTAGTTGTTCTAGACCAACTAATACTATGACCTCTGCTGACTTCTGACTGTTCAGCTATCTATCACTAGATAGGTTACCAAGGTTACTTGGCGTGCCAGCCAGACCTCCCCGGGTAAGAGTGTAATCTTTCCTTCCATCCATCTGCTTCATTTACTCTGTATCACCTTCGGCAGAAAGGGCTTTGTTTTGTCTTGCAAACTCACCCAGTGATACCTAGCCTCATATGAAGTTCGTGTTCCTCAGACCGGAAGTTTGCCGCTCGCTTCCTTCAGATTCCGCGTCACCACGGACACCCTTGCGTTAAGCTAACTGCTACTTCTGCCTTCGCAGCTCGGGACTTTCACCCTATAGATTACACCCATGCCGGGCGCACTAGGAAAAGCACGTTTCATGATTTCCAGAAACGTGCTTTCAGCTTATCGACAAAGTCGACAAACTGGGATTAGTTTAAAAAGCTAATCTTTTTGATTCCATTAAAAGCCAGTTACGAGTGGCATAGGGGGATACCGCGATAATAAAGAAAGCTAAGGTTCTATGAATTAAGACTTCATATTTTAGTGTTTATGATAAATTAAATCAGTTTCGTAACTATCACCGCTGTAATTATTTTTTTAAATACAATCTCTTTAATTCTTCTGTTTCTTCTTTCTTTAATTTAAAATTATAATGTGAAATGATCTTTTTCATTAAGGAGTCAAATTGCTTTAAATAAAAGCCATAATTGTAAATATCACAAATGCACTTGGCAATCTTTTGTTTCGGACAATTGGGATTATATTATTCTCAAAAGACAAGTAAAAAACATCACAACGATCGTCATTTATTTTATCAATATTTATTTTTCCAATTTCTTTCCTATACAAAGAAAAATAATTTTTCCCTATATGATCTTCAAGGATTTTATTTGCTTTATTAACATCTTCTCCTATATTTCGCAGCATTTTTCTTACGCTATTACTTGGTTTATCTTGATTAAAGTAACTATACACAACAATATAAAATGCCAATTGGCCAAATTCCGAATCGGCATATTGTCCAATCAAAAATTCTTTATTTCTTTGGACTTCATATAATCTCATTTTTTTGTTGACAATATTAGTTTTACATTTTATAGACATATCGAAATACACATTGTCTTTATCATAATTTTTTTGATAGACAGAAACTTTGTAATGCACCCCTTTGTCAAGACACAAATTGATAATATTTAAGTTATCCATTCTCTCCTTTCGCTATGAATGTGGTGCGTGTGCAAAAAAGGCTTGACATGGAGCCTCTACGGGCACGATTTTTTGCGCCTACTTGATGTACTAATCACATAGTCTAAAATTCTTTCTTTCGATAAATAATTACAGCAATTAAATATGAGAGAGTAAATACAGTAATACCAAGTACTATAAATAAAATCGGAACTAATAAAGACGAATCTATGGATAACGGTAATTTGTCTATTAAATCTTCTACTAAGAATTTGATTCCATAATAAACAAATAGACCTACAAATCCTCCTCCAAGTACAAATGCATCAGATTTGTCTGCACCAAAGATATAGAGGAACGGGTATATAAGCGCACCTGCTAAAAGAACTACGAAAATTCCAGAAGAAATAATATTAATTATGCCATTTATTTGTGTTTCAAAAATTAGATCATATGTATAAATAACAATATATGAAAGAAATGCTCCGATAATCACAACCGATAAGTAAAAAATATAGTGACTTCGGACAATATTAGACCTACTAACCGGTAAGGTAAGTACATATTTATCATAACCAGACTTACTCTCTATTTTTATAACTTCAAGTGAAGGCAAAGTCATTAATAATATAATTAACATAGCGGCCACACCACTTACCATAGGCCCTGCAAAAAATAAAAGTACACCAGAAATCAATAATGCGAGACCTACATATGCAAAAATACTTCGATAAACTAGGTAATAGTTTGTCAATAATAGACCTTTCACTTAAATTTCACTCCCTGTTAGTTAGTAAGAGACTAAGTTCTTCCATTGAAATCTTTTTAGAGCTAAGGTCCTTTGGCAATTCCATTTTATTTGATACAAGTATTCTAGAATAAGAACCATAGTCCCTTTTTGCAACAACTATATTTCTATTTAGTAAAGATAATCGTTCCTTTTTGATATCAACAATTGCAAATTTTTCAAGAATCTTGTCCTTTCTCTCATTTAATAAAATTTCACCATTTTTGATAAAAACAATATGACTAGCAATTTTCTCAATATCACTCATAATATGAGAAGAAAGTAATATCCCACCACTACTCTCTCTCACAAAGCTTTTTAACTCACCTAAGACTTGTTCTCTTGATGAGGGATCAAGCCCTCCTGTTGCCTCATCTAGTAATAGTAGTTTTGCATTATGTGACAGTGCAACAGCTATAGAAAGTTTCATTGACATCCCACGAGAAAATTTATATATTTGTTTATCTTCGGGGAGAGAAAAAGAATTAACCAATCGGAAAAAATCATCTTGATTCCAAGTATTAAATATTCTCAAAAAAACTTTATTTAGTTGTTTGATTGTTAGGTGCGCCGGTAAATTCATAGCATCGAACACAACTCCAATTTTTTCCTTCATCTTAGGCTGTTTATGTATATTTTCTTTGCCAAAGATTTTAATTCTACCTGAATCCTGAGAAACTAGACCTAGTATTGTTTTAAATGTAGTAGATTTACCTGCACCATTATCACCAATAAAGCCAACTATTGATCCTGACGGAACATTGAATGTAACATTTTTTAAAACAACTTTATTGCCATATCGCTTTGTAATATTTTGAACATCTAATAAGTACGACATTTTCTCACTCCAACATATTATCTTAGTATATATATGTATTCTACTTACACCCGTTAAATCATTTATTTTTTCAAAAATTATCTTTCTATTCAGAATAATAATGTAGAATAATACATTTTAAAAGGGGCTTTTGAATCGTTTTGTTTTTTTATTAGGTCTAAGAGCCTATGTTTTTACTTATTTTTGTTTGTACATCCAAGGTTATGAAAATAATATAGAGAATAAATAGTATTTTTCCATTGATTGATGTTAAATTAATAGATGGATACTACCTTGACACTACATTAAATAAAAAAATTTATAGAAAAATAACAAGTATCATTTACTTAATGATTAGTGTCGAACTCGATTCATCAGAAAAATGTAAGTGTAGTACTTCTTCTAGGTCCTTTTCGGTTAATTTTTCTAATATTTTTACGTCAAATAAATTCGTCCCATTGAAATGATAACGTGTGAATTGATTTGCAATAAATTGAGGCGAATTAATAGACCTTAAAAAGCAACCAATTTCCTTATTTATTACACGTTGTGCATTATCTCTTTTTATCGGATCCCTTTTAAATCTAGAAACCGTTTCATATACAGTATTAATAACTTCTTGAGGCTCTTTACTTTCCCCACTAATTATGGAGTAACCAAAATTCCCCTCAATTCCGCCGGAACCTTAACATCCCCAACCCCTTCCATGGGAATCCCATTTGCCGGTCAGGGTTCGTATTTTTCAGATTTGTTATGGCGTCGTCTACGAATCGGCCGACTTTAGGCGCACCGTTTGCTGCGCCGGTTTTCAAATGCTGCGGCACTTCTAATTCATTAGCCTCCTACTCGATGTTTAGGGAAGCTAAAGCTACATAGTGAATAACCGTGAGAAAGAAATTTTATATGTTTTTCCAGTTTGAAAAGTTCGTGAAATTTTTCAAACTGTGGGAAAATGTTCAAATGGAAAGGATAAGTCCCGACATCTTGCCAAGTTATTGTTAAAAATTAGATTTTAATATAACTTAATTGTAAGCGCTGACAGTTTATAGTTGCAACTATAAGCACCTTGACATTTTTGCTATGGCAATCATCTTTTGCATGAAATAACAGATCCCACAAATTACTTCTTAAGTATTGTTATTTAATTGCTAGTAAAGGAGTGGATCAAGGATGATGCAAAAAATCCAACGGTTCGGTGGGGCGATGTTTGTGCCAGTATTATTATTCCCATTTGCGGGGATACTTGTAGGTCTCACAATTTTATTTAAAAACGGGGATATTATGGGTTCTTTGGCTGATCCAGATGGAGCATGGTATAAATTCTGGACGGTAATAGAGGAAGGTGGATGGACAGTATTTAATCAAATCCCGTTGCTTTTTGTTGCCGGCATCCCTATTGGATTAGCGAAAAAAGCACACGCGAGAGCTGTTTTAGCAGCACTCGTAACCTATTTAACTTTCAATTATTTTGTAAACGCTATTTTAACGATTTGGGGGGAAAATTTTGGTGTCGATTTTAGCCAAGAAGTTGGAGGAGTGAGCGGGTTAACGGAAATTGCCGGTATTAAAACTTTAGATACAAATATTATCGGTGCGATTGTTATTTCTTCCATTGTTGTTTTAATCCACAATCGATATTTTGACAAAAAACTACCAGATTTCCTAGGTATCTTCCAAGGAACATCCTTTGTTGTCATTGTTTGTTTTTTTGCTATGTTGCCTCTTGCCTTGCTTACCTCGTGGGGATGGCCGATAATTCAGAACGGAATTGCTTCTTTACAAGGGTTTTTGGCTTCCTCTGATGTATTAGGGGTTTGGTTGTATACATTCCTTGAAAGAATCTTAATTCCAACGGGGCTGCACCATTTTATATACGGTCCTTTTATCTACGGCCCGGCAGTTGTTGATGGCGGAATTGCAAAATATTGGATGGAGCATTTATCGGAATATGCAACAAGTGCTCATTCATTAAAAGAAATGTTCCCGGAAGGCGGTTTTGCTTTGCATGGTATGCCCAAAATTTTTGGAATCCCTGGCATTGCATTAGCGATATACGTAACAGCAAAACCTGAGAAAAAGAAAATCGTATCAGGTATGTTGATTGCAGCAACTTTAACATCTGTTGTAGCTGGGATCACAGAACCGATAGAGTTCACATTTTTATTTGTTGCTCCTCTTCTATTTGCTGTACATGCATTTTTAGCAGCTTCTATGGCTGCGGTGATGTATGCGTTTGGTGCAGTTGGTAATATGGGTGGTGGATTGTTAGAAATTGCCAGCTCTAACTGGATTCCGTTATTCAAATACCATACTTCCACTTATATCACTCAGTGGATAATTGGATTGGCATTTACGGTTATCTATTTTTTCACGTTTCGTTATTTAATTGTAAAGCTAAATGTAGCTACCCCAGGTCGTGAAGCAGATGACCAAAAAGAAGTAAAACTGTATACAAAAGCAGACTACAAAGCTAAAAAGCAAGCAGAAAATAAAAATAGTGCAAATAAAGAAAATGCTTATTTTGTTCAAGCTAGTGAATTTTTAGAAGCTCTAGGCGGATCTTCTAATATTGCCGATGTAACAAACTGTGCTACAAGACTCCGCGTAACAGTAGTAGATGAATCAAAAATAGCGCCTGATAGCCGATTTAGATCAGCTGGAGCCCACGGAATTGTTAAGAATGGGAAAGCAATTCAAGTGATAGTCGGTTTATCGGTTCCACAAGTAAGGGAACAATTTGAGAATTTATTGAGTGATTCTAGCAAAAAACAATATAAAGAAAACTGAAAGGCTCCACATTTACTTGCAAATTCTAAAATGTTGTTTATTTGACAAGCGGGAAAATTCCCTTCTTATGGGAAATAGAACTGAACTTGAGATAGCGACCAGAATGGTTAAGAAATATTGTTTTCATACAAATGAATTGTTATAACTTGGATGAAAGAGGATATTGCATTAAAGGAGGAAACCTAAAAATGAAAAAATTCTCGGTATTAATTGCAGGCGGGGGAAGTACTTTTACTCCAGGGATTGTTTTGATGTTATTAGATAATTTATATAAGTTTCCAATTCGGAAATTAAAACTTTATGATAATGATGAGGAACGTCAAGCAACAATTGCAGGAGCTTGCGAAATAATTCTCAAAGAAAGAGCTCCGGAAATAGAATTTTTGGCAACAACAAATCCTGAAGAAGCCTTTACAGATGTTGATTTTGTCATGGCGCATATTCGTGTAGGAAAATATGCAATGCGTGAATTAGATGAAAAAATACCTTTGAAACATGGTGTAGTTGGTCAAGAAACATGCGGGCCAGGTGGAATTGCATATGGAATGCGTTCTATTGGAGGAGTATTAGAATTAATTGATTATATGGAAAAATACTCTCCTAATGCATGGATGCTCAATTATTCCAACCCAGCAGCGATTGTAGCTGAAGCGACGCGCCGTCTCCGTCCTCATTCGAAAGTACTTAACATTTGTGATATGCCTGTCGGGATTGAAGAACGTATGGCGCGAATTTTAGGGTTAAAATCTCGCAAAGAAATGACGGTAAGATATTATGGATTGAACCATTTTGGATGGTGGACGGATATTCGCGACAAAGAAGGAAATGATTTAATGCCTAAATTAAAGGAGCATGTTGCAAAGTACGGGTATGTTGTCAATGATAGCGGAGACAATCAGCATGTTGATGCTAGCTGGCAAGATACATTCTTAAAAGCGAGAGACGTATATGCATTAGACCCAGATACGTTGCCAAACACATATTTAAAATACTATTTATTCCCGGATGAAGTAGTGGCAAATTCTAACCCGAATTATACAAGAGCAAATGAAGTAATGGAAGGCCGTGAAAAATTTGTTTTCGGCGAATGTAGAAAAATAATTGAAAATCAATCCACAGAAGGCAGTAAACTTCATATAGATGAACATGCAGCATATATTGTAGATTTGGCGCGTGCCATTGCTTATAACACTCATGAAAGAATGTTGCTTATTGTAGAAAATAAAGGGGCTATTTCCAATTTTGATCCGACCGCAATGGTGGAAATTCCATGCATTGTCGGCAGCAATGGTCCTGAACCGCTATCGATCGGGGAAATCCCGCAATTCCAAAAAGGATTAATGGAACAACAAGTATCTGTGGAAAAGCTAGTGGTAGAAGCATGGATAACAAGGTCTTACCAAAAATTATGGCAAGCAATAACATTATCAAAAACAGTACCGAGTGCAAAAGTTGCTAAAGAAATATTGGATGATTTAATTGAAGCAAATAAAGATTTCTGGCCTGAACTTCATAAAGATGATGTGGTAGTGAGCGAATTTTTTTAAGATGATCGATTTTATCAAATAAAAAGGGGCTGTCCAGAAAGTCAGATCCCCATTGAAAACAAAAAATCATAAACACCGATATATCAACGTTTCTAAAACATTAATGGGGGCGTCAATAAGCCGTAAAAACGAATTATTAGACACCCCCTTTTTTTGTTTCACTCCTCCTTCTGTTAATGAAAAATTATTTTTTGCCAAGCAGCAGACTTACACCTTTTTTTCCTTTAAACTAAGTATTGTAGTGTTCTGGCATTACATTTGGCTGCTTCCGAAGGAATGTAAAGGATAATAATCCAGTACAGTTCCATATAGTTCTGCCAGCGAATTTATTCGCAGTTAACGGCACGGCCATTTGGAGATGACAAGAGCAAACATAAATTATTTATTGAAGGAGGGGATATGGCTTGAGATTAGAAGAACTTATTAATAAACATTATAAAAAATTAAATGAGACAGATTTACACATCTTAAAGTACATTATGAATAATAAAAATACTTGTTATTCGTTAGGGATTAATAATCTAGCTGAAAAATGCAATGTTTCCCGCTCTTCAATATTGCGGTTGGCACAGAAATTGGAATTTAGTGGATATAGTGAATTCCGAGTGTTCTTAAAATGGCAAGGTCGAGAGGATCCGGTAGAAGAAAAAAGCGGTGTAGAAATTTTGCAGGAAGATCTTCATGAAACAATCAAATATATTCAAACCAAAGATTTTTCGGATGTTTGTGAATTGATATATAATGCCAATCAAGTATTTGTTTTTGGGACGGGCACTGCACAATTACATTGTGCATTAGAGTTGCAAAGAATGTTTCTGCCGCTTCAAAAGTATTTGAATGTTATCCACTCTCAATTGGAGTTTGAAATAATTGTAAAGGATTTGCAGAAAAACGATGTTGTGATCATTTTTTCTTTATCAGGAGATACACCAACAATTTTTCCTGCAGTGCAAAATTTAGTTGCCAAAGGAATTCCTTTTATCTCTATAACAAATTTAGTAAATAATCGTTTGGCTAGAATGACTCCGTATAATTTATATGCCAGGAGTTCAAATCTCGCAAGCCATAACGGAACAAAATTGAAAACATTTGCCCCTTTTTTTATTATTGGAGAAGCTATTTTTAGCCATTATGTTGACTACCTGAAAGAGAAAAAAGAAACAATTGAAAGGGCGGGAAAAGATGAAGACGCATAATACAACGTGCCAACAAAAACATTCGAATGATTCCCCTTCCATATTACAAAGTTTGCGCATTTTTAAAATATCGGTCATCTTTTTTATACGTCCCATTTCTCTTTCTTAATTATTTATATATAATGTCGCTGCAGGCAAACCAACCTTTTTTTGCTCAAGTAAAAGAGGATCCTTTCATTAAAATTTGTTTGTGTTTGCCATGTTAAATCTTTTTTTGGTGTATTGACAAGAATGGTGTTGTCAGATTTATAAAACAGATCCAGTTAGAAATAGGAAGGTTGGCGATTTCATTATTGCTGGTTGAAATATATTTGGCAGTATGTTGCTTCTTTTAGCTATTAGCAAATACCGGAAAGCACATAAAGAATTCATAAAAAATAGTACGTTGAACCGGAAGGAAAAAGGAGCAAATTTAAGATTTGTCGGAAGTACCATTATTGTTGGATTGCTGTCTGTTCTTTGTCTTGTCTTTATTATTAAAATACAATTTTCATAAAATTATTATAGATAGAAAGAAGGAATTAGTATGTTAAAAAAAATATTTGCGAAAAATCCCAAAACTATTATAGAAGAAATTTTTTCACCTATGTATGGCGAAGTAATTTCATTATCAGAAGTACCGGATCCCGTGTTTGCCCAAAAGATGATGGGGGATGGGATAGCGGTTATTCCTAAAGACGGAAAGGTGGTGTCCCCTGTAAAAGGACAAATTATTCAAGTATTTCCTACTAAGCACGCAATAGGTATTCGAACAAAACATGGGTTAGAAGTATTAATTCACGTTGGACTAGATACGGTTGAATTAAATGGTGAAGGTTATGAAGTAACTGTGAGTGAAGGGCAAAAAGTAAAAATTGGAGATCCCATAATGAATGTTGATATAGAATTTATTGAAAAAAATAATAAAGAAATCGTAACGCCAATTATTATTACAAATAGCGCTGAAAAGACTGAGAAAATAGTTGTGCGGGAAGCTGGTGAAATACAAAGGGGAGAGTATATATTGAAATGCTATGTTGTAAATTAGGGCAATTTCATTCTAACATCCGAAATACCGCGAAAAATTTTGCGAATCCCCTAGATGATGCACATTCTTACCAAGCATTTGTGCATTTTCCAATGGATTTAAGTCAATATTTTGGACACCAATAAGTGAAATTTAATTTTGATCTCATGCCATATTTTTCATGACATCGCTGGTCGCTTGACATGGAGCCTCTGCGGGCGTGGTGTTATGCGAAGGGCGAAAGGGGCAATGATTTCTTTCGCATGGCAAACAAGCCTACCACGCCCCGCCACTCCATGTAAAGCGGATGCTTGTAAAATTGTGAAGAGCACTACGCTGCCCCTTTGATACTGTCTTCTGTTTCTTGTGGCGTCATATAGCCCAGGCAGCTATGAATCCGTTTCCGATTGTACCAGCCTTCTATAAATTCGAATAAGGCTCTTCTGGCAGCTTGAAAGTTCAAATAGTTGACTCTGTAGATCTCTTCCTTTTTCAGAATTGCATGGAAAGACTCCATGCAGGCGTTATCGTATGGGCAACCTTTTTTACTGAAGGAGTGTTTGAACTGCTTCTTTTCCATGTATTCTGCAAATTTCTCGCTTGTATACTGGGATCCCAAATCAGAATGCAAGATCAATCCCGGACCTGGACGTTGTGCCTGATAAGCGTTTTCTACTGCCTTTAAAGCCAGTTCAGTCGTCATGTGGCGGTCAAAAGCGTAACCGACAATCTTTCTGGAATGTAAATCCATTACGGAAGCCAGGTAGCACCAACCGTCTCTCAAAGTATGAATGTACGTAATATCCGTAACCCATTTCTCGTTGATGGTTGTCGTTGAGAAGTCCTGGTTCAGCAGGTTATCGTGTTCTTCCATCTTGCCCTTATTGGAATGGGGGCGGTACTTTTTTCTGATAATGGAATAAATGCCTGCAGCCTTCATCAAACGCTGAACCCGTTTCAGGCTGACTTTGAGCCCTTCTTTTTCAAGCATATGGTGGATCTTCGGTGCTCCGTATCTCTGCTTGCTTTCCGTATGGATTTTTCGTATTCTGTCTGTCAGCTCCCGGTTTTCCCGTTTTGTTTTTGACTCTGTTTTTTGTTTGGATTGATAGTAGGTACTTCTCGGCACGCCAAGGACCGTACACATGGTTTTAAGGTCATAATGGTGTTTGGCTCTTATCTCGTCAATCATGGATATAACAGTGGTTTGATCTACTTCTTTGCGAATATGGCCATAGCTTTTTTTAAGATTTCGTTTTCCTCTTTCAGCCGGTGCAATTCTTTTTGCAGGTTCAGAAATTCTTCCGGGGTAAAAGAGCCCCCGTCATCCACCTTAACCGGTTTTTGTTTTCTGATCCATTTGTAGAATGTCGTTTCAGACAGGCCATATTCGATCAAGATCTGTTTTACTAGTGTTCCAGTTTGATAAAGCTCAACCACCATTTCCTTAAATTCAGCATGATAACGTTTACGTTTTTCGCTTGTGTTACCTATATCAGGACACATCCCTTCGTTAATATTATATTTCACTAAAGGGTGTCCATGAAACTATACTAGCATCACCAAATATATTTCTGTAAAATGATGCAAGGTATTTTCTGCAAGAAGAAAATTCAGAGTGTTGCAGTATACCTTTATCAAATTTTTGTATAAATATACATATATGTGATCTATCCATCAAGGGCTTGACATGGATCTTCTGTAGCCATGATTCTTTAGCCAAGCGCCAGCTTCAACAGTTTTGGCAAAACCAAAAAAGGTTATCATGGCTCCTCCTCCATGTAAAGCTCCTTTGCATATCACTGCATAAGGATTTTGCAATTCTCTGCACTTTTATTTTCAAAAAACAATCCTATTGTAATTAAGTTTATTATAATCTCCCTGTTCTCCGTGTCTAATTTTTAGACTAACATCACTCTTGGGCTTTCTTCGACTTTCGTAATTTGACACCCACAATATATTCCATGCCCAGTTCACGAATTTGATCTAAGTTGGCTTCACTAACCATTCCGCGGTCTCCCACTAGAATGACTTTCTGAATAGGATAGCGCTTCTTCAGATCTCCAACCACCATGCCAAATGTCTTCGTATCATGCATGTTTCCAGGGAAGACTTGATGCCCAATCGGAATCCCTGTTTTGGTCATTAATAAGCCAATCACGACTTGTTTTCGATCTCCACGATGATCTTTGGAGTAACCATAGTGAGCCAGCAGTTCGTCTGCTTCCTCTCCTTCGAAATAGGTGCTTGTCGTGTCGTAAAACACGATATCTACTTCTAATGAGGTTAAATCGGTTAAATGTCCATAAAGTTGTTCCTCAATTTTTTCTTTTTGTTCACTTAAGAAGTCTAATGCACGATAGTAGTGATGGAGTTGAATGTCTGAAAGACCTTCTGCATAAATCGTGTCGATCCATTGTTTGAAGATATAATGCTTACTATTGGGATCCATGAGACGGTTTAACACCATAGCAAAAATGGCTTCGTCATACTGAGAAGCAGCCTCGGAATCATCCATGATTTTACGTAATAGCCGACCAAGCCCTAACTTTTCCCATACCTTTCGGAACAGATAAACCGGCCCAAACTCTTTTGTCCAAAGCACGGAGACAGAAGAGGAAGAGCCTTGCCCGTGAATTCGGTCAAAGTAACGCTCTGAAAATTTGGCTAATCCCTCGATTATGTTATCGACAGAGCCATTCTCTAATAAATGTTCTAACCTCCCTAGATTACTAATTCATGTTTGATTTTACGTGTACCATAGTTTTTGCGGCTTTTCTGGAAAATTTCCAGAATGGCAGCTGTCAGTTCATCTTCTGCATTACTTTTTTCTTTTACTTCGTAATAATAGGTACTTCTTGGAAGTTGTAGGACATCGCACATTGCTGATATCGAGTATTTGTGTCTGTTATTCTTGATCACATTTACTTTTGTCCTAGTATCAGCGCGGCTTGCTTTAAACTATCATTCTCCATCAATAAACGCTTGTTTTCTTTTCGAAGCTGGATCAATTCATTTTCTTCTGGAGAACGATTGTCCTTTTCCTTAAATGAACCGGATGTTTTGCTTTGTTTGATCCATTTGTCCAAGGCTGAAGGCGTTAAATCATATTCACGAATAATATCTTTTCTTGGTTTCCCATTTTCATAAAGCTTGACCATTTGAGCCTTGAATTCTACAGTGAATGTTCGTCTGTTTCTCATTTTTAAACTCTCCTTAACTGTGGTAGTGTTGAAGTAGACCACCAAAACAGTGGGTTTGCGACGAAACTTGACATGGAGCCTCTGCGGGCATGCTTTCCCAGCCAAGAAGTCAGATGATGTGTTCATCTGTCTCGCCGACAAGGCTAGCATACCCGCCACTCCAAGTAAAGTTTCTAGTACGGATCCTTTATGTTTAATAAGCAGTATACCCAAATTTGGTGTTTAGTCTACTTGACCTTAATTTTATTGTCCAGTTAAGTGTAGCCGATTCAATCAATTATAATTCTTTTTAGAGTATTACTTAACCAAGTTGTGTCCATAAATCTATACTACAACTACTTAGTTATATTATTTCGGTATTTATTGTTTTACTTATATAATAAAACCAAGTCTTATATCTTCAGATGATTATGTAAATGCTTTAGAAATGGGTATTCAACCAGAGGAAGGTAGTCAATATAATGTTGCACCATTTATAAAAAACTTTATAGATACTTATGTATTAAAATTACATCCTGAAATAAAAGTGTTTTTAAAAGATCAAGTGTATATGAATTTTGATTGAGTGAATAAATATTTTAATTTAAATACCATCATTAGATTAGTGTTTCCAACAGCCAATGGACCAACTAGCAGTTGTTCTAGATGCATTGCTAAATGTGGCACTTGCTGACCTAGATAAATAAAAATGGAGAAAAGAGAATCGGTGTGAATTCAAATTCTCTTTTCTCCTTATTTTTAAACTAGTTTTGTCCGAACAATTCCTAAATTAAAAACATAACTGCAGCTGCAATCGCATCTCCGATTGGAACAGCATATGATTTTGGAACTCCCATATTAGAAAGTGATTGTTGAAGTATTGCACTTAAACGGGATTGTGTATAATCCTCAAGTTCGTTAATTTTCTTTTGTGCATCTGCAATACCTTTTGCGATTTTACTGCTATTATTCTTTAAATATTTCGCTGTATCAGCATCAAGATATTTTGTGATTTTTGATAATGCAGAACCACCATATCTTACAATTTGTTCGGCTACTTCTAAGCCCATTTTAATTAGCCATCCTGTTTTTCCTGCAGCTTCAACCTCATCCCCAATTTCATCGTCAGTAGTTACTGAATTTTGGATGTATTCTTCAGTAACAACTGAATTATTACTTTGTTGACTTTTTGGAGCTGCAAGACTAGCACTTGGAAGAGTGAATGTTACTAGTAGTGAAAATACTAATAAACATGCAAGAAATTTTCTTGACATTAAAACCACCCCTTCAAGATTATTACAAGATTATTAAATTATGAGTTTATAATCCCATAATTTGTATTATTTGTAAACTATTTTTAATTTTTACTAAATTTAATTGCCTTCGGAACATCAATAATCCCTTTGCCATAAAGTTTAGGGTTTCCAAAAGGTTTTTTAGATTTTAATAATATTTTTCTTAACTCCTCTACATCAAGATTAGGTTGACACTCCAATACTAATGCAGCGACACCACTAACATGTGGAGCAGCCATAGAAGTTCCGGTAGCTAAAAAATATAATCCACTTTGAACAGTTGTATAAACGTAATCTCCAGGAGCTGATATATCTATTCGTTTTCCTGTACTAGAATAAGACGCCCTTTCTCCATTCTTATCTACTGCCGCTACAGCAATTACCTCGTCATATGCTGCTGGATACGTAACAGTATCCACTTTTTTTGTTCCTCCCATATTCCCCGCAGAAGCAACCAACAATATATTATTTTCATATGCTTTTTGAATAGCATTTCTTAATACACTATTATCTATTGTTGTTTGTAAGCTAAAGTTTAGTATATCTATATCATTTTCAATAGCCCATTCTATACCAGCTACTACATCGCTTATTGACCCTTTTCCGTTTGATTTCAAAACTTTAATTGAATATAATTCCACATCTGGTGCAACACCTATAATTCCATAAGAATTATCTAAAGCTGCTATAATTCCAGCGACTTTAGTGCCGTGTCCATAGTCATCATAATAATTCCCATTATTACCCACTATGTTGATTCCACCGCTAACTTTCAAATCTTTATGAGGATTTATCCCTGAATCTATAATGCCGACTTTAACATTTTTACCAGTAATATCTATTTGATGAGCATAAGTAGAACCGATATAATCAATATTCCAAGGAATCAATTGTTCTTGAGGATCAATATCAATGAGCCCCCAATCAGTTTCATAAGCTTCATCAATTTCCACTTCGACATCTAACTCTATACTTACGATCTCGTTATTATCTTTAATTCTTTGTATAGTTTCTGAAGAAGCCTCTATTAATACTGAAGATGAAGTATTAAACTGCCGAATAATTTTTCCCTCTTTTTCTTTAATGTAATCCGTATCCACTTCTTCTTTAAAAGTCACAAAATATCGTTGCTCATGGTTATTATCAGCAAATGTTTTGGGTATATTAAAAGTAAAAAATATTAGTGACATTATAATTACAAGTAGCATCTTATTATTCATTTTTTACATCCCTTCCAATTTAATGTAAAAGTAGTATATCGTTACAGTTTTTTTGTTATATAATAATAACCGATAAAAGAAAAAAATTAAAGGAGGAGTATGATGTTTGAAAATAAATTAGCCGATGAAAATGCGGTAAAGCAATATGATGAAGTTTTAAAAAGTATTGATTCTTTGACAGAAGATGAGGCTAAAACTGTATTAAAACAGATTTATATGAGATTAGATATTGTTAAGAACGGAAACAAAGAATATAAAAGCGAACAATGTGTAAAAGATTTAATATCCCAATTTAAAGATTTTGTTAGAATTGAAAAAATAAAAAAAGAAAATAATAAATAAAACAAATAAAATTCGCATAATTTAATAACTCAGCTTTCGCAGTCCAAAATCTTGTTTAAATGCTTGATGTAAATGGTTTTGGGAAGTACAAAATTATCATTTGACATTTTTTAAAACATAAAGAAAGACACCTATTCTTTTGGTAAAATATTGGTGACGAAACCAAATCCAAAAGAAAGGTGTCACCACTATGATAACGAATAAAGACTACTTTGCGCAATTACCAAAAGAAATTAAACAAGGATTTTCCGAATTAAATATTGGATATCATTTAAGAAAAGCGAATATTACGAAACTTTCCGGGTATTCTTGTCTTACTGTTTTCAAACTGATTTTTCTTTTAGTCTTCCAATATAAGAACTGGTTTCGTGCTTTTATGAGTAAACGATCTCAGGATCTGCCCGGAAAGGATACAGTCTATCGCTTTTTAAATACACCAACCTATCATTGGAGAAAGTTTCTGCTTTCATTAAGCAGTGAAATGATCCGTCTGCTTCAACCATTAACTTCAAAAGATCGTGTCACAGCTTTTGTGATTGATGATTCTGTCTTTTCAAGAAACCGTAGTAAGTCGGTTGAACTGTTGGCTAAGGTTTTTGATCACTCTACCCATCAGTACTTGAAAGGGTTTCAAATGCTTACCCTTGGCTGGACCGATAGTTTTACTTTTATTCCCGTTGATTTTGCTCTTCTAAGTTCACCGAAAAAGGAAAATCGCCTGCAAGAAATCAATACCAATATTGATAAACGAACATCTGGCTATAAGCGTCGCCAGGAAGCTCTGAAATCAAAACCGGACGTGGCTTCAGCTTTACTTGATCATGCGCTTGAAAAAGGGATTATAGCTGACTATGTTCTCATGGATTCCTGGTTTACACAAGCGCCTTTAATTGAAATTTTACCGATGCCGGAGAGAAAACGTTTTGCGCATGATCAAGTGAACGCCTTATGGCAAGGAGACCTTTCTTACGGTCCGTATGTTCCAATCAATGGGAAGAAGAAAAGAACGTTTCTCATCGCTTACATCGATGATTGTTCACGCATCGTGCCATACGCTCAATTTTTCTCTTCCGAGAAATTTGATGGGCTGCGAGTCGTCACCAAAGAAGCGCTCATTCGGTATGGAAAGCCGAAAATGATTTACTCGGATAACGGAAAGATTTATCGTTCCGAAACTCTTCAGTATGCGTGTGCACAGTTAGGAATCACCCTCGTTCATACGCAGCCATATGACCCGCAAAGCAAGGGCAAAATTGAGCGCTTTTTCAAGACGGTGCAGACGCGTTTTTATCCGTTATTGGACATGAATCCGGTTCATTCACTCGAAGAGTTGAATGAACGATTTTGGAGATGGCTGGAGGAAGATTATCATCGTAACCCCCATGCATCGCTCAATGGAAAAACGCCTCATGAAATCTTTCTGTCTCAAAACCATACGGTTCAATTTCTAGAAGATCCGACGGTGTTGGATTCAATGTTTCTGAAACGCGAGTTTCGGAAAGTGAAGGCCGATGGAACGATTTCGCTCAACAATTGTACGAAGTGCCTCCTCGTTTCATTGGCCAATCCGTCGATATTCGTTACGATGACCATGGTGTATATGTATATGAAGATGGCAAGGAAGTCGCTCAAGCCAAACCTGTATGCCTGCATGATAACGCCCATGTGAAACGAAATCGGTCCCCGTTTTCGTTGAATACAGAATGGGCAAAGGGGGAAGAAGATCATGTATAAAACCTTCTACTCCCTTTCTCATGAACCCTTTTCGAAAGAAATGAAGCCGTCGGATGCCTATCTCGCTACTTCGTATCGAGAAGCATTGGCGGGATTGGATTATATCAAACGAACGAGAGGAATCGGTCTATTCATTGGTGAACCTGGATCTGGAAAAACGTTTACGTTACGAACGTTTAAAGAGTCGTTGAATCCATCGTTGTATCATGTCGTCTATTTTCCTCTTTCCACAGGAGGAGTGATGGATTTTTACCGAGGGCTTGCACTTGGGTTGGGAGAAGAGCCAAAATACCGGAAGGTCGATTTGTTTTATCAAATTCAGCAAGGAATCGAACGATTGTACACCGAACGAAGAATCACTCCTGTCTTGATTTTGGATGAGATGCATCTGGCTAAAGATGCCTTTCTGCAAGATCTTGCGATTTTGTTTAATTTTCAAATGGATTCGACGAATCCATTTGTCTTGATTTTAGCTGGCCTTCCGCATTTACAAACGCGACTTCGGCTCAACCAGCATCGGCCGTTGAATCAACGTATCATCATGCGATATCAAATGGGGCCATTGACGAAAGAAGAAGTTGGTCAATATATAGAACAGCGAATGAAAATGGCGGGAGCGAAGATTCCGATTTTTACTCCAGCAGCGCTAGAGGCCATCGCTTTACAATCTCAAGGATGGCCAAGAGTGATCAATACCCTAGCCACGACTTGCCTCTTGTATGGATACCAAATGAAAAAAGAACAGATCGATGAAGAAATCGTTCGAATGGCGGCAGAGGAACATCATCTTTACTAAGTAAGCGTCAAATCTTGCACACCTTCTTGATGTGCTAATTTCATGAGATAATCTCCTCAAGATGAAATTGAAGGAGGTTTTTTTATGCCTAAGAATCCTGAATTACGAAAGGTTTGGGAACAACGAATCGCTGACTATCGTAAAAGCGGTCAAACTCAAGTAAACTGGTGCAAGGAAAATCAATGGAGTATTCACCAGTTTAAATACTGGTTAAGAAAAATTGAAAATCCAATAAAAAATCAAGGAAAGTCTACAAAATGGGCATCCGTTACCCTAGAAGATCATTCACAAACAGTTGAAAATTCATTACGGATTGAAATTAGTGGGATTTCAATTGAAGTAAAACCTGGTTTCGATCCGGCCTTTCTTTCAGAAGTGGTTAGGACGTTGAAATCAACATGTTAGTTGGTACAAGAGCTGAACGAGTTTACTTGGCAAAAGGAAGTACTGATTTGAGAAAATCCATTGATGGATTAGCTGCTTTGGTGAAAGAGGGATTTGATTTAGATCCCTTTTCATCAAGCTATTTTGTGTTCTGTAATCGAAAGCGAGATAAATTAAAAATTCTTCACTGGGACTATAATGGTTTTTGGCTTTATTATCGTCGATTGGAAAAAGGAAAATTTCAATGGCCAAATGAAAATGACACTGGAACGATACAAATTAGTTATCGGCAATTACGCTGGTTATTGGATGGTCTTGCAATGGAGCAAAAGAAAGCACACCCAGAAGTAAAGGCTAGAACAGTTATATGAATTTTTTACTTTTAACAAAAACCTTGGAGGAAAATAGCTAAAACCGTCGAATTATTACTACATGATGAAAAATTTAAAGAATCCTAACCAAAACCCATTTGAATTAATTGAAAAACTTCAACAGCAAATCGTTGAATTGACGGCGAAATTACAATGGTATGAAGAACAGTATCGTCTTAGTCAAAAACGAAAATTTGGCTCTTCAAGCGAAAAAACAAATCCTAATCAATTAGAACTACCTTTATTCAATGAAGCAGAGGTAGAGTCTAATGTAAAAGCCGAAGAGCCAACTGTTGAAACAATTACATATCGTCGTAAAAAGAAACGTGGTCAACGTCAAGCTACGTTTGAAAACCTGCCTATGGAAACGATTGAATATCGTTTACCCGAAGAAGAGCAGGTCTGTTCGTGTTGCGGTGAAAAAACACACGAAATGAGCACAGAAGTACGACAAGAATTAGTGATTATTCCGGCTCAAGTCAAAGTTTTAAAACACGTTCGATATGTCTATGGATGCCGTCATTGTGAGCGTAATGAAATAGAGACACCAATCGTTACAGCACCTGCCCCAAAATCTGTGTATCCAAAAAGTTTAGCTTCACCGTCAAGCATGGCATATATTATGAATCAAAAATATGTAGAGGGGCTACCTCTATATCGCCAAGAACAACAGTTCAAACGATTAGGTGTGATCTTATCCAGGCAAACCATGGCCAATTGGATGCTTTATGGTGCCGAAAAATGGCTTGCGCCAATTTATCAACGAATGAAAGAGCATCTCCTCTCTAAAGACATTCTACATGCGGATGAAACAACTGTTCAGGTTTTACATGAACCTGGAAGGTCAAGCACATCGAAATCTTACATGTGGCTTTATCGGACTGGAAGAGAGGATCCACCACTTGTCCTTTATGACTATCAGGAAACTAGAGCAGGAGAACATGCCAAAGAATTCCTAAAAGGGTTTAAAGGATACCTGCATGTCGATGGATATGCAGGATACCATAAGGTATCCGGCGTAACATTAGTTGGATGTTGGGCTCATGCCCGCAGAAAGTTCGATGAGGCTTTAAACGTACTTCCTGAATCCAAACGTCATTCAGCAGTCACAGCTCGGGAAGGACTCAATTTCTGTAATCAGCTATTTGCCATCGAGCGTGATTTGAAAGAATGTACACCAGAAGAACGATATAAAAAACGACTTAAACACAGCCAACCATTGTTGGAGGCTTTTTCAGCATGGCTAAAAACAGAGAAAAGCAATGTTTTACCAAAGAGTCTATTAGGTCAAGCCATTACATACTGCCTCAACCAATGGGAAAAACTCGTGGCATTTTTAGAGGATGGACGATTAGAAATCGATAATAATCGAAGTGAACGATCCATTAAACCATTTGTGATCGGAAGGAAGAACTGGATTTTTAGCAATACTCCGAAAGGAGCTAAGGCCAGCTCAATCATTTACAGTATTGTGGAGACAGCAAAAGAGAATAAATTAAATCCATTTTATTATCTTCGCTACTTATTTGAAAGGCTTCCCAATATGGATATAAGCAATATGGATGAGCTTGATCAACTACTTCCTTGGTCCAAAACAATTCCTTTGAATTGTCGGGTTTTTAATAACTTATCACAATAATAGTATTTAATCCCTATCATTAAAAGGTGGGGATTATTTTACGCTTACTTTACTAAGCGATCGGAGCTCTTTGTACGGAGGGTTCCATTTTTTTCGAAGAGGGGCGGAAAAATCATCGAAAAACGACCGGAAAAATGTGCAAAGAACCTGGGGAAAATCGCAAAATCTAAAATAATCCGCAAAAAAAATTGCACATTATTTCAGAAAACGAACCAAAATAATTTGAAAAAGTCAGCCTGAAATAATGTGCAAATTTACATGTACAGGTAAAACTTATAAAAATCAGGTTGCTTAACCATGCCCTTCATCAGCTTTCCGCATTGTAGTTGGTAGAATGAAATCCGTCAAGGAAAGCACTTGACCGCTTCCATCTACCAACTTAGTGGTCTGCAAGCTGACGAAGGAGCTACTCTAGATTGAGTATCAATCTCGCTAACTTATTTCCGGAATTGTGTGAACATCACAGAATATGGTGATGAGACTAACAATATTCAATTCTTCCAAATCTATGCCTAACTCTTTTATTTTATTTTCATATTCAGTTCGTGTCATTTTTTACCAACCTCCTTTATTTTGTAATATACCGATATCCTCTAAAGCTTTCACATTTATTGGAGTGTTAATTTGTTTCGCACCACCCGTAGTTATTATTTCACCGTTTTTTTCCCATGGAGCTGCTTCCCCCATAACACCATATGTTGAGTCTATTTCTTTTTCTTTACACAAAGCTACCAATTTAGGATTTGATTGAAAAGCTTTATATTGAGAATACCAATTGGCAATAACATTTTCAGTAATATGAGGATTATTTGTTCCATTCTTTATATTTAATTTATCAATAATAGAATTTATTTTGTTAACAGAATATTCTGGATGGTCAATACTAAAATTTTTAATAGCATCTATTGCATCTTTATAGTACGTTTTATCAAAATAATAGGTGTTCCTCGCATACTCATTTCAATATAACAAATAGAACGTTCACTTTGTGTACTATGATAACCATTTTCTACCACACCTAAATTGTTGCCAAAAGGACTTCCAATTCTATCTAGTTCACTTGGAATTAATATTTCTCCAGTTTCTTTATTAAATACACCAATTGCAGTATCTTTATTCAAATCTGGAAAACTTGGCCAGTCAATATCTGGCCATTCTCCCCAATTAGAATAATCAGCATTTTTTATCACTCTAACATCATTTAAAACATTAAAATTTATTTTTTGTTCCGGTGTTAACTTATTGAAGTTAGCTTTCATAATTTCAATCTTTTCAGCATTAGATAACGTTTCATTACACCAAACATTATCTCTGAGATATTTATTGAAATTATCTTGTGCCTCTTTCCCTATACCTTCAAATGATTCACAAACATATTTTTCTAATTTAGGATCTATAGTACTTTCGCCTTTTCCCGTACCCTTAATGTTATATTCGAAGCCATCGTTGTTAACTTTATTCCCCCCAACATTTTTTACAAAGAAGTGCTATTTTTCAAAGTCTTTCGTTGCTCATTCCGTCATCAACCCTTAGACCGATTGGGACCGGCCCATGTCGAGATACCGCGATAATAAAGAAAAAGCTGAGGTTCTATGAATTAAGACTTCATATTTTAGTGTTTATGATAAATTAAATCAGTTTCGTAACTATCACCGCTGTAATTATTTTTTTAAATACAATCTCTTTAATTCTTCTGTTTCTTCTTTCTTTAATTTTAAATTGTAATGTGAAATGATCTTTTTCATTAAGGAGTCAAATTGCTTTAAATAAAAGCCATAATTATAAATTATCACAAATGCACTTGTCAATCTTTTGTTTCGGACAATTGGGATTATATTATTCTCAAGAGACAAGTAAAAAACATCACAACGATCGTCATTTATTTTATCAATATTTATTTTTCCAATTTCTTTTCTATACAAAGAAAAATAATTTTTCCCTATATGATCTTCAAGGATTTTATTTGCTTTATTAACATCTTCTCCTATATTTCGCAGCATTTTTCTTACGCTATTACTTGGTTTATCTTGATTAAAGTAACTATACACAACTATATAAAATGCCAATTGGCCAAATTCCGAATCGGCATATTGTCCAATCAAAAATTCTTTATTTCTTTGGACTTCATATAATCTCATTTTTTTGTTGACAATATCAGTTTTACATCTTATAGACATATCGAAATACACATTGTCTTTATCATAATTTTTTTGATAGACAGAAACTTCTTTTAACGATTGGTTATCATTTTCAACGATAAAAAGATTAGGATCCTTCTTTAAGAGTTCAAGCACATTCATCATGGACTCCACTTCCTTACAGAAACAAGTTCAATTAAATCTTCTTCAATTAATTCATTAATTGTATAAGGTTTCCCATTTTCATGGTATTTTACAAATTGTGTTCCCCCGCCTGGTCTGCCAAACCAAGGCGCAGCTTTACCAGATTTAACACTAAAGTCTTCCAATACTCTATAAACGTAATAGTTTGCTTCGTCACTATGCAATGCGAGCGCTCTCTCTTCATACGGAACACCCTTTGGAGAAAAGAAGCCTCCAGTTGGTTCTCCATATCTATCTATTAACATTCCTTCTTTCAGGATTGTGTCAACCGGTTCTTCTGCGAATCCATCATTTGGAGGCCATATTACTTCTCCAGTTTCTTGATTATAATATTTTGGATTATCATATACATCTTTATATTTAAGGTACTTTTCCTCACTGGGTGGATACATCCATTTTTCAATTTTCGCTTTATCACCTGGACTTAAACCTTTTGAATTATCTTTAATTTCTTTTATGTCCTCCAAATTCACCCCATCGACCTTGCTCAAGTATGCCCGGATTTTGTTTTCCACCGCATGCGTATTTTCCGCCGGAACCTTAACATCCCCAACCCCTTCCATGGCGAATCCCATTTGCCGGTCAGGGATCGCATTTTTCAGATTTGTTATGGCGTTGTCTACGAATCGGCCGACTTGCAACGCACCGTTTGCTGCGCCGATTTTCAAATGCTGCGGCACTTCTAATTCATTAGCCTCCTACTCGATGTTTAGTAAATTCCCACCTTGTGAAAATCAGAGTATGACTGATTTCTTATGTGTTATAGTTTTAACTCTACTTTTTGGCACCCAATCCATAAATGTATCTCGATCTTTTCTGTCTAGATCTAACTCAACTCCTATTGTAACATCAGATGTAGCAACAAGATATTCATTAACATTTTCATTTAATATTTGCACCTCTAGTCCATCAATCACTCCAATAAGTTCTATTTCATAAATATCTTCTATCTCATTCTGTTCAACTTCTTTAATATACACTCTAGGGAGATTACTAATGTCATAATTATCTGGATATTTTTTTTCGTTAAACCCCTTATCTAAATTTGTTGCATTATAGCTAATTAACCTAACTTTATTCTCTATTAATCTAGCCTTATAGTCCTCACCTTTATATTTGGCATATAATCCTTTTTTCAAAATAATCCCTCCAGTAATTATTGTATCGGAACAAATCTACCAACGTCTTCATCATATATAGCGCGTAAAAATTCTTTTCCATTGATTACTTCATACAATTCAGCCCCATCTTTTGGAGCAAAGTAACCTTTAAATTTCCATTCAGGAACTCTCATTTATCCACAAATCCCAACTTTAACGATTCTGGATCCTACTTATTATTATTAGATTTCCATCCATATTACGAGTCATTTCATATTCTTTTCCCTTATAAGTGGCGAAACGGCCTTTTCTGATCATGTTTATTCACCTCGGTAATTTGATAGGATTGTCTATTTATGGAAAAAAGGGGTGTCTAATAAGTCGTTTTTACGGCTTATTGACACCCCCATTAATGTTTTAGAAAAGTTGATATATCGGTGTTTATGATTTTTTGTTTTCAATGGCGATTTGACTTTCTGGACAGCCCTTCAAAAATTCTGTCGATCCCTCTATTAAAAAATTTTATGCTCTACCACATTTATTGACAGAAAATATTTTATGTTTCTATTACTTAAATACCTTATTGTTCTTGCTAATCTTAAAATAACAACTTTACTGTTATAAACCTTTTTATAAAGTTATCAAGGGCATCACTTTCATTATTAAATATTACTTCCGAACCTGTTACAATATTGGCTCTTTATTATCATGGATAACATAAAAAGGATTCAAAAGCCCCTCTTCTCTGAACCATTTATTACGGTCAAATTTAATTTCCATTAATTATTAATTTTATTTCAACGACATGGAATAGCTTAGAAGCTTTGGATAAGTAGTGCGGTCAAATTAAAATGTTTATTTTCTATCTACCTATTTTTCCCATCGTTATCATATATAAAAATTTGAAAATTTGATTCTCATTTCCCCTTTCGATAATTGAAAAATTTTGTCTTTCATCCACATTATATAAGATCCAATTATCACCTTCTAAGTAGCAACCTGTTGAAAATGGTACATTGGTTTTTCTACCAATAACAATATTCAATTCTTCCAAATCTATGCCTAACTCTTTTATTTTATTTTCATATTCAGTTCGTGTCATTTTTTACCAACCTCCTTTATTTTGTAATATACCGATATCCTCTAAAGCTTTCACATTTATTGGAGTGTTAATTTGTTTCGCACCACCCGTAGTTATTATTTCACCGTTTTTTTCCCATGGAGCTGCTTCCCCCATAACACCATATGTTGAGTCTATTTCTTTTTCTTTACACAAAGCTACCAATTCAGGATTTGATTGAAAAGCTTTATATTGAGAATACCAATTGGCAATAACATTTTCAGTAATATGAGGATTATTTGTTCCATTCTTTATATTTAATTTATCAATAATAGAATTTATTTTGTTAACAGAATATTCTGGATGGTCAATACTAAAATTTTTAATAGCATCTATTGCATCTTTATAGTACGTTTTATCAAAATAATAGGTGTTCCTCGCATACTCATTTTCAATATAACAAATAGAACGTTCACTTTGTGTACTATGATAACCATTTTCTACCACACCTAAATTGTTACCAAAAGGACTTCCAATTCTATCTAATTCACTTGGAATTAATATTTCTCCAGTTTCTTTATTAAATACACCAATTGCAGTATCTTTATTCAAACCTGGAAAACTTGGCCAGTCAATATCTGGCCATTCTCCCCAATTAGAATAATCAGCATTTTTTATCACTCTAACATCATTTAAAACATTAAAATTTATTTTTTGTTCCGGTGTTAACTTATTAAAGTTAGCTTTCATAATTTCAATCTTTTCAGCATTAGATAACGTTTCATCACACCAAACATTATCTCTGAGATATTTATTGAAATTATCTTGTGCCTCTTTCCCTATACCTTCAAATGATTCACAAACATATTTTTCTAATTTAGGATCTATAGTACTTTCGCCTGTTCCCATATCCTTAATGTTATATTCGAAGCCATCGTTGTTAACTTTATTCCCCCCAACATTCACCCCATCGACCTTACTCAAGTATGCCCGGATTTTATTCTCCACCGCATGCGTATTTTCCGCCGGAACCTTAACATCCCCAACCCCTTCCATGGCGAATCCCATTTGCCGGTCAGGGATCGCATTTTTCAGATTTGTTATGGCGTTGTCTACGAATCGGCCGACTTGCAACGCACCGTTTGCTGCGCCGGTTTTCAAATGCTGAGGCATTTCCTTCGCCCATGCTTTCGCATTTCGAATGCGGGCAACGATGTCTTTTTCAGCATGGACAACCATGTCGCAGGCACGTAGTGATTTTTGCTGGAAGCCCGTTTTTAACCCCGTTAATAATTGAAGATCACTTGCTTCTCTTAGAGGTGAAAAGCGGGCGGCGCTGCTGAATCTAGAAAGCGCGCTGACGCCAGGGACGATATCCAATGGAGCGAGGACACCACGGAATACTCTTTCGCCTGTTTCTAGTTCCCTCCCTGAAATCCAGTCTTTTCCGGAAACGGCCGAGCTTAATTCCAGTGTACCATAGGCCATGCCCAATGCCATCCCTGCTGGCGGACAAATAAATGAGACGCCGACAATCACGACGAGCGCCGCTATTTGCCCCCAGAATTCTTTGTTCATTTGCCCGTCTTTGATCGATTCATACTGAAAGGCGTAGGAATTCAATGCATTCTTTATGTATTCTTTTTCCGAAAAGTCCTGGTGGGGATTCAGTTCTTTCCATGAGGCGTATTCCCGTTCCATCAGCCTGGCATAGTAGTTGCTGCCGCTGAACAGATCTTCTAGTCCGACCTCGGCTTTTGGCACTTCGATCGTCTCTTGTGTGCCATAAGTTCCTGGAACGACGATTATTTCTTTAACACCGATGTGGTTTTTCGTCTTGATCTCTGATATCGATAAGTTGCGCATCGCTTCGACAAAAGCATCGATATCTTGATAAAACGGCTCATCGATCGTACGGTCGACAATATCTCCGACACGGCCGCTAAAGCGGTGCAGGACGAGATAATCTTCATATAATTGTTGATATTGGCTTTTGCGGTCCGTGTGGGTGAAAGAGATGACACCGTCGCTATCATATTTGGCGATGTCTGATTGGGCGTCTTCCAAAAGATCACTGATATCTTTTAAGTTGTCGATCATGCCTTTTCCCCATGCACCGAGGCCGATCAGATCGCCAATGCCTTTCTTGGTCCTTTCCCATTCGGAAGGTATATATTTGACATCCATCCGATTATACCTCCAATTTTGCTATAATCTGTTCCGCAATTTGTTGGTCCACTTCCATCATGGTTAATAAAATGTCCATTACTAACGTTGCTGCACGACTGTAATGATCGTACAAATCCATGATCTTTTCATTCGCTTCATCGTATACAGCCATCGCTTTCATCGCTTTGCCCGCCGTATAGTAATCAAGGCTGCTTAGTTTTTTTATATTGGGAATTGCCGTTTCCTCTAATTCCGAAAGAATTCTGTTCAAATAATTAAAAACAGTCGTGATTTCATCCGGATTGACATCAATGGTGCCGGATCCTCCTCCGCCCATATTCGCGTTAGCCATGCGCTTTTGCCTCCTTATAAGGAAATTCCAATTCGTCAAAGAGCAGTTTCAGAAACCAATATTGGCTTGCATGGTAGTATTTCTTTTGTGGGATATCCACCATAATCAGATTTTGATCTTTCGTAAAAATCATCCACTGCTGATAGAATTTCGGATTGTCAGGCTCCATCGGCCGTTCAGTCATATGAAAGAATTCAAGATTCATAAACATTTTTTCCGGTTCAAAACTTTCTACTTCTCGCCTTTCTTCATGGGTTAGTTCACGCTTTAAAAAAGTTTTTTCAAGCGGCGCCGGTTCTCTTGACATTAACGGAAACTGTTCGCTTAGCAATTTGAGAACAAAAGCTTTGGCCATGATCCTTAATTGGTATAAGTTATTTTCTAGTTCCACCAAAACGATCAGCTTGTCATTTGTTTTCTCGAAGAAAGCAAACATTAAATTATTAATTCGCACATATTTTTCACTTTGAGCATAATGTTCCAGTGCTTGAATGACCAAGGCCCCCGCCTCTGTGATTTTGCCGGCAGAATCTAATATTTGTTTTTCTTTTAAGCGTTCGTGAGCTTCTTTAAAAACTTCTTCTCCCTTTAATTGGTAAATTTGTTTATCCGGGAGGCCGAATATCGTATTGCATCCAAAAGCCGCAGCCAACAAATATAATTCCGGTACGTTAAAAGCATCGCGAGCAACGTTCATAAGTTTCTCACTTCTTTAACTGATGGATCGTTCAAAAAGTCATGGAAATAACTTTCCAAATTATTCAGGGCTTTTGTCTGTTTCGCTGCAGCCTTTTCCATCTCTTGATGATATTTGTGTATAATCTCGAGATAGGTAAGAAATGCGTCTCGTGATTTTCCACTCCACCCCGCCGAGTGAATATAGGAAATTAATTGGCTGCATGTGTTCTTCGTGTTTCTAATCGACTCTTCAAGCGCTTTTGCCGTTTCTTTCGCTTCATTTACTTTGGCACCGTTGATTTTAACGCTTCCCATATAACCGCTCCATCCTTTCTTTCCGTTCTCTTTCCTCTCTTTCCGCTCTCTCCCTCGCTTCTTTAATGGCTAAGTTTTTATAGTAAATGTATCTTTCGTATGCCTTATTTTTGGCGGACACAAGAGAGCTTCTTTTCTGCTTTTCCAGTTGGAAATATTTATTCAGCTTCTGATTGAGTTCTTGCCGCTTAGGTTCGAAGTCGTTTGATGGAATGTCTGAGATGGATAAATGAGCTGCTTTTCCTACATAGCTTTCGTAGATTCCTTCTGCTTCCAAAACATTTTGATCATAATCCGAAAGTGCATCATGAAGTTTTTCGTAAAGCTTATGGTAATCATCTCTTTTTTTCTCCGTCGCCGTTTTGAACCAATCAAACATGTTCGCTCACTTCCTCCTTTGTACGATATGGCGCGGCGATTTTAATTTTTACCGCTTTTCCATATCGGATATAATAAGCTTCGTAAGGCGGCAGGTTCTTTTCCTTATACGGCCGATTCATCACTTCCAAAATATTTTGGTCGGCAACCCTGCCAATCAACACACCCGTTTTTTGTTTTTTGATCATAGTGGAAATGTCATCATACATTCTTTCAATTCTTCCCGGGATTCCGCCAATAATGAAATAGATTCCAAGTCTTGCTCCCGTTTCCATCAGCTTTGCAAGCGTTGACTGCGACAGCGCCGACATCGTTTCAACGACAAAGGAGGCATCGGTGATTAAAACAACGAGCGGACGGATTTGGTTCTTAAAATCGCGTATGGTCGCTCGCCCGTTTGTTTCCAACTGGATTTGGCGAAATGCGTCTTCCCTTGCCTCGTATAGTTCTTGAATTTTGGCTACAAACAAATCCATTGAAGCTCCATTATCCGCATACAAATTGACATGGTTTTGATACAATTGGAATGCTGCTGCAGCATTATCCAACAAACCGACATCAATGTGCTCATTGAGCGAAATGCTGGATAGAAGAGTTAAATACGTTTGTTCCACTGCATCAGCCATTTCTCCTAAAATTAATGTATTTTGGTCTTCAACAACCTGTAGTGCTACAGGCTCTACTTCTTCAAAATCCACCGCAAATGGAATGCCTCCTGACGCCAACATATCTTTTGCCTTCGGATGTTTAATGAATACAGAAAATTCAACCACTTCTGGAACCATTGGAATTGGAGCCGGCGTTTTGCCTTTCCACGCTTCACGCATACCTTTGCTCTCCGTTTGGATTCCCTCAATGATTTGCAGCGTATCTTCGCCTTTTACAGGCAAAGCTGTTTGAAAAGCAGTTGGCTGATCCAATTTGATTAGGCCGCGGCCTGGTATTTCCTCAATCGATAAATCCGTTCTCCCTACAATATTGCGAACTTCTGTAGCATCTATCATAAACAAGGCAATCTGATGTTTAATATTGGCGAGGAGAGGCGCTCTTAACGCGCTTTGCCTTCCTGCGCTGATGGCAAGATGTATACCGACGCTGACGCCTTCCCTTGCAACTTGCGCGACCATATTCTCAAAATCATCCTTATAAGAAGAGTCTAAAACGGAATCATACGTATCGATTATGAGTAGAATCGCCGGAACGTTTTCGCCGATTGCCTTTTCGTACATGCGAATGTTGGCAACTCCGTATTTACTTAATTTCTGCTTGCGCTCCTTCATCTCGTTTCGTAAGCGGCGAATAAGCTTAGCCATTTTCACTTCGTCATCTGCCATAATGGTGTCGGCGACATGGGGCAAATCTTTCAATGGCAACAAACCGTTAGTTCCTAAATCGATTAAATACATATGAACTCTTTCGGGGTTATACTGTCTGGCAATATCCACTGCCAAAGTCTGCAAAAAGGTTGATTTCCCATAGCCTGGGCTGGAATAAACAGCTAAATGTCCATCCTTCTCCAAATTCAAGGTTAATGGCTTTTGCTCTTGCATTTCCGGCAAATCTAAAAAGCCGATGGTCGCTTCAAGCCCTTGCTTCTCTTGATACCAAGCTTCTGTATATTCTACTTGATGCAGCTCCGTTAAATAGATCTTCTCTTCTAACGGCGGCAGCCACGGTCTTGGCAATTCTTCCACACCGATTTTTTCAGCGTAGGCGTTGATCCAGTCGACGACAGCTTCGAGTTCAGTCGGGACTTTTACTATTTCTTTGCGGTTGGAAAGGCCGCTTAAATCCTGAGAAATCGGCTCATATTGGCCAAGCTCGTTTATCGCGTAAATCGTCGTGTCCAAAAGGTCTTGGTCCTCCTGATCCGGAACATAATTTGCGCCGCTCCATGCGCTTTGAAATAGTTCGTAAATTTCATTGTTGCCGACTTGCAGGTAGGCGCGTCCCGGCAAGGTGATTTCAGCGGCGTCCGGTGTTTTTAAAATTTCCATCGAGTCGCTTGTGTTTTGGACTTTGAGTGCCAGTTTAAATTTCGAGTTGGACCAAATTTGATCGTCGACAACCCCGCTCGGTTTTTGCGTTGCCAATATCAGATGGATGCCGAGCGAACGACCGATGCGGGCGGTCGAGACAAGTTCTTTCATGAAATCCGGCTGCTCCGCTTTCAGTTCGGCAAATTCGTCTGAGATCAGGAATAAATGCGGCATCGGCTCTTTCGCTTCGCCCGTTTTATATAACTTCTGGTATTGGTTGATATGGTTGACGTTATGCTCTCCAAACAAGCGCTGGCGCTTCTTTAGTTCGGCTTTGATCGAGGCAAGCGCGCGCATCGACTGGACACCGTCAAGGTTTGTGATGGTGCCGAGCAGGTGCGGCAGCTTCCGGAACAGATTCGCCATCCCGCCGCCTTTATAGTCGATCAGCAAAAATGCAACTTCATGCGGATGGAAATTAACGGCAAGCGAGAGAATATAAGATTGAATGATTTCAGATTTCCCCGAACCCGTCGTCCCGGCGATCAGCCCGTGCGGTCCGTGCGCTTTTTCATGGAGGTTCAACTGGACAATATCCTCTTTTCCCCGCAGTCCGATCGGTACTGCCAGGCTTTTATATGCTTCGTTTCGTGCCCAGCGTTCTTCAATCCCGAGCTCCTCAACCTTTTCCACGCCGTACATTTCAAGGAAAGTCACGCTTTCCGGAATGGAATTTTTCAAGTTTTGCAGGTGGTTTAAAGGAGCCAAAGCACGGGAAATGTCTTCTTTGTTAAAACCGTCCGGGAAGTGATCTGGAACAAACCGTTTGTTTACCAATTCGCCGTTTTCGATAATGATGTTGCCATAGTGGGCATCGCGTATATCAATCACCGTTTTTACATGCTCAGGCAATGACTGCATGACATCTTCCACAAACACGAGCGAAACACCAAGTTCGATTGGATCTTCATTAAAAAACTCCATGATCGTATGGTCTAAAATCAGCTTTTCATCTGTAATAAAAATGACAAAATGCGGTGAAAAATAGATATTCTCATTTTTGTTCGCTTTCTCATCAATTGTTAATTTTCTTTCCTTTAAAATTTGATAGAGCGAATTGAGAACCTGGTCGCGAGATCGCTCGTGGTATATAAAACCTCTAATATTTAAATCACGCAAACTGGCATGCGGCAGCCAGCGCATCCAAGCCCATTGTTGCTTTTCTTCCTCCGGGAATATCGTCACAAATTGAACATCGTGATAACTGTGAAATAAGGCTGTTTGCATGACGAGCATTTGCAGCTGTTCCAACACAAGACGGCGCTGACCAATATATCCCACTGGCCCATTTAACAAGGACGTTACAATCGGAACATCATGCAATTTTAAAAATTGTGATCGAAGGCTGCGCGCCTCCTCGACCAGTTCATCTTTATCCTGTGTAAATTCTTCCATGCTGAATTCGATGTCAAAGCTGGCATCCACTGTCCCTGTTCCAACGCGATACATTAAAAAGTCATGGTGAAACCTCGTCTTTTCGTAAATCCGCGAGTCCACCCTTAAGGCCATATCACGGATTTGCTCCACACTTGGGTAGTGATAGTTTAAGGCATGGCGCTGTTCTTCACTTGCTTGATACAATTCATGTGTTTTTTGCTTCAAATAATCCCGGTAGCTCTCCTCCCGTTCTTTCATATCCAATCGATATTGCCGCAAGCTTTTCACATAAGAGGTGATGGAAAAAATAACTGTGACAATCGTCATAGACAGCATCACAATTAAATAAATGCCGCTTCGCTGAAAAAAGGAAACGAGTACGAAGGCTGCAATCATGACTAGCGGCGGAACAATGACACGGGCAAGTTGTTCACTCGGTTTGCTTGGCTTGCTGGATGGTTTAGCAATTTTCCGTTTATCTTCCGGAACACGGTAAATAATGCGCGGTGAACGGTGATAATCAGGATAATCCGCGTTATACTTGCTTTGTGCGCTATATAATGGCACCAATTTAGATATATAGGGTTCGGAGGCCAATATCTCCAAACGATCTCTGGTCACTCTGACCATTACACCGGCAAAAAAAAGCTCATCCCCCGCTTCAATCTTCACTTCTTCTCCATCCACAAATGTATAGTTATGATAGACAGTGCCCTGATAGACAGCCATTTGAAAAGAGTCTCCCAATTGATCACGGAACAATACGAAATCAATAGCAGTATTGGGAATCTGCACATCATCATACGTATTTTTGCCAAAGGTAATGTTCAATTTATTGGAAATGTCATAGTAGTGCCAATCATTATGCTCCGTAAGGTATATTTCCAGCGGAATATTGTTTATCTGTAATGAAATGGCACCATTTATCAATGATTTATTTTCAACCTTGCATGTTTCACCATCCCAATCCACCCAAATGGTGTCGGATAAACCGCGAAAGGTAATAGTGTCAGACCATTGGCCGCCGATTGATACTCTTTTCGGTTCATGGTCATGTAAATGGCATTTATGCAATTGTTTATCATAACTCACCAGTAATAATCGTTGTGCCATCTCTTTCTCCCTCTCTACATGCAATTAAGAAAGACGCATGCCTTTTTTTCCAGTAAGCGAAATGATTGGGGTACATGAATCGTAACGTTTAATTCTTTAAAACTAAAAATCAGCTGAACTATTAAAATGATAGCCGCTCATAAATGCAGGCAAGATCCCCTCATTTCGTTTCTTCTGTTTGGTTTTGTTCAGGAACCTTTTTCTCCGTTCGATCTGTCTGTGTCCCCTTTGCTTGATCGGTTACTTGTTGTTCTGCAGCTGCCGGCGCGGATCCACCCGTTTCTTCAGTTGGATTGGCTTTCTCCGGATCCGTCACAAACAAAGATTCCAGACCATATTTTTCTCCATACGATTTTAACTTCTCTTCATATTGTTGCACCTGGTTTTGCCGTTCGGTTCCACTTAAGTTTGGATCATTTTTTGCCTTCTCAATTTTTTTAATATAGCCGTACATGATTAACACCGGATCATCGAGATACATCGCTAAATCAAGTGATTTATCCAAATCTCCGCGGCCATTGTAAATCCAATACAATAAGTAGTTAGGATCGCTTTTTAAGCTAATATTATTCATAATGGTGTCTTTTTCTTCATCGCCCAGATTTTCGGATTTAACATATGAATAGGCCAATATATATTTTCCCGAATCTGGCAATTTTTCAGGATTGACACTTTCGAGATCTGAAATGACTTCTGAATAATCCTTGGATAAAAAAGCCCTATGCGCTTCCAAAAGGTGCTGCTGAAACGGCAGCTTAAAAAAGCCGAAGTATACAACAGGAACAGCCAAAATGACTGCAGCTGCGATCATGGCAATGGATAAACGTTTAAATAGCTGAAATCTTTTTTTTGGAACGATTTGCATATTTTTCTCTGTTTCGCGCTTTTCCTTGCGATACTGATTGTGTAAAAATTCAACAAAGTCATCAAAATGATCAATTTCACTGATTTGACGTTCAAACTCGGTATCTTTTGCATTTTTCCATGAACCTGCATATAGTTCATCGAAATTATATTTTTTTGAAAATAGGGCGATACTCAAGCATTTATATTGCAGCAGGAAGGTTTCGTCGTTGATCTCATAGGGGGGTAGCACCTGTCGAATGCCTCTGTAAACCAAAAAAGGTATAAGATTATCGTCAAATATGAGATTATGTGGATGCAGGAAGAACGTAATTCGCGTATCTAAAATTTTTCTGAAACGGGCCAGATTGCACAGCAATCGCAACTTGTCACTTCGCCCCAAGCTTTGAATGGTTTCCCAATGGTTCATATTGGAATCAACTATAAATTGGAAAGTGAGAACCTCTTCCCCGTCCTCCACTTCTACCGGAACAAACTGGTCTGTATTCTCCTTCATCAGAGCCAATTCACGAATATCTTTCACGCGGGTCTGCGATTTTGCCAGTTCTAATTTCCATTGATTGTTTTCAATAAAAAAATGATAAGACACGGAATCCATTTTAATTGTTTTTTCCTTCATGATTTCTGACTCCTTTTCAACGTTACACAGGCTATAATAAAAAGCATGGTTCTTGTTCTATAAAACAAGTAAAATATCTCCATTCGCCACTGGGAACTCGCTAATCTGGTCGTCATCCGCCAGTAAAAGTTCTTTAGTCGGGATTTTTACCGCAAAAAGGGAATAATTAGGGAGTTCGAGCCTTAAAGATTCATTCAAGTTCGACAGCAGCTGTTTTATCGGCTGATGTGCCGGTATCCTCACATCATATCGGCCTTTCCCCCATTTACTAAAATCAACGGTCACATTGATATGCGTTTCAACGGGCATTCCTGATCTCCCCTTTACTCCATTATTTTTCTTATAAGAGCCAAAATTCCGCCGACCAACATAACAGCAAATCCGCTCAGAAATCCAATGGCTATCTGATTTACCCTTTCCTTCTTCTCTGCATGATCCGCAGTGCTTTGGCTAGCGGGAGAAGAATGCTGCGTAAAAAAATGTTGTGAAAATAATGTCTTTTTCGCATCGTAAAAGCTTGTTTTTGCATCGCTCGCCACCGAATCGGCAAAAATTTCTTCTTTTAGATGATTCACTGCATGATCCAGCTCTTTTTGCTTTTTCTGGACCGCAGCCCGAGTTTGTTTTTTAAACAAACCGGGCGCGATTTTTTCCAGTTCAGTTTCACTCTCACTTTGGGATTCTTGTGTTTTTATGTCATCGCTGATACGGTCTACTTGTAAATCAAGCTTCCCACTGTGATCCAAATGTTCATCTGCCAACGAATGTGCAGAAAGCAAAGGCTGGACGCCTATAGCTGCAGCAACTAAAATACTAATTCGGATTAGCTGCTTCATCCCTTGCCTCCTTATTTTGTGTAAACCCATTTATCACAAATAAATGTCCGACAAGACTTAAAAATGCTGTCCCCACTAATATGGTGATGATCAATGGATCGTACTTTGTATCGTCAACAAAACCTAATAGCAGTTTCTCAATATATTGCAGTGGCGACAATTCTTGCAATGTAGATGCTAAAGACTGTTTGTCGAAATTCAGCCCAAGAGTTTCTGTCAACAATACATAAAGGCTTAACATGCCAAGAAGCAAAAACATCCCGATCATTTTAAGCTGTCTTAGCAAATAAGCTCCTGCCAGCACCATGGTGAACATAATCAGGGAGATCAGGCCAATCCATTGAAAATATTTTTCTTGTGGAATATCGATAAAAGAACCTGACAGCAAACCGATGATGATTCCTTCGATAACGCCAATTCCTGCTGTCACCCATGTGATCGGAGTATTTTTCCAAACCAATGTTCTGTTTTCTGAGAAATCATCCTTTATCAATCTTTTTCTTTCAGACGTTGCAATGACGTATGCAGTAAATAAAGCCAAAATAAAACAGATTAACACCAAATAATAAGGGATAAAGGTATCTTTAACTACTTTCACTTCGCTGTTTTTTGTCTGCACCGGATTTGATAGAAAATTCAACAAGTTTTCATTTGGACGGTCGCCTATGCGGCTGTTGGCTAACACTTGTCCAAAGTTATCAGCAAACTCTTGATCCTTCAGCAGCTTATTGGTCAAATCATTTGAAAGCTTTTGAGCCTTTTTCACTAATGTGTCGCCGCTGTTTACAATATTGTCAGCCTGTTTATCAATCGCATCAAAAGTTTTATAGACGCTGTCTGTTGAAATCAATACATTTTCAGATTGATCTGCCAAGGATTGGCTTGTAACCAGCAATGTTTGAAGTTGATCGTCTAAGGACAGAACAGCGCTTTGTTCTTTATTTTGACCGGCTTGTATCTCACTATTTGCGTTTTGCAGCTTCAAACTGGCTTCCCGCCATGCTTCCAACCGCTGTAATGTATTGGTAATGCCATGATTCAATTCTTCTGCTTGTATCGTCGCTTGTTGGACTAATAAAGCCATTTCGTCAGAATGATTTTGAGTTTTCTGAACTAGCTGCTTATAACCTGCTATCTTATTTTTAAGGTCTTCCGTTTCAGCTCTGACATCCTCAGTTATTTTCCCGGCCATATAGTCGGATATGGCTTCTACAATATCTTGTTTATGGAACAGGTAATAAAGAGAATCCTCTGCAGCCATATCCCCCAAGCTACGTTGTTCCAATCCATTGGCTAAATCGGAAATACTTTTCCCAAAATATAATTCATATAACATCGCTGTTTTTTGATAATCTCTGATACTTTCATTAAGGCTTTTCATGAAAGTATTAGCCGGATCACTTATCAGCTGAGACATTACTTTATGATAGATAACATTGTTAATATCTTCTCTTTCAACAGGAGGTTCATTTGTATTCTCATCATTTGAATCGTCCTGTTTCGATTCGGAATTACTGTTTTCATTCATATTTAGAGCTTCAGGATCAGGCTGTTGCTCTTCTGGCGGCAATGGATCAGATGGATCAGACGGCTCTGGCGCCTCTGTATTTTTATGCTTTTGAATAATCTTCCATTCCCATGCAACAGGCTGAAATAAATCAATTTTCGCATTTTCGTCCTTCAAGCTTATTTTTATGTTGACTGTAATATTTCCTTTTTCAGTGACAGGAAGATCAAATGTAACGTTGTTCTGATCTCCATCCACTTTAAAAACATTTGTTTGCCCATTAGGAAGAGTCAATGTCACTTCATGAATACGAAAAAGTTCAGGAACTGCCGCATTTATATTTTGACTCTCAATATTTCCGCCTAGAATAGCTGCATTGTCTGAAAAAACGGTCCCTGATTCCGTTAAATCCTTTTTCACTTTGTTTATTAAATTTGCTAAAGGAAGCCCCGTACCGTTGGATGGTTGTGGCTGATATTGAAATTCCCGATTAAATTGGTTTGTCACCTTGATAACCATTTTGATGTCGCTCTTCACCGACTCATCGATGTTTAAATCATCAATTTCTTCCCGTTTTAACGTTTGAAGTTTATCAATTTGGCTTTTAATCGTTTTTTGGACAATTTTATCGGGAGTATCAAATATTTGATTTAACGAAACGTAACTGTTTCCGACACCATCTTTCATTTGTTTTGCCAGTTTTTTCGCAATATTTTCCTCTGTTTCATTTTCTAGCTTTTTCGATAATTCTTGCTCATAGCTGTCTATTGTTTCCAATGTTGATTTTAACGACATCTTCAGCGCTTCAGACTTCAAGAAAATATTTTGGTTCTCCATGGAATTGAAATGGAACTGATTATAAATTGCCTGATTGGTTTCAACCAGTCGGTTAATATTTTGCTGAACGTCTGCAGCGTTTAGACTGCTGTCGAATGCTGTTAGCTGATCTGCAAAACCTTTTGCCAAAGTTTCATGAGCATTTTTCATTTGTTGGAAATCTAAAAAATTTGTTTGATAAGCATTTGTTGCTTTTGCCCCTTCAACAAAGGAGCTCTGGTAATTTTGCAAGATATCCTCCAGACCTTTGAAAGCATCGGTTGATACCTTTGTTTGATCCTTTACTGTCGCAAACTGATTAGTGAAACCAGATAATGGTTGATGAATATCATGATTATATATATTGGTATGATTCCGTTCCTCCCTGACAAGTTCAGCAACATTGTCTTGGGCCTTTTGTAAGTTTCCTATTACACTAGCGAAGTAAACATCAATAATTCGACGATTAAAATCCTCTAAAATTGAACTAGCCGTTTTTTCTGCCCGGGCTTTCATGCTGCTGTTGCCCGATGCATTAATCTTATAGTTTAAAGTGATTTTCTCCGGATTTTTATCATTCATTGATAGTGCTTTTTCTGTAAAATCATTTGGAATGATAATAATCATGTTGTACAAATTGTTTTTAAAGCCGCTTTCAGCAACACCACGGCTGACAATATACCAATCATGTTCATTATCTTTTTCAATACTTTTCACAAATTCATTGCCAAATGCGTATTTTTTGCCATTAAAGGTGCCGCCTTGATCTTCATTTACTAAAGCAACAGTCATTTTTTGCTCATCATCATTTGTACTTTTCGATACTTGGTTTAATGCTAAGTAGGAACTTCCTGAGGAAAGCATGAGCACCAGTCCAAGAAACAAGAAAGAATTGAGCACAAATCTCTTCATTCCATTCACCTCCTTTTATGTGAATGACATACAGATATGTTGGGATGAAAACCAAACATGACAAACATCCTCAAAGGCACTGCCTTCTTGCCAACGCCTCATTTTTCCTTGCACATCCATTCCGAAAATATTTATGTATTAAGAAAAAAGCCACACAACATCGTCGCGTGGCTTTTTTGACAACACGGAAGTCGTCCAACCATCTAAGCCTGGTATTAGACATGAAGTCAACGCGGATTGATTATTGAAGCCCAAAATTGCGTGATAGCTGCTCATCATGTTGAGCTACTGCTTCCGCTGTTCTATTCAATTGCGTATTAATATCATGCATAAGCTGGGCAAAGTTTTGCACCTTCGGTTTTAGTTGATTAAATTGATCATCGAATCCTTGGAAAGCACGGCCTTCCCACTCAGCACGAAGTTCATTTTGTAAATTTGTTAAATCTCTTAAAATTTGCTCAATTTGCAAACCAGCTTGCCCATAACGCTGAGCCTTCGCTTTTAGCTCCTCTGGGGTCATTCGAATTTGTCCTGCCAAAATATCCATCTCCTTCAAAATAGTTTTGTGGCATTCGTTTCTTTAAATAATATCGAATGCTTAATAAATATTTTCCTATAAATGTATTTATCAATAGTTGGAAAAACAGTCAAACGCCCGATGAAAGATGTCAAATTTCACACAGTACTTTTTGCCCAAAATTATCTCGAACCTATGATTTTTTCTAAAAACAATTGATGGCATACAATTCCATTTAACCAGTAATTCGGAATTCTAAAATTGGTTATTTGTGGTTTTTATGTTACATTTTATGGTGCATATAACTTATTTTTTGTAAAAAAATCTAGGTAATGGAAATTGTTTATATTGCGCTTTCATAATTGAGGATTTTTTGTTAGGAGGATGCCGATTGTAGTTAAAAATGCTGTCTTTTTTTGAAATTTTGATAACCCTAAGGACCTGTTCTTTGATGCAAACGCGGAAAAGTATGCTTACAACAGTTAATCCCGTATAACATCTAATACCCTTGCCTATATTGGCAAGAAAAAAGGAAGCAATTACCTCTAAATAAGACAATTACTTCCGGGATTTTTCTTCATTTCTACTTTTTTTGGACTAGACCATTGCAAGGCAAGGCTATCAATTTTTTGGATCTTCACTTGGCATTCTCTTTTTAGTTATATTTTTTTCTTACAACAGCAAAACATATACTCCCCATTCCAAGTAAAATAATGCCAATCAGTAGGAAATTAAATTGATTGGTAGCTGTATTTGGCAATTTTTTACCTTCTAGTTCCTTCTTTTCTTCTGCTAACTGTTCAGATTTTGTTGGTTGTCCGATTTTTTCTTCCGGCTGTTCAGGTTCTGCTGGTTGCTCAGGATCTTCTCCCGGCTGTTCAGGCTCTGCTGGTTGCTCAGGATTTTCTCCCGGCTGTTCAGGCTCTGCTGGTTGTTCAGGATTTTCTCCCGGCTGTTCAGGTTCTGCTGGTTGTTCAGGATTTTCTCCCGGCTGTTCAGGTTCTGCTGGTTGCTCAGGATCTTCTCCCGGCTGTTCAGGTTCTGCTGGTTGCTCAGGATTTTCTCCCGGCTGTTCAGGCTCTGCTGGTTGCTCAGGATTTCCTCCCGGCTGTTCAGGCTCTGCTAACAATTCGGCTGTGATAAGCGCAAAATATACAGAGTAAGCAGCAGTTTCCCCATTATTTGAAATCTCTATAGTATACGGTATGGATGGATCAATATCTTTAAAAATATGTGAAGAATCAGCTGCTATTTCCTCACCCGTTTCTTGATTTTGTAAGCTAACTTCGACATTAGCTTTCGGAATGATTTGTAAGCTTAATTGACCATTTTCATCAACAATTAAATGGCTTTTTTCAACAAAATTCGCAAAATCCGCTCCAAAATCTGCTAAACTGAGAACATATGTGCCTGCATCATAGTGTTTCGTTTTTAGAATATTTGTTACTGCTTCTTTCAATGCTTGCGTAGCAGATAAAATTTCCACTCTTGTTGCGGCTAATTTGTTACTAACCTTCTCAGCTTCATTAAGTGACGTTTGAAAAGTATTCACATGCTCCCCATCAGCTTCCAATTTACTTGGATCGATTTTCTTTGCAAGTTCAACGAAATCTTTTAAGTCTTCTTGGATATTGACATTAAAGTTTAAATATACTTCTTTTTCCACACCATCCGTATTATATTTCACATAAGAAATGCCTTTCCAAACATCGTCTCCAGCATCCTTGTGCCTAATGTTTATTTGATAAATATTAGTATCATTTTTCGCTTCTACAAAATACACTTTAGACATAGCACTTGAAAAACCGCCATTTGCAGTATCTGCGGCTTTATAAATTTGTAAAGTTTCTTTTGGTAAATGAACAGGAATATTAGCAACAGTTTGATATGTTCCAAATTGCTTTAATACTGCTGTTGTTTCTTCGCCGAAATCACCTGCATGCTCGGACAGTTCTGCATCATCACCAATAGAGTTTAAAACTCTAAATCTTAAAGGCTCTATCTTAAAGAATTGATCCCTCTTTACAGAATCCATTGCAAATTTTAGACTTTCTATTGCTGCATCAACCTCTGTTTGTGTAGCATTTGGATTATTATAAACGTTTTCAGCGTTGGCAAGCCTTCTTTGAATTTCGGGGACAGCATAGCCATGTTCTCCTTCAGAATAAACATATGGAATCAAAGTCCCTCTAGGATGCACTGTATTAAAGAGGTGTCTTGCCTCCTCAAGCACTTTTTCCAATTCAGATTTATCCGTTTCAACATCAATCGGTAGAGTACTTGTATCTAATTGTAATTGAACATTGTACCAATTATCATATATGCCACCAGACATACCAGGGACATTTTCCATATGCACATGCATTAAAATATCTAAAGCTTTTGTTACATCCTCCATTTTATAACGAATCACATAATTCCCATTATCTTTTCGTTCTGGCTGAACTTGCTGATACCCATCCATACCAGATATGTTATCACCTGAAATAACAGCCTTTGGCTTACCTGGCAGTCGATAACCAATATAAGGTAAATAATCTTTGTTTACTGCTGTAATTTCATGCTCAAATATTATCGTATCATCTTCTATAATCAATCTTCCTGAATTAGCAACATACAAATAACCATGAGCTGCTGATGTTTCCGCAGTTCCATCTTTTAAATAACGATAATCAACTCCTTCATATGTTCCATTTACTAATCCTGCCCCTTCCGCATGAACATTATGAAATATTGGAAGGATAGGTGATAAAGTCAACAGGAATATTGCAATACCTATCCATAATAACCTACTTTTCCTCTTCAAGCTGATCTCTCCCTAATCACAAAATTTTTCCAATGGAGAGTGAATGGAAAAACCCCGCCACTCTCCAAATATTCTGAAAATATCAAAGCCATTGAATAAATAGAGGAATATATCCACTATGCGGACCAGCGTTTACATATAATTGAACAGCTAAATTTACATCGAAATCATAGACGTCAAAAGTAAATTGAACATTTCCATCCGCATCAACTGTCCGATTGGCGGAAACATAATCACTGCCATCCCATACTAATAAATCACCAATATAACTAGCATCCTTCAATGTAATAGTTGCAGAATTACCATCGATAACGGCATCACCAACAATAAACGAACTCGCGTGACTAGAATAATTCCCATTAGAATCTAAAAACTGATAATTTAATGTTGCGGCAGATACAGATACAGCAATCGCTATGGATAGCAATAATACACTTATGAACATCGCAACAGTTCTTTTATAGCTTAGATTAGTTTGAATCATTCTCTACCATTCTCCTTCATTTCTTGGTATTACATCCATTCTCATAAACCCTGCCATTACTTATTAAATCAATTGCGTTTACTTACTCCTCCCTCCTTTATGTTTTTATATGCCAGGGCATTTAATGGTAACGATAATCATTCTCAATATATGACGTAAAAAAACACCATTGATTATGATTGTGTTTCAATAATGATAATCATTATCAATGGTGCGCGAAAAAAAAATGCCCTGCTTAATGAGCGGCATCTTGATGTAGTAAATAAAATGTTTGCCTATCAAGTATAGTTTTACCATTTACATGTATAATTGTCAACTTTTTTTGTATTGGTATGTCAACACTAAACTAGACAATTTTTTTGAGGTGTTTCTCTTTGTACTCCACCGGGCTTAAATACCCAAGTGTTCCATTACACTTTAAAAACCCTGAGATCCATTGTATGCAAGGATTTCAGGGTTTTTCAATTCTTCTGATGATACATAAAATCATGTATTATTTTGGGAGCGATGTCTTTTTGGATAGATTTTTTCAAAACCTTACTTTTATGCTGTTGTCTTTTGGAAAGTGAAGAAACACTTCCTGCCTTCATCCTTTGATCTTTTCGTATTCTTCCAAAGCGTTTGAATATAGGCTTTCTTTTGAGAAAACAAGATTCGGCTGCCGGCAAAACCCGATAAACTTGACAAAATTTTTGCGGACTGCCTCCTTTAATTTTTCCGCTGGTTTTGTAAATGTATCCGCCGGTCCTTGTTTTCTCTTTTGTAATGTAATTACATAATTGCCGGATTCTTTTTTGATTATGGCATTCCCATCGGCATTATCAAGGAAGCATATTTCAAATTCTTTATCTTCTTCCTCTCTTAAAATTCTTGCCAAATCCAGCCACGTTGTTAACAAACATTCGGTTTCCGTTCTTTCCTCCGTGAAAACAGGCTTTCCATCATAACTTAAAAATATATAGCCTGCCAAGTAATCCAAGTTATTCTCTTCCAATATTTTCTTGGCGGCAATCCCGGCCAGAGGGTCATCAATCGACAAAAATTTAGTCTTTTTTACCGTATAATATTCCTCAAGTTCATGGCTGTAATTATATACGAAAGTTTTTATCATAACGTCATTTTCAATCATACCTGTTCACCTCATTTTCTCGGAAATGCTGTAGATACATAGCCATTAGAATTTATTCTTACTTCATATGTTACTCCCCTTATTTTTTTGTAACATTTACTCCTCGTTTTTTCTTAAGTGCAGAACTTATTTTTGATTTATTAGAATTTATAACATTTGCTACTATATTTTTAATATCATTAACTGTAAAATCCGGATCAAAAAAGTCTTTATTCTTTTTTCCAGTCCAATATCTTGGATGGTGATTCTTCAGGATATGCTCCATCTTGGCTTTTGTAAAAATTACTTTTTTTCCACCACCAACGTTATAATAAACATTCCTAAATGTTTTCACTGCGTTTTTTGCTGCACTGCTTGACTTTTTCAGGAAAGTCTTTTTTCCAATTTTATAAAACGGTTTTACTACCTATTTTTTTAATACTATATCTTAAAACAGCACCTCCGAGTAAGTAAACAAAATACTGCACAGCAGAAGCCTGTAATTTAGTAGTGTTATATTCGTATTGTTCACCTGTCTTTAGATCGGTGAATATTGCAATAAAAGAATCCCCTTCAGACTCAAGAACACTCACATTGAATTTATTTTCTTGAAAAACCCCATCTTCTTCCGCTTCACTTGAAATTTATATTTTTTCAAACTGTACTTGAGCAAATTTACTAACATAAATTTACAAATAAACATAAAAAGAGACATGAACCGATTCCTTGGTTAGAATAGATGTGCTATCAAACTACCCAAACAAGGAGGTTCATGTCTCTCGTATGGATACGATTAGCACATTATCAAGAAATTTACAATACATGATCTTCTCTCGGATTAAAACTTTATTATTCCAAGTCTGTGATGAACCATCTCGTCCACCTCATAGATGGAATGCTCACAAAAGGATGTTCTGGTACTCTGACGGATCTCCATCAGTGAGTTATCATCCGAAACACCGAATTCCGATACCCACCTCGTGACCGTGGGAGGCGAAACGTATCGAATGTATCGCTACGAAGGGGCATTGAACGACATTCCAAATGCGGTGGTATTGTTTTGTTGGAAAACCATCAACCGATGACGAGCGAGCATTTGCGTTGTTTTTTGAGTACAGACACAAAAACTGAGCGATCAGGCTATTCTTGAATACTATGCGAAACGCTGGTCGATCGAAAGCTACTTTCGGCAAACGAAAGAAACATTAGGTTTCGATCGATATCGAATCCGACATGAGCGAGCCATTAAACGATTTTGGGTCATCGTACAATTTACGTATATCTATTGCATGACAGAACATTCCAGTGATTTTTCAACCGGTCTTGCGAGTGTGAGATCGAGAAAAATTCACAATCTCATTGAGTTTATTTATTACGAAGCCCAACGAGGAGTGCCACTAGATTCCATTAAAAACCAGTTACGAGTGGCATAAGGGTATCTTTGTTTGCTTTTTGAAGATAATAATAAGTGTATCAGAGCAACTCCTACTGGACGAGATTTTTGCATTCGTCCCTTTTTTCATATTCGAAGAAAGAAGTTTAAACTGAGAAACAGGCGCCAAAAACAAAAGAAACATTAGAACTATCAAAAAAGAGGGGGGAAAACTTTGTCAATTCGTGAAGGAAATAAGCGAACAAATTAAGAAATCGCCCGAAAAGACGACAAGGCAATATTTTGTCGGCCAATTATCACGCCCGCAAACACTTCCATTTATAGAAGGCGACAAACTGGAAATCGGAATCACTTCATACGGTGATTTTAAGGGTGAATTGCCGCATTACCACACGCAAGCTTATGAATATCAATACATTATCAGCGGAAAAACGGAATATTTAGATGTGGAAACAGGAGAACTATACACCTTTCAAAAAGGCGATTTCTATGTAACTCCCCCAGGCATTAAATATGCTCAACGGTCACAACCCGGCACAGTTATTTTTTTATTAAAGCGCCCCCGGGGAATGATAAAGTGAATGTGGAACCGATGGCTGAAATCGGGAATTGGCTTAATCAAAAAACAAAATAAAGCAAAAACCGGATCCTTATTGTCAGCCGATCCTTCAGACCCGGCCGGTAGAGCCGTTTTTCCGCTTTTCTCCCGAATACCGCCGGTACCGATGAAGCAAATTTCATTTACACAAGTCAATACCGAATGCATGTATTCGGTATTGACGATAAACAATCGATTGTTTGAGAAAAGATAGGGAAAATCTGTTCAATATAAAACGATGTTCATAATTCTTTCCAGGCGTAGAAAATTGAGTGGGCGAACTGCAAATGCCAATCTTAAAAAACAACGATACATCGTTAACGGAATTTTACTCTTCCAACTATATTTAATATTCTCTCTTCTCTATACGGATAATCCAGTTATAGAGAAGTTGATAATATTTATGGAGATTGCCAAAAATTTCAACAGCTAGCTCTTCATTGTATGTATGAACTGTCAAATTCCGATCATCTACCATTTTTAATGCAATGATCGTTTCCTCATCAGATAAAATTCCAATTTCCCTGCTTGAACGAATTACTCCTTTAGGTGAACCGACATCAATTCCTTCTTTATCATATAAAAATTGTTTTACTGCTTTCCAACAAGCTTCAAAACTAAACTCAAATCGCTGAATAGCTGCATCCCGTTCAACTTCCGTTGGATTCTCTAGGAGCAAAACCTCTTGGAAAGCACGAAGAGCTTTTAAAGCAAGTTGAATACGTTCCTTTAACCGTTCCATAAAATTCCTTCCTTTTTCACTTTTTCTTTCATAGCCTGATCGGCTTTAGATAAATCGACAAGATCTACTCTGTACGGTAATGGCGATTCCTCTATTCGTTCACGAAGTTCCACCCACTTAGAAATCGGAATAGCTGAATCTGCAGAAAGAGCGATGTCAATATCGGATGTCCTCTTTTCCTCTTTACGAGCCCACGAACCAAACAGATAGACTTTTACTGATTGATCATGTAATGTTTCAACAATTATTTTTTTCAAAAACGACAGTATCTGTTCCCGATCAGCCGAATTTAAATCCATTTTTTATCAAACCCTTTTTTGAATTTGAAAATGATTATACCATAAAATGTATCATAAAAATGATTTCCATAAGATAAAGCGAAGTATTAATTTTCATCTTTCGTTGCCGCTACTTCAATATATGAAGTATTATTTTCCTTTTTACCGTATATAATCTGTTCAATTATTCCTCTCCACTCTGGATTAATATCTTCCCATTTCTTCCCCCAGTTGGAATTTATAAAATGGTAAGCTTTATATGGTTTATCGGAACTTGAAGATTTGGTGTTATGTCAAGAAAACGGACACGTTAAACAGAGAGAAATAGCTGAATTTATGCAGCTACTTTTCTCTGGTTAGCGTAATATGCAGCTTCAAATTCACATGGCGATACATAGCCAAGGGCTGAATGACTTCTTTTGCGGTTGTAGAAGCATTCGATGTACTCAAAAATGGCTTGTTTCGCTTCTTTTCGCGTGCGGAATCGATTCAGATAAATACACTCTTTCTTGATGAGGCTATGAAACGACTCCATACAAGCGTTGTCGTAACAGTTCCCACGTCTCGACATGCTCACTTGAAAATGATGTTCCTGTAAAAGTTGCTGATAGTCATTCGAAGCATACTGGCTTCCACGATCCGAATGATGAATCACTCGTCCCGTTGGTTTTTCGCTGTTTAGAGCCCGTTGTAACGCTTTGATGACTAACTCTTTCGTCATTCGTGTATCGATATACCATCCTACAATCTTACGAGTATATAAATCCATGATACTCGCTAAATACAACCAGCCTTCGTCGGTAGGAATGTACGTAATATCTGCCATCCATACTTCATTTGGAACCGTTGCTTGGAAGTTTTGTTTCAATAGATTAGAATATACGTTGTAAGGATGGTTACTGTTCGTGTGGCTTTGAATTTACGGACAGTAATGCATCTCAAGCCTTCTTCGCTCATGATGCGAGCGACCGTCTTTTGAGACACACGAATCCCTTGTTTGCGTAGTTCTTGCGTAATTTTTGGGCTTCCGTAAATCTTACGGGACTTTAGATACTCATTTCGAATTTGTGGAGTGAGTTGTTCTTTTCGTTTGTTCTGTTTACTTTTCGCACGCTTGAGCCAGTCGTAATACCCACTTCTTGAAACACCGAAAACTTGGCACATCTTCACAACAAGAAATTCATTTCGGTGTTGAAAAATGAAGGCGTAAATTACTTCTGGTTTCTGGTGAAGATGCCTAACGCTTTTTTTAGGATCGCTAATTCCTCCTCCAACTCTTGATTGCGGCGGCGTAATTCGATGATTTCTTGATTTTGTGGCTTGATATGGCCTGAACCCACAAAACTCTTTCCGTTGCTTTCTTTATATTCTTTGACCCAACGATGAAGAGTGTTGTAAGCCAAACCTAGTTCTTTTACCACTTGGGCGATGGACTTGTCCCCCCTCCAAGCATAACTCAGCAGCTTGAATCTTGTATTCTTGATCAAATGTTCTCTTTTTCATGATTGGACACCTCTAACCTATTGTAATTAAGTTTATTATAATCTCCCTGTTCTCCGTGTCCAATTTTTAGACTAACATCAATTATTACTATAATAATCTGTGTCTACTTTTTCTGTCCAATTGGATTACTTCTTTATCTCGTTATATCAAGGACTGTCTGCATATTTCTTCGATCGAAAATTTAGTAAATTTATAATATTTACAACAATTTAATCATTTGCTATATTTCTATATGATTATAATTTGTAGAATTACTGTTTAAACGAAAAAAAGAAAAATCTTCTAATTAAGCAACTGGGTGGTATTTGCGATTCTGAGGATTTATAACGCCCAAATATTAGCCTTTCTCAAATTATAAGACTTTGTGCAGATACGATATCAGCCCTTTAATAGGGGGGAGAAATCTATAAAGAAAATATTTCTTCTGAATGCAAGTATTTTATTGGTATTCGGTACTTATACACTTTACGTATCCAATAAAACAAATTGGGCATTACAAGTAATTGACTTTCAAAACATTGAAGGAACAGCTAGTAAACGCCCTATAAAAATAGCTCTTATTGATAGTGGTATTCAAGCTGAAAAAGCTAATGTGACAGTTGCGGAAACTTTTAATGGAAACGGTTCAAATGATTCTTACGGTCATGGTACTGCTATTGCAAGTATTATTGGCGCCAAAAAAAGTTTATTGAATCCTGTAGAAGGTGTATTTAAGAATGTTGTTTTTTATGATGCTAATGTTTTAGATGAAAATGGAAATGCTTCAATTTCAGATATTGTTGCTGCAATTGATTGGGCAATAAAGCATGAAGTGGATATTATCAATATGAGTTTTGGCATTCAAAAGGATGATCCAGCATTACACGAGGCAATCAAGAAAGGCTATGAACAGAACATTATTTTTGTTGCAGCTGCTGGAAATAACCTTGGATTTGAAGCGGACTATCCAGCTCGCTATCATGAGGTATTATCTATTAGCTCGATTGACAAAAACTTAAAACGAGATCCAACGGCTGCAAAAAATAAAGTTGACTATGTTACTCCTGGTATAAACGTACAAGCTGTAAAAATTAATAAAATGAGAGATAAAAGTCTTGATGGAACATCATATGCAACAGCTTATGCAACGGGAATTATTGCACAACTCTTAAGCGAGCAAAAAATAGATCGAACTTCTTATTTCAAGCATTTAAAAGACTACGCAAAACCTTTGGGCAAACAATCAGAATACGGAAATGGATTATTAACATTAAAAAAAGGGGATTAGAGTGAAAAAACTATTGATTATCTCATTATGTTTTACTTTAAGTTTTTTAAGTATTGGACCAACTGCAAGTAATGTATATGCTGCTACCTCTGAAAATGAAGTTCCTGCATCTGTAGAAAGTAATATTCAAGAAGTTTTTAACTATGCAGCAGACGAAACAGAAGAAATTGTCCAAGAACTTGAAGAAGAGTTTAATACTGCTGAGGATACTGAACTAGAAGTTTCTAACTTAAATGTTCAGAATGATAGGATTATTATAGAAAGTAAAGTTTCAACATATAACTATGATGTGGATACTACTTTAGAAATACAACCTGAAGAGAATACTGCCCAGTATAACATTACATATGAAGAAAATGGGGATTTAATTGAAAAAGAGTATGATTTAAATATTAATGTTATAGATGATGAAAATTTTATTATAGAGTTTATTGATAAAGAAACTGGTGAAATCACAATTTATGATTCTTCAGTTGTATCTGCCTCAGCGGTTCCTTATGTTGCATATATTATAGGTTCTCAAGTTGTTCGTTTAGCAATTAAAGGTCTCGCGAAAAAATCTATTAAAGTTGCCAGTAACATGGGGAAAATTCTAAAGCACAATAGTCGAGGCGTTCTATTTGAAGGTAATGCTAGCAAAGGATGGAAACATATAAAGAATGGACATATTTTGGGCAAAGGTGCTAAAAAGGGCGATACATTATTCCCCAAAAACTTATCTGAATCTCAAATTAAAAATATTATTATGGAATCTTTACAAAAAGGTACTTATAAAGGTCAAGCAGCTAATGGTTATAAATCTTATGAATATAACCTAAATAAGTATGGTATAAATAAAATGAAAGTCATTGTTGATAAAGATGGTATGATTGTCACTGCGTACCCGTTGTCCGGAAAAAGTGTGATAAAAGTTAAATAATAAGGAGCAATCCTGTTAGAAGGATTTTCGGGGTCTTGAAAAAATAAAAGCCCTCTAGTATGATGCATGAGTGTCGACGCTCATTGACCCATCATCACACAGAGGACTCTATCATATGAATTTTAGTACAAACCATAAAATTAATCAAGTTCTTGAAAACACGTTAGTAATTGGCAGCGATATTGTCAAGCAGAAGCGTATCCTCAAACTGTAAATCAATAAAGTAATGTAAAATACTAAAATATATATCAGTAAAAATATTTTTTTAATAAGGTATAAACGGGTTAAACCGTTGATATCTCAACATTTAAAGAGGGAGTTATTATAATGAAAATATCTTTTTTTGTTGAATTATATGATGAAATGATTGGACAACCTTTTAATATAGATGACTATTTAGCCTGTCGTTTATCTATTTTTGTGCAGCAAAATGGGGAAAAAAAAGAACTTTGTAATTCCACTTTCCATGACGCCTTGCTTTTAGGTATGGGGAAAATTCTTTTGGAATTAAAAGAAAACCATACATCTTTTTCTAATGGATTTGAAACCTATGAAAATGCAATGGAATATACTTTAAACAAAACTGGTAAATTGCTTATTATTAAAGCCTACAGTGAATACGACAATACAACAGAAATCGCCTTTCAAGGTGAGTTTGAAGATTTTCTTACAGCTTTCTTTAAAGAATATGAACGCTACTTTAAAGGACTTCTTCAGAAGGATCCAAATGCCATTCAACACGATTCTGTTGAAATGATGGAGCAACAATTAAAAGCCTATAAAGAACTAAAAAACAAATATTAACTTACAATATTTAAAGGGAGTATGATTTAAAAAAGTTTTTGGGAGTATGAAATATTTTGTGTAAATGAATAGAATGATAAAAAAGGAAGACCTTTTCTTGATAGAATTGAGTTATCGCAAAAAATTCACAGAAAAGAGGTCTCCCTATGAATCAGTTTACAACAGAGCTTGTCGATGCACTAGTCAAAAAAACAAGATATCACCGAGGTTTTCCGTACGCATTTAGAAACGGCAGTGAATACGTTACTTGCGACAGAACTAACATTCTTTTTAGACTTTGAAAAGTACGATCGTACCGGCTTTAACTCAGGTAATTCGCGCAATGGTTCTTATTCTCGTAAGTTACACAACGATTTTGGTGACCTAAATATCCGACACGTGATCTAATGGCGAGTTTAAACAACAACCGTGGCTCCATATAAGTGCTCAAACGATACGCTTGGAGCAACCGTCATTCTTTTGTTTCAAAAAGACATCACAATGACTGAAATTTTATATTTGCCTCATTTTGGGAAATCCTTAATAACACCATTTTTTAATCGAATAAATAATAATTTTGTTTATCTTGCTCATGATGATGGATGGTTTTGTAAATTATATTGTAATGACATTCTATAGTAATAAAAGGTCCATGGACATGTTTCCCAAACAGGCAAATTAGGCAGACATCAAATCTATCAACTCGAGCCATGTTGAATGTGTGTCGCAGATAGTTTTGAGGGAAAATTAAGCAGAAGGAGCCGAAAATCTGTAAAAGATTTTCGGTGTTCCATCTGCTTTTATTTCAATTCTTCTAACAAATCGGTGTAGCATTCCCTCTGTTAAATCATTGAACAAAAGGTATTTGTCTAACTCGGCTTTTAGCTTAGCAATTTCCTCATGGATATTTTTACTTTCCAATGAGTGTTGTAATTCAGTCTTTTGAGCAGACAGTCTTTTCAATTCTCTATTGATTTCTTCAATAGCCCGTTGATAATCAGCTTTAGTAATGATTTCATTTGCTAACAGGTTGAGAAATTTACTTTTTCTTTCAACTAGCCGTTTCATTTCCCTTTCAATGCTAGCTAGCTTTTTGTTCGTCGTTTTCTCGGCTCTCACCGTTTGTTGTTCTAGTTTCTTTATTAAACCTTCTTTACTGATTTCCCTTGCGTATTTTTTTAGATCAGAAAGGATAATTGATTTAAGGCCACTTTCTTTAATAGCATGGTGACTACATTTTTTGCTTCCATGCCTACCGTATCCCCCACATATATATCCCTTTCGATTTTGTCTGTACCACATGCCTGTTCCACAGTCTGCACAAAAAGCAATATTAGTAAATAAATGCTTTTTAGGAGCAGTTATGTCCTCTTTCTAATTTTCATTTGTGCTTGTACAGCTTCAAAATCTGCTCTAGAGATAATAGCAGGGTGGGAGTTTGATACAATTACTTGATTTTCAGCAGACACTTTCTTTCTCCCTTTTATTGAACGGATAGAAGTAGATAACAACCAAAATGTTAAAATTTACTACAAGTTTGCGCCGATTGAGTGTGTAAAAGTTTAAACACGCTCAATCATTTTTTAACACTAGCCGTGAAACACACTCCACATGGCTTGATTGGTAATCGCAGACATCTTGATGTAGTAGTGTTTGCCTTAAATTAAAAATTCCTATTATTGTTCGATATATTTATCAAGGTAAATATACCCAAGTTCAAATAAATTATTACCATTAGCAATAGGAAATTGGTTAACCTTATGCAATGAGATCGTACTATTTAATTTCCACCCATCCTCATATTGCTCAATTGGTAAATTAGTATCAGGTTTAACTGCAATTCTAAATATATGTGGGTGAAAAAATTCAATAAATTGATTTCCATCCTGTTCGTGATATATAGCAGGTACTGGAACAAGCATCTTAATATCAATATAAAAAATTAATCTTCTTTCTCTTTTATAAGATGGCTGTGCATATATATCTACATATTCAAACTGTGATTCATCATCTGTTCGAAAAACTGCACGTCCTTTTTCTCGCATCGCAACATTAAATAAGTCACTTTCATATTTCAGCTCAGGGATATCTGTAAAATATCCAAAGTTTACCCTCTTTAATTGTCTTTTACTACCTTGAAGATCATAAGGTGAAGGCCAAAACTCTTTACTACTAATAATTCCACTATTCCCTTTAATTGATGTATGATGAAATAGTCTTAGATATCGATTCTCTATAATTCTAATATTTGGAACTTCAATCTTATAAATCGGTTCGGAGATTGATATATTACATTCTTCAATTTGTATTTCATCCCTTGGCAATTTATTAGAACTTTTTAAGTTAATAATAGCTCCCGTATAATAATCGAGATTACACTTAATCTGCCAGATAGTATAATTATCAGATTGCATTTCAAGAACAAAATCTAGTGTTTTAGGTCTAAAAAAACGACCATTTATTTCCAATCCATACACATAAAAACTTCTAAAAATCTTCCAATATTTTGTTTCAGTTGATAAAATACAAAAATAAATTTTCCCTCTATATTCTTTACTGTATCTATTGTTTTTTACAAAAAACTGACTATTTTTAATTGATGGACTTAATCTTTGAGAAGAAGCAAGGTATGAACCACAACAATCATACGGATGTAAATCACTTCCACATATACATGCAACTTGTGGATCCCTTGAAAGTTCCGTTACTGGCTTAATACTACCATGGCACTTTTTATATTTTTTTCCGCTCCCACATGGACATAAGCAATTTCTCTTTATTTTTGACACAAACTCTTTCTCCTTTTAAATCTTTTTAAATACTAAACTAATAATGAATTAACTGTAAATCTAATTCATTCGAATTTCATTACTTTTTAGATAAGATAGGTAGGCATTAATAGATAAATTTTTACTTTCATAAAAGATACATTACGAATGCCTGCTACTCTATATTAATGGCCTAGTGTATAGATTGTAAAAATAGTCACTTCACCACATTCCAAGTAAAAGAGCAGTTCAATGGCAACAAAAGCATTTAATACTTAGTGTGAAGCTAATTTATTTAGCAGAAGAGTTGAATAAAATCAATAATTAGAACAGTTCATTTATATTCAAAAATCACAAATAAGAGAAGGTAACGGCTGTGATAACCACCAAGAAAGATAAATTCTAATAAAAGTGTAAATTTCTTTAATATAGGGGAGAAATTACTGCTACCTGTTTTCTTTTAAAATATGGTATTACCTTCTATTAAGAATAAGTTGTGGGATACACTTCAGTGGCCTTGAAGGTACCCATAGTAATAAATAAATGTGGCAATGTTTGCTGTTAAGTCAAAATCTTAGCTCTTTCCAATTTAAATTATTTTTATCAAATAAAATAATTTCTAAAAGTAAATCTTAAAAATCCCAAGTAAATTACATATATTCTTACTGTTTATATTCTAAAAAATTTATCGCTCTGCGATAGCTCAATTATCTTTGATTTTTCGATTATATCATCATGAATTCCTTTTACTCTTTCCCTTAATATAGGAAAAATTAATTGCCCATCTATTTCATTTGATAGCTCTATAATTGTATCCAATTGATTTATATGTGTATTTTCAAGTTGGTCATAAATTAAAAATCGAGGTGATACAATCCCTTTTGATTTAGCATATGTTAGGTAAGCCATATCAAAGGCAATTATTAACCCTCTCTTGTTACCAGTCCCGATATTTCCCATTAAATTACCTATGCTAAAAGGTCTTCCACCTTTTTTATCTCTCCATTTACTATCATAGTAAAGAATATATTTTTCTCCATACAATTTATCGGAATATTCTTTAAATACATCATTAAACTCTTTCAATGGTAATAAATGGTCATCGTCTTGAGTATCCGAGTTAATTCTTTCCAACTCTTTATTAATCGTTTCGAATTCAGTCTTTAAACCTTCTTGGATCTCCTTTGCCTTTAATAACTCACCTTTCTTAATATTCAAGTTTTCTATTTCAACGTTAATATTATTTAATTCTTTTAATAAGCCTTCATCTATTAGTTCAATACTTTGGGATTTTTTTAATTCAATTAGATCTGCTTGCTCTTTTTTAAGTGTTTCCAACTTAGCTTCTGCTTTTTTAAGCTGTTTTTCGACAAACTTACTACGGTTTTCAACCATTTGATTATGGAAATTCAGTACATCTTCAAATTGCTTATTTAATTTATCATTAAATGCCTTCGCATCTAAATATATTTGTTTAATAATATCTATATCTATATTTGATTTACTTTCATTTATCATGGTTAAGCTTTTCTTAATCGTATTTCTCTCAAATTCTATTAATTTTATTTCACTTAGTAAATTATCTAATTTACTATTTATCTCACTATTTTTTTCTAATTCATTTTTATATAACTCTAAGTAATCAATTTGATTTCTTTTCTCCAATAAATCTTGTATTTCTGATTCTATGTACATCAACCCTTGTTCTATTTGATCTAAAGATGGAATACTTGGATCATTTTGGTAAATAGTTGATTTGGCTTCTAATTTTGCTAGCTGTTCCTCTAATTTTTGCCTTTCACTAATAATACTCTCATCATTTATACCTAACAAAAATAAGTAAATGGCTTCGTATACAATGTAACTTGTTGATGTTAAATAATATATTATGTTATTAAGTTGGATTTCATCTGTTCTAACAAACTTCGAAATTAACTGTCTAAAAGTTGGTTTGTCTTCCTTAGAATTAAAAAGAAGTTCTTTTAAAAAACTCTCATATTCACTTTCTTTTACCCTTTCATTATTAATTAATCTTGGACCCCTTTTATAGAGGCTCCTAGTAAAGCTATAAATTTTACCATTATGAATTATTTCTAGAGTAGCCTGAACTTTGTTTTCCTCTAATAAATTTTTTAACTTTATATTTTCTCCTTGAGCATCTCTATTTTTATATAGCTTAGTTAAACTACTAGAATTTAGACAAATATCAATAATATGTATGACTGTCGACTTACCAACACTATTCCCCGAATCTTGTTTAACTTCTGTTGTATTATCTACAATTAGATTTAAACCATTAATTTTAAAATCAATTTGTCTAATTATTTCTATATGTGGAACTGTTTTATAAACTTCTAATTTATTTAACCGCAATTTCAATATCCCCTTCGTCAGATAATTTTATTGCATCTAGTAAATATAACCAATCCAATGTATATAATATTTGGTTAATTGATAATGAAGGGAAAGAATTATTTACTAATGAGATCAAATATTCTAGATTTATTGTAGAATTTTTTTGCTTCTTTATAACATCTAAAAATACAGCGCCCAAATAATATATATTACTATGAGGTTTAACATCACTTCTAATGATAATCATATTTTCTTTTCTGGCCTTTCTAAAATTTTACATTCACCTAACGCATAACAAACAAAAATATTTAAACATATAACGAGATCTTGTTCATTAAACGCTTCACCATCATAAGAATTTACAATTCTACTTTTTATTTTATCTTGGACCTTTTTAATAATATTGTCTGCATTTTTTCTGATTAATTTCTTTAGCTCCTCAAGCGGATTCTCAAATTTGCTACATTGATCCATATATTCTAATTTAATTCCTCTATATATTTCATTAATGTCCGTTAATATTTTTTTCTTCGAATTCTCGTCAATATGACGTAAAGATTCGAAAGAACTTTCACAAATAGGATAATAAATATAATATTCTTCTATAATCTCCCTGTATAAAATGATATCGTTGTAATCAATTTTTTCTTCAATTGTATAAGGTTGGGTATTAAGGATTTCAGTTTCCCTATCCAACGTGGAGTTTTGATATAAGTTAGTCAATACTTCTATAAATTTTGGTAAAAGGGAAGGTATGCGCTTTCTTTTTTCTATATTTAAATGAATACCACCATTAACAGTATTAGCAATAATACCACTATTGGAATCAAAATTATTTTCCAATATGAACTCCTCCGTTTACTTCTTGCGCCATTACTCCTGAATTTGTTCCTCTATTAGTAATAGTAGTTTTATTCTGCTCTAAATTCTGAACCATACTTAAAGTTTCCAGTTTAATATTGTTTATCTCATTTCTTATTTCTTTACATTTTCTAACTTGAATAAATGCTATAATAGTTGATATTACTGTCGCTACCATGGCAATTAGACTTATAATTGTATTAATATCCATATTTGTTATCACTCCTTTTTATTAATAGATCCGATGATTAATGTTGCTTACCTATAAGGAAATTCATCATTTGAGGATTAGTTACTAACTAGGAAAAATTCCTATATGTGAACACAATATCCCAAGTCTTCATAAACATTCTTCCGAACAAGTTAATGTTTTATTATTATTTTACAACAATTCACAAGTTTATCCAATATTCAACAAATTTTTTAGAGTTAAATTACGTTATTTCCAATATTTTTGGATAAAATATTAAATGTTAGTGCAATTTGTAGTTCAGACATGGAAGAAATGCTCCTTCTTTTTTTATTAAACTTTTTACCATTTACTCTTCAAATGGCGAATAATGAAGCTATAATGTTTTCTGATTAACCGATTTGTTCAAAAGTAAATAAAAGTAACCATAATAAGCGAAAACCGCGGTTATATGATGCTATCTTTCAGTGATAGTATCATGTGCCGCGTTTTTTATTGGAGGGATATTCTATAAGTAAACAAGAAAGCCAAAAGCAATTTTTCAAAAAGATTTTAGATAGCTGTGAAAAGGTTGGAATCTCTAAAACCGTCATTGAACGATTTATCTTGTTCTATGGAAAGGAGGTTTCCGAGAACAATGTCAAACCTGCTCGATCTGCTGAAAGAGTTAGGGGTTCCCATTAAGACAAAAGTGTTCATTGAATCACCGAAACAAACAAATTACGAATATCAATTGCAAATGGATTTAGATTTGGATAAACACATCAAGTAGTTTAAAACCTTTTCCTTCCGTCAATCCTTATAAAAAAGGCTTTGACGGGAGGAGTAATTATGTCTCGAAAAGATATAGTAAAAGTTTCATTTAATGAAGATTTACAAGAGGAATCTTATTATTTTATGAAACGGCTAATTGAAAAAGTTTTAATCGATCAGCTTGAATTACAGCCAAAAATGAAGGGTTTCCTTCTTGAAGAAAGTAATAAAATTGTAGAAAAGGAGTAGACTCTCATGGAATCACACCAATATTATGAACCCAATAAATACTATGAAGATTTTATTGCGGTTTATAGCAGGGTAAGTACAGCTCAGCAGGACATTCAAAAGCAGATTCTACTTGCTGAATCTTATATTCATAATAATCGGATTGATTTAGATAAAGTGATTTGGTTAAAAGATGATAATGTTTCAGCCAATAAATTAGCCATTGAGGATCGGCCAGATTTACAAAAGTTACGATTACTTATTCAACAGAAAAAAGTAAAAACAGTCATTGTATACAGTCGTGATCGTTTAGCTCGAAATTTTTATGAATACGTTGCAATAGTTAAAGAGTTTTATAAATACGGTATCAAGGTGATTTTTACATCAACGAAACAACCACCGTTCTCTCCTAAACTGTCGATCGAAGCACTATACGGAATTTTCGCACAAGTCGAGGGCCAGAATATTTCCGGTAGAAGAAAGGATACTATGAAACAATTTCCTTCTTCTATATTTGGATATAAACGGATTGGAAAAAGAAAGGATGTTAAGTATATCCCGAATCCAGAAGTGGTTAATGAATTAAAATCTTTTTTCTATGAAGTGGCTGAAACCAATGAAGCAGATGATTTGTTCAATATTATAATGAAATACAAAAAGATATTAAAAAACAAAAGGTACGAGGATTTATTAAGTTTGCTCTAGCAACAATTTCGGAAGACTGGGACATAACATAATCGAAAGAATAAAATCCGAACAATCTACATTGGGTCAGTCGAATCCACCTGTTTTATTAGTTTAGTTCATAACTCTCAGGTCTTCAGTAATTAAAAAAGAAATAGTGGGTAAAATCATACACCGATGATCTTACCCACCACTCTGAATGAAGCAAAGCCGAATAGTCGCTTCAAATGTCGGAAATCGTTGACTCTTAACAATAATTATATTAAAACCTTTTTTAACCGATTGAGCAATAAAACAATTGTAATTACAACCATCAGCAAAACAATAACAGTCGCCAATAGCGATTGGACATTCAACCAAATTAGCCCAAAATGAATGGCAGCAATAATAAGTAAGATGGGCAATCCATAAATCAAGCTAATTAATACATTCGTGTTAGATTTCGCAGCTACGGATGGATTTTCCCACTCCGTCAGTGGATTTCTCATGTCATAGACTGGAGTTAACAAGTTATAGCAAATAATCAATCCAGAAATAATCATGAACAGTAACAAATGTTCGACTTCCCAAAACCCAAAAATTGCAAACAGAAGAAAACTTAGAAGCAAAGCAATAATACCCATTGTTGATGAAATGATCACCTTGGAAAAATATACGAGATTAGAATCAAGTGGAGTACACTTTAATAAATAATGGTATTTCCCTTCTCTGGAATAAGGTGTTCCACTTACATTATTCATACAACAAAAAAATAAGACGAGATATGAAAAATAAATATCAAATGTTTCGTCTTTCGTGACGTTCAAAAAATCCGGCAATGCATCAAAATGCAATAACGTCAGTAAAATAGCTGAGATAATTGGTGCTAATAAAACCCCAAGTAATACTTGCATTTTAAAGTATGCCTCAGATTGAATCACCCATATTTCCCTTTGCAAATAATTACTCCATTTATTTTTAGAAATATAAACTCTTGAACCTTTCCATTGTGATTTATTATTTTCCAATAAGGCATTTTTAAAATAATTGACGGAAATGTTTTCAATTGTAAAATATGAAAGCAAAAGAGTGGTTATAATTAATACTACATAAACCAGAATTAAATGTAGGCTGACTTTATTTGATACAAAGAATTCAACGATCGAGTCTATCCAAGGCATTAAACTAGCAGTTTCAAAAAGCTGGATCAGTATATATTTTGCAGCATTTATGAATCCATCTTTGTAAGTATGATTCAAAAGACCTGATTCTATTACAAAATATGCTATAAATATAATAGGGATTAGCAACATGGTAACAACATTCAACAGTAAATAAGAAACTCTACTTTTAAATTTTGCATAAAACCTATGGATACAAGATAGGACGAATAACAAAAACATGGCAATTAATCCAATAAGGACTGGTAAAAATATGATTAACTTAAGCGCTTCAATAAACTTAAAATCAATGAGTAAAAATCCTATAGTCGGCAGCTGGAGGATCATCGTCAAGAAGATTGGTACAAATAGACTACTCACTACTTTAGCTGTTGAAATTTTTCTATATGATAAGGGTAGAGATGCTAACATCTTAAATTCACTAAATGCAAAAGCTTGTGTTGTCGATAAATAACAAGTCAAAATATAAACTAGAAGGATCGAGAAAGCCAAGTTATAAAAAATTAATAGTTGAGAATCCATAAAGTAATAAACCAGGAAATTTATGACAGTCAGTTGGAATAAAACATAAATTATCGCAATAATTAATACTACCTGTTGAATCTGCTGCTTTGGTTTCTTGTAAAAGGAAGAAATAAAAAACTTAGTTAACTGGAATTGAAGGTTTTCTTTCATAAACTTACGCCTCCATGAATATTGATTCCAATGATTTACTACCTGTTATATTCTTTATCTCATCATGTAGAATAATTTTGCCTCCTTTTAAAATGGCAACCGTAGTACAAATTTTTTCCGCGATATCCAAAAGATGTGTTGAAAAGATTACAGTTCCCCCCTGATCGACATAGGATTTTATTAAATCCTTAAAAACAACCACTGCATTAGGATCAAGACCATTTAATGGCTCATCCATAATAATGATTGGTGGATTAATTGTAAAGGCTGCAATCAGAGACATTTTATGCAACATCCCATAAGAGTAGGTTCCAATGGGTTTATCAATGGATTCCTGCATTTGGAATACTTGTACATACTCCTCTAACTTATTATTTTCTTCTATTTCATACAAATTCATTAAAAAATGTATCCAGTCTAATCCTGAAACATTTTTAAACACATTTACAGTATCCGGTATGAAAAAATATTGCTTTTTATAATCTAATCCTGCTGTTTGGTTTAACCCATTAATTTCCACTACTCCACTCTCATAATCCAACATACCGGTAATGATATTTAATGTGGTTGTTTTCCCAGCACCATTTGCCCCGACAAAACCTAAAATTTCCCCTTTTTTAACATTCAAGTTCACACCTTTTAAAACCTGCTTTTCCGAATAACTCTTTTTTAAATTGGAAATATTCAACAAATGAATCACCCTTTCCTTACTTTAAACGGATTAATCAATATTATATTTTTTATTAGCAATCCACATCTTCGCGAAATTCATTACGATTGCTGACAATAATAAAGTTATCAATACACTCCATACAACACTCATATCGATATCAGCAAAAACCAGAGCTTCCTTCGCATATTCACTCATACTCGCTGGATTCAAACGATCAAGCAAAGGGTTAAGGCCGACGATCATTCTAATTCCTAAAAGAACAGCAATAGAAATTAATGCTATAACACCTTGGCTGTTAAAGAAAGTACTAACCATAGTTGTAAATGATACAACAAATAAAACCCACAACAAATAAAATAATAATGCAACTATTAAACTGGTAAAAGGTATACTTGTAAACAAGAAATTGGTGTATATATAAGAAACAACATACCCCAATGCTACACTGCCAGCAACGAACATATAGTTGGAAAAAATTTTACTACTAATATAAGATTCGACTTTAACTGGTCTTGTCAGAATAAAACCTAGCATTCCATTTGCTTTATCTGATTGTACCACTCCCATCATTGAGATAACGATGATGATGACACCAAGTTGATCGAACTGCGATTCCAATGTACTGGCAAGTATTTCATTCCCCGCTATATCTTTCATACTTGAATCAATGATAATCCCCTGGCCTCCACCAAACGCTTCTAATATATAGGGTAAATAATAGGTTACAACTGGTTGTGTGATTCCCAAAAATATAAAAGCTAATGGTAGCCATACAATTTTAAGTTCTCTTATGAACTGTAAGGTTTCCTTTTTAGTTAAGATTGCAAATTGCTTCACTTTTCCACCACCATTTTTAAGAATATTTCTTCAAGTGTGTCATTAGCTATTTCAAATTTAACGATATCAACATGGTGTTTTAATGCATTTTCCAATAACATCCTTTTGTTTACTTTAATGTTTTCTACCTCTACTTTTAATTTATTTCCTGTCAACTCAACATCTTTCACATAATCCAAATTCTTGATGTGTTCAATCCAATCCTCACGATCATTAGATAATTCAATACGTATTTTATTTTGACTATTTCTATTCAATAATCCTATCATAGTTGTATCTTCTATTTTTTTACCGTTTTTCACGATGACAAGTCGCTCACAGATTTCTTCCACGTCTCCTAAAATATGAGAAGATAATAAAATGGTTGTATCTTTCTTTATTTCATCGATAATGTTCAACACTTCTCTGCGGCCTATCGGATCCAATGCTGAAACAGGTTCATCCATCAATATTAAAGAGGGTTTATGTAACAGTGCTTGTGCTATGCCTAATCGCTGTTTCATTCCACCAGAAAATGTACTGACCCTTGAATTCTCTTCTCCACTTAAACCCACTTTTGATAAAATTTTCGGAATAGAAGTTTTCAATTCTTTTTTATCAAGACCGGATAACTGTCCCATAAAGAAAAGCGTTTCAGTTGCAGTCATCCATTGAAAAAAATTCGGATATTGTGGCAAGTAACCAATTTGTTTTTTCATGTCAGATATTTTTTTTCCATCCAATAATACTTCACCCGAAGTGGGATTCATAATATCCGAGATGATCTTAATCAACGTGGTTTTCCCTGCTCCATTTGGTCCAATTAATCCTACACATTCCCCAGAGTTGATAGCTATTGAAAAATCATTGACAGCAATTTTCTCATTAAATTTTTTAGTGACGTTTTTAACTTCCAATTTCATCGTTTGTCACTATCCTTTCTCCCTATAATAAAGTAAAGTATGGGTCCTAGTGGAATAACTAAAATGATAACAATGGTCCATACAAGTACATTTTTTCTCCTACTTTTGTTTCGGTATAGATCCACTAATGCAAAGATGATGAACAACAAAATGATTACGATGATTGGCAATATCACTGGAGAAAGAATGTCGAAATCCATATTATTTAGGTCAAGATTCGGTTTTATTTTAATCACCTCCACTAATTATCGTTATTGATAATGATAACATGGTTAAAAGTGAATTGCAATAATTATTTTCATTATTTATAATGATAATGAAAGAGGTGATAAGATGGATAATAAAATGGAGATTCTAATGCATCCCGTAAGAATGAAAATTTGTCTTGCTTTAATGGGGAATAAAGAGAATGGCCTAACTCCTCTGGAGATGGTAAAAGTCATAAAAGATGTACCACAAGCAACATTGTATAGACACATACAATCTATGGTGGAGGCTGATGTCATTCAAGTGTTAAAGGAAAAAAAGGTTAAATCAGTGACTGAAAAGTATTATGTGTTAAATGAAGATTATGCAACATTGGATAAGAATGAGTGGGGAAAGGTCTCTGCAAAGGAGAAGCTTGATTATATATCTTATTATCAATTATTTCTTTTATCCAAATATCAGCTTTATCTACAAAAGCTGGAAGGGGAAAATCGTACGGACGATAATTCTACATTTTCTGTAGTGGAATTTCAATTGGATGAAGAACATTTCACACAGTTCCAAAATGAATTAAACAAACTGGTAACTAAATATTACCACGCTTCCAGTAAGAAAAAGGAAAAAAGTACCCCTACCCAAACCATCGGTATTACTATTATTCCGGATAGTTAAATACCTTGTTACGGTGCCATAAACCGCACGTTGTGGCGAGGGTCAAAGGTTCTTGTTTAAGGATTTCATATAACTAAATTTCAAATCCACACTTGAAATATAAGGACACCTTTTTTATAGATAAATTTTAAAAGGTGTCCGTTTTTGTGCACTTAAACATTGGTGAGTCTGAAATATATTTTTGTACATCTAATCGAGACGCATGGATGATATGTCAACATTAAACCAAACAATAAAGAAAAGGACAAAGAAATAATTGCACCATTACATATAAATTAGAACGTACTTAATAACGTCAATAAATATGACAGCATTAATATTTATTTTTTTCTATTTTTTCTTCATTAGGACACACATGAAAAACTCATTTATATTTTCAGTAATTGGTGGCCTGTTAAAGACAATGTTGAAAATATACATTTCATATCCCTTTACAACATCTAAATCCCAAAATTCCTCTTCAGGTTCTAGTTCAAGTGTAGAAAGATTCAGGAGTATATCAATTACATAGGCTTGATACAAAAAATAATTATATAAAGATAACCTGTGGTGCTAGATAAAGATCACAGGATATAAAAATAGCCCTTGCATGGAAAATTCCTTTAAAATGAAAGTGCTACCAAACATTTAAAAGGAGAAGTCCCATGCAAGAGCACTTTCATTTTACAACAGACGAAGCGAAAATTCAAAAACAATATGCAGCGATTTTGTTCTTTGTATCTGGACAATTGTCTTTGATTCAGATGTATTTACAACGCCGAAATCACCATTTGTTGAAGCAAGAAGATGAAGTCATCATCGCCGTCCATGTTCTTGGAAAGTTGTTAGGTTTTACATCCGAACGAGCTTGGCACCGATTTGTGATCGGAAACTTATTTTCGAAAGATTTATTTCCTGAACGTTCTCGATATAACCGCCGTTGTCGAAATCTTGGCTTTGCCGTCAAATGGATACGATATCAACTAGCCAAACGTGGGCAACATCACGCTTATGCGGTAGTGGATAGCTTACCTATTGAACTCTGCCACCACGCACGAATGTATCGCGTCAAACGGTTTCAAGGAATCGCAGATATCGGGTATTGTGCATCCAAAAAGATGGCTTACTATGGGTTTAAGCTTCATCTCCAGATCACTGACCAAGCGCTTCCGATGGGATATGTCGTCACCGAAGCATCCTGTCACGACCGGACAGCTGCGGAAACCGTGATGGCCCAACTTCCTCATCCGTATACACTTGGTGACAAAGGATATGTGAGCCAAGACTTGCAAAAGAAGCTGTATGATGAATACAAGATCACTTTTTGGACGCCCGTTCGGAAAAACCAGAAAATCCATCAATCGAAAGCATGGAAACGATGGATGAAACGAAAACGCAAAATCGTCGAAACCGCGTTCTCGGTTTTAGTGGATTCATTTCGGATCACGAAAATTCGCGCCAATTCGATCTCTGGATTTGAAACGGCGCTTGATGCCATTTTGTTGGCCTATTCGCTCGTTGTTCTTGGGCTAGTTGAGCGTTGACGCTCAACTAGCACCATGGGTAATACATCATGTTAATCACCCGCCTTTTTGCTGTTTGCAACAACCTGCATAAACAGTGATTCCAAATCTTCTCCGGGGTTTATTTTAGCTTCGTAGCCCAATATCCCATTGCTGATAATGCCAATATGATCGGCAATCAGTTCCACTTCAGAGAGAATATGACTTGACAGGAGCACCGTGATTCCCTGTTCAGGAAAAGACCTGATGAGCCCTCTCAGATCCTGAATGCCGATTGGATCCAGGCCATTGGTCGGTTCATCCAGGATCAGCAGTTTCGGATGGTTCAGTAATGCAATTGCAATGCCAAGACGCTGCTTCATTCCCATAGAAAACTGTCCAACACATTTTTTTCCTGTATTCGTCAAATCAACAATTTTCAGGACCTCGTCGATTCGGTCATCTGGTAACCCCAAAAGAAGTGTGCGAACCTTCAGATTTTCCCTTGCGGTCAGATTCTCATAAAGTGGAGGAGCTTCAATCAGAGCACCTATATCTGTAAGGTCGTTCCGGCTCCATGGGTGTCCTTCAAATATTATTTTTCCCGAAGTCGGATGGAGCATCCCAGCAATCATCTTTAAGGTGGTCGATTTCCCTGCTCCGTTCGGCCCCAGTAAACCATAAATAGAATTTTTCATTACAGACAGCGATATGTTGTTGACTACACGTTGCTTTTTAAAGTCTTTACATAAGTCTTTTGTTTGCAAAATATACGAATTCATAGACATCTTCCTTTCTTTTGTTTGATATTTACTATAAAGAAGAAGTTTAAAGAATCCTTAAAGAGATCAAAATTTTTTTGCCCTAAAAATAGAACGGTCTACACTCAGAGATCATTGAAAAAGTCCACTTCATAAGCAAAAGGAGTCTACCGCCTACTATATATAGGCAGTGGACTCCTTTCTGTTTTTCAACATATTGATAAAGTATGTGTTATTTTATAAAAAAACAATCACTTTTTCAGTGCCCTCCTACACCTATGCGGTCTTTTTACAAGCAGGCAGTTCAATGCTGTAATAGCCACTTTTGTCAGATACATTATTAGATACAATTCTTAACTTTTATATCTGCAATCAGCCCCCTAAATTTCCTTCAAAAATCCTTTCATTCAATCGATAATATCATCATTCTTATCTTCTGTTGGTTTATTGCTTTTTTGTGAACCTTTTTTAATGTAAGATTATATAATATCCTTAGAGTCTACAAAGCTTATATTTTCGGATGAGTTGCTGAGGATAACTTGTGCATCTATGAACTCACCCATATATTCATACATCTATTTTAACACCAGACTTAAACTCAATAGTAAGCCTATCATCATGCACCGTTACCTTTTCTATAATTCGCCTTACCAATTGCTCATCATATTCCTCCTGCTCGCAGGACTGCTCATTCAAGAAATCAGTCATTTCAGCGATTCGTTGCCTTTTTCCTTCACGCTCTGCATTCTCAACCAGTGCATTTTGCTTCTGCTCCCGCAAACGGTATATCTCTTCCGCCACTTCCTCATAATCTGTTTTGGAATTGGCAAGCCGCAAAAGTTCGTTTTGCAGTTCTTCCAGCTTGGCGTCAATATCAACGGTAACTTTGTCGTGTTCTTCATTTAAAACTGTCTCGATATTGGCCTGTAAAGTGGAGAGAAAGGTATCCTTACTGGCCAGCAACTCATTGATGGCTTTTACAACTGCTCCCTGTAGCACTTCCTCATTAACTGTAGGGGATGTGCAATCAGACCCTTTTTCCTCAAGGCGGCTGACGCATCGCCAGACAATAGACCTGCAACCTCGATTGTTCCAGTGGACTCTTCTATATATATCACCACATTCTGAGCAGTAGACAATGCTGGACAGAGCATACTTACTGCTATAAACCCGCTTCTTACCATTCTTTCCAGTATAAAGGTTAGCTCGCCTTACCAGTTCTTCTTGCACCTGCATAAAAAGTTCTCGTGGAATGATAGGCTCATGGCTGTTTTCTACATAATACTGTGGAACGATGCTGTTATTCTTGACTCGCTTTTTAGAAAGGAAATCAACCGTATAAGTTTTTTGTAAAAGGGCATCACCAATGTACTTTTCATTCTGAAGTATTTTTTTCAGTGTTTCTGGTCTCCATTTTGCTTTTCCTGCTGCTGTAAGAATACCGTCTGCTTCTAGTCCTCTAGCTATTTGTAATAGGCTAGCCCCTTCAAGGTACTCTCTGTAAATCCGTTTAACAACCTCAGCACCCTTTGGGTCAATCACTAGTTGCTTGTTTTCATCTTTGGTGTATCCTAGGAAACGCTTATGGTTGACTTGAATTTCACCTTGCTGATAGCGATATTGAATACCTAGCTTTACGTTTTGGCTTAAGGACTGGCTTTCCTGTTGGGCAAGGGATGCCATAATGGTCAGCATGATTTCGCCCTTAGAATCCATGGTGTTAATATTCTCTTTTTCAAAGAATACAGCGATGTTTTTATCCTTTAACTGACGGATGTATTTAAGGCAATCCAACGTGTTTCTAGCAAATCGGCTAATGGATTTTGTAATGATCATGTCAATATTTCCAGCCATGCACTCTTCAATCATGCGGTTGAATTCTTCACGCTTTTTTGTATTTGTGCCTGTGATACCGTCATCCGCAAAAATCCCTGCCAATTCCCATTCCTTGTTCCTCTTAATATAGTTTGTATAATGCTCAATCTGAATGTCATAGCTTGAAGCCTGCTCCTCACTATCCGTTGAAACACGGCAGTAAGCAGCCACTCGTATTTTGGGTTTGCTTTCACTACTTTTATTATTTCCGACTCGTTTAATTGCCGGATTCACTGTTACATTCCTACTAACTGCCAATAGTTACACCTCACTTTCTATCAAACTGTAGGCATATTCTGCCTGCTTGTATAGGTCTTCATATTTTTGCACCAGAGGTTTTGCTTTGAACTTTACAGGATAATCCTTTTCTGGTGCATCTTTAGGTTCCCATATCCTTCCGAGCTTTTCTGCTCGTTTTCGTTTTTCCACCGCGGCTTTTTCAAAGGTCTCCTCATCAATAATTGGAGGGTAGAATTCATCTCCAAGGTAGCGCTTATTCTGTAACATCTTTCCTGCAGTGGCATGGTAGCAGTCTATCCCAGCTTTTATAGCAGCATTCTTCAAGGAAAGTCCTGCCAAGTAACCTGAAAATAATTCTTTTACTTGTTCTGCTGCTATATCGTCCACAACAGCCTTTCCGTCTTCAATTCTATACCCAAAGGGTGTGTGACCCATCTAATTCACCAACCTTTCCTTCAGTGTGATTCCACATTTTAATACAAACCCAACTACCTCCCGTGAAAATACAATAATCTTCTCTACATAATTTTCAAACAGCTCATCCTCATAGGCTGTGAGCATTTTGGACTTAGTCGTAAACTTAAGCAGTCGGTCAACTTCCTCTACTTTTGTAAAATTTCCGTTGACAGAATGGGTAAATTGTTCCTTTTCCGCAAAAAGACTTTCTCTTTCTGCTTCCAATGAATTCTTTTCTTTATTAAACAGAGCAGGTTCCAGATATCCTTTGGCCATTAAGCCCGTCAGCATCTGACTTTGCTCAATGTTGTTTTCAATCTTGGTTTCCAACTCTTCGATTCTACGAAAACTCTCTGCATTATTCTGGCTGCGTAACCCATTCAAAAGTGGCCTTAATATGAACTTGTGACCAAAAATGAGTTTATTCATCATCGTAACAAATGCAGTCTTTATATCTTCATCTCGTATGAACTGCATGGAACATTCCGTTATTTGGCTTATATGCTTACTACAGCACCAAGCAATGTACTTTCTTCTTCCAGATGAATGAATCCGTCTTTTATAGGTACTGCCACATTCCGAGCAAATAATCTTACCTGAAAAAGAATATCGGTTTAGATATTTACTATTGCGCTTTTCGATTCCTTTTTCCTTTGCCCTCTGATTGAGAATAGCTTCCACAGCTTCAAAATCTTCATGGCTGATAATCGCCTCATGATGATTTTCTACTAGATACATATTTTTCTCACCGTAATTGGTGTGCCTGTTAAAACGGCTGTCAGTATAGGTCTTTTGCAAAATAACATCGCCAGTATATTTTTCATTGGTCAAGATTCCACGAATGGTAGTAGCCGTCCAACGACCACCTCTTTTTGAAGGGATACCCTTTCGATTAAGATCATCTGCAATTTTCTGTGTACCTTTGCCTGATAATACTTCTGCAAAAATATACTTCGATCTCACTAGATAGCTTCTTATCAACATGGTACGGCTTCTATTTTTACAGCCCTTAGAAATAACACCAATCGTTCCAGGATGCTCAAGTACACCTCCCGGAGCTGCTCCATTTAAGCTCCAAACCATGCACCGCTTACCTTTTAGGTAATCAATCAATAGGCTGATACTTCATCCCTTCCTCAAGCACTGCCACACGATGTGCTTTGGAAACCAGTTTTTCGGAAAAAGTAGACCAGGAAACAAAAAAGAAAACATACACGCAGATTTTCCCACGTTACCATCAACTGTCTGCTGTTGAAAGCCTTCTTACAGATGTACGCCACAATGGTGTTGGCCAGAGATACCTAATACAACACAGTGCCGGTAGTGGAAAATCAAATTCTATTGCATGGCTGGCCCATCAACTCGTAGGACTCGAAAAGAATGGCAAAGCCATCATTGACTCTGTGGTAGTTGTTACAGACCGTGTAATACTTGATAAACAAATTCGGGATACGATAAAACAGTTTATGCAGGTTTCTAGCACAGTAGCATGGGCAGAACACTCTGATGATTTAAGGAAAGCAATCAATGGCGGTAAGAAGATTATAATAACTACTGTACATAAGTTCCCTATTATTCTTGATAGCATTGGCTCAGAACACAAAGGGCGCTCTTTCGCCATAATTATTGACGAGGCCCATTCATCACAAAGCGGTAACATGTCGGCTAAGATGAATATTGTATTATCAGGTGAAGTTACTGGAGAAGAGGAAGATTTTGAAGATAAAATCAACCGTATTATGGAAGGGCGCAAAATGCTGAAGAACGCCAGCTATTTTGCATTTACCGCTACTCCTAAAAACAAAACCCTTGAAATGTTTGGTATCCCATACCAAGACGGAGATGAAATTAAACATCGTCCGTTCCATGTATATACAATGAAGCAAGCAATTCAAGAAGGTTTTATTTTAGATGTACTTAAATACTATACCCCTGTAGACAGTTATTACAGGCTTGCTAAAACCATTGAAGATGATCCTTTATTTGACAAGAAAAAAGCACAAAAGAAACTCCGTCAATTTGTAGAAAGTAATAAGTTTGCCATATCACAAAAAGCAGAAATCATGGTGAACCACTTTCATGATCAGGTTATTTCAAAAGGGAAAATCGGAGGAAAAGCACGAGCTATGGTGGTTACGAGTAGTATAGAGCGCTGTATCGAATACTATTACGCAATTAATAAATGCCTTGCTGACAGGCGTAGTCCTTATAAAGCTATTATTGCTTTTTCCGGGGAAAAAGAATATGGTGGTAAAACTTTAACCTCTGCAGCAATTAATGGCTTCCCAGATAATACAATTGAGAAGGTGTTCCGTAAGGATCCATATCGATTTCTTATAGTGGCTGATATGTTCCAAACGGGTTATGATGAACCACTACTCCATACAATGTACGTTGATAAAATGCTATCTGATATAAAGGCTGTTCAGACTCTATCTCGGCTGAACCGCTCTCATCCGCAGAAACATGATACTTTTGTACTTGATTTTGCAAATAAAACAGAGACCATTGAAGCAGCATTCTCAAAATATTATCGGACAACTATTCTGTCTAATGAAACTGATCCGAACAAGCTTTATGATCTCATAGCAATTATGGAAGCCCATCAAGTATACGAAAATGGGCATGTTGATTCGCTTGTTGAACTTTACTTAAATGGTGCAGATCGCGATAGGTTAGATCCTATCCTCGATGCATGTACTGCTATTTACAAAGAGCTTGATGACGAAGGGAAAATTGAATTCAAAAGTGCAGCAAAAGCATTTGTTCGAACATACGGCTTTCTTGGAGCTATTCTTCCTTACGGTAATGCAGAATAGGAAAAGCTATTAATATTTTTAAATTTATTAATACCTAAACTTCCTTCTCCCAAAGAAGATGATTTGTCTCAAGGAATACTAGATTCAATTGATTTAGATAGTTACCGAGTCGAAGCTCGTGATTCTATGTCTCTTGTATTAGATGATGCTGACGCTGAGATTGGCCCTGTACCTGCTGGTCGTGTAGGCGGCATAGTGGAGCCAGAAATGGATTTGCTTTCTAGCATTCTTTCATCATTTAATGACTTGTTCGGCAATATAGACTGGAACGATGCTGATAATGTTCGCCGCCAAATTCTAGAAATACCAGGAATGGTTACAAAAGACGAGCGTTATATTAACGCAATGAAAAATTCAGACAAGCAAAATGCGCGTATGGAAAGTGAACGTGCCCTTCAGTCTGTTATATTTAGTATAATGGCGGATAATATGGAGTTATTTAAGCAGTTTAATGATAATCCTTCGTTTAAGAAATGGCTGTCGGATCTTGTTTTCAATTTAACGTATAACCCTGAAGGAAAGCCATTTGAAACTCCTTCCAATGATTCAAATAACAAATAAGCTGTTACGGAGGGAGGTAAAGGATTATGGCTAAACGAGGAAAAAGTATAAATCTGTTTTTGATGGATGGCACACCAAATGGGAGAATAAAGTGTACTTTGGCTAATTGGACTGGCGTTGCTTACAAGATACCTCGCACTGAACTAGATAAATGCAAAGGACGCGAAGATTTATCCCAGAGCGGCGTTTACTTTTTATTTGGCACTTCAGATCAAACAGATGACAATATGGTATATATTGGGCAAGCCGGTGTTCGGAAAAACGGAGAGGGTCTTCTTTGTCGGTTAATAGAACACAAGCGAAATCCAGATAAGGATTATTGGACAGAAGCTGTTGTATTTACTACGTCCAATAACTCCTTTGGTCCCACAGAGATAAGTTATCTTGAGAATCGTTTTTGTGGGCTTGCAGTAGAGGCAAACCGGTATGTGGTTAAGAACGGAAACGACCCTACTCCAGGAAATATAACCGAGGAAAAAGAAAGTGAGCTCGAAGAATTCATTGATTACGCTAAAATTATAATGGGTGCTCTTGGGCATAAATTATTCGAACCACTGACAGATAAACCTAAACCAGCTAATACAGTAGAATCTGCTGAAGAGGAATTACTTCTCTTTATGAAGCGAAAAAGTCGTAAGAGCGGACAAGTAATTGAAGCAAGCTGTAAGCAAACGAACGAAGGTTTTGTCGTCTTACAAGGCAGTCATATTGAAACGATAGATTCTGAAAGTATTCCGTCTGGAATTAAAGACCGCAGACAAAAAGCCAAAATAGATGAAAATGGCATACTTCAAGAAAATATCTTATTCCGTAGTCCATCATATGCTGCTGCTTTTGTCATTGGCGGCCACGTAAATGGACTGGTAGAATGGAAAACTAAAGACGGGGTATCATTGAAAGAAATAGAAAACAGTGAAGAAAATTAAGCAGAAGTTTACATCTATCCTGTCTCCTCAACCCCTACAAAAATAAGCGTTATCTAACCTGTCAACTCAACCCTATTACTTTCAGGGCAGTTGATATGTTCCCGCAAACAATAAAAAATGAGGGTCTCCAGATATTGTCACCTCCGGCAAAGTAGCCTACAGAAAAGTTCAATATCTGGAAACCCTTTATTTATAGGCATTTACAGCCCTTCTATTTATCAACCCTTGACATCAATACCACGCACTCCACATGCGCCGTATGAGGGAACATGTCGACGGGCTGGATGTATTCGACTTTGTACAAGCTGGAAAGAAATTGAATGTCTTTTGCCAGGGTGGACGGATTGCATGAGACGTAAACGAATCGTTTTGGCTTCACTTTTTTGATTGTTTTGAGAAACGCTCGGTCGCAGCCGGTGCGGGGAGGATCGACGACGACAACATCTGGGCGCCAGCCTTCTTTTGCCCATTTTGGCATCCATGTTTCTGCTTTGCCTGTGACATATGTTGCATTTTTGATCCCGTGTTTTTCGGCGTTTTTTTTCGCGTCGCGGATGGATTCTTCAATGACATCCATTCCTCTGATTTCTGCTGCATCCTTTGCCAGCCACAAGCCGATCGTGCCGACGCCGCAATAGGCATCAACGATTTTTTCGCTTCCTGTTAAACCTGCTGCTTTTTTGACTTCGTCATAAAGTTTGACCGTTTGCACCGGGTTAAGCTGGAAAAAAGCGCGGGCGGATAGTTCAAAGGAAAGGTCGCCCAATGTTTCTTGGATGACTTCTTCACCTTTTAACAAAACCGTTTTGTCGCCGAAAATCAGCGATGTTTTGCTTCCATTTATATTTTGCATGACTGATTTTACTTCCGGCGCGCGCTTCATGATCTCCGCTGCAATCAGTTCTTTTCGCGGCAATTCTTCCGTTTTTGTAATGAGGACGACTTGCACATGGTTCGTCTGAACTCCGGCGCGTACGACGATTGTGCGAACGATGCCCGTCCGTTTTCGCTCATGGTAAATCGGGATGTGAAAATCCTCCAGTACTTGTTTTACCGTTTGGGTAATTTTATCTGTCAGCGGGTGCTGGACCATGCAAGAGTGAATTGGAACAAGCTTGTGTGAATTCGCACCATACAGGCCTGCTATCACTTGCTGTTTTTCATTTCCGAGCTGAAATTGACTTTTATTGCGGTAATGCCAAGGGTCGTCCATACCGATTGTCGGACGGATGTCGAGGGCGTCAACCTCGAGGTTCGTATGGCGCTCAAGCGCTTGAATGACAATGTCCCGTTTGGCAGCAAGCTGCTGTTCATATTGCAAATGCTGCAATTGGCAGCCTCCGCATCGGTCATAATAGATGCAGGGCGGTTTCACACGATGAGGGGATTTTTTCCGTATTTTTTTAATAACGGCTTCTGCATAATTTGGTTGAATATTCTCTGCTTGAACGACCACTTCTTCCCCGGGCAAAGCTCCCGGGACAAAGACGACTTGTTTCTTAAAATACCCAACACCTTCTCCGTTAATGCCAAGCCGCTTAATGGTCAGCGGAAATTGCTGTCCCTTTTGAATCGTCACAGATGCCGATCTATTTTTTATCTTCATTTCGCTTCTCCCCGTCTCTTTTCGATGCTTCGCCATAAATAAAAAGCTGCATAGCTTAAATAAGGAGCCCACTCGCGGCTGTAGTTTTCCATTTCTTCTTTTGTCGGTTTCTTTTCCAGTTGAAAATAATGCTTGATCGCATTTTGCAAGCCGATATCAGCAGCAGGAAACAGATTCGGCCTGCCCAGCCCAAATAAAAGAAAATTTTGCACCGTCCACGGGCCGATGCCGCGCACTTGAACCAATTTTTTCATAATGTCATCATCGCTCCATTCATGGAAGGCCTGAATCGGCAGTGCTCCTTCTGCAATCAGTCTGGAGGTATCAATAACATATTCCGCTTTTCTCATGCTGAATTTCAGCGCCCGCAAATTCTCATAATTCAATTTGGCTACTGTTTCTGGTTTGGGATAAAACCATACATTATCTACTTGAAAACCAAAAGTTTGCACAAAAGCGGTCGTCAACTGATAGGCAAATGATAAATTTAATTGCTGATGAATAATGCATTTCATTAAACAAGCATACGGATGAAAATCTAACACGAGCGGCGTCCCTTCATGCTCTTGAAAAAGCGGAGCAAGGTTGGTTTGCAGGAAATGATCTTGAATGGTTTTAAGCGAATTCTTCCATTGAAATATGCGTGTCAGCTCATGGATGGCTCGTTCTTTTTGTTCATCCTGTTCCCCTGATATTTCAAATACTGGGTTTTCCTTCGATCCGATTGCTTTTACAGCGGCAACAAAAGGTTCTTCTTTTTCACTATAAAGAGGAACAAGGACGGTTCGCTTGTGCACGTCCACCTTGTTCAACGGATCAAGTGAAAGGCGCTCTAACACGCGGTCGAAGTCATACGGCGGCGCCGCTTTTATCGTCACATTCCACATGTTTTTACCGACCTTTATCGTATTTTTTCGGAGCTATTATATCACATAATCCGCTTCTATTAATAAAGAAATGGACTTTCAAACATTTTCTCCATCACTAGATCGTCTAAACTTTTAAAAGTATAGCCTTGCTGTTTTAAAGTTTTAATCGCTTCATCAAGCGCATCAGCGTTGTCTTTTGATACGGTGTGCAGCAAAATGATCGCGCCCGGATGAATTTGATTGATAATGTTGTCGTATGCATATCGCCAGCCTTTTTGTTCATTCACCTTCCAGTCGACAAATGCAAGCGACCAAAAAATATTGCGATAACCGTATTTTTCGGACAATGCAAGTGTGCGTTCGCTAAAAATGCCCCTTGGCGGTCTCACATATACTGTTCCATCTTGGCCTGTAAGCTCCTTTACTTTGTCGCTGACGGCATCAAGCTCCTTCTTTATTTTATCAGCACTTATTGTCGTCATATCAGGGTGGCTCCATGAATGATTGCCGACAATATGCCCTTCTTTCACCATTCTCTTTACAAGATCAGGGGCTGTTTTTAAATAATGGCCTGTTACAAAAAACGTCGCATGTACATCGTGCTTTTTCAGTACGTCCAAAATTTTCGATGTATAGCCGTTTTCATAGCCATTATCAAACGTTAAATAAATCTCTTTTTTGCTGGGATCTCCTAAATAAAACGCTCCATATTTATTTAAAAGTTCATTCCATTCTTTCCCGGCATCAGGAGGCTGATGATTATTGTTTTTTTGAAAACCCCAATGAATCGGGTGATTGCTGACAGCAGCAGAGGCGCAGCTAAAAAAAGAAAAAAATAACAAGACAGAGCAATATAAAATCCGGAAATAATTCAAGCTGTGAATCTCCTTTCCATTATTTTTACTATTAGTCTTTATCCGTTTTTAGGAATTATGCTCCATCTTGATTTCAAAAAAATACCATAGCCAATCATCTGGCTATGGCATTGAGTTTAATATTTAGCTAAATACCGGCTCTTTAAATTGAGAAAGCTTTTCTAATGACGATTTTTCAATGTCTTCATGCAGGCTGTTGCCGTGTGAATCCATTGTGACAACGGCCGTGAAGTCTTTTACGCGCAAATGCCACATAGCTTCTGGAATTCCAAACTCCAGCAAGTCAACACCTTCAACCGCTTCGATGCAATCCGCATAATATTGAGCAGCACCGCCAATCGCATTCAAGTATACTCCGCCATGCTCTTTTAAAGCTTGCAGCGTTTTTTGCCCCATGCCGCCTTTGCCCATTACCGCACGGATGCCAAATTTTTTCATAATATCCCCTTGATAAGGCTCTTCGCGAATGGAAGTGGTCGGCCCAGCCGCTTTCACTTCCCAATTGCCGTTTTCATCTTTTAACATGACAGGTCCACAGTGGTAAATAATTTGACCGTTTAAATCAACCGGCGCATCATGATCCATTAAATATTTATGGATGGCATCCCTTCCTGTGTAAATGATTCCGTTGATGCGAACAACGTCGCCGACTTTCAGCTCGCGGATTTGTTCTTCTGTAATTGGCGCTTGCAGCGTGATGACACGTCTTTCAGAGTCCGTTGATGCTGCATGTTCTTCTTGTGCAGCATTTTCTTGAAAATCAACATCTTCTCCATCTTGATAAAGCCATTTTATGATTTCACCCGTATTTGGATCGATATGCACACCTAAACGGCGGAATGCCCAGCAGTTGTATGCAACAGAAACAAAAAAGCTTGCAGGGATTCTGTGCATTGCGCCGACTTTGCAGCCTAATAAAGTGGTTTCCCCGCCAAATCCCATCGTTCCGATGCCAAGCTTGTTCGCATTTTCCATAATATATTCTTCCAATTGGCGCAATTCTTCGTTCGGATTTACGTCATCGACTTCGCGGAATAATTGTTCTTTCGCTAAATCGTACCCCGCTGAACGGTCTCCGCCAATTCCAACTCCAATGAATCCTGCGCTGCATCCTTGGCCCTGTGCTTGATATACCGCATGCAAAATACATTTGCGGATTCCATCCAAATCTCTGCCGGCTCTTCCCAATCCTTCTAGTTCGCACGGCAGGCTGTATTGAATATTTTTGTTTTCGCAGCCGCCGCCTTTTAATATTAAGCGAACATCCATATAATCTTTTTCCCATTGTTCAAATTTTACGACTGGAAGCCCTTCGCCCAAGTTATCGCCGGAATTTTCTCCAGTGAGTGAATCGACCGAGTTCGGGCGAAGCTTCCCGTCCTTCGTCGCTTGAGCGATCGCTTTTTTTATTGTTTCCTTTATTTGAATTTGATTGATACCGACTGGCACTTTAATTTTAAATGTCGGCAATCCGGTATCTTGGCAGATCGGCGATACATTTTCATCTGCCATTTTAATATTTTCGGTTATCGTGGCAAGCGACATCGCAGCTCTTGTACCAGCATTTTCACGCTGCTTCGCCTTCAAAATAGCGCGGCGGACATCCTTCGGCAATTTTGTAGACGTTTCCACAATTAATTGATACATACTCTCATATAATTTTTCCATCCCGCTTATCCCCCTTACATTCAGTCAAAAGACTCCCACTTAACACAATTTTTATTATACTTCTTTTAATTTTGATTGGAAAGGCATTCACGTGCTGATCATTTTTTTAGGGGGATAAGGAGAGTGTTTCAACATTCATTGCAGCAGTTAAAAAAGGTTCAGCTTGCGAATTCTATCAACCGCTTCTAAAAGCCTGCTCTCATCAACTAATAAACCAACGCGTATGTATCCTTCTCCATATTGCCCGAAGCCGTTTCCTGGCGCAACGGCGACATCTGCTTTTTCAAGCAAATAATCGGCAAACTCTTCGCTAGTAAAACCTTTCGGTACAGGGAGCCAGGCAAAAAATGATCCTTTCGGAGCTTGGGCGTTCCAGCCAATTTGCCGAATAGCATTGATAAACGTATTTCGCCGTTTTTCATAAAGGGAGACAAGCTCCTCTACACACGACTGATCGCCTGTTAATGCGGCAGCTGCTGCTAATTGTATTGCTGGAAAAAGGCTGCAATATAAGTGATCTTGAATAAGATTAATACTTTCAATGATATTCTGGTTCCCTACAGCAAATCCAACGCGCCAGCCGGCCATATTGTAGGTTTTCGACAATGTGTACATTTCAATGCCGATGTCCTTAGCTCCTTCCGCTTCAAGAAGGCTGGTCGGTTTTTTGCCGTCAAAGCCGATCGCACCGTACGCAAAATCATGGACAACGGAAATTCGATGCTTCTTTGCAAACGTAACCGTTTCCTCAAAAAACTTAAGATCGGCCGTTGCTCCTGTCGGATTGTTCGGGTAGTTTAAATACATCAATTTTGCCGCTTCTTTATCCTCCAACGAAATGGCGTTGTAATCAGGTAAAAACTGATTTTCTGCCAACAGCGGGAACGTTTTAAATTGAGCCCCGGCTAAAACAACGCCTGATAAATAGTCTGGATAACCCGGGTCGGGCAATAGCATTAGATCTCCTTCATTTAATAGGCACATCGGCAATTCAACAAGTCCAGTTTTCGTACCGAATAAAATCGCCACTTCTTTTTCTGGATCTATATCGACTCCGTATTGTTTCTTATAATATTCACTAGCCGCATGTTTTAGCTCGATCAGACCTGAAAATGGTGAATATCTATGTGTTTTCGGGTCTTCTGCTGCGGTTTGCAGCGCTTTGACGATATGCGGGGGAGTCGGCTGGTCAGGATTTCCTTGTCCTAAATTAATAATATCTCTTCCTTCGGCTACAGCGTTATTCACTTTTTTCACAAGGGCAGAGAAAAATTGTGTTGGAAGCTTTTTTAAACGTTCTGAAATCTCCACTCTAATCCACCTTTTTTTATAAAAATAGTTGAAATTATCATAAAAATTCTATAGTCTTTATATAAAAATGTCTAGGGGCTGAAAATCATGAAAGTTGCTTGTATACAAATGAATATCATTTTAGGCGAACCGGACCAAAACTATGAAATCGCTCAAAAAAATATAATAGAAGCAGCAAGCCATCAAGCGGATACAATTGTTTTGCCTGAAATGTGGAATACAGGATACGCCCTTGATCAGCTTGATGAGCTTGCAGACAAAAATGGAGAAAAAACAATTGAGCTGCTGACATCCCTTGCTAAAACATATCATGTCAATATTGTCGGCGGTTCAGTTGCAACGAAAAAAAACGGACAATTTTTTAATACCATGTACGTTGTCGACCGATTCGGAAATATCACCGCTGAATACGACAAAGCCCATCTGTTTAAATTGATGGATGAGCATAAATTTATGAGTGCCGGTCAAAAAGTAAATATATTTGAGCTGGACGGCATCACTTGCGGTGGTGTTATTTGTTATGATTTGCGTTTTCCGGAATGGATTCGCACCCATGCATTAAAAGGTGCAAACATTATGTTCATTCCTGCCGAATGGCCGAAAAAGCGAATTGACCATTGGCAATTGCTTCTCCAAGCACGGGCAATTGAAAATCAAATGTTTGTTGTAGCAGTAAACCGGGTCGGAGCGGATCAAAATAATGAATTTAATGGACACTCAATGGTCATTGCCCCTTGGGGCGAGCTTCTTGTTCATGATCAAACAGATGCAGGAATTTTTTACGCCCAACTGGATCTTCAAGAAATTGACCGTGTAAGAAAAACCATTCCTATTTTTCAAGACAGACGTCCGGAATTATATTTCGAATAAAATTTTACACCCCTTAAAAGAATGTGAAAGCATTCCCTTTTAAGGGGTTTTTGTATGAAAAGGCAATTAAACGCTTTTCATGTGTTTTAAACTTTTTGTAAAGGGTGGATAGGCAATCCCTTTTTCTGTAATAATTGCCGTAATGAGTTCATGATCGGTCACGTCGAATGCCGGATTATATGTTTGCACATTTTCCGGCGCCATCGGTTTTTCATACCATTTTGTCGTGATCTCCTCTGCTTTTCTCACTTCGATCGGTATATGTTCCCCTGTCGGACAATCTAAATCGATTGTTGAAAGCGGAGCACAAACATAAAACGGGATTCCATAATATTTTGCTAAGATTGCCACTCCGGAAGTTCCAATTTTATTGGCAGTATCTCCGTTTGCGGCAACTCGATCACACCCGACTAAAACCGCTTGTACTTTTCCCTCCTTCATCACAATGGATGCCATGTTGTCACAAATTAACGTTACATCCACACCAGCTTCCTGCAATTCCCATGCAGTTAGACGTGCACCTTGAAGAAGCGGTCTTGTTTCATCTGCAAAAACTTTGAAATGGTAGCCTCTTTCTTGGCCTAAGTAGATGGGAGCTAACGCAGTCCCATACCTCGCCGTCGCAATTGTTCCTGCATTGCAATGGGTCAGAAGACCCCAGCCGGGTTTTAATAATGACAGGGCATGCTCCCCGATCGAATAACAGACTTGCTCATCCTCATTACGGATATGTTCTGCTTCTTCCTTCAGTGCGTTTTTAATTTCCTCGATGCTTTTGTCTTTTTCTACTTTGAGTCTATCCTCCATGCGATCTAAAGCCCAAAATAAATTCACTGCAGTCGGCCGCGATGAAGCCAAATACTGTTTGATTTTTTGAAAATCATCCAAAAGCTGTTCATAAGTCGACGCTTTTGATTGCTTCGTGCCTAAATAAACACCGAATGCAGCAGCAATTCCGATCGCAGGTGCTCCTCTAACCTTCAGATGGTAAATGGCCTCCCATATTTCTTCTGGAGTAGAAAGATGCAGAAATACTTTCTCATTCGGCAATAGCGTTTGGTCGAGTATGATCACCGTATTGTTTTCATCATCCAGTTGTACGGATTGAATGGCTTTTACTGCTGTCATAAAACTTTTCCCCTTCAATAAATTTGCGGACACTTTGTAATAAAACATTCACAAAGTCGTCGCCTGTACGAATGTTTGCACGTTCAAGAATAAAGGTTTTACCAGCTGTTAAACAAATTTTTTCAGCCAAAGCTCGGGATTCTTTATTTTCAATTGACGTGATGTCTTTTACATGGGCGATCCCAATAATTCTTCTGCATAATTCAAGTCCGGCAGCGGCTGAGGCATCCTCAAGGATGGAATTTAAATACCATTCTTTAAAACTAGGTGCACTTGCAGTTCTTTCTTTTATATTCTCATCCCAAGCATGTAAAAATTTTTTTGTAAACAGCTCTATTACGTCTGAGATTGTTTGTTGAATATATTGCAAGTAGTCTTCCTTTGTTTCTTGATCTTCAATTGTAAAGCTTGCATTTACATAGGCGAAAATAAGGTTTGCAATCACATTCCCAATATCGAACCCAGCAGGTCCATAAAAAGCAAACTCAGGATCGATTATTTTTGTTGAATCTTCCTTTATAAAAATGGAACCGGTATGAAGGTCGCCGTGGAGGAGGGACTGTGCTTTTGTCATAAAATCAAACTTCAGTTTAGCTGTTTCCAATGCAAGCTTTGAATCATTCCAAATTTCTTCACGGATGAATTCTCTCGTTTCTGGAAATACATCATTTTGCTCACAATCGTAAAAAGGTTCTGTATACACGAGATCTTCTGTTATTTCACATAATTCTGGGTTTGTAAATTTTTGCACCAATGCTTTCTTCTCTTTATGATCGATAACGGCATCTGAAGTAAGCAATAAGGTGTTGACAAGAAACGTTGTAATATGGTCGGCAAACAAAGGAAATTTTTTATGTTTTAAAAGAGCTGTCCTCATAATTTCATGGTCAGATAGATCATCCATCACACAACAATTCATAATCGGATCATACGAATAAACCTTAGGTACAAATCCAGGCGCTAATTCCCCTTGCAGCTTCAATGCTTCGCTTTCAATCCGATTGCGATCTGGCGAAACTTTAAAGGCGTCTGAAATACGCGCAACCGGACCAGCTTGTTTAATAATGACAGACTGGCCGCTATTTTGATCAACGACACGAAATACATAATTTAAGTTGCCATCGCCAATCTCTCGACATTCCAATTCTGCGTTTTGTTCAAAAATATCGAGTTTTTTCTGTACATATTCGATGACATCTTGCTCAGTCATCGTAAAATATGTTGTAAAATCCTTCAAAAAAATTCCCTCCTCTATCTTTGTTTGTCATAAAGTGAAAAAAGAGTCTTTCATAATATCCATTCACAATATGGGGACGACATTATTACAAGACCACTTCGTCACCTGCTTGTAAAAGCTGATTTCGGCAAATGCTCCAAATGGATTCGGATTTCTAGATCCAAAGCAGCCGCCGCATCCATTAAATAGAGGGGGCTGTCTAATAAGTCGATTTTCCGGCTTATAGACGCCCCTTTAATGTTTTAGAAACGTTGATATATCAATGCTTATGATGTTTCGTTTTCAGTGGATTTTGACTTTTGAAGACAGCCCCTTCCTAAAAATATAAATCTGCATCATTTATTCTTGATTTTCCCCATCCCGCCATAATACTTGATAAATTATCTGTGTTTACTTGGTTTTCAAGTGAAACTATATCCTCTTGTAACATAAGACAAGCCTATTTTTGTGGTGCTCTTTTAGCTGCAAGCTTCTTCGCAAAAATGTGTAAACCTATTAAAACCGGGTCAGCAGCCGCTGTGGTATTTTCATAGTTTCTTTGCATTCAGGAACATTGTTCACTGAGCTGGATGAATTGTGTATCCGAAGAGCAGCCAGTTATATGAAAAAGATGATGTTAAGCTTGCAGCTGTGAATGTTTAAAGCCGCTTTTTCATAAATTTTTTGTAAACTTAATTTACTTCTTCTTTTTCGTAAACTGGCACCCAGCCTTCTTCTGTCACAAAGATGCGGATCGCAACAACTTTTCGGTCATCAGCTAATGTGAAATAGTGGCGTCTGCCCTCTGGAACAGAAATAAGGTCTCCCGGATTAAGATGCACTTCAAAAAATTTTCCGTCCTGTCCTTGAATAACAAAAATTCCATGGCCGCTTACAATAAAGCGCACTTCATCATCTGTATGATGATGTTCACGCTGAAAATTTTTCAGCAGCTCTTCAAGGTTTGGCGTATGATCTGCTAAAGAAATGACATCCCAAGCTTTGTAGCCGCGTCTTGCTGAAATATCTTTAATTTCATTTTCAAAAGATTGTAAAATCGTTTGTTTTTCCTCATCATTTAAAAGATATTTCTCTTTTAAATGCTCTGGTAATTTGGCAATATCCCATTGCTCGTAAATAACACCTTGTTGATTTAAAAATGAAATCACTTCCTCTTGATTGCTGATAACTTCGTTTGTTCCTTGAATTTTAATCGTTGTCATGTAAAATACCTCCTTAAAATGTTTAATTATTTAAAGCTCCTGTACTCGCAAGGAGACCGGCTTTTGCTTGAATAAGAGCAAGCTGATACTGAAATAAAAATTCACAAGCTTCTAAAATTTTCTTTGCTTCAAAGCCATCTTTTCCCCATACAGTAATTCCGTGGTTGCGAATAAGAACTGCCCCTTTATCCTCCTCCACGAAATCGCCCAAAGTGCTTGCTAATGTAGGAATATGGGCATAATTATAAATAATCGGAATCTGTAATTCTGCATCTTCCTCCCAGCGGTCAAACGCTTTTATCAGTTCTTGTCCTTGAAATACAATTTTCCCAGCGTCACCATAAAGTTCAGAGATGACATTATTTGCAACCGTATGTACATGCAGGCTGCAGCCGGCTTTGCTTCTTTTATATATTTCGCAATGCAACAGCGTTTCTGCCGAAGGCTTCAGCTGTGTTGCGCCTACAGGATTTCCTTCTCCATCAACAAGCAAAAAATCTTCCTTCGTTTTTTTTCGTTTATCTTTGCCGCTTGCGGTCACAAGAAACTGAAGCGGGGAATCTTGAACTTTTATGGCTAAATTGCCGCTTGTCCCCATAAACCAATCCCTCGCAGCAAGCTCCTCTTTAATCTCCGCAAGCTCATGAACACGAGTTAAAACGACACTCATTTTGCGCCACCTTTTTCTTCTATGAAATTTGTTTTGTTTATTGTCTTCTCTAAAATGTCAATACAGTCGTAAAAGGTTTCGAAAGATTGATAAGGAATAGAAAATTCTTGACATTTTTTTGATAAATAATCACGTGCAATAACTGTATCTGCAATCTTCGCGGCTTCTAAATCTGTGACGGAATCCCCGATGATGATGGAATGAGTGTCAGCATTTGCAATTTGCCGAATAATTGTCGGTTTGCAGCACCCACAATTTTGGTTGGGACACTTTTCATCACACGTATAAGGCCAATGAATGGTGATCGTTTCTCCGCTAAAATCCGCTTTATTGCAAAACAGTGCGGTAATAGAATCAAAAGGCTGCAACAGCGGTTTAATAAAAAAATCGATTCCGCCGCTGACAATGTATAAAGGAATGTTCATGTTTTTCGCATAATGAACAAAGTCGCGAAATCCTTCCCTTATTTCTGCAGTTTCTAAAATATAGTGAATGATGTCACCCTTTAAAGAAGATGGAAGAAGTGCAAACATCTTGCCGACTCCTTCCTGAATACTAATCGACTGGGAAAGGACGCCATCCTTCAATTGCTCCCACTCTTTTGGAGCGAAACGCTTCATGATGCTAACGATGTTATCTTTTTTTGTCACCGTTCCATCAAAATCACAAAATATTACTGGCTTCAATTGGACGGTGCCTCCTTCCATCCCCAGAGCCGAATTGCTTCTTGTAATTCTATGTCTTCAGCTGCTTCATTAAGGGGAACACCCCGGGAAACAGCGTCAACTGCCTGACGGAAAGCTTTTCCTCCACCCTGAGCACCTTGCGGGTGACCGTGAACACCGCCTCCTGCATTAATGACACAATCTTTTCCAAAATCATGAATTAAAATGGGAACAAGACCCGGGTGAATGCCAGCAGATGGAACAGGAAAAACTGGTTTTAAAACTGATTCCTTCACCAATTCTTCTTTCACTTTTAAAACTTTGTCACGCTCCAATGCAACGCTGCCATATGGTGAAGGGAACAACGAAAAATCTGCTCCAGCAATTCTTATCAATTTTCCAAGCAATAAGGAATGAGAGAGCCCATATTTTTCGGATGAAGTAAACGATCCGCTAAACGCCGGATGAGCCATAATTGGGAGGGCGATTTCATCATCTTCCCTTAATGCTTGCAGCACATCGAGTCCATATGTAAAAACATTAAATAGCAAAATATCGGCACCTAATTCTTTTGCTTTTCTTGCCTTATCTTTCAATTCAAATGTTTTTCCCGTCAAATTGACCGCATACAAAGTTCGGTGTCCCTTTTCTTGATACACGTTATCAAGAACTTTTTTGCCTTCCTTTATTCTTGTTTCAAATGATGTGAGCGAATTTTCAAAAAGTATTTCATCATCCTTTACTAAGTCGACGCCCCCGAGAGCCTGCTCCCGCAATTGGGCAAGAAGGTAATCCATATCACGTCCAATTACACCTTTAAAGATGCTCATCACTAACGGTCTGTCGTAAACGCCAAGTTTTTCTCGTAACCCCTGAATTCCAAATCGAGGACCTGGAAAATACCGAAAGATCTCATCGTCAAACTGCAAATCTAGTAATTTTATTTCTCCATCTAGTGATAATTTTCCAAAAGTTGTCGTTAAGATGGCAGGAATGTCTTTAGAAAAGTTTTCTCCCGGAAAGCGAATGTGAAGCTGTGCAATCGTTTTGCCGGAGGATGGATCCTCGCCTGTTTCTTTTATCTCAACCACTTGTCCTTTATGCTTTTTTAACTGCTCTTGCACTAAAAGAGGAAGGTCAGTCCACGAACCTACCGTTAATCCAAGAGCAATGTCTTCTGCTTTTTTTTCTAAATCTTCTCGTTTCGCAATGATTTGGTATACTGCTGTTACGTGACCCATTTTTTCAATCCTCTTCATTCAGATTTTTTTATATAAATAAAACCTCTTCAATAAGAAGAGGTTTTTTGTCAAAACAACTTCTTATCTTTCAACATCTCTGTTGGGAGAATTAGCACCGTGCTCATCATATGAGTCGGTTGCCGGGCTTCATTGGGCTCATCCCTCCACCTGCTCTTGATAAGAGTTTTATTATTAACTTTATAATTCTTATTCGTTTACTTGGATTATGCCACTATCCTTCCCCTCTGTCAACACTTTTTTACATCATATTCGATTCAAATTCGCTTACATTTTTCTGATGGCATGCTACAATTATTTAATGGTGCAGTTTACAATTTGAGGTATTTACCGGAACTTGAGGTTGAGCCAAAACAGGAAAGCCTAAAAAAAGAGGACGAAAAAAGAAGGTACAACATCTTTTTAACGTCTTCCGATCGCATCATGCTAGATTACTAGACTTAGAAAAACTGGTTGAATTACGCAATTATAACGTTACTGGTTATCGTGAGACAATTTGTTTCTTGTACCGTTATTGGTTATGTTGCTTTTTGAATGATCCAGAAGAAGCCTTAAAACAAACGCTAACGTTTAATTTACAGTTTAATGAGCCTTTAAGAAGATCCACCAGAAGCGCTGAAAAGGCCTATTATGCACGGAATAACGAAGAAGCAAACCGAATAGCCAGAGAAAAAGGGTATCCTGGCGCTGGATATAATATCAGCAATAAAAAATTAATTGAATGGTTAGATATAACAGAGGACGAACAACGCCATTTAAGCACGATTATAGATGCGAATGAAAAGCGGAGAAGGAAACAAAAACGCCGGGAAATGGGCGTAAAAAGCCGTGAGGAGTATTTAAAAGAACAGCGCAATAAAACGGATAAGAACTTAGAAAAACTTAGACAAGCAATTGAGTTGAATCCTGATTTCTCGAATTACAAATTAGCTAAATTGCTAGGAATAAGTGAATCGTATGTAAGGAAAGGATGTTATATGTTATTTACTGGAACGGATGATTTAATTAAAAACGAGGATCGATCAATTAAAGAACATGATGTTTTATATTCTAGAATTAAACCTGAAAATTAAACATTTGATAGGAGGAACCTATTTTTATGATTAATTTTTGGAATAAAGTTACTAAATACAAAGAAGCACGTTATGCTGCAGGAATGAATTTTGATCTTGAAGAGATAGAACCCTTTTTAAACCATTTATCAAACTCAATTTTAGATTCAGGCTTGACTCAAGAAGAAATCAACATGATTCTATCTGAAATAGATAAAATGAATGAAGACAATGAGATCAAAGAGTTTGGAACTTTCGATGTTATCTATAAAGGAAAGCCATCAAAAATAAGGGTTCAAGCTGAAATCCACATTGAAGATGGGGATAAAGAGTTAGTGCTATATATGTATAGTACTAAAAAATTGGTAGACGTTATAGAAAAGGAAATGCTAAAGGTGGAAGAGCAAAGGGAATTTTAAAGGTGGAAACAATTAAATTTGTTAATTAAAATCTGGATTTAATTTTAGGCTGTCGAGTTTTTCTTGACAGCCCTCCCTCTTGCCCTCATGGACGTAATGGCGCTGATTCACGAATTCGATCCGTAAGCCGTTGCGCTTCCACCCTTCGTGAACGATCAGGATTTGTCTTCCTTGGCCCGTTTTCTCTTCCCTTGGCGAGAGACAAACAGTCCATCGGCCTCCCACAAACAGCATCCGTCCATATTGCTGGTCAACCGGGCAGTGCAGCGGAGCTTCGGCTTCGAGCACCAACTGGCGGATCGCCTCATGGCTTATCACCGGATACCCGACCATCTGGGCAAGCGTACAAGCCGCTTTGCGATAAGAAGAGCACTCCACAACCAATCCCACCGCCGTTTCTTCTAGACAAGGACTGATTGACTGCGATCCATCAAACGCTAGAAGGGAGTCAAGCAAAAACGTGTAACGGTTTTGTTCTCGGTCTAAATAGTAGTTTCGCTCAAAGGTGACTTCGCCAAACAGGGTTTGAATCGTGGAGCGTCGTTTGTCTTTCAAGTGGTACCGGCGCTTGTCCCGGGTTTCCGCCAATTGTCGGTCGATGTCCTCCAACAAAGCCGTAAACAGCTCGGCGAAGGCGTTTTGCAGGGCCGAAACAAATCAAGTTCGATCTCTTTCCATGTCAACGAATTTGTGGTAAGATGTTGTTGAATATTCATGGGACTCTCTCCTCCTGTTTGATAGTGTGGTCAATAATCATCTTATCAGGGAGAGAGTCCTTTTTTCATGTTCCTGCTTGGGATCCTACCGCGCTTTCGCTTGGTGACCCCGATGAGGGGATTACGAACCTACGTTCCTACCCCCCTCATCGGGAATTCTAAGAATTTCTCCCACAAACATTTTACGCACACCAGAAAATATTTATGGAAAATGCAAAAAGGCTAGATAACGCTAGATACCATGCATGGTTTCATCATCATAACTCTGATTGATGGATTACTGTTGCAAAGAAAAAAGAAGGTAAATTCATCCAATATCATTACAAACCACAGGAATTGGCTGAAAAACTAACCGAATGGCTCGAAGAGGATGTTTATTTTAGCTAGAATACAATTTTATAAGCCTAGCCGACAAATTACGAATATAAGGCAATTAAAGTCGTTATATGTTGATTTAGATTTTTATTTGTTTAATTATAATTCGAACTGGATCATCGGCAAATTAGAATACGATTATTTTGGCCAATCGATTCCAGAGCCGAATATAATCATTTTTAGCGGTCAAGAAATGGTTTTAATTTGGCTTAAAGAGCCTGTTCCTTACAAAGCTTCACCGTTATGGCAAGCGGTACAAAATCACTTCTTAGAACAATTAAAAGAGCTAGGGGGCGACTCTAGGGCGGTTGATGCTTCAAGGGTATTCCGCATTGCTGGAAGCATTAATTCAAAAAACGGTGTAGAGGTAACAGGGCAATATCGTCATAAGGAACGTTATGTCTTGAGAACGTTAATTAAAGGAGAAATGATTTTTATGGAAACTTATACAACCCTCAAAAAGATTACTCCTTCCTATGACCCTTGGGAAGCTTATTTAGATATGAAGGAATACGGTGAATTAACATTATCAAATATAGAATTTACCACCACCACAATCTGCAATATGCGATGTGAGCATTGCGCTGTAGGATACACTTTATCTCCGAAAGATCCGGAAGGGCTGCCGCTCGATTTACTTTTAAAAAGGCTAGACGAAGTGCCGACATTGCGATCCCTTTCGATTACCGGCGGGGAGCCGATGCTTTCGATAAAATCTGTGGAAAATTATGTCGTTCCCATTTTAAAATACGCACATGAACGCGGGATACGAACCCAAATCAATTCCAATTTAACATTGGACTTGAAACGCTATGAAAAAATTATCCCGTATTTAGATGTTTTGCATATTTCCCATAACTGGGGAACGGTCGATGATTTTGTTGAAGCCGGATTTGCAATGATGAAAAAGAAGCCTCCATATAAAGAACGTGCAAAATATTTTGAACGAATCATTGAAAACTCTAGAGCTCTGGCTGAAGCGGGAGTAATTGTTTCAGCGGAGACGATGCTGAATAAACGGACGGTTCCTCATCTTGAAAAAATCCATAGACAAATTGTAGACGAAATGAAATGTCAACGCCATGAGGTGCATCCAATGTATCCAAGTGATTTCGCTAGCAATCTTGAAACGCTCAGCTTGGATGAGATACGCGAAGCAATTCATAAGCTCTTGGATATCCGCGACGAATCAGTGTGGATGCTGTTTGGAACACTCCCGTTTTACGCTTGCAGCGACAATGAGGAAGATTTAGCATTGCTGAAGCGATTGAGAGAAAGCAAAAACGTGACTGTTCGAAATGACCCTGACGGCAGATCCCGTCTCAATGTCAATATTTTTACAGGGGACATTATTGTGACAGATTTCGGCGATGTACCGCCGCTTGGAAACATCAAAAAAGATACTCTTTTATCAGCCTATGAAAAATGGATGCAATCCCCGATTGCCCAACAGCTGAATTGCCATTGTCCAAACGTAGCGTGTCTTGGACCGAATCTTTTAGTGAAAAATAGTTATTACCGAGACTTAGATTTTACAAAAAGAAAAGCGCGCATATAATAAAAGGGCTTGGGCTTCTTTCGGCAATATATTTGCCTTTCGCCCGCCCTTTTCTATTATCTAGGCTGATTGGTAATAAGAAAGTGGAAGGATGCCCGATCCTGCACAGGAATCCATGCTCCAATGCCTTGTTGCGTAACATTTTTGACAACAATTTGCTTCTTGCTTCCCCTTAACATTAAATACACTTCTCCGTAAGTGACTTTTCCTTTTTCGTTGACAGCGGGAACGTATGCGTATAAATACCCCATTTTTTTCGGCGGGATATTATATACTTGATTTTTTTTCGTCCCGAAGCCGACAATTGTTTCAAATGCTAGCGGCATTTTCGATTTCTTTGCCGCCTTCATCAGCATCAATTTTTTGACATCTTTATGATCAGAAATTCTAGCGGTTAATCCTCCTTTTACCCGTTTTTGCGCCTCCTGTTTATAGCTAATTTGAACGGGCGACTTACCGCCTCGATTGTCAAAAAAGTTTGTATTGATTTTTTGATACTCCCAATTGACTGTTGTTTCCTCAGATTCATAATTCAATGCCCACCGTCCCAAGTAAATGGCGGCTCTATATCCTATGGCGGTTGGAGAAGGTGTAATGGAAGACTCATTTAACATTTTAATTAAAACAGGATTTTCAATCGGGACGTTGGATGTTTTGATTAACTCTTTTGTTAATTCACTTGGCTGTAAATAAGGAAGATTTTGCCTCGGATTTGGATACGTATTTTCTTTTGAAATATCCATCACCGATTTGGGGATAGTTGGTGCTTCAGCGAAGCTTAAGCTTGAAAAAACCGATGCAAGCATGACTGAAATAAATAACGTCATTAGCTGTTTCATGTGGTTATCTCCTTTCAAGTAGCCTTTGCTTGTAGTTTTTTCAAGCTATTTGTATTTTATCCGCAAAATATCTTCCTATAATAGATAGAAGCCTATCCCCATGATGACATAAGCAGCAAGCAAAGTAGCCCCTTCAAACCAGTTCGTATCGCCGTCATTGGAAATTACAATCATGAGCAGTACTCCTGTCGCCATGGCAATCAACTCAGGAAGCGTAAAGACGAGCGGCATTTTTTCTGAAAACAGAAGCGAAATTAATACAAGCAAAGGCGCAACAAACATGGCGATCTGCAAGGTTGATCCGATGGCGATTTCAACCGCTACATCCATTTTATTTTTGTAAGCCATAATAATCGCAGACGCATGCTCCGCTGCATTTCCAACAATGGCAACGACAATTACCCCAATAAATAATTCACTCCAGCCAAGTTCATGTGCGACCGTTTCAAACGTATGTACAAGATTTTCCGAAACATATGCAACCGCAATTGTTGCCAAAAACAAAATGATGGTTGCGATCTTGCCAGACCATTCCGGGCTTTCGTGTTCTTCGATCTGCTCCTCTTTTTTCTGATAAACTCCCCGATGGGTTACCAATTTAAAAAACAACGCGGCTAAATAGAGCCCGATCATAATGATGGAAATGCCAATGCTTAACGTCAATGTGTCCGTATCATTCATTGTTTGTGCAAACACTTCTGGAATGACAAAGGCAACAATGACCGCAAACATTAACAATCCAGAATTATGTCTTGCGTCGTATTCATTAAACTTCTGCCGCTTGTACTTTAATCCACCGACAAAAAACGATAAACCTGCAACAAGCAGCAAGTTGCCGATTACAGAACCTGTGAGAGATGCTAAAACAACTGAAATTAAACCTGCTTTTAACGCAAAGATTGAAATAATGAGCTCAACAGCGTTCCCAAAAGTCGCATTCAACAGTCCGCCAATTCGTGGACCTGCCACAATCGCCAAGCTTTCTGTCGCTCTTCCCATAAAACTGGCGAGTCCGATAATCGTTAAACAATAAATTGCAAATAGAAGCAGTGCATTCCAATGCATCAAACTGCCAATAACGGACAACGGCAATCCAACAACAACCAAGATCGATAATATACGATTGAACATAAAGCTCACCACCCATATTTAGCAATAATTTTCCCGAAAACTTTGCTTACTTATTTTAACAAAAGTTGTTTAAAATAAACACTTCCTTCTAAAAAAGGCCGTTTACAATTATGGAAAAAATTTGTCCGTAAAAATTATTTTTATTTTCTGACATAAACAATATATTTTGATAAATCGAGCATTTTGCAAAGAGTCAGTCAAGACTTTGAGGGAACTTTTTTGATTCGCTGAAAACAGATGTAAGTCATAGGTTAGCGAACCATTTTTTTGAATTTCATCTGTAAGCGCTTTGGGACTATCATCCCTTGCCATGACAGACCGATATGCATACCTTTTTTTACCATCCCTTGAATTCAGACAGGGCATGATAGATCGGTGTCCCGGACGATTGCTGTAAATATGGAAAAATTAGAAAAGGCCATTCAAAAGATTAAAAATGAGATGAGACGTTGCAAAGAAGCGGGTTTTGTAGATGGTATTCCATTTTGGGAACAAGCGTTAAGTAATCTACTGAAAGAGAAAAAATAAAGGTCACTTATCCATTAAGGCATTGTAATTAGTTTCATTCTTTTAAGGATTTTCGAGTTTGTTGGTATTTAGTCTACCAGTAATAAAGTTCTAGAATACTTTATTTAATGGTATTTTTATGTCAAAAAATGAAATATGTGGAACTATATTGATAAAATTAACGTCTATAAGGTGTGATAGAAATTAATATACTAAGGAGGTAATTTAATATGCGTAAAAAAATTTTACTAGGGACTTTAAGTTTATCTTTGTTAGGAAGTACATTACCATCATACTCAGCGTTTGCGGCAGAAAAACAAGAACATTAAACGTCTATTCTCAAGGATATAATGTATCGTTATCAGAAAATCTAATTCAAACAGCTGATCAATATGTTGTTGTCGAAGAAAATAAATTTGTATTGAAAGATGAGAAAAAGTTAAAGGAGATTCTTTCTGAAAGAGATTTTGAGATTGTTAACAATTTAGTATCTCAAGCTAATAATAATTTAGAGACCATCAGTGGAGCTAATACAGCGGTAGTAAGAAATATTGTTGTTGTAATGCCTAAAGACGTTTCAGCTAAAACTATTAGTTACGCTAAAGCTTCTGAAGGAAAAAGAGCAATTAAATTTCATTGGTGGGGAATCGAACTGTGGTTGACTAAGACTCTAAGACTGATGTTCGAGCCATAGTAAAAGGTGGAATTTCTGGTGGTGCAGCATATCTAGGTAGTATATTTGGAATAGCTGGCGCAGTTGCAGGAGCTGTTGTAGGAGCCATAATATCTGAGTATATAACAGGTGTCCCGATTTATGTTAAATATACTTATGGTAATAAATATCCTCCTATTGTCTTATCTCAATAAAAAGGGTTGAAAATTATGAAAAAAGCTATTATATCTGCAATTTTTGCAGGATTAGTCGTTTTAATAGGTGAGTATATATTCACAAATAGCTTAATTAAGTTATCGGTTCAAATACCCGTGTTATTAATTGGTATTGTGCTGATATATAGGCTACTGGGAAAATAGATTGATACACATTTTCGCTGTATAAAATCTTTACAACATTCCCCTGTACTGTTTTAAGTGCAGGGGAATGAAGATAATTGCTAGTAATAGTCATATCCATTTTCTCCTTTATTTTTGATTTTATTTTAATTACTAACTCAACTTTCGCAGATAGAAATTGGCAAATAAGCCTTGATATAACTAGGAAGGCCTGCAATCCATTGCTGTAGTTGACTTTCAATGATTTTTTTGTCATTTTATTTATCTTTTTTAGGGTATCTTGAAGAAGCTCGATCAACTGCTGTAAAGCTACAGCCCAATCCAGTTCATTGATTTCATCGCATAGTTCATAAAAGAGACCGCCAATGGTCCGATCATCCGTGTTACATTGATTTTGCCACGAGAGAACGATGTAACGAGTAAACACAATGTTGGTATGGCTGATAAGCAAGTCGAAAGAACGGCCTTGGAATTCTTCCTGAAGGCGCAACAGTGACTTAGTCGTCTTGAAAAATACTTCGATGTCCCAGCGTATTCCATAGATGCGCACGATTTTTTGTTCTGTCAGGGTACAATCGGTGCTAAGAATGGTCACCCATTCGTTTTTCTTGTTTCGGTTTTGAATGAAGACCACTTTAACTGGTATTCCATTTGCCATCACCGTGTGAATGGAACGAAGGATTCCTTTCTTTCCTTGAACCGGATTAGACAATCGATAGAGTTCTTTTAAAGAGACGGCTCTGCCCCCTACGAGATAGTGTTGATTGGTCGCTTTCACCATGCCGATCACATCAAGTCCCTGTTCCACGATTGCTTGAATGAGAGGTTGTTGAGTAAACCATGTATCCATCAAGACGTAACGAGCTCCAACCCTGCGGTCAAGGCAGTATAGCAGGGATTTGTTCTGGTGCTGTCTGTAATGCCTCAACACAGCATTTATCCCCTGATGTACGCTTATCTATTTTTTCTGAAATCCCATTGATTTGAGCCTTTTTGGAGCTCAATAAAGAAAAGTCAATCGGCATAAAGGAGTAGCCGTCAGACCAGCCTAAAGTAAGCATACGAAAGCCTTTATAGAATCGCTTCCGGAGCGACGAGTGATCCATACAACGTGCAAGCAGTTCCACTTTCTTACTGCGATTCCGTCCAAACATCGAATCATCAATAATGAATACTTTTACCCGGTATTTATCTGTTAGGCTACTAACCTTGGCAATGACCGAGGAACTAAAGGAAAGTAGAACGGCGCCATGGTTGAGGAAACGGTAGACCGCATCCTTGACTGGCAGCTGATCCGCTTTTTTAGAGTCCAAAAGCCGGAACCAGTTCTTCTGTTGGAAAATGAGGCAAAACACCAGTTGAAACAAATAAGAACAGGTGAATCAGAGATTTTTTTGGATGTTTGCCTTTCGAAGATGTTTCAAGATTTCTAATTCGTTGAAAACGGATTTTAGTTTATTTGGTAATTGATTATTTTGTTCCTTCTGCTCTATCATTTAGAGGACACCATGTGCAAAATACTCAAATCTAAAAAATACAACAACAAGAAAAAAATGATGTCTGAAGCAGAAGCCTTTTGCCGATTACAGCTTCGGATGATTGACGGTATACTATAACGTGGTGGTTTTTGCAAACATTTCACAACGTTACCGTGCTTGGACCTTCTTCCCTTTTTAAAAATGAGGACAGCCGCATGTGTAAAGCCTGTCGATCATTTTGTAAAAAAACCCCTTTATTTTAATCAGGCAATATAGTATGATAATTTTAACGAAATGACCAAAATGTCCATTTAGTCAATCAAGAGGATGAGGAGCATGGCTATCGATCGAAAACAAAATATTATTGATGCGGCGACAAAATCTTTTTCCTTATTCGGGTATAAGGCAACGACGATAGAACAAGTGGCGAAACTCGCGAATGTAGGCAAAGGAACAATTTATACGTTTTTTAAAAGCAAAGAGGATTTGTTAGACGAAATTATTTCCTCAGTTATTGTAGAAATAAAAGAAACGGCAGAGCATGCAATGGACCCCGATCGTCCATTTCTTGAAAACGCCCATCGCGCTTTATATCGCATTGCAGAGTTTCGAAAGCAACATCCACTAACAATTAAGCTTCTCCAAGAAATTCGGGATATCGGGACTCCGGCCGTTCAAGAAGTGATGAAAAGATTGGATCGGGCGATTATCGCCTTTATCCGCGAAAAAATTGACAACGCCATAAAAAAAGGAGAAATTCGCAACTGTGATTCCGAAATCACCGCCTTTTTAATGTTAAAAATGTATATCGCCCTAAACTTTGATTGGGAAAAGGAACATGAGCCGCTGCCAAAGGAGAAAATCGCAGAATTATTTGAGCTGTATTTTTTAAAAGGATTGTCGAAATAGATAGTCCTTCTTCTTTTATCATAAAATGACTAAATGAGCAAAATGGTCAAAAGTACGAAAAAGGAAGGAGATAACCGTTGCGTGGAATCTCATTATTTTTACATGAGCTAAAAATGATTGTAGCGAATCGGAAAATTTTGATTCCTGTTATCGCTATTTTATTTATCCCCATTATGTATAGCGGAATGTTTATATGGGGATTTGGAGATCCGTATGGCCACTTAGAGAGATTGCCGGTCGCTGTAGTCAATCAAGACAAAGGGGCAACATTGAATGGGGAAAAGTTAAAGATCGGCGACGATCTAGTGGAAAATCTAAAAAAGAAAAAGCAGCTTTCTTGGGAATTTGTTGACGAGAAAGAAGCGGAAAACGGATTAAAAAACCGGAAATATTATCTAGTTATCAAAATTCCAGAAAACTTTTCAAAGCATGCAACTACGATAAAGGACGAACACCCTCAAAAAATGGAGCTCATTTATATGCCGAATGAGAGCATGAACTTTTTCGCAGCACAAATCGGGGATAAAACCATTGAAAAACTGAAAGAAGAAGTTGGTGATACATTAACGGAAACATATGCCGAAACGATGTTCCAAAATATTAAGAAGCTGGCAGAAGGGCTCGAATCGGCAAGCGAAGGAGCAAAGAAACTGCATGATGGCATTGATTCAGCAAAACAAGGAGCAATAAAGCTGAAGGACGGGGTTGATTCGGCCAAAGATGGTTCACAAGAGCTGTACAACGGCGCGCTCTCTGCGGAACAAGGAGTTCAAGAAATATATGGACATTTAAAAACGATGGCTGAAAAATCATTGATATTTAAAAATGGGCTGCAATCCGCTAGTTCCGGAGCCGAGCGTCTGAACAGCGGAATGAACCGTTTTAATTCCGGTCTTGACCAATTGATTGCAGCCCAAGAGAAATTGCTCGATGGTGCAGAAAAGGCAAGAAATGGTTCTCAGCAGCTGGCGGATGGATTAAAGCAATCACTTCATGGAATGAAACAAATAAATGAAAAAGCTCCTCAGCTCGCAAACGGAGCCGAGCAAGTACGAAGCGGAGCCAGCAATCTGTCGTCATCACTCGGACAATGGGCTAAGGGAGCAGAACAAACGAAAACGGGAGCGGCACAGGTGAGTGCCGGACTGGAACAGCTGACAGCCCGGCTTGATGCTATGATCGCTCAAACGTCTGATCCGCAGCAAAAAACGGCACTCAAAGAACTGCGTGCAAGTGTAGGGCAGCTGGCGGATGGAAGCAAACAAGTAACAAGCGGTATCAGCCAGCTTTCCGAAAATGCTGCAGCATTGAAAGATGGAGCTGATCAGCTTTCTTCTGGATCAGCGCAATTGCATAGCGGAACAGTCGCTTTAAGCGACGGTCTCAAACGACTAGTAGCAGGGCAGGAGCAGCTCGCCGCAGGTGCCGAATCATTAGCTGGCGGACAGAAGGAGCTCTCCCAAGGATTATCGACATTCGGTGAAAAAATGAATGAAGCGAAAAGCGGAATAACCCAGCTGATGGAAGGAAGCGGACAATTATCAGCCGGCTTGCATGATCTCGCTTCCGGTTCTGATCAACTGCAAGATGGCACTAATCAGCTTGCTGCTGGTTCCGGCGAATTAGCAAACGGAATGGAAAAACTCACAAATGGGTTAGGAAACTTTTCACACGGAATCGAGCAGCTTTCTAACGGGTCTGGTCAATTGACGGAAGGAATGACGACGCTGGATAAAGGTTCTAATGAATTGGCAGAAAAATTGCACGATGGAGCCAAAGATGCCAGCAACGTCAAAGCGGACAAAGAAATATACGATATGTTTGCAAAACCTATTAAAATTAAAAACGAAAAATTAAACGAAGTTCCTAACTATGGAACGGGGATTGCTCCGTACTTCTTATCGCTGGGATTGTTTGTCGGCGCCTTGCTCGTAACAATTGTGTACCCTCTTCGTGAACCAGCAACTACACCTAAAACGGGAATGAGTTGGTTTTTTAGCAAGTTTGGTGTTCTCGTTATGATCAGCGTCATGCAATCGTTGATAGCCGATACAATTTTACTAGCAGGAGTAGGCATTGAAGTGCAAAGTATTGCGAGATTTATCGTATTTACGATCATCACAAGCTTAACGTTCATGACGTTAATTCAGCTGCTTGTCACAACGTTAAGTGATCCGGGAAGATTTTTAGCAATCATTATCTTAATCTTACAATTAACTACAAGCGCCGGTACCTTCCCGTTAGAGTTAATCCCAACAGCGTTGCAGCCGCTCCACAACTGGCTGCCAATGACATATTCCGTAGCCGGCTTCCGTTCAGTCATTTCGAGCGGCGATTATGCGTTTATGTGGCAAAATGCATTTATTTTGCTCACTTTTATGATCGTGTTTGTTCTCGCAACGATCACCTACTTTACAATCCAACATAAACGCCGTTTTAGCGAGGCCGTATAACTTTTTGTTTTTGAATTTGCCGGACGAACTTTTACACCTTCGACTCTAGCGTAATAACTGAAAGGAAATTTTTCAGAACTAAATGTGGTAAATCGGCAATGCCACAATTCCTCTTCATAAAAATGAAATAGAAGCAGATCTCTATCATCTGCTTCTATTTTTTTGTTGAAACTTTTATTCATTCAGCGATTCGCCAAAAAGGCCTTCAAAAATGGATTCTTTTATAGGACGACGAGGGGTTGGTGCCTCTCTTTCCTGCAGGCTTTCCGGCAGAGCTTCTTTTTCCCCTTGATAGCCAATTGCAATGAGCGCATTGATTGCATACTCTTCAGGGATGTTTAAAACTTGACGTGCTTTTTCAAAGTCTATGCCTGTCATCGGATGCGTAATCAAGCCTTTTCTTGTTGCTTCTAATGATAAATAGCCCCAAGCTGCACCTGCATCAAAGGCGTGGGAGCCGATTTCCCCCCGCTCGCTAGTCTTTTTAGAAATAATCAAGGCAAAAACCGGGACGTTTTTGCACCAAATTTGATTAAACTCGCCAATGAATGACATAAATCTTTTGCGGTCTTCCTCTGTGCGAGCGATAATAAAACGCCATGGCTGGAAATTGAAAGCAGAAGGCGCCCAGCGTGCTGCTTCAAAAAGGCTTAGTAACACATCCTCCGGGACCTCTTTAGTTAAAAACGAACGCGGAGACCAGCGTTTTAAATAAATAGAATCAATTTCATATTCGGCCTGGCGGGCAAGCTTCGTTTGTGTCATCACATTACCTCCTAGAAATCAGATCGGAATTATACACATTTATTGTATTACATTTTTTTCTAAAAACAATTTTTTTGCTCATAAAAGCTTTTATTTTAGTTCAAATGTTTCCGTAATGTTGATGCTGCCTTCTACTGATTGAACCATTGGACAATTTTTGTGCGCCAGCTCCAAGCATTTTTGAATTTGCTCACGGTCCAAATCCTCGCTGGAACTTGAAATGATGAAATGAAGATGAATTTTTTCAATTCTGTTCGCTTTTTCTTCGTTCCGTTCAACTTCAGCTTGAATCGTAATATCGTCATAAACGATTCTTTTTTTATCTAAAATTTTTCTGAAAACACTTCCGCTGCAGCCAGCAATGGCGGAAACCATCAATTGAAATGGACGGAATCCGTATGTAACATCACCTGCCACATGCAGTTCTCCGTATTCAAAAGTTGTTTTATATCCAATTTCCTTCATTTGAAATTCCATGCTGTATCATCTCCTCCATTAATATCTACAATTTTATTGTAATTGATTAATTTTTTTATTTGCAATTAATACAAATTGCGGGAAAAAAATTAAAAAATAAGTTGAACATCTACTCCATCTGTTATATAATAGTTTCAAAATAAAAAAAACTGTATCATAACATTATAGAGGAGAGGGGAAAAATGATGAAACGGCAGGAAAGAAAAAATATGATTGATTTTATTGAAAAAATAGGAAATATTGATCGGGAAACGCTTATGTACATGACGGATGCGGACATTGAACACATTTATGCTTCTATTTATGATCGATATTTAGAAATGGCTGAGTAGAAAACGCAAAAGAAGCCTTCCGCCGCCGGAGGTCCGATGCGAACATTCCCGCAAAAAAAAGAAGCTTCAACACGCAGACACTCACCTATTGCCGAACTTTATTTAATATAAAATTAAAGCTCTGAACTCATGGCAAACATAGCTAAATTCTTGCTGAATACAAAAACCCGGGCTGTCGAAAAAGTCGACAGCCCGAGGAATGCGCTTGATAATATCTCTTTTAATGGTAGCCGTTTTGACCGTTCGCACTTCCGCTTGTTTTATGCTTCGGCTTGGATTTTGAGTTTTGCTTGTTGTGTTGACCGCCTTTTTTTGATTGCTTTGCCACTCGTATGTCCTCCTGTTTACGTCAATTTTTTCAGCCTCATTTTTAATATGACCATGTGAAATGAAAAAAAGTCTTCGAAATAAATGGCGGCCTTTATTAATTATTGGAATTTTTTGATAAAATTGCATTGATCTCCCCGCCTAATATAATAATAACCGCGGAAAGATAAAACCAAATTAGAAGAATGATCACCCCGCCGAGGCTTCCATATGTCACGCTGAAATTCCCAAAATTTCCGACATAGTAAGAAAAAAGAAGAGAAACAACAATCCAGCCAACGGTAGCAAATAAAGCGCCTGGATATGCTTCAGAAATTTTCATCCGTTTATTTGGCGCAATAAAATACAGTCCTGTAAAAACGATGCACAAAATAACAGCACTTAATAACCATCTTATCGTATTCCATATCGTTAAAAACACTTCTGTAAATCCGAACGCCCGAAATATAAACAAGCCTATCTCTCTGCCAAACACCGGAAGCAGCAGTGCAACTAAAATGACTAAAATCATGGCAAAAGTCAACAAAATAGACATCAAGCGAGCTACAAGGAAATGACGGTTTTCTTCCACTTGATATGCTTTATTAAAAGCTCTGACAATCGCATTAATCCCATTTGAGGCAGACCAAATTGTTCCAATGACTCCGAACGACAAAAGGGTCACATTTTGAGTTTCAATAATATGCCTCACATTGTTTTCGATCAATTTCATTGTATTTCCCGGTGCATATTGTGCGACAAAATCAAGAACAACATCTGAAGAGAGGGGCAAATATGCAAGGAGATTCATTAAAAAAATAAGGAATGGAAAAAGAGACAAAAGAAAGAAGTAGGCTAACTCCGCAGCTAAACTTGATATTTCATCTTCTTTAAACCGTTTAAAAAGCTCTTTAGCGATTTGAAGAAGGTTGATGTGGTCATCCATCTTGGCACCTCATTTCAAACTAGTTTCTGTCAAAGGCGCTCCTTCCATTTCTCTTTTGCTTCTTTCATTATTTCCATTACTTTCGGTGTCGTTTCTTTTAATTCTTTCACTTTTTCAGAAACAAATTCAATATCTTCGATTGTTTGCTCGATTGTTCTTTTGACAGAGTTCATTTTTTCCTTTGTTTTATCAGCAATCTCCATCGGATTTTCTGCGCACTGCTTGATTTTGCTAAAAGCTGATCTGCTTTTGCTGATTACATCGTCCCTTGTTTTTTTATCCAATAAAGAAAGCGCTGCGCCTGCGATCGCTCCGATGAACAGCCCTTTTAACAATTTATTTTGCGATTTCATTTGACTTTCACCTCTTCTACGAAAGATGGTGTTCTTCTTTGATCTTCTGGAGCAGCCCTTTGCAGCCTTTGACAACCATGTCATAAACCTCTTCAAAGTTCCCAGTATAATACGGATCAGGGACGTCCAAAATATCAGCATCTGGTACGAAATCCATTAAACGACTGATTTCACCCGTATTGTTATATCCTGCCATCCGGCGCAAATTTCCTAAGTTTTCTCCATCCATGGCAATAATATAATCAAAATCTGATAAATCATTCTTATGAATTTGACGTGCTTTTAAACCTTCATAAGAAATTTGGTAACGGTCTAATATTTCTCGAGTCCCTCTATGCGGCGGGCTTCCTACATGCCAGCCTCCCGTTCCCGCTGAATCGACAAAAATTTTATCTTCCAGACCTTCCCGTTTAACTAAATCACGAAAAACCGCCTCAGCCATTGGCGAACGGCATATATTTCCTAAACAAACAAAAAGTACTTTTATCATTGCTGAAACCTCCTGAAACCATTGCTTCAATCGTTTTTTCATAAGCTGCAAAGAATAGTTTGGAAAGATCAATTTTTTTGATCATAATATTCAATCTTTCATAATACATGATACAATGAAACAAATAAAAAAACGAGAGGATGAAATCAATTGAATTTATGTGAAAAATCAGCAGAAAATATGGAATACATGATTAAAAAAATTACAGAAAAATTGAATATGATCAACATCAGTGCAGTTCAACCAACACATTTTAATGTAAATATGTATGAAGACCTAAAAGAAATTTATGACCATGTAATGAAAAAAAATACTTTCAGCCCCAGCGAAATGCAAGCAATTGCAGAGGAATTGGGGAACCTACGAAAGAGCACTCTTTAAGTGAATTGAGCTTTCTGCTGCTCGTTGCGAATGGGCTTGTGCAAATGACGGCAATTAGTGTTTAACTTAGCGATGTTGAAGTGTTGTGAAAACTCGCAGCTGCTGTCCTCATCAGCTTGCTTCAGTTGATTTGTTATATGTGGTTCTATACGCTTCTCAAAACGATGTTCGAGTCACATTAGGAACCGCCCAATCTGCCATCCATCAGAGGTTTAGCTTGGATTCTAAAGCAGGCGAATCGTGTACGCGCTCCATTTTCATCATTCTCTTTTTCTTTTGCAGGAGAAAAATAAAGATAGACCTCCTTGTTGTTTAGATGCCAGATTTCAGAAGAAATCGTTTTTACTTTAAAGCAGCTTTATAAATTCAGTATAAGCTGCTTTTTGTATAATAACTTTTTGTCAAAACGGTGTCTATTTTTTGAACAAAATGTGAATTTTTTGTTTCGTTTTTGTGACAAATGATTTATAATAAAAGAAAACGTTTTCTTTGTTTGGGGGTCAAAAAAATGGTCGTGACACTTATGAAATATTTTTATTTATTCGTTGCTCTCTTCTGTTTATTGTCTGGAATTTTGGTCGGTTTTGCAAAGGAGCTGCCGCTTTCGGTGATAGTCATTTTCTTAGGTTTTTTCAATCTTGCTTTATATTATGTCTTCCATAGAGAAGCCTTGAAAAAACAGCAAATTTAAAAGAATGGCGAAAATAAAGGCACCATTCTTTTTCGAAAACGTCAAATAAGCTTTTTATAAACTTTATCTTTATAAAATTGAGATGCAGGTGTGTTGAATATATTCCTTTTCTTCACGATTCGTTCCAATGCTAATTGTTTTTCCGACAGCTTTTGTTGTAATTTTTTCCTTTCGGCTTCATCTTCACAGCATTTTAGTAAATCTTGAATAGTTAATAGTTCCTTTTTCAAGTCATTTTCTTGATCGACCATTCCGGCGTTTCTCAAAAGACGATAAGCCATTCGGAGTTCTTCCGGAATATCAGACAAATCGTCATGCGGGAGAGGCTTCCCCATCCCGGGAAGTTCTTTAAACTCTCCCTCTTCATATGCCTTTTTGATCCGATCCTCAGCAATTTTTGCAAATATATCCACGCTTCACCCTCCCTTCGACCGTTATGTTCGTCCTTTTTCTAAACGCTTTACCCGCTTTTTCATCGCTTTTGTTAAATATCCACCTTTAAAAGAACGAATTTCATACGAGCTTAAAAACGCTTTTGGTTCTATTTCATTGACAAGGTTTAAAAATTCTTCCTCCCGAGAGCGTTGAGCAACAACTTCCAAACGATACCTAATCGAATTCATTCCTTCTCCTTGAAAGACCGTAACCCCAAAACCAGCCTCCCTCAATTTTTTGACTAATCCGGAATTTTTATCCATTAAATTCACATTGTATGTTACATATCCAAAAGCCAGCTTTTTCTCCAGTTCACCGCCCAACAACAGCCCTGCACCAAAACCGATAATATATGCACTAATATTGTAAATATTAGATAAATCTTGAAAAACTATTCCTAAAGCGACAATATAAATCGCTGCTTCTAGCAAACCTATACCAGCAGCAGCCTTTGTTTGATTTTTCACTAACAAAATAGTTCGGATCGTCAATACTGGTACATACAATAATTGCAGCAAAAAAATAAAAATTGCTTGTAGAAACATGTTGCCTAGACACTCCTTTGTTCCATCATACTATAAATTATTTTCAAAAAGAAAGAGCTATCATAAACTCAAAATCTGAGATTTGAAACTACATTTTTACAATTCATCTTGATCTGTTATTATGCTTCGAAACTTCCTTTTTCATGCGAATAGGCTGGCGCTTGAAATACATCGCTGTTCTCCATACCCACTCCAACGGCCCTAATTGAAAATATTTAAACCAAATATGGCTGATGATAAGCTGCACGGCAAAAATTGCGAGTGCAAGCCAAAAACCGGCGAAGGGGTATACTTTACCGTACAATCCCAATCCGTAATGATAAAAAAGATATGTACAAATAACAGATTGCATGATGTAATTTGTCAATGACATGCGTCCAACAGGCGCAATCTTCTTAACAATTTGCCGACAGATTGGGTGAAAATATAAAAATATGAGAGAGATCACATAAAACAACATGAGAAATGGTGCACCGAACACCATGTAAAAACTATTTTTAGCGGTGACCGCAAAAATATTTAACGGAAGCCCAATGATAAGCCCGAAAAACCAGATGGCTGTTAATAACCTTCGATGCTTCTCCGGTTCTTGAAAAAGCTTTTGTTTCGCAAATATCATGCCAACTAAAAACATGCTGATATATGGGAGCATGTTTATTATATAGACAAGCGGTTGAAAAGGCCACAAGCCAGACATAGACATGTAAAAAAGCCGATCATGAATACGCTGATGGAAAATATCAGTAAAACTTCCGTTTTGATATGAATGGATTGCGTTTCTTGCCTCCTCTTCCAATAAGGCAGCCTGCTCTCTTTTTTGGACTAAAGCATCCTCACCATTGGATACAGCCGTCATCAAACCAATAAGGAGCAAATATAAACTAAATAAACATACAGTCCATACCAAAAGGGTTTTCCAGGAACACTTCCGGAAAAAAAGGAGAAGAAACCCCAGCACAGCATAATCCATTAAAATGTCTCCATCCCAAATGAAAAATGAATGAATTAGTCCAAATACAAAAAGCACCACCAGTCTGCGTATATATATAGAAACAAAGTTCCTGCCGTTTCCTAAAGCCCGTTCCTCCATGATGATGATTCCAAATCCGAACAATAATGAGAACATTGTAATAAACTTCATTTGTACAAATATTTCCAAAATATTTTTCGTTAGAAAATCCCATGTTCTCCATGTTTCAGTAAAAAAATTTTCGCTGCCTATTTGGTATAAATATACATCTGGATAGCTGAAATGCGCCATATTCACAAGTAAAATGCCAAATATCGCAGCCCCCCGCACCACATCCACTACTTCATAACGCTCACGTTTAAGATTCAAACCAAAACCCCCATTCTGAAAAAAGTTCTTATTGTTAACGCCCTTTTTTCATTACTTTTTGTCCAAAGGCTGCATTTCAGCTTTATCGTGTTTAAATTTATTTGAATATAGCGAAAAAAGAATGACAATTTTCTTATAGTCTATTATGATAGACATAAGATTCGAATATCAACAGATCCACAAGGGGAGCTATATGCTGAGAGTGGACGGATATTTCGTCCAGACCCTTTGAACCTGTTAGTTAATGCTAGCGTAGGGATGTGGAAGTATACTGATCCATGATACAGCCTTTTTCCCCCTTATGGATATTTGTTGATAGCAAATAATATACAGGGGGTTTTATTTTTGGAAAAAAATCGCTTATTACTATTAATAGAAGCAGCAATCTTTGCAGCATTGGCAGTTATACTTGATCTTCTCCCTTCCATTCAATTATCATCAGCCATTTCTATATCCATTGCCATGGTGCCTGTACTCATATTATCGTTTCGATCCGGTGCAAAGATTGGCTTCATTTCCGGCTTTTTATGGGGATTATTGCAAATTGTATTAGGTGATGCATACATCCTGACGCCTGTTCAAGGCTTCATCGACTATTTTCTAGCTTTTTCCTTTATCGGTTTAGCCGGTCTTTTCAGCAAAACTATTCAAAATAAGCTGAAAGATGGAAAGAAAAGCTCTGCTCTTGTTTTCATCATCTTTGGCGTCTTCATCGGAGCTTTTGCACGTTATTTTTGGCATTTTATCAGCGGTGTCTTTTTCTTCGGAGAATATGCACCAGAAGGAATGTCAGCGGTCGTTTATTCTTTGATCGTAAACGGCATTACGATGATAGGAGCCTTTGTATTATGCGCTGTCGTTACTGTTATTCTCATTATGGCGGCGCCAAGATTGGTTGTAAAATAAACAAAATCATCCTCTGCAAAACATGCAGAGGATAATTTTGTTTATAGGGTAAATACTTTCGTTTCAACAGTGTATTTTTTTAATTTTTCACGGCTTACATGAAAACCGATCCCCGGGTTATCAGGCAAGGCAATTTTTCCATTATAAACCGATATTTCCGGTTCAATAATATCTTCTTCCCAATACTTAGATGAACTGGATATATCTCCTGGCAGTGTGAATTGTTCAAGTGTCGCTAAGGCTATATTATGGGCCCGTCCAATCCCTGATTCAAGCATCCCTCCGCACCAAACTGGAACATTTTGCTCTTTGCAAAAATCATGGATTTTTTTTGCTTCTGTCAAACCGCCAACACGGCCGATTTTTATATTCATAATTTTGCAGCTTCGAAGTTCAACAGCCTTTCGAGCATCTTCGAAGGAACAAATACTTTCATCTAAACAGATCGGTGTGTCCAATTCTTTTTGAAGTTTGCTATGATCCACAATATCATCGTGCGCAAGAGGCTGCTCAATCATCATTAATTGAAACTCATCCAATTGTTTTAGATGATTTATATCTTTTAATGTATAGGCACTGTTCGCATCAGCCATTAAATCCAAGTTCGGAAAATGCTTCCGTATTTCCTTAACTACTTCAATATCCCAACCTGGTTTAATCTTTATTTTTACTCTCTTGTATCCTTCCTCCTGATATTGTTCAATAAGACTGATTAAATCTTTTATTGTTGGCTGAATACCGATGCTCACCCCAGCTTCAACTTCTTTTTTCATTCCCCCGAGAGCTTGTGAAAGAGGTATATTTTGCTGTTTTGCATATAGATCCCACACGGCACCTTCCAAAGCCGCTTTTGCCATATAATTTCTGCGAATAAAACGAAACGATTCAGCCAACTCACGAGGATGATGAAACGACGTCTTTGATAAAATCGGAATGAGGAAATCTTCGATCATGTGCACAGTTGTTTTCACGGTTTCTTCTGTATACCATGGAATGGAAAAAGCAACCCCTTCTCCAAAACCGGCTGCACCATCATCATCCTTTACTTCTACGATCAACAATTCGCGATCGTGAATGTCTCCATAGCTAGTAGAAAATGGGGCTTTCAAACGCATCTGTAATATATGCAAAACAATTTTCTTAATTTTTATCAATTAAGAGCATCTCCTTTTTTAAACAAGCTCTCAGCTAAGTTCGACAAAATCATTCCCATTCGCCAGAGGGCTCGATATTTCCCGGAAAATATTTCTTAAAATAGCGAATCCACTCGAACGTTTGTTTTACACTAATTATAAAATAAACGCTTTCTTAATGTAAAGGAGCAAGGGATTTCTTTATTTCCCTTATTGTTTATTGAACTGCAAAATCTCAAATAAATAATGAGATCAATCGTAGAAACGAGTCTCATCATGAGATTAATTTTTCCACTCAATAGTTGTCTTCTTCTCTTTGTTGACTAGCAATTTAAAAACATCAGGTCTTGCATAATGCCCAACAGGATCAAAATCAAACTGGCTATAGGCGATTTGTTTCATATCCAGTTCTGCAATGATGATGTCTTCCTTGCCAAATACGGGCTCTGCCACATATTCGCCCAACGGTCCAACAATCGCGCTACCACCTCTGCTCATTACTTCAGGTGAAGAAGCAAGTTCATCATAACAAGCCAAATCTTTCGGATACATATCTTTTGTCACATATTGATTGGCAGACAAAACAAAGCATCTCCCCTCCAAAGCAATGTGGCGGATTGTTGACTGCCAAGTTTCCCTTGCATCAGCCGTTGGGGCAATATAAATTTGAATTCCTTGTGCATACATCGCAGCCCTTGCTAACGGCATATAATTTTCCCAGCAGATTAGCGCCCCTATTCTTCCATAAGGGGTGTCAAACACTGGTAATGTGCTTCCATCCCCTTCCCCCCAAACAATCCGTTCTGCTGCAGTCGGTTTTAATTTGCGGTGTTTTCCTAACAACTGTCCGTCAGAATCGAAAAATAAAACAGAACAGTAAAGAGTCCCGCCGCTAAATTCATTATCCCTTTCTGTAACGCCTATCACAAGGTAGACACCTGCTTTTCGAGCCGCTTCGCCCAGTTGTTCCGTCGTTTCGTCCGGAACAGCTACAGAATTGCTCCAGTATCTATACCAATCCTTCCTCCCTTCAGCCGAACGGCTCCCAATCGTTGTACCGAAAGATAAGCCTCTAGGATAAGCGGGAATAAAAGCTTCAGGAAATACAACAATCTTTGCTCCTTTTTCAGCAGCTTGATGTATGAGGCTAACCGCCTTTTTTGTCGTGGCGTCCCGGTCCATAATAACAGATGAGGCTTGTATAACAGCAACTTTAACCTTTTGTGCTCTGTTCGACATATTCTTCCCCTCCACCAAATTGAAAAATCTAAAGCCATCTTAAATGCCGAAGCTCATGAACCTTCAAAGTCAATAACCTTCGGAAGTTGCCCCCTATTCATCTTCCATAAAAAAATCTGCACAGGAAGGAAAACACTTTGAATAATCCTCTTTTTAAGCATAGAAGGGCCGGCCCATGTATTAGAGTTCAAAATAATTGGATTATGTTTTTCCATGAGAGCTTTTCATGTGATATCTCATCTGAAGTAATTTAATGGTAATTTCTTAGCATGCTCCTTTGTACAATACAGCTGTGGCTGAGTGTCGAACTAACTATCAACACTTAATTCTATAGAAGCATTAAGCGTAAAATATGAGAAACGGTTTGAATTGGAGTATATTATTCATAATAAAAATGTTCAAAAATTTTTGGACCATCCAATCAAAGACTTTGTCAATCATCCAATTTCAATACTGCAACAGCCATTTATCCAAGATGAACCATAAAGTGAAATAAATTTGCCGAAAATCGCACATCTATTTTAAGGGTTTTCAACTTCAAGTAAAGAAAAAATCGGGCAGGACAGCTTTAAGCATTGCGTCCATGTTACAAAAGATAATGATTTTTCAGCAGCGTTCAAATCATGTGCTAAAAACTCCAAGTTAAAATAAAAGTGGATGGGTAAAATGTTACTGAATTGGATGGGCATTATTCTTTCATCTAGCGTTATAATTAATGTTTGAACAGGTTCAAATTTTGATGGATATAACAACATTTTCGATTATGTTCAATAGGAACATTCTATAGATAAATAACAAAGAACCTGGTTAACTTGCCATATAGCAGGAAGTGCCAAGCAAATCTAAAGGGTGAAGCATATGGACTGGAAACCGGATCGAAATGCAAAAAAGCCTATATATAAACAACTGGCCGAATATATTGAAAATGGAATTGCGGATGGCACATTTCCCCCTGATAAACCGCTGCCTTCTGAACGGTTTTTGGCCAATAAGCTGCAAATAAACAGAAGCACAGTTGTGGCTGCATATGACGAATTAGAATCAAACGGACTTATCGAGAGAAAGAGAGGAAGCGGAACAACAATCAGCAAAGATATATGGGGCATGACAAAGAAGCGTGTACCAAGCTGGAATCGGTATATTGAGGCAGGATCGTTCTTGCCGAATTTACCTGTGACCCAGAGAATACGCAAAGAGATGGAAGAGCATAAACTAATCAATTTAGCTAGCGGTGAATTGTCGGAAGATCTTTTTCCAATCGACTCCTTGCGAGAAATCATTTCGACAAGGTCATTTATCGGAAGCCTAGGATATGATCATCCTCAAGGGAATGAGATATTAAGAAAAACTATCACAAAGCATGTGAAACGATATCGGAGAATTGAGACAAATCCGTCTTCCATTCTCATCACATCAGGAGCGCAGCAAGCTTTATATTTAATCGTCCAATGCTTATTAAAGCCGGGTGATGCGATAGCATTAGAAGAACCTTCGTATTATTACAGTCTCCCGGTCTTTAAATCAACCGGAATAAGACCTTTCTATTTACCAGTTGACAAAGACGGTATAAACCCGGATGATTTGCTTCAATTGCATAAAAAACATCGAATCAGGATGATCTTTTTAAATCCTGCTTTCCAAAATCCATCAGGTGCTTTCCTTCATAAAAACCGGCGGGAAAAAATATTGGAAATATCGTCTGAGTATGGAATACCGATTGTTGAAGACGATCCTTACAGTTTAACGTCCTTTAATGGGGGAGAGACCTACCCGCTAAAATCAATGGATGAGCATGGAAATGTCTTATATATCAGCTCATTGTCGAAAATTGTTGCTTCTGGTTTGCGAATTGGTTGGATTATTGGACCAAAGCCTGTGATTGAAAGATTGTCTGATGCCAAACAGCAAGTGGATTTCGGTCATGCCAGCTTTACTCAATGGATTGCCAATGATTTTCTGGAATCTGACGACTTCGATGCCCATATCAACTGCTTAGTCAAACGGCTCGAAAACAGAAGGGATCAAATTGTCAAAAGCCTTCGATTCTACTTAAAAGACGATGTTGATTTTTATATCCCGCAAGGAGGCATTCATTTATGGTGCAAAATAAAGAAAGACTTTAATGAGATCCAGCTGCTAGAAGAGTCGATCAAGCGCGGGGTTATTTATGTTCCGGGCTCAACGCTTGGATCAAGTACAAAATATGTCCGTTTTACCTTCGCAAGAGAAAATGAAGAAAATATAAATGAAGGAATAAAAAGATTTGCTGATGCATTTTATAATATTCAGCATAAATAAATTCCTATTTTCAGGTGATTATCAAAATTCTCTACCACAATGTAAAGAGACAGGGAGATGGTTTTATGTATAGTATGTTATTGACCGTAGGCATTATTATTTGTGTACTTGCACTCATTTTAACTGCGTTTATCGGAAAAGAAGTAGGAAAAAAAATAGAAACATATAAAGCGATCGGGAACAGTCCCCATGATGAACTTACAAGGTCAAGGGAATATGAAACAAGCTCCTTTCGCAATGTTCGCTCGTTGACATGGATTTATACCTTATTGTTCATTGTCATCCTCATTGTATGTCTTATTTTTCTGTTTTAATGCTAAAGAAACGAACCTATGCAAACAATAATGAACTAAATATATTTAAACCTAAATCCTCGACTAACCCTTGCTAACGAAATGACGTTTAGCATGGTTGTTAGTTGAGGTTTTTTATTTTGGTTTTCATTGAATTTTCATAGCTCCAAAAACGTTTTTCGCCAAAATTTTTTGACAATATATATTTACATTTATTTCAAAAAGTGATATCATTTTAATATAAAAATAATATGAGAGGGGCAATGAAAGTTGAAAGAAAAAAAGGCATGGTTTATTGACGGGTTTATTGGAATTGTATTAATCGTTGCACTTTTGCTCGGAGCAGCTTTTACATTTATCCAGGAGTTTATTGTTCTTGCAATTGTATTGGTTGTTCTTGCCGTACTGCTTGGAAGCGGTCTTACCATTGTACAGCCGAATCAAGCAAACGTTGTCATTTTCTTCGGACGTTATTTAGGAAGCATTCGGAAAAGTGGCCTTGCCTTAACGGTTCCATTAACTATTAGACAAAAGGTGTCCCTTCGCGTTCGAAATTTTAACAGCAAAAAGCTAAAAGTAAACGATGTGGAAGGGAATCCGATTGAAATTGCTTCGGTCATCGTCTTTAAAGTAATCGATTCCGCAAAAGCAACTTTTGATGTGGATGATTATGAAGAATTCGTGGAAATCCAAAGCGAGGCTGCCATTCGTCATGTAGCAACGAAATATCCTTACGATACGTTTGATGACCACAATATTACATTAAGAGGCAACGCCGATGTTGTTTCAAAAGAGCTGGCAGATGAATTGCAAGAACGGTTGAACGTCGCTGGAGTTGAAGTAATAGAAGCTAGACTGACTCATTTAGCTTACTCGACTGAAATTGCCAGCGCCATGCTTCAGCGCCAGCAGGCAGCCGCCGTTTTATCTGCGAGAAAAAAGATTGTCGAAGGAGCCGTCAGTATGGCCCAAATGGCTGTCGAGCAGCTGGCTAGCGACGGAACGATTGAGCTTGATGAAGAAAGAAAGGTTAACATGGTGAATAATTTAATGGTTGCGATCATCTCCGATCGCGGCACCCAGCCGGTCATAAATACCGGAAGTCTATATTAATGGTTGTGTCGCACCATGGCAAAAAAGAAAAATTTCCCTTTAAGAATCGATCCTGAATTGTATGCCGTTATTGAACGTTGGGCGCAAGAGGAATTCCGCAGCGTCAATTCCCATATTGAATTTTTATTGCGGGACGCTGCTCGACGCGAAGGAAGGTTAAAGAAAAAAAAGGAGAAAGAATAAAACATCGATCATCTTTTCCGCAAGTCGAAAATTGGCTGCTGACTTCCTTCAGATCTTGGCGCCCTAGACACCCTTGTCTTAAACAAAATGCTGCTGCTTTAAAGCTTGGCGAATGTACAGATGCCCAGCACATACAAAAAATCCCTTATGGAGAACCATGAGGGATTTTTTATGAGTGAAGAACTTTTTCTAAATGTTTCACTGTTGGTGTTAAATTAGCAAAGAAATACGCTTCGCGGAGTCTGCGGGAAGGTGCACTATGCATGAGATATCCGGCACTTCCGTGATGAAGCATGTTTGCCTGTACAGCTTCAAGGGTTAAATAAGCAGCTTCCAAACGTATCTTTGCAATTTCTTTCCAGTCGAGTCTTTGATCGCTGAACAATGCATGAATGTCATCTTGAATTTTGCGCTCTTGTGTTTTCAATTGACCCGGCTGTATTTTCAAAAAGCTGTTGCAGCCATTTTGTTTATTAATAACCTTTTCAATGGAGGCGATGGAAGATCGTATAACACCTAAACCAAGAGGTATTTGATATAAAATGAAAACCGGGCGGATTTTCTCCACAAAAAGATCCGCATCGTCAGATAAAACCCACTGATTCGGGACAAAAACATCTTGAAAAGTACAAGAATATGTTGCGCTTCCATTTAAACCTAGAAAATCATTTTTTTCCTTTAATATTAATCCTTCTGCATTGCTCGGAATGAAGCACATGATTCGTTTGTGTTCATCCACCTCAGCAATCACACCGAACCAATGATTGTCACCTAGATTGGATACATTCGGCAAAACACCTGAAAGTATATAACCATCTTCTTTAGGTTTTGCCTTTAAGTGCAATTTTTCAAGTCCTGCATAATATTTCATCGGATTCGATAAGCCTGTTGCACCTAAAATTTTTCCACTCTCCAACAAAGGGAGCAATTTATTTTTTAATGAAAGATTATTGGAATTTCGCACATAAGTTAAAGCGGCCAGATGGCACCATAGGCAAAATGCAGTCGTCATACACCATTTTGCTGTTTCTTCTACTACTTTCATTTCTTGTAAAATATATTCCTTTTGCGACTTATGATTCGTAGAGAAAAATCCAGCTTTCCCTAGCTCCCGCAAATATTGCTCCTGATAAAAACCTTCCGCATCAATTTTTTTTACATATGGTTTCAATTCTTTTTCAATTAACTGCTCCAACGTTTCAACTTTTTCGTCCAAACTATTCATTTCAATCATCACCCGCGTTCATAATGTCCGAAATCAGGCATTCCAATTATTATTAAATAAATAATTCCTACGTGTTTAGTCGGTTTAAAGTTATTTTATTATATTAGGTTCAAAAAATCAATCTTTATTTTGCCGCCTCTCCTATTTTTTTGATAAAGATGAACCTGTATATGTATTTCAAAAGAGCTTTGAAAAAAAGACAATAAACCAATGCTTGGCTTATTACAACTTCCTGAAAGTAGCCGGCATCCGCAAGCTACTTTCAGATAAAAATCGAAAAAATATAAATCGAGTAGGAGGGAGCGATTAACTCCCGTCCTCTCACACCACCGTACGTACGGTTCCGTATACGGCGGTTCAATTAAGATAATTGACGCAAGTCTTTATAACTTCCGTGAATAGCTGTTCTCTTTATGCCAGTGGTCACTCCACCCTCCAAGAGATCTCCCACGGGATTCACCGCTTCCTCCCTCAAGTGAGGTACTACGTTTTCTGTGTTCATCATGACTCACTGAATGCCAAGGGCTATTCTCTCTTAATTGTTCGGTCCTTCTTAGTTGTTCTAGACCAACTAATACTATGACCTCTGCTGACTTCTGACTGTTCAGCTATCTATCACTAGATAGGTTACCAAGGTTACTTGGCGTGCCAGCCAGACCTCCCCGGGTAAGAGTGTAATCTTTCCTTCCATCCATCTGCTTCATTTACTCTGTATCACCTTCGGCAGAAAGGGCTTTGTTTTGTCTTGCAAACTCACCCAGTGATACCTAGCCTCATATGAAGTTCGTGTTCCTCAGACCGGAAGTTTGCCGCTCGCTTCCTTCAGATTCCGCGTCACCACGGACACCCTTGCGTTAAGCTAACTGCTACTTCTGCCTTCGCAGCTCGGGACTTTCACCCTATAGATTACACCCATGCCGGGCGCACAAGCAAGTGGAGAGAAACGCATTGTTTTTCTCCACTTGCTTCATTTTAGGGACTTATCGGACAGCCCCGCCTCTTAAAAAAAGGTGATTAAAATTGATTATTTATCTGCCAATATTTCCGTAATGGAGTCAATTGGTGTTTTTACTGCGTTGCGGGCACGCTTAACAGCCTCTTCATCTGGTGCATCGTAGAAGCAAAGGCATTTTGTCATATCTTCACAAACATAAGTTCTCGAAAATGTTACTTCAGGAACTTCTTGATAATGTACAGAGTTTTTCTTCTTTCTCTCCAAATATTGTTCCATTGTCAAATCTTCTGGTAAATTCCATTCAACCAAATAATTGACAACTTCATTATTTTTCTTTACATCTTCGAGTTCTTTTCCAACAAGACGAACTTGTTTTACTAGATGAATAGGTATCTGAATATCTTTTAACGTTTCAGTGGCAGCTTTTTGATTTTCTGCTTCAACAATAAAGAATGCGCGTGAGAAATCCTTTGATACTTGAAGTTCAATTAATGATGCCTGATTTTCGTTTAATTTTCCTTGAAGCTCTGAAACTTTTTGATCTAATTCCTCTTTTGCTGATACAATACCATTTAAGGATGATTCAATTAAGTATAGCGCCATATTTTTATCCCCCACTTTTTTATTATCATAAAGTCATTTTAATATACTTAGTTCAAAAAATCAACTTAATCACTTTTAAATTATTTTATGTTAAAATGGATTGTAACAAATGGAGGAGATTAGTTTATGAAAATAAGATATGATATCCCTTGCAACATCGCGCAATCACTTAATATCATTGGAGATCGTTGGACACTGTTAATTATTCATGAAATTTTAAACGGAAATGCACTTTTTAATGAAATTAAAAAAGCTTTACCGGGAATTTCTTCTAATTTGCTTTCGGAACGTCTCAGATATTTAGAAGAAGAAGGCCTCGTTCAATCAGAGCTTTATTCACAGCATCCACCTCGATACCGCTATGTATTAACACAAAGCGGAAAAGATTTAGAGCATGTTTTCAATGCACTTATTATTTGGGGAAGCAAACATTTAAAAAAATGTTATAAAAAACTAATTGACCCGGCTACAGGTGATGAGGTGGACATTGCCTATTATTCCAAAAAAACAGGCGAACTTGTCCAAAATGTTGAAGTTATTTCTATTGAAAGTGAGCTTCAAAATATTAAATAAAAATGCTGTCAGGTCTTCTAAGACTAGTTTAAGGATAGGCGTGCTGGAAGCTCCGGCAATTGCCTTTCAGGAGGGGTTTTTCCACGCGTCTAGCCTCTTAGATACCAATTTTTACATAAATTCATTTCCCTTTGTCAATAACGAATACGAAATCCATATTATAAATCCCCTATTCCAGGTTATCATCATTCCCTTGTTCTCCTTTTTCAACACCTTCCGTAAAATCCAGTATGCTTGAATCACCTACCTATTCTTAAAGCATCACTTTAAAAATCCCGCTTACAGCTTTAAATGTTTCCCTGCCTCCGGCTTCAAAAATGCCATCCGCAAACGTCCTTCATAATAAACATCTATAAAAACGCAATAACTAAGCTTATCCTCATTGAACTCCCATCACTTCTTCTACAAAACGTCCAGATACATCGGTGCAAACCGCTCACAATCAAAATAACACGATTCATTCTCAAAAATTAAAATCATTGACACTAAAAAATATTTTCTATATATAGTTGAAAAAAAGATTCATCACCACATTTTGTGATTTAACCCAAAAATAGGGAAAACACTCACGAATTCCTGGCAGTAATGTTAGCGTCACTTAACATAACAGGAGGTTCTAAAGTGTTTTCCGTATCACTAGATTTGCAATTTGAAGTTGTTAAACAAGTGTTTCTTGAAGATTGCAATTTGTTACATGTTGAGAAAAATACTACAGAAGAACGCTGTTCTTACTGCGGTTTTTTTTCTAGTCATGTCCATGACTGGCGGACAAGAAAGGTTCGTGACTTGTCCGTATTAGGTAAGCCCCTTTTCTTATTTGTCAGAGTGTATAGATACCGTTGTCACAACTGTAATGAGGTATTTTCACAAACATTTGAATCTATCAGTCCTAATAAGCATCAGACCAATCGGTACAGAGAATATCTGTACGAAATGTGCATTGGCTCTACTATCCAAGAAGTGAGTCGAAAGGAAAAAATACCTTATACAACCGTTGAAAGAATATTTTATTCCGTTGCTAAAGAAAAAGAGAAGGAGCATGTAGAAACTCTTGAAAGTGTTTTAGAAAACAATGAATTAATCCTTAGCCTTGATGAGATCGCTGTCCGAAAGGGTCACCGATATGAAACAGTTCTTATGGATACCCAATCCGGGAGTGTGCTTGGTATGGAACATCAACGGAGTTATCGTTCAACTCAGATCTTACTTGCCAAGAAGATTCTGTCTGATAAATGCGTTCATACCGTTGTTATGGATATGTGGGATCCCTTCCATAAAGCTGTTAAATCTATATTCCCAGAGGCCTGTATCGTCATTGATAAATATCATGTGGTGCAAAAGGTGACACATGCACTTGACCAAGTTAGAAAGAAAACTCCTGGACTAAAAAAGGGACGGTTTAAACTCTTGAAAGGTTCTGAAAAGTTAACGGCTAATGAAAAACAACAATTAGACGAGATGCTCAAAGAGCATTCAGAATTGTCATATGCCTATTTTCTAAAAGAACTCTTTAGAGAAATATACCAAGTGAATGACTATGATACAGCTGATTCACTCTTAGAAGAATGGATTCAACTCGCATGGAGCAGCCCATTTCCTTCATTTCATCAAGTTGCCAAGACGATAGAAAATTGGAAGGCACAAATTTTACAATATTTTCTTACCCCTTTTACGAATGGCCGGATTGAAGGTACAAACCATAAGATTAAGAACATCAAAAGACGTGCTTTTGGCTTCAGAAACCTTGAAAGATTTCGACTACGTGTATTTTTGGAATGTACAGGTAAAACTTATAAAAATCAGGTTGCTTAACCATGCCCTTCATCAGCTTTCCGCATTGTAGTGGCTAGAATGGAAGCCGTCAAGGAAAGCGCTTGACCTCTTCCATTCTACCCACTTAGTGGTCTGCAAGCTGACGAAGGAGCTACTCTAGATTGAGTATCAATCTCGCTAACTTATTGCCGGAATTGTGTGAACATCACAGAATATGATGATGAGACCAAAAAAGTAACCAAGGTTTTCATTTAATCATCATATACTTCTATCGTCCTTATCTATAAATAAATCGAAAATTGATTTTTCCCTTTTTTCTTTGAATCATATAAAGCTTGATCGGCATGTTTATATAATGTTTCTACATCTTCGCCATGGTATGGTGCATAACGAAACTGATTTGTTGTTTTTTGAAAATCCCACTCGTCAACATTCGGCTTTTTTTCGTAATATTTAAGTAATCGATAGGTTGTTGACTCCATTCGATCAGCAGTTTCACTATCAAAATAGTAATATACTTTATCTAAATTTTCTAAAGCATAAAGAACCGTTTCTTCAATACGTTCCACTTGAAACTGATTATTCTCTTTTACAAGAGATTCAAGTTTAACATGATTGATCATCGCGAACGTATGGCGATGACCGATGCAAACATAATTATAATTGCAAATAAACGCAACCGAAAGTTCCCATTCACTTAGATCACCCTAGTAATGTAAATATGTATACATCTCTATTTTACAGCACTTTTATAATAGAGATAGAGAACTAAATTATTGCAATAATGAAACTTTATAAACAATCTAAGGGCTATCCTTACAAAATAAGAAAGCCGAGAAACTGTCGATGATAAAAAATCAATCCACAGATTCTCGGCTTGAATTTTGAAATTAAACGGCTACCTCATTTTCAGACAGAAAGCACATCTTGTTCTTTTTTCTTCTTCATTCCCGTTTTTACAGGTTTAACTTGTTTTTCTTTTACTTTGACCTTCTGTTTTTCTGCTTTTGGAGCAACTTCTTTTGAGACGACTTTAACGAGTGAAATCATCATAAAGACGATAATAACCGTAAATGGCAGAGCTGCAACAAGGGATGCTGACTGTAATCCTGTTAGGCCACTTGTCGATAATAATACTAATGCAATTGAACTGATTAGTACTCCCCAAACAATGCGCATACCAATTGGCGGATTGGTACTTCCATTTTCGGACATACTACTTAAAATATATGCTGCAGAGTCTGCAGATGTTATTAGAAACGTAAAGATTAATATAATGGTGACTACTGATAAAATTTCCGTAATTGGCAACGTTTCAAACAGTGTAAAAATCGCCAATGTAATATCATTATTGGTTACAGTCGCAATATTGGAACCTTTAAATAGATCCATATATAAAGATGTTCCACCAAAAACAGCCATCCACATCATCGAAAGTAATGCTGGTGCGACCATGACTCCGATTATAAATTCACGAATCGTCCGTCCTCGTGAAATACGTGCGAAGAAAGCTCCTACGAATGGCGACCAAGCAATGGTCCAAGCCCAATAAAAGATCGTCCATTCATGTACCCAATGCTCACCACTGTATGGTGTCATATTTAATGAATAACTAATGAAATTCGAAATATAATCTCCAATGGCAACTGTAAATGTCTCCATTATAAATACAGTTGGTCCTGCGAAAAATACGAAAATCATTAATAATATGGCTAAAGCTAAGTTCGCATTACTTAACCATTTGATTCCCTTGTTTAAACCAGATGTTGAGGACAAGAGAAAGAGAAGCGTCATTATAGCGATAATCGCCAATTGAACCCAAAAATGAATTGGTGTATTAAAAACAGCATTTAAACCACCGTTTGTTTGTAGTACACCCATACCAACTGATGTTGCTACACCCATAACAGTAGCAACAATAGCTAATATATTAATTGTATTTTTAATACTTCGACTACTGCGATTTTTTGGCATCAGTGGCTGTAACGACGTTGAAATAAGTCCATTTTTCTTTTTTCGAAATTGAAAATAAGCAATAGCTAAACCAACAACTGCAAAGATCGCCCACATACTTAATCCGTAATGGAAAAACGCTTGTCCCATGGCAATTCGAGCAGCTTCAGCCGATTGGGATGTTATATCTTCCGACGGCGGATTAAAGAAATGGGTCATTGGTTCACCTACACCATAAAAGACGAGCGCAATTCCAAGACCACAAGAAAACAACATAGCAATCCATGTAAATCGACTAAATTGCAGCTTTTCCTGATCTCCGCCTAAGCGGATCTTTCCAAATTTACTAAAGGCCATATATAGACTGAAAATAACCATAGCTAAAACGGATAATAAGTAAAACCAGCCAAAATTTTCAGTCGTAAATTGGAATGCCGCTTCCGCTCCATTTGCAAATCCTTTTGGGAACATAATACCAAGCAGAACGAAAAACAATACCGTCACTGCCGATACCCAAAACACAATATTTACTTGTTTACTTCGAGACTTCATCAACTCTTCCTTTCGATTCGATTGGTTTTCCGCAATTTTGAAAAAAATTTCTATTGCTCACAAGCCCTTTTGGAATTCTTGTAAAACAATAGCTAGGCAAGATGAAGGGGAAGTAGTAAAGGGATCATATCTATTACGAATTGAGGAACGTACGTAATGAGATATGAGTGGAATTTCACGAATTATTTTTCTTATCGTCGCAATGATTTCAGCCTCTCTACTTTGGAACGGACAAGTTTGCGAAGGACTTCTCACGCACCAATTGCTTCAAGTTGGAAACTAGTTATTCGTAAGCCAAAACGGTTGACTCGTAGAAAGTGTGCTTACGAACACCCCTTCTTTTAGCAAAGAGACATTGTGACAATAGGAAAAACAATTCGATAAACGTTTGAGATGATTTAACTATTCAAACGTTTTTATTAGAACAACACATTAGGTAGGTGAGCTTCAAAACACTCACTTTCTAATATTATATTGTAGCAGATTAACGGCAGTAGTTAAAATTGGATCATGGTGGATTTGTGGGGGAGATCGGTGTTCATATTACTTATGGGTATCTTTTTACCCAATTTCCCTTTAATTCTCCAAAAATGCTCGCAAATTCTAACTTATTGTATAAAGGACACTTTCTATAAAGTTAATGAACGCACACCTTTTGCAGAAGATAGGAGCGGAAACCTTACGAATGCAGTTTTTCTCGAATTTGATGAAAAAAACTGGTTTCATAGACTTGATGAACATACTTTTCTTTTGATTTGTCGGGAAAAACCGGTTATAGTTAGACCATGAACTCACTTTTTCTTTAAAAAACGAAACAAAACTGGTTTCAGTTGGCCCATGAACACATTTTTTTACAAAACACTCAACAAAACTGCTTTCAACTAACCTATGAACACACTTTTTCCTCAAAACACACAAAAAAACTGCTTTCAACTAACCTATGAACTCACTTTTTCCTCAAAACACACAAAAAAACTGCTTTCAACTAGTCCATGAACTCACTTTTAACTCAAAACACACAAAAAAACTGCTTTCAACTAACCTATGAATTCACTTTTTCTCAAAAAACACAATAAAACTCCTTTCAACTGCCTTTTGAACTCACTTTTTACTCAAAAAACACAAAAAAACTGCTTTCAACTAACCTATGAACTCACTTTTTACTCAAAAAACACAAAAAAACTGCTTTCAACTAACCTATGAATTCACTTTTTCTCAAAAAACACAATAAAACTGCTTTCAACTAACCTATGAACTCACTTTTTACTCAAAAAACACAAAAAAACTGCTTTCAACTAACCTATGAATTCACTTTTTCTCAAAAAACACAAAAAAACTGCTTTCAACTAACCTGTGAACACACTTTTTACTCAAAAAACACACAAAACTGCTTTCAACTAACCTATGAACTCACTTTTTACTCAAAAAACACAAAAAAACGTAAGCGTCAAATAAAACCCACATTCCGATCATAGGTCATCCGTGTGATAATCTTCTTAGAATGATTCGGGAGGTTTTGCCATGACCCTAAAAGAAAAAAGAATAGAATGGAAAGCACGATATGATGCCTGGAAAGAGAGTGGACAGAGTATAGCGGAGTGGTGCCGGGATCAAGGAATCAAAACTCACCAAATGTACTATTGGGTGAGGCAGTTCTCCCGCGGTGGCAGTTGCACTGAAACGCCTGTCCAGACGCAGTGGCTGGCTGTTCAGGTAGAAGAATCCTTGCCCTCTTCAGGTCAAGGTCCGATCTTTTTACACGTTGATGCGATCTCCGTTGAAGTACGGCCCGGTGCCAATCTGGATCTATTAACCGATGTGATTCGGGTGCTGCAACACCAATGTTGATGAATTCCTCGTTTGAACGTGTCTATTTGGCGCGTGGCAGTACGGATCTTCGCAAATCGATTGACGGACTGGCCGCTATTGTACAGGAATGCTTTGAACTCGATCCCTTCTCTCCGTGCTTATTCGTGTTTTGTAACCGGAAACGGGACAAGTTAAAGATTCTTCAATGGGAACATAACGGCTTCTGGCTTCATTATCGCCGTCTGGAAAAAGGGACGTTCCACTGGCCGTCGGAGAATGATACAGCGCCCATGTCTATCAGTTCACGCCAGCTGCGCTGGCTGCTGGACGGCTTGCCAATCGAACAAAAACAAGCGCATCAGGAAGTGAAGGCACGCATCCTTCTATAAAACAAATAAATAAAAAAAGAATTCGATACTAGGCAAGTTGGATTCTTTTCCGTATACTGGACATATGGAAAAATCAGCGCAGACTTCAAAAGGCACAATTGAATATTACAAAGCGCTCAACGAAAAGCTCCAAATGGAAAAGGAAGAGTTGGAAGCGAAATTAAAATGGTATGAGGAACAATTCCGCCTCAGCCAGCAACGCCTATTCGGAGCTTCCAGCGAGAAGACCCATCCGGACCAGCTCTCCCTTTTCAACGAAGCCGAGTCCACGGCTGATCCAGCTATGGAAGAGCCCACCGTTGAGACGATGACATATAGACGCAAGAAACAACACGGCCAACGCAAACGCATGCTTGAAAACCTGCCTACAGAGACGATCGAATACCGTTTGTCTGATGAGGAACAGGTCTGTTCGTGCTGTGGCGGTGCCATGCATGAAATGAGCACAGAAGTACGCAAGGAATTGAAAGTCATTCCTGCCCAAGTGAAAGTAGTCGAACATGTGCGTCATGTATATAGCTGCCGTCACTGTGAGCGTCATGAACTGAACACACCTATTGTGACAGCGAAGATGCCGGAACCTGTTTTCCCTGGAAGCCTAGCGTCTCCGTCGTCAATGGCTTATACCATGACACAAAAATACATAGAAGGTATGCCCCTGTATCGCCAGGAGAAACAACTGGAACGCTTTGGCGTGTCCATACCTCGGCAAACGCTGGCCAATTGGACAATTTATGGGGCTCAAACTTGGCTTAGCCTCATTTACGATGAGATGCATGAGCACCTCCTACAGAAGGATCGTCTGCATGCGGATGAGACAACCTTGCAGGTCCTGTCTGAACCGGACCGGCCAGCGACATCGACTTCCTACATATGGCTTTATCGTACCGGTCGCGGGGATACACCAATCGTCTTATACGATTACCAGCAAACCCGTGCAGGCAAGCACCCACGCCGTTTTTTGGACGGCTTCCGGGGATATTTGCATGTGGACGGGTATGCGGGTTATAACGTCCTCCCCGATGTGAAATTGGTCGGGTGCTGGGCCCATGCCCGCCGCAAATTCACAGAAGCCCTGCAGGCACTGCCTGAATCGGCGAGCACTTCCACCGTCAAAGCAAAGGAAGGTCTGGCCTATTGCAATAAACTTTTTGAAATTGAGCGCAAGCTTAAAGATGCAAGTCCAGAGGAGCGCTATCAAGCACGGCTGGAGCACAGCAAACCCGTGCTTGAGGCTTTTTTGTCATGGCTTAAAGAGCAAATGCCGCGCGTACTGCCAAAAAGCGCACTTGGCAAAGCGATCAAGTATTGTCGTAACCAATGGGAGCGGTTGGAGGCATTTTTAGAGGACGGCCGTTTGGAGATCGATAATAATCGCGGGGAACGGTCAATTAAACCTTTTGTGATCGGTCGCAAAAACTGGCTCTTCAGTAATACATCAAAAGGAGCAAGGTCTAGTGCGATCATCTATAGTGTTGTGGAGACAGCCAAGGAAAACGAGTTGGATCCATTCAACTACCTTAGCTATCTGTTTCAAGAGCTTCCCAATATAGATACGACAGATAAAACAAAATTAGCTGAATTCCTGCCATGGTCACCGACGCTTCCGCAGGAATGCCGTGTTCCTAAAAAATCTAAATAAAGCATACATGAAATCCCATCTGAATACAGGTGGGGATTACTTTACGCTTACTAAAAAAGAGCGAATTGAGAAACTCAAAGTTTCCCAGTTCGCTCTTTTGACATATGCATGTTACATTGTTATCACGCCAACTTCTTTCTTCAAATAAGGACAGTTTTTTATCCGTAAAAATAGCAAAAGGGCCAAACCGAAGGTCAAATTCAATTGACATTTCGGACAGCCCAACTTAATTTTAATAATCAATCAATTCTTTTATTTAATATTTACTAACTCAACTCCAACCATGTTAGCAAAATCCTCGATTTGTTCTGGTGTGACTTTAAGAGAGAAAACTGTGTGGTGACCTCCACCATATTCAATCCAGCGACGAACACCTTCATAAAAGCCAACTTTCGGTGTCCAAATTTGACGAGCTACTGGAAGATTTGGCGCTTCTTCAACCGGTGTCTTACCTTCGACTTCATACATGATCATTTTAAATTGATCACCAAAGTCAGATACCGTTACGTTAATGCCTTCACCTTCAGAACCATCAAATACAAGGCGTGCCGGTGCCTCTCGATCACCAATGCCCAAAGGATGAACTTCTACTTTAATCTTTGTGCTGGCTAATGTTGGATCGACTTCAAGCATATGTGCACCTAGAATTTCTTCATTTCCTTTCACTAAGTTGTACGTATAATCTTCCATAAATCCCGTTTTCTCATTATGAGCCATAATTTTTAATAAACGATCAAGAGCTGCTGTTTTCCAATCTCCTTCACCAGCGAAACCATACCCTTCCGCGTTTAATCTTTGTACGGCCATACCTGGTAGCTGTTTCATTCCCCATAAATCTTCAAAGTTCGTAGTAAAGGCTGTATATCCGCCTCTTTCAAGAAATTTCCGTAAAGCAATCTCGATACGGATTTGTTCTTTAACATGTTCTTCAAAATATTTAGGATCATTGTCTCCAATCACAAATTCATATTTTTCTTGGCATTCATCATAAATTTCATTAATCTCTTGTTCTGTCACATCTTTCATTTCAGCTACAAGATCGCCGATACCATAATAATCAACTGTCCACCCAAACTTAATCTGAGCTTCAATTTTATCACCTTCTGTAACGGCTACATTTCTCATGTTATCTCCGAATCTTGCAACTTTAATATTGAAACTCTCATTATACGCTACGGCAACATTCATCCAATCTGCAATTTGTTTTTGTACATTTTTATCTTTCCAATACCCTACGACAACCTTATTTCTTTTGTCTAATCTTACATTAATATAGCCATATTCACGATCTCCATGGGCACTTTGATGTAGATTCATGTAGTCCATATCAATTGTTTTCCAAGGGATATGGTCAAGAAACTGTGTAGCTAAATGAAGCAATGGTTTTTGCAGTAGTTTTGTACCTCTAATCCAGTTTTTAGCAGGAGAAAAAGTATGCATCCACGTAATGACACCTGCTACATGGTCGTTATAGTTAACATCTTTCATGACTTGAGTAATACTATCAGCTGTTGTTGCAACTGTTTTAAAAACAACTTTATATGGTAGCTTACCACTTTTATTCAATTCATCAATAATCTTAATAGTGTTTTTTTCAACTTCTTCTAATGCCTCGGGTCCATACAAATGTTGACTCCCAACAACAAACCAAAATTCATAATTTCTTGTTTTTAACATACGCAAAACCTCCAATGGAAAATAATCTATTTTGTTTGACCGTAATAGGCGTTTTTCCCATGTTTTCTTAAAAAGTGTTTGTCTAAAAGGTATTGATCCATGTCAATACGGTGTGGATTTAGTTGTATCGTATGATATGTCATCTTTGCGACTTCTTCTAAAACGACTGCATGATGTACGGCATCAAGAGGCGATTTGCCCCATGTAAATGGACCGTGGTCATTAACTAATACTGCTGGAATTTGATCTGGATCTAGACTTCTTTCTGTAAAAGTTTCAACGATGACATCACCGGTTTGTTTTTCATAATCCGTGACAACTTCCTCTTCCTTCATCGCTCTTGTTACTGGAACAGGACCATAAAATGTATCAGCATGTGTTGTACCTGCTGCAGGAATTTCAAGTCCAGCTTGAGCAAACACTACAGCCCAAGGAGAATGTGTATGAACAATCCCGTTAATGTTAGAAAAATGTTTATATAGCACACAATGGGTTGCTGTATCACTTGATGGTTTTAAATCACCTTCTACGACGTTTCCATCTAAATCAACGACGACCATTTTTTCTGGTGACAACTCTTCATACTCGACACCACTTGGCTTAATCACAACTAGGTTTTTTTCACGATCTATCCCGCTTACATTCCCCCAAGTAAAGGTGACCAAATTATATTTAGGTAACAACATGTTTGCTTCATAGACTTCTTTTTTTAACTCTTCTAACATCATGAATCACCCCTTTTGAAATTTTATAATCTACTTGTCTACGTGAATTTAATTTTTCTAGTGTACTAAAGTAATATAAAAAAATTCATCTCCTTTCTATTAGAATGGACTTTAATTCTTGAAACCTAACTCGATGTTGCTTATAACGACAGACAAGTACATTCGTTTTATTCAAAAACTATTTTTAAAACGCTTACAATAAAATCGTATATTAATTATACGTATAAGTCAAGATTTGTAATTTTAATACGTACAAAATTAACAAAAAACAACCAAAAAAGTGAAATTTGTATACAAAAAATAGGCTGAATCACAAAAACCTCTCGACCCCACAAAACAAAAATAACAAAATAAATAAAGGATTATAGGTCCGGTTGAAAAATTTGTACTGATAATATTTTTATTTATTGATTTATACTGATGACTATGCTAGCATATGATTAAGAAATTGAAAGCGCTTTTCTAAAATCTATTGATGTCGACATCATAATCAAACAAACGAAAGTTCAATACACACATGATCAGAAAGACAATTAAGGAGGGATTTTAATGGTAAATGAAAAGAAAATATCTAGTAGATTTATATATTTCTTTGGGGCCTTTGGTGGTATTCTTTTTGGCTATGATATTGGCGTTATGACTGGTGCATTACCATTTCTAAAAGAAGATTGGAATCTTCAAGATGCTAGTACTATCGGTTGGATCACTTCCTCCGTTATGTTTGGTGCCATTTTTGGTGGTGCAATGGCCGGACAACTGTCAGACCGATTAGGTCGGCGGAAGATGATTTTAATTTCAGCTATCATTTTTGTCGTTGGATCTATTTTATCCGGTATTGTACCTTTTAATGGAAGCGTTTCCCTCATCCTAGCTAGAATTTTATTAGGATTTGCTGTTGGGGCAGCCTCTGCACTAGTTCCAGCTTACATGTCAGAAATGGCTCCAGCACATCTGCGTGGACGTTTATCAGGAATTAATCAAACGATGATTGTTTCTGGTATGCTGCTTTCATATGTAGTTGATTTTTTACTAAGTGGTTTACCAACAACATGGGCTTGGCGTTCCATGCTTACGATCGCAGCTCTACCAGCCGTCATTTTATTTATTGGTGTGTTGAAATTACCTGAATCACCTCGTTTCTTAGTGAAAAACAATAAATTAGATGAAGCACGTAAAGTCTTAAGCTATATTCGTCCTAAACATGAAATTGATGCGGAAATGAAACAAATACAAGATACGATAAGAGAAGAACAAAATAAAAAGGCATCATGGGGAACACTACTTAATAGTAAATACCGTTATTTAGTTATTGCAGGTGTTGGTGTAGCCGCTTTCCAACAATTCCAAGGCGCTAACGCCATATTTTATTACATTCCATTAATTGTAGAAACAGCAACAGGAAAAGCAGCAAGTTCAGCTCTTTTATGGCCGATTATTCAAGGGATTATTCTTGTTTTAGGATCATTAGTATTCTTAGTAGTAGCTGATAAATTCAATCGTCGTACTTTATTAACTTTAGGTGGAACGATTATGGGACTTTCCTTTATCTTCCCGGCAATATTAAATGTAATCATTCCAAACGCACATCCCATGATCATCGTCGTATTTTTAAGTATTTATGTCGCATTTTATTCCTTCACATGGGCACCTTTAACATGGGTGATTGTAGGAGAAATATTCCCATTAATGATTCGTGGTCGTGCATCAGGATTAGCTTCATCCCTTAACTGGATCGGCTCTTTCTTAGTTGGGCTCCTTTTCCCAATCATGACTGCTACTATGGCTCAAGAAGCTGTATTTGCCATTTTCGGTGCGATTTGTTTACTTGGAGTGTTATTTGTACGGACATGCGTCCCTGAAACTCGTGGACGTACATTGGAGGAAATCGAAAAAATCGGAGAGATGAAAAACGTAGAAAACCATACACTAAAAATATAAATATAATCGATAAGGTTAGGTGTGTAGAGTATGAATCTAGTAGAAACTTCTAAGGCAATCCAACAGGGAAATATCTCTCTAGGAATCGAATTAGGATCAACACGAATAAAGGCGGTTTTAATCACTGACGACTTTAAAACAATAGCTTCTGGTAGCTATGTTTGGGAGAATAAATTTGAAAACGGAATTTGGACCTATTCACTCGATGAAGTTTGGAAGGGCATACAACATTGTTATACTCAAATTGCCGCCGATGTAAAAGCGAAATTTCACTGTACGATTTCAAAAATTAGTTCGATCGGTGTAAGTGCGATGATGCACGGATATTTAGCTTTTTCAGAGAATGGAAGTTTACTAACGCCTTTCCGAACTTGGCGAAATAATATAACAGAACAAGCTGCAAATAAGTTAACAAAACTTTTTAATTTTAATATTCCTGAACGTTGGAGTATTGCCCACTTGTATCAGGCTATTTTAAATAATGAGCCACATGTAAACGATATCCGTTATATCACTACATTAGCGGGCTATGTTCATTGGAAGTTATCTGGAGAAAAGGTATTAGGAATCGGAGATGCTTCTGGTGTATTTCCAATTGATGAAACTACAGGTGATTATCGAAATGATTTTTTAGAAAAATTTGAAACTCTTGAAAATGTAACCCAATACCAATGGAAAATAAAAGATATTTTACCAAAAGTTTTAAAAGCAGGTGAACATGCAGGTACTTTGACAGAGGATGGAGCTAGATTACTAGATAAAAATGGGCATCTACAAAGTGGTAGTTTAATGGCTCCTCCTGAAGGCGATGCAGGCACTGGTATGGTTTGTACCAATAGCATTCGGGAACGAAAAGGGAATGTTTCGGTCGGTACATCTGCATTTTCAATGATCGTTCTTGATAAACCACTGAATAAAGTTTATCGTGACATCGATATCGTCACAACACCTACGGGGAGTCCGGTCGCAATGGTACACATCAACAATTGCTCATCTGATATTAATGCTTGGGCTCAAATTTTTAAAGAATTTGCTGAACGTCTCGGTATTGATTTAAAAGCTGATCGCTTGTTTGAAACATTATTATTCGCTTCTACGAAAGCTGATCCTGATGCAGGAGGACTAGTTAATTATAGCTACTTATCAGGCGAAAATATTACCAAGATGCCTGCTGGTCGTCCACTTTTTGTTAGGGAGCCAAATAGCAGGTTTACATTAGCAAATTTTGTGCTAACCCAGTTATACGCTGCTTTTGCACCACTGAAAATCGGAATGGATATTTTAAAACATGAAGAAAAAATCAATATGGATGTCTTAATCGCACAAGGTGGATTATTTAAAACACCTGTTATCGGTCAACAAGTACTTGCTAATGCATTAAATATACCGATCACCGTCATGAGTACCGCAGGTGAAGGTGGAGCCTGGGGAATGGCTGTATTAGCGGTATATGCGAAATACGCCAAAAAATATCCATGTCTGGAAGACTTTTTGGATACAGAAGTATTCACTAATCTTGAAAGTATCACACTAAGTCCAGAACCTGAAGGTGTTGTTGGATACGAACAGTTTATAGAAAAGTATCAAGATGGTCTACCAATCGAAGAAACCGCTATTAAGTGCCTTTGATAAAAAATAAATCTGTTAAACATAATCATTGTTAAGAATCCGTTGCTGTCACTACACTCTTCTTATAGTGACAGCATTTTTTCCTTCTTCGTACCATTCCAAATAGATGTACTCTCTTATTTTTTTGTTTAATAGATTCCCGTATGATATAATCTATCCGTATAAATAGCACTTTTAATTGATCAAAATACAATACAAATATTTTTGCAAAAATTATAATACAGAAGGAATGAACTATGACAAAAAAATACGAACGAATAACACGCGATATTCGTGAAAAAATCTTATCAGAAGAGTATAAAATAAAAGAAAAATTACCGACAGAATCTGAACTGATGGAGATTTATCAAGTAAGTAGGTTCACCGTTAGACGAGCAATCGACGAACTTGAAAAAGATAATCTTGTTTACCGTATTCAAGGTGGGGGTATATTTGTAAATGACTGGAAAAGGCAACCAAAATCCTCTGACAAAAATAAAACAATTGGTGTAATTACAACTCATATATCTGATTACATTTTTCCTAATATTATCTCAGGTATTGATGAATATATATCAAAAAGTGGTCATTCTATACTTATCGCCAATACGAAAAACAACCCTGAAAAAGAACGGAAAAGCTTAACAAATCTATTATCTAACAACTTATCCGGTTTAATTATTGAGCCCACAAAAAGCGCATTGAACAATACAAACAAAAGTATATATGAGAATATTAAATCAATGGGCATACCCATGTTATTTATTAATGCAGTATACGATGACTTTGATACCCCTTATTTAATCATGGATGATGTCAAAGTTGGTGAGATGGTTACAAACTACTTATTCTCACAGGGGCATGAACATATTGTGGGAATATTTAAGGTCGATGATAAACAAGGTATTCAAAGGATGAATGGATTTATTAAGGCTTATCAAGAACACCCTAGTATTTCAAATATGGGTGATATTTTAATGTATCAAACAGAAGAAAATAAAACCGACCTGTTTAAAAAACTACAAACAATTCTTTCAAGAACGAAGTTAGCGCCAACAGCTATTGTTTGTTATAACGATCAATTAGCAATTCAGCTTATTAACTTTTTAAATGAGATTGGTTTAAAGGTTCCGGATGATATTTCGATTACCGGTGTTGATGATTATGCCTTTTCAAGATTTATCCAACCAAGTTTAACTACCGTTCGTCATCCCCAAGAGCAAATGGGGCTTGACGCCGGTAAAATGATTATTGATATGGTAAATAAGCAGAAGGTCCAATCAAAGATATATGAACCTGAATTCATTATTAGAAACTCCGTTAAGAAAATCAATTAATGTAAAAACCTTGGTTTACTATAACAAAAAAGGATTCATCACCACATTTTGTGATTTAACCCAAAAAATAAGGAAAACACTCACGAATTCCTGGCAATAATGTTAGCGTGACTTAACATAACAGGAGGTTCTAAAGTGTTTTCCGTATCACTAGATTTGCCAGAATTTGAAGTTGTTAAACAAGTGTTTCTTGAAGATTGCAATTTGTTACATGTCGAGAAAATACTACAGAAGAACGCTGTTCTTACTGCGGTTTTTTTTCTAGTCATGTCCATGACTGGCGGACAAGAAAGGTTCGTGACTTGTCCGTATTAGGTAAGCCCCTTTTCTTATTTGTCAGAGTGTATAGATACCGTTGTCACAACTGTAATGAGGGATTTTCACAAACATTTGAATGTATCCGTCCTAATAAGCATCAGACCAATCGGTACAGAGAATATCTGTACGAAATGTGCATTGGCTCTACTATCCAAGAAGTGAGTCGAAAGGAAAAAATACCTTATACAACCGTTGAAAGAATATTTTATTCCGTTGCTAAAGAAAAAGAGAAGGAGCATGTAGAAACTCTTGAAAGTGTTTTAGAAAACAATGAATTAATCCTTAGCCTTGATGAGATCGCTGTCCGAAAGGGTCACCGATATGAAACAGTTCTTATGGATACCCAATCCGGGAGTGTGCTTGGTATGGAACATCAACGGAGTTATCGTTCAACTCAGATCTTACTTGCCAAGAAGATTCTGTCTGATAAATGCGTTCATACCGTTGTTATGGATATGTGGGATCCCTTCCATAAAGCTGTTAAATCTATATTCCCAGAGGCCTGTATCGTCATTGATAAATATCATGTGGTGCAAAAGGTGACACATGCACTTGACCAAGTTAGAAAGAAAACTCCTGGACTAAAAAAGGGACGGTTTAAACTCTTGAAAGGTTCTGAAAAGTTAACGGCTAATGAAAAACAACAATTAGACGAGATGCTCAAAGAGCATTCAGAATTGTCATATGCCTATTTTCTAAAAGAACTCTTTAGAGAAATATACCAAGTGAATGACTATGATACAGCTGATTCACTCTTAGAAGAATGGATTCAACTCGCATGGAGCAGCCCATTTCCTTCATTTCATCAAGTTGCCAAGACGATAGAAAATTGGAAGGCACAAATTTTACAATATTTTCTTACCCCTTTTACGAATGGCCGGATTGAAGGTACAAACCATAAGAGTAAGAACATCAAAAGACGTGCTTTTGGCTTCAGAAACCTTGAAAGATTTCGGCTACGTGTATTTTTGGAATGTACAGGTAAAACTTATAAAAATCAGGTTGCTTAACCATGCCCTTCATCAGCTTTCCGCATTGTAGTGGCTAGAATGGAAGCCGTCAAGGAAAGCGCTTGACCTCTTCCATTCTACCCACTTAGTGGTCTGCAAGCTGACGAAGGAGCTACTCTAGATTGAGTATCAATCTCGCTAACTTATTGCCGGAATTGTGTGAACATCACAGAATATGGTGATGAGACTCAAATGTTAAAACAAAACGGATTAAAGTACGATGATGTAAAGGCTGTCGAGATGCCTCCAGCAGAAATGCCGGCAGCTTTATCTGAGGGCAGAATTGCTGGATATGTCGTTGCAGAACCTTTTGGTGCAGCTTCCGTATCGATCGGAAAGGGCAAGGTACTATTTCAAGATAATGAAATTGGGCAGAATTCCATTGACTGTGCACTAGTACTGCGCGGTGAATTTATCGAAAAGGAAAAAGAGATTGCTCAGGATTTTGTTAATTATTACTTAAAAGCTGGTGAGGTAGCAGAGCACAAGGATGAGCAAACAATTGAAATGTCCTCCAAATACATGAAAGCGGACAAAGAAGTAATGGATTTATCTTTTAAATGGATTGCCTATGACGATTTAATCATTCATGAAAAAGACTATAAAGAATTAACGAAAAACTTGATTGAGATGGGCTTACAAAAAAATCCGCCATCTTATGAAGAATTTGTAGATAATTCGCTAATAGACAATGCAAAGCTTCCATAAGGGGAATTCCTATTTCTCTCACTCATTTTGAGCAAACCGAAAGATGGACGCGAATTTAAAGATGTTCTATGGTTAAGCAGGTACTAGGCATGTTGAACAACAGAAGCCCTAATGATGGAAGTATACTAAAATGACAGTTCCGCATGGTTGATGATGCATAAATTCACCAATTAATTTGAGAAAAAAGAGAAGTGATAGGATGATTAAATATAAGAATTTCATAAATGTCATCATTGGTTTTGCTATCTTGATTACCTTGTGGCAATTAATTATTTTCATTGGAAAATATGATTCAGCACTTTTCCCTTCACCCATCCAAGTATGGGATGGAATACTTTCTTTGATTATAGATGGCACACTGTTCGAACATTTTCAAGTGAGTATCATGCGATTTTTGGCTGGATACCTTTCTGCCGTTGTATTAGCGATCATTTTAGGACTTATTTTTGGCAGAATACCACTATTATGGGGAGTGATTGACCCAATTATCCAGGTATTGCGGCCTGTTTCGCCAATCGCATGGTCGCCGTTTATTGTACTTTGGTTTGGGATTGGCAATATGCCGGCAATCGTAATTATTTTTATTGCTGCCTTCTTTCCTGTTTTGCTATCGACAGTATCTGCTGTAAAGAACGTTGATAAAACTTATTTGAAAGTGGCACAAAATTTCGAGATTAAAAAATTCGAGCTATTGCGCAAAATCATTTTTCCTGCCACATTCCCTTATATTGCGAACGGGCTTCATATAGCTGTAGGTACAGCTTGGATTTTTCTTGTAGCAGGAGAGATGGTTGGAACGCAGTCAGGACTTGGTTATTTAGTTGTCGACGCCAGAAATTCCATGAGGCTAGATTTAGTCATGGCTGCCATACTATTTATCGGCGTATCCGGGCTGCTTCTCGATAAAGCGGTCGGACTTATTGAAAACTGGATTAATCGTATTTGGGGAAGAGCATAATCGCTGTGCACGGCAAACTTTCCTGTTTCAAGGGATATCTCAGCCCTACAAGTTGAAAGTGCTTTTCCAACTAATCATCTAATTACCTATATTAATTTTTCAGAGGATAGTATGTTCATGATTAGAGCATACATCCTCTTTTTTTCTGTGAAAATCAATTAACCATGGCTGAAGCGGTATACCCCACAATCAAATTGGATACCCTATTAACGACCAAAAAAAGGCAATAGGAAAGCAGAGCTACCTTATTTTTAGGTATCTCGTATATTTCTGAACCTTTTTGGTTATACTAATTTATTTACTGCTCTCGAAACGGTTCTTTTCGAGAAATGATGCAGTAAATGATGGTAAGCATTCGGTGCGCGATCGCAACGAGTGCTTTTTTCTTTCCCCTGCGTGCCGCCAATGACCAATATTTCGCTGCCAAACGTTGATTCCTACATCGAGACAAAGCCCAAGCCGCCTCACATAACGCCGATTTGATATGCGGATTCCCCTTCGTCGTTCGGGTACTTTTTCGTTTTCCAGCACTTTCATGATTTCCCGGCGCGACTCCCGCCCATGAAGCGAGGTGTTGAGACGTTGGAAATTGTCCCATATCGACTCCGATTTCAGCGATAATCACGGCAGCGGTTTCCTTCTTGACCCCCGGTATGGTCACAAGAAGCTCCATCTCTTGTTTGTATACTTGTAAGAGTTGGTCGATTCGTTCTTCGATGTCTCGAAGTAAACTTTCCAACGATTCGATGTGCTTCCACGATTGGCGAATCATGAACAGTTGATGGTTGGTCAATGTACCAAAGAGAGAATCCTGAATTTGTTGTTTTTTCCTCTTCATACTCCTGTGAATGCAAGCATCGACTTCGGTTTCTTCGATGTATCCCTGTTTCATTAAACGTTCCAGTAGCTTTCGCCCAGATACACCAAATACATCCGAAATCACGGAACTTAACTTGATATTGGAACATTCCAACACTTTTTGAATGCGGTTTTTCTCCGCGGTTAACTGCCCGATCCATTTTTTGCGCAAGCGAGTTAAATCCCGTCATTCTCGAATGTTCTCAGGAGGTACGAAACTCTTCTCGATCAATCCGTAACGCAACAATTTGGCGATCCATTCTGCATCGGAAACATCGGTTTTTCTCCCCGGTACATTTTTGATTCGCTGAGCGTTGGCAAGTGTAATGTCAAAGTAATCTTCCAAAATATTGAACACAGGTTTCCAGTAAACGCCCGTACTCTCCATCGCAATATGAGTGACACCACGATCTTCTAACCATTTCAGAAGACGAAACAAGTCTTTCGTGAAAGTAGGAAATGTTTCAACTTCCTTTTGAACGTGTTCTTCCTCTCCAAGAAGAGCACAAACGACAATTGTTTCGGCATGGATATCTAATCCTGCACAACGATGATAAAGAACATCCATGATTCTTACTCCTTCCATCGATAAATTCGCAAACAGGGAGTCCATTTGCACGTTAGGCATTTTTCTGTTCGTAGTCACCTTTTCACACGAAAAGGGCTGACAATGGGTGGAACACCAAATGGACTCAAACAGTTTTTATTACAGGGTCGAACCACCATTAAAGAGAACGTCTTTCAAAACTGTTTGCGTTCATATCCATTATGGGAAGGAATGATGGATTTTCATGCATGAGTGGGGAGTAAAATTACTCATGGATGTTTTTATACACATCTTTCTTATTTGGAACTAGTCTCTCCAGCGATTTTAGAAAACGGCAAAAATAATTCGGCTATTAAAAATAATCTTTCGGGCAAAATCATGCTAGATGTAAATCTTTTGTAAAGCAAAATTTACAATGAATTAGCTTGGGCACAATATTTGCTTAATATTTGTTTTTTATATTTCTTTTAAAAGCTTTTGATCCTCTGCCCCCATCCAAAGAGCAAGCATATTCTGCCCAACAAGATGTTTCGCGCAATCCAAAGTATAACAAACGTTTGCCAATCGAATTGCTTTTATAACAAAATACTTTGTTAAATCTTGAGAGCAGATTCCGAATTTTAAAAGAAAGGAAATTTAGCTGTGGCAAAAAGCAATGCAGGAACAATTTTGTTGGAAAGATTAAAAAAACATAGAATGGTAGCAGCTATTAAAGAACCGAAATATATTGAGAAAGCGATCAAGAATAAAGAACATTTAAGTGCTGTCTTACTAATGACAGGGACCATTTTAACGGTAAAAAGATATGTTGATTTCATCCAGTCTGAAGGGCTCCCCGTCATATTGCATGTTGAAAAAATAGGCGGTCTAGAAATGGATGGCGATGGAATTGACTTTGTAAAAAAGAATGTCCAGCCAACGGCGATCGTTACAACGAGGAACGGCATTATAAAAAAGGCAAAATCAAGCGGTTTATTTGTTATTCAGCGAATCTTTTTAATTGACACGGAAGTTTATCATAATTTAGTGAAGGATGCGGACCAAATCCGCTCAGATATAATAGAAATTATGCCGTGCCGTGCGCCGGATTTTTTAAAGAAATTCACAAAGGTTTCGCAAGTTCCCGTTATAACAGGAGGGCTGTTGACTTTGCCTGAACATGCGAAGGAAGCGATAAATAATGGCGCACTCGCTGTAACGACGTCCAACTCAAAATTGTGGGAAATGGATATAAATAAATTTTAAAAGAGAATTTACATATGATTTATACTAGATTAACAATTATCATCTATATTAAAAGTAACAAGTGAATAATTACTGGTGCAAATAGAGAGACCTCAAATTTAATGTATATGAAATAGATATATACATTATATTTGGAGTCTCTTTTTTTGTTATGCAAGCAATTGGAGGTGATTTCGACATCATTTAATAGATTTGTCAGGTCGGGAGATGAAAAGCATTTACACCTAAAATATTAATGGCAAACGATCTGCCAACCTGTCATCGGCATAGCGATGAAAAATAGCTTTATCTGAAATTGAAGACAGCTTGTAAAAGCCGCTTGCTCGAACACGGACGGTGATAGCCAGTCAAAGGCAACACGATTTGTTAACTGATTCATGTAAAGAATTTTCTAAATAGCCGAAATGTCACGACATTTTGAAGATCCTTTCATTAATTACGGTCAAACAATTTGGTGAGGAGGAATATAATGAAATCATTTGTAAAATTGATTTGCGCATTTACATTAGTATTTATGTTAGCAGCTTGTAACAACACGAGCAAGCAGGCAGCCAATGACTCTCCTTCTAAATCAGAGGACGGCAACAAAAAAACGGTTATCGAATACTGGCACGTAAATGCTGAAACTCAAGGCGGAAAAACAGTAGAAGAGTTAGTGAAGGAATTTAATGCACAAAGTGATACTGTAGAAGTCGTAGCCAAATACAACCCGGACATGTATAAAGGGTTGATGCAAAATTTACAGGCTGAAGTAGCTGCGGGCAATTCACCAGCAGTTGTACAAGTAGGATGGGCATTTTTAGACTACTTCTCAAATAATTTTCATTATGTGCCGCCGCAAGAAATAATAGATAAATATTTTCCAGAAGATAAAACATTTTTAAAAGATCATTTCTTAAAAAATGTTTTGGATTTAGCGAAAAATTCGGATGGTGAACAAGTCGGGATTCCATATTCGTTAAGCAATCCAGTCCTCTATATTAATCGAGACCTTTTACGAAAAGCTGGTTTAGATGAAAATGGGCCAAAAACGTGGGAAGAGGTAAGAGAATTTTCCAAAATAATAAAAGAGAAAACAGGAAAATATGGGTTTTATTTGCAGGAGCCGGCAGATAACTGGGCTACACAAGCTTTATTAGAAAGCAACGGAGCCAAAATGATTACGGACGGAAAAGCAACATTTGCTTCAAAAGAAGGAATTGAAGCGTATCAACTATGGGCTGATATGGTGTTAAAAGATAAAACAGCCTTGCATTTGCCTTGGGATCAAGGTGTACAAAGCTTTATCGATGGCAATGTCGCCATGGTCTATACAACGATTGCCCAACGTTCGCATATCCAAGCGAATGCCAAATTTGACGTAGCGGCAATCAAATCGCCAGCATGGGAAGGAAAAGAAGTAAGACTGCCGGCAGGTGGCGCAATGCTGGCTATTACAGCAAAAGATGAAGATCAGCAAAAAGCAGCATGGGAATTCATGAAATTTCTTTATAGCGTTGAATCAATGGCCAAATGGACAGAAGGAACAGGTTATGTGCCTCCACGTAAAGATGTTGCAGAAGCAGAAAATGGACTTAAATCATTTTTAGAAGAAAATGAAATGATGAAGCCTGCCATAGAACAAATGGACAAGATTGTTCCTTGGGCATCATTCCCTGGAGACGCCGGTTTACAGGCAGAGCAATTATTAATAGATGTACGCGACGAAATTCTTACAGGAAAAGTGTCAGTAGAAGAAGGTTTAAAATCAACGGAAAAATCCATCAACGAATTGTTAAAGTAAAAGGAAATGTCTACAAAGGGTGACTAACATTTATAACAATTTTTCAAAAAAACTTCCTTTAGTCACCCTCCTTTTAACTTTTATTTTCGGTATCAGTGCGGAGGGTAATAAAAATATGAGTGATGGGACGGTTTTTAAAAATAAAGAGAGTTGGAAAGCGTATTGCTTATTGATTCCAACGTTAATTATATTTTCGATATTCATGTTCTGGCCATTTTTATACACGATTTATTTAAGCTTTTTTGACTGGAACATGATTACTCCGACAAAAGAATTTGTCGGATTGAAAAACTACATTGATGTTTTATCAGATCGAAATACATATAAAATATTGGGAAATACATTTATATATATTGCTTTCTTATTAGTTATAAACTGTATCATACCGTATCTTTTTGCTTTCGTTTTAGATTTAATTTTAAAACGATTTAATGGTTTTTATAAAAGCGCCTTGTTTCTGCCGGCATTCATCTCATTGGTCGTCGGTTCGATATTGTTTACGTGGATTTTAAATCCAGTTTCCGGACCTGTTGCCATTATTTTAGGATGGTTCGGCATTGAAATGCCGATTTGGAGTAAATTAGACGGCTGGGTCATATTGGTTTTAAGTTTGATTACATCTTGGAAAGTATTTGGCTATAACTTTATCGTCCTTTATGCTTCTATCAACGGTATTTCACGCGAAATAATAGAAGCAGCCCGTTTGGATAATGTTCCTTTATGGAAAATATTCTTTCATATCGTCTTGCCTATGAGCAGCGCTACTGGCATTTATGTGTTTATTATTACAATCGTCCAAGGACTGCAGTATGTATTCACGCCTATAAAAGTGATAACACAAGGCGGTCCAAATTACGCCAGCTCCAATGCGATCTATCACGCCTATCACGAAGCCTTCGTACTTTACAGAACAGGACATTCTGCAGCTTTATCAATTATGACGATGTTAATCTTTTTCATATTATTAGTTCTTGAATTTAAGTTTGTTGAAAGAGGTATCTATTATGAAAATTAAACGATCTGTTGCGATACCTTGGCACATTATTTTTATCATTACAATCATTATTCTTTTATATCCTATCGTTTTTGCATTAGGTTCATCGTTTAAAACGTTGGAAGATGCCTACAACAATGTTTTGAACATAGTTCCGTTAAATCCGACATTCGAAAACTATATCACATTCTTTAATAGTTTACCCGCTTTCAAAATTACGATGAATACGTTCATTATTGCCTCTGTTGCGACAATTTTCAAACTGATTACTTCATTTTTAGCAGCGTATGCTTTCGTATTTTTGCAGTTTAAAGGGAAAAACATTTTATATTTTATGTTAATTAGTACAATTTTTATCCCTTTTACCGTAACAATGATTCCAAACTATTTGATCATATCGGGTATCGGTTTAGTCAACAGCGTTTGGGGTGTTATTTTGCCGCAGCTCGCCAATGCGCTTGGTATCTTTTTAATGAGGCAGTCGATGAAAACAATCCCCATCTCGTTAATTGAAGCAGCCAAATTAGATCATATTGGACACGCCCGGATTATGAAAGATATCGTTCTCCCATTAGTGAGGCCGGCTGTCACATCAACAGGTATCTGGTTTTTCATTACTACCTGGAACGAATACGTATGGCCGGTGCTCATTTTAAAAAGCAAGGAAAATTATACATTGCCTCTTGCTTTACAGATGTACATCAGCTCAGAAGGCGGCACGAATTTTACTGTCGCCATGGCCGTATCAGTCATCACAATGATAATACCTTTAACTTTATATTTAATTTTCCAGAAGTATATTATAGGAACATTTACTTCTTCTGGAATTAAATAACGGAGGATGGCACAATGAAGGAAATAAGATTTGAAAACGTTTGGAAATCCTATGGAAAAACACATGTTGTAAAAGGGCTCAATCTTACCATTCATCCTGGAGAACGTTTAGTTCTTCTAGGTCCGTCCGGATGCGGCAAATCGACAACTTTACGCATGATTGCAGGCCTTGAAGAAATTACTTCGGGCGACTTATATTTGAATGGCGTAAAGGCGAATGACATTCCAAGCGGAAAAAGAAATGTAGCGATGGTATTTCAAAATTATGCATTATATCCTCATATGAATGTCGTTGAAAATATTACGTACGGTTTAAAAGTTCAGAAGGTTCATAAAGACGAAATTCAAAAAAGATTAAATGCTGTGTTAGAAATGCTCCAGTTGAAAGGATATGAAAACAGATTGCCGAAAGATTTATCCGGCGGGCAAAGGCAGCGTGTCGCTTTAGCAAGAGCCGTTGTAAAAAAATCTGATTTCTTTCTGCTTGATGAACCATTATCAAATTTAGATGCGCAGCTAAGAGTATCTGCGCGCAAGGAACTAGTGAAAATCCATGAAATGTATAAGCAAACAATCGTTTATGTTACACATGATCAAATTGAAGCAATGACTATAGGGGATCGTATTGCGTTAATGAATCAAGGGCAATTGCAAATGGTAGATACGCCGGAAAATGTATATAACCGCCCTGCAAACATCTTTACGGCAAAATTTATCGGCTCGCCTCCAACGAATATTGTCGATATGGATTATTATGATGGCAAGGTTATGATCGGGAAACAATCATTTTTATTGCATCCGATGTGGATCCGACAAATAAATGAATGCAATGCCAAAACGTTTGTTTTTGGAATTCGTCCTGAACATCTAGAAATTTATAAAACTCCCCAAGAAAACACATTAAAAGGCACAGTGAAATACGTGGAAAACCAAGGAAGCAGCTACAGTATTTATATAAATTTAGAAGGTCATGAAGTGATTGCGATGAGTGAAAAAAAGAATTGGCATCCGGGGGAAATGGTCTATTTAAAACCAAAAATGGATCGTATTCATATTTTTGATCAAGAATCCACACAATCAATAGGCTATCCGCAAGAGCTGGATCTGAATGAAAGCAGTCCGATGAATCACAAAATCAATGTGGAAACATATCTTTCATGAGGTGGTTGTTTATGAAAAGAAAAATCTGTTATTCTGATTTGCCGCTTGTATCAAAAGATCCTTTAAAAAATGTCCATGACTTAATTGAATATGGAGCTGATAAAGTTGAACTATTAATGGATGGCGAAAAATGGGATGACATGGAAAAATCATTCAAAAAATTGTCTTCCAAACTAAAAGAATTGCCCATCGGCTACACCATTCATCCGCCAGCATGGGATATTAACTTAACAAGTGAAAATAAAGCGATTCGGGAAGCTTCATTTTTTGAATACAAAAAAGCGATTGAGTTTGCCGGCATGATTCAGGCTTCGCATGTTGTGATCCATCCTGGGTTCTGTTTTTCTCCGGTTTTTGACAAACGTTTAGCAAAGCAGCGAGCTGAAGATTATATCCATCAATTATGTGAATTTGCTAAACCTTTGAACGTCAAGCTGGCAATCGAAAACGTCGGATACAACGGCAGTTCGATTTTTACGCAAGATGAGTTTATAAGCTTTTTAGAAAATATTCATGACACGGCAGGATATTTACTTGATATTGGCCACGCAAATTTAAACGGTTGGGATATTCCGCAAATAATGAAACAGACAAAGGATCGACTGATTGCCCTCCATGTTCATGATAATAACGGAACAGGAGACGATCACTTGCCAATCGGTGAAGGAACCGTCCCATGGCAAGAAATCTTTAAAACGATTCATGAACAATCAATCGATTGTCAGCTCATCCTAGAATATGCCCCCGGAACACCGTTAGAAAAGTTACGCGAAGGCAAAGAAATTCTTCTAAAAGAACTTTCAACAGAATAAAGGTGGAGTATTGTATTGTTACACATTGACGATTTTGATGCATATTGTTTTGATTTAGATGGAACTATATATATTGGCAATAAACTTTTGCCCGGTGTAAAAGAAACGATCGACCGATTAAGGCGCCATAACAAAAAAATTCTTTTTATCACAAATACATCGACACAAACAAGAGAAGAATGCAGAGAGCGGCTTCATCATTTAGGAATTCAAGCGAAACTGGACGAAATCATGACAGCTTCTTATTTGTCAGCTGTATATTTTTTAGAGAAATCTCCGGACTCTTTAGTCTATATTGTAGGTGAAAAAGCGATTTCGGAAGAATTCCACAAATTTTCACTAAAAATGACCGACAATCCTATGGAAGCTACCCACGTACTTGTCGGACTTGATCGCAGCTTTACTTATGAAAAACTCAATTTGGCAATGAACGCGGTTCGTAATGGAGCCAAATTAATTGCAGCCAATCCGGATTCTCTTTGTCCAGTTCCTGAAGGGTATATTTCAGATACACTGGCAATAGCGAAAGCAATAGAAGCTGCATCGGGACGGCCGATCGATCAGGTGATCGGGAAGCCTTCCTCTTTTTACGGCAAAAAAGTCCTTGAAAAATTAAACATAAACAGCAACAGGTGCTTAATCATTGGCGATCGTTTAGAAACCGATATTTTGCTTGGAAAAACAAATAATTGCCGCACATGCCTTGTATTAACCGGAGCCTCCAGAAAAGAGGATATTGAAAAAAACAAAATTTACCCGAATTATATTGCACAAAATTTACAGTATTTGTTTTTCATAAAATAAATCGATGCTTTCATACATACTGATTTTTAGGTAAAAAGTTCAAACCCAGGTGGACGTGATTCATCCTCGAAGCTGTCACGCTCCACCTGTTTTTTATACACACAATCAGCCATTAAATTTTTTGACGACAACATCATTGAAAATACTCATCCAAAGCGACAATCATCGCCCCCATCCGCTCCAGCTCTGGAGCCACGATGCGCTGCACCCCATATTCCTTCAATTCTCCAGCAGTTACTTTGCCGACGGCTGCTGCCAAAACATTTTGTTGAAATGCCTCTATAAGGTCGGATGTTGCTCCTTTTTTTTCAGCCAATTTAAAAAGCACTCTTACTTGCGGGGCAGCTGTAAACGCAACAGCATTCAGCTTATTCTCGATTATTTCATCCAGCAGCTGCTCAACGGTCTCAGGATTAGGTACAATGGAGCGGTATGGCAAAATTTCATGCAAAATCGCTCCGTGCTTTTCAAACCATTCTGAAAGCTTTGGCACCGGTTCTCCATGCAATTGTAAAAAAACATGCTTGTCTTTAAAAGAAAATCCTTCAATAGCCCGAAGCAGCCCGTCATTCGTTCCGTCATCATCACAAGCATCCGGCTGAATGCCGATTTGTTTAAGAGCCGCTTTCGTTTTATAGCCGCGGGCAGCTATTTTTGCTTCTTTTAAAACGTTTATTAATGAATCCAAAATGCCGATCTTTTCTGCCGCTTCCAACAGAGCGTTCGTCCCTATTCCTGTCGTAAACACAGCCCAGTCAGTCCCTTTTTCAACAATGCTTCGAAGATCAGCCTCCAAATCCGAAGGAGAGCATTTTATTGTTTCTTGAATAGCTCGAATAACAGGCTCCCCTCCTTTTTTACGAATTAACGTGGAAATTTCCTCGCTCTTTCGAGAGCCTGTGATAGCGATCCGTTTCCCATGTAAATTCCCCATGCCTTTCTTCCCCCTTTTTCTCTATCATACTATAAATACTCCGTTCATCCCTTATTTTCAAATGAAAAAGTTTGAGTCAAGTATTTGTGGGCAACTTTTTTATGGAAGTAGCGTTAGAGCCGTTATGGAATTTCAATGCTTTTGTATGTTAGCGGTAGACGGGATTATAGGAAAAGCACACCTGGCTTTCTGCATTAATAAGTGCCGTTGTTGTTTTTGGCTAACTTTATCTGCAAAAAGGATCTCCATTTTCTATGTTCATCTATTATTCTATTTACTAGAAATATTTTACTAAATTACCAAATTTAAGTTGAAAAAGGTTGAATTTAAAATATAATGAAAATGAAAAGGAATTTTTTTCTAATACTTTATTAACAGAGGAGGAGAATTCGTAATAAAGGGAAAATTGGAAAAGTATTGAGTACAGTCTTGTCTTTATGTATGTTATCGGTAATTTTACCCGCTGTATCTCATGCAAATTCTACTTCTTCTGAGGACATAGTCCAACAACAGTTAGAAACTTTTGAAAGGGTGGAGAAAGAGATCGAATCTGACCCAGAACTAGTTCAACCTGATAAAAATTCATCAGCTTATAATTTTAAAGCTAATAATTTTCAAGCGTTAGCAGCAGCATCATATCCAAAAAGAAAAGGAGTTATATTAGTAACTAAAGATGGAAAATTTGGTTCTCTAGTAGGGCATGCAGGAATCATATACTCAGAAACATCAACAGTTGAATCTTTCCCAAAAGAAGGAGTGAAAACATTCAAAAATAATTGGAATACAAAATATAAAACTGTTTATGCGGTAACGACAAAGGGAACAACTGTCGCTCAAGATGCAAAAGCTGCAGACAGAGCGTATTCACACAAAGGAAAACCTTATAATTGGGAATTTACGAATATAACACTACAAAAAAATTTTATTGTTCGCAATTAGTATATGAAGCATATAAGTATACTACAGGTTTAAACTTAAATCATGGCGGAGGAATCGTATTTCCAATTGATTTAGTTAACTCTTCTCACACGTATATCATTTATATTAAAGGAGTTTAACAAATGAACCTTTTTAAAACGATAACAAACAGATACAAAATGATCTTTATCTGTTTGTTATCCTCCATGATCTTTTTACAAGGATGCTTCTCAACGGAAACAAAAAACATCGAAGATTACAAATATGCAGTGATTTATACAAATATGTTTGAGAAAGCAGTTATACACCTGTACAATGAAAAAGGAAAGTTTCTTTCAAAACATAAAACGAAATACAGAGGAATGCCTCTTGGAGCTTTTATGAAAAAACCTATTCATATGAATAATAAAGTATATTACGCTAATCCACTATCTAAACACAACACCAATGAATTTATATTAGAGTTAAATAAAAGTAATTTGCAGATTAAAGAAATTCCTAACGAAGAAAAAATTGCTCCCACAGTTTGGACTGTTGATAAGGAGTTTGCTTATATGTCTGAAGGAGATCTTACTTCCTCTAAGCTTGCCAAAACAAATATAGCAACAGGAAAACAGGTCGCATCCACTAAGCTCAAGGGGGAGGCGAACTATATGATTGAACATTCAGACAAATTATATGTATTAACCTTTATACACTCCAATCCAGATGATATTTACGGTATTATCAATGTAATCAATAAAAAAGATTTATCTTTAATTGAAACAATAAAAATAGACGATATGATGTATTCATCAGATATGGAGCTCGTTGACAACGATCTTTTCCTAGTAAAAACATCAGATGGAAAAGACAATCAGTCAAATGAATTAATAAAAATAAACTTGATGAACAAGAAAATTGAAAAGATTATCCTTCCATTCAAAGGCTTGCGTTATATTTATGTACACAAAGATCATATGTTTATCACACAAGGAAATTCGTTTCTAGAACCCACGGAAAAGAAAATTGCGAAACTTCATTTAAATTCTTCTAAAATGGATGTATTTACTACAGAAATTGAAAACTATGTATCATATATTCATGAAGATCAATTTATTACATCAGACGGCACAAAGATACAAATTTATAATCTTGATAACTTCAAAAAAGAAAAAGAATTTAAATTAGAAGGAGATGAGAGTCTATTCACTTCATTTTTCATCAATGATTAAAAGCCAATACTATGTAGCAAGGTATTGGCTTTTTGCAATGCCTCCTCACGGTGTCTAACTAGCGAGTCTCATAATCAAATGTTGACCTTGTCTATGACTTTCGGCATCGGTAATTTTACCATCTGTATCTCATGCAAATTCTACTTCTTCTGAGGACCAGTCCAACAACAGTTAGAAGCTTTTGAAAGAAAGGAAGACATTATAACTGGACATTTACGAATATAACACTACAAAAAAATTTTATTGTTCGCAATTAGTATATGAAGCATATAAGTATACTACAAGTTTAAACTTAAATCATGGCGGAGGAATCGTATTTCCAATTGATTTAGTTAACTCTTCTCACACGTATATCATTTATACTAAAGGAGTTTAACAAATGAACCTTTTTAATACGATAACAAACAGATACAAAATGATCTTTATCTGTTTGTTATTCTCCATGATCTTTTTACAAGGATGCTTCTCAACGGAAACAAAAAACATCGAAGATTACAAATATGCAGTGATTTATACAAATATGTTTGAGAAAGCAGTTATACACCTGTACAATGAAAAAGGAAAGTTTCTTTCAAAACATAAAACGAAATACAGAGGAATGCCTCTTGGAGCTTTTATGGAAAGACCTATTCATATGAATAATAAAATATATTACGCTAATCCACAATCTAAATACAACACAAATGAATTTATATTAGAGTTAAATAAAAGTAATTTGCAGATTAAAGAAATTCCTAACGAAGAAAAAATTGCTCCCACAGTTTGGACTGTTGATAAGGAGTTTGCTTACATGTCTGGGGGAGATCTCACTTCCTCTGATCTTGCCAAAACAAATATAGCAACAGGAAAACAGGTCGCATCCACTGAGCTCAAGGGGCAAGCCATTCATATGATTGAACATTCAGACAAATTATATGTATTAACCTTTATACACTCCAATCCAGATGATATTTACGGTATTATCAATGTAATCAATAAAAAAGATCTATCTTTAATTGAAACAATAAAAATAGACGATATGATGTATTCATCAGATATGGAGCTCGTTGACAACGATCTTTTCCTAGTAAAAACATCAGATGGAAAAGACAATCAGTCAAATGAATTAATAAAAATAAACTTGATGAACAAGAAAATTGAAAAGATTACCCTTCCGTTCAAATCCTTGAGTGATATGCATGTACACAAAGATCATATCTTTATCACACAAGGAGATATACAACGAGAACCCACGGAAAAGAAAATTGCGAAACTTCATTTAAATTCTTCTAAAATTGATGTATTTACTACAGAAATTGAAAACTATGTATCATATATTCATGAAGATCAATTTATTACATCAGACGGTACAAAGATACAAATTTATAATCTTGATAACTTCAAAAAAGAAAAAGAATTTAAATTAGAAGGAGATGAGAGTCTGTTCACTTCATTTTTCATCAATGATTAAAAGCCAATACTATGGTAGCAAGGTATTGGCTTTTTGTAATGCCTTCTTACGGTGTCTAACTTGCGAGTTTCATAATCAAATGTTGACCTCGTCTATGACTTTCAGCATATGTATGTGTTTCTTGCGTCTGTTTCTTTTATGGAAAAGGTTGAGACGTTCAAGCACATACTAATCAATTCGACATGTCGGTCATACCTCCCTGGGTAAGGGTGCAGTCTTTCCTTCCACCTGTCTGCTTCATTTACTCTGTACCATCTTCGACAGAAAGGACTTTGTTTCATCCAATGGCAACTAGCCTCATATGAAGTTCGTGTTTCGAGAGACACCCTAAGTTTGCTGCCCGCTTCCTTCAGATTCCACATCACCACGGACACCCTTGCGTTAAGCTAACTGCTACTTTTGTCTTTACAGCTCGGGACTTTCACCCTAGAGATTACACCCATGCCCGGGCGCATATGAAAAAAGAGAGCTGTTTTCAGCTCCCTTTTGAAAAATTATTGGATCACATTATCCACTTCTTTCACCATTTCAGCAACCGAAATCAATCCGCCGCCGGATAAATACCAGTAGTTAGGATCTAAGTACACAATATTGCCGTTTTTGTAGGCATTTGTCTTTTTCACTAATTCATTTTCTACTGTTTGTTTTGCAGATGATTGGCCGCCTACTGCAGCACCGCGGTCTACCACAAATAAGTAATCAGGATTTTTTTCAACGATATATTCAAATGAAATGCTTTGTCCGTGTGTAGAAACTTCAATGTTTTCATCTACAGCTTTAATTCCAAATTCATCATGGATGAGCCCAAATCTAGATTTCGGCCCATATGCGCTGACTTTCCCTTCATTGGCTAAAATAACTAATGCATTTTTTCCAGACGCTTCTGCTTTTTCTTTTAGCTTTTTAATCGATTCATCGATTGCTGCCAGTTCTTTTTCAGCTTCCTCTTCTTTACCGAAAATTTTTCCAAGTGTTTTCACATTTTCATGGAATGACTCTAAATATTTCGTTGTATCAACACCCATAAAGATGGTTGGTGCAATTTTCTCAAACTCTTCATAAACCTCTGATTGTCTTCCGGAAATAATGATCAAATCAGGCTCAATCGAACTGATTTTTTCAAAGTCCGGTTCTTTTAAACCGCCGACATTTTCATATTTATCGCCACTGTATTTGTCTTTTAAATAGGATGGAAGGTTATCCTTCGGTACACCTGCCACTTCAACGCCAAGCTTATCCAATGTGTCAAGAGCACCAAAATCAAAAACGACGACTTTTTCTGGATTTTTCTTCACTTTTGTTTCGCCAAGCTGATGCTTAATCGTCAGTTCTTCTGACTCCTGTTTCGTGTCATTTTTTTCACCTTCGCCGCTAGTTGCTCCGTTCGAGCCGCAAGCTGCAACAACAAAAACCATCAAAGAAGCAATGAGAAAAACTAAAAACTTTTTCATAAAAATTACCCCCTGTATATTTTTTAAATGATGTCGGCAATTCTTTAAACATCTCGCAATTGAATAAGAAAATCATTATCATTTCGAATTCTTTGTAAGGAAGAGCTGACAGCTCTTCCTTCTGCTGAGATGTTTATCAAAATGCCTCCATCCATACTACCCTTTAAGAAAAGTACACACATATTTTGCAATTGTTTATTTGCTGGATGTTTATATCCATATCATATACGTCTTTTAAGACAGAAGGATCTATGACTTGATCAGTTGGCCCGACGTGTACGAGTTCTCCATCTTTCATTGCAACTACATAATCGGCATACACCGATGCAAAATTAATATCGTGCAGTACAATGACAATTGTTTTTCCAAGCTCATCGACAAGTTTTCTTAGCATTTTCATAATTTGCACAGAGTGCTTCATATCTAAATTGTTCAATGGCTCATCAAGCAAAATATATTCGGTATCCTGCGCGATCACCATAGCGATAAAAGCCCGCTGCTTTTGGCCTCCGCTCAACTGATCAAGAAATTTATGTTCAATCTCTTCAAGCCCCATGTAACGGATCGCTTCATCCACATGCCTTTGATCTTCTTTTGTTAATCTTCCGCTTGAATACGGAAATCTGCCGAAAGAGACAAGTTCCCTGACTGTTAAGCGAAGATTAATGTGGTTTGATTGCTTTAAGATCGAAATTTTTTTCGCCAAATCGTTGCTTTTGCATGCGCCAAGTTCTTTTCCGTCAATCAATATTTCTCCTTCATCTTTTTTTATTAATCGGCTGATCATTGATAGCAGTGTGCTTTTTCCAGCTCCGTTTGGGCCGATGAAGGCTGTGATTTTTTGTTTCGGAATTTTCAGCGAGACGCCTTTTACTACAAATTTGTTTCCGTACTGTTTTGAAACATTTTTTACTTCTACCATGATCGATTCTCCTTTAATAGAAGATAAATAAAATAAACCCCGCCAACAAAATTAATGACAACACTTAACGTAGTTGAAAATGTAAACACTCTTTCGACCAATAGCTGACCGCCAACCAACGCAATGATGGAAAAAAGAACGGTTCCGATCGTTAAAACACTATGTTTATATGTGTTTAAAAATTCCCTTGCCACGTTAATCACGAGAAGACCCAAAAACGTCATCGGACCGGTTAAAGCTGTCGAAATCGAAACGAAAACAGCCACAATGATCAAAAGCCTTTTGACAACATGATCGTAATCAATGCCGAGATTAATCGCATGCTCCCTTCCAAGTGCCAGCACATCTAAATATTTGGCATATTTCAGTGAATAAAGACCCACCAGCAGCATAACGGCAATCGACAAGTACAGCAAATCCGTATTCACGTTATTGATGCTGGCAAACATTCTGTCCTGTACAATTAGAAATTCGTTAGGATCTATCAGCACTTGCATAAAAGAAGTCAAGCTGTTAAATAATGTTCCGAATATCAGTCCAATTAGAAGAAGAAAATAAATGTCTTGACCTTCGCCTCGAAGAAGGAATTTGTAAAAGATCAGTGCAAACAGCATCATAAAGAACAAGGAAAGCGCAAAGTTAATATTTTTATCGATCATCGCAACATGTGTTGAACCAAATAAAAAGACAAGCATGGTTTGCAAAAGCATATATAAAGAATCTAAACCTAAAATGCTCGGAGTTAAAATTCTGTTGTTTGTAATCGTTTGAAATACTAACGTTGAAAAACCGATTGCTACACTTGTAATAATAACCGCCAGCATCTTCACCGAACGGCGCGGCAATGCATAATCCCAATTTTTGCCGAGGTCGATGAACAAAAAGGTGATCATTAAAAGGACTGCGACCACTAGAAGAGATGTTATTTTCGCTCTATAACCCATATGCTTTTCTCCTCATAAGTAAGTAAACAAAAATGGCACTGCCGATGACACCGACGGTTAAGCTGATCGAGATTTCGTACGGATATATAATGATTCGCCCTAAAATATCGCAAAACATAACGAAAACAGCACCGAGCAAAGCGGTATGAATCAAATTCTTTTTCAAATGGTCTCCATTGTATATGGCGACAATATTCGGAACGACAAGACCTAGAAACGGAATGGTTCCAACCGTCAATACAACAGATGAAGTGATCAAAGCTACGATAACAAGTCCGATATTGACAACTTGTTTATAATTCAAGCCTAAATTTTTCGAAAATTCCTCTCCCATTCCAGCGACAGTGAATTGATTCGCATACAAGTATGCAATTAATACAAAAGGAATGCTGACATACAATAATTCATATTGACCTTTTAAAATTAACGAAAAATCTCCTTCCAGCCATGAGGAAACATTTTGAATCAAATTATTTTTGTATGCAAAAAAAGTAGTGATAGATCCAATGATGTTGCCGAACATCAGCCCGACTAGAGGAACAAAAATAGTATCTTTATATTTGATTTTCTCCAATATTTTCATAAAGATAAATGTTCCTAAAAGTGCAAAAGCAAATGCAACAATCATTTTTTGAATCGGACTAGCGTCTGCAAAAACCATGATCGCAACTAAAATCCCCAATCTGGCGGAATCCATCGTTCCTGCCGTAGTTGGGGAAACGAACTTGTTTCTGCTCAGCTGCTGCATAATAAGACCGGCAATGCTTATGCTCGTTCCTGCAATAATAATGCTAATGACACGCGGAATTCTGCTGATGATCAAAATTTGTATTTGTTCATCTGTCAAATTGAATAAATCAGTTGGTTTAATATCTTTTACCCCGATAAAAATCGATGCAATTGAAAGAATAATGAGAGCAATGATCAAATATCGTTTTTTCATTTTTTAACTCTTTCCGTAATAAATTAATAATGATATTCGTTATCAATTATAATAAGAATAAGACTCATTTTCAACACATTTAGAAAAAATGTCTGAATTTGTCCACAATTTGATGGATGAAGAAGATTAAACCTCTCTTATAAACATCATTTTTTACCATAAATTTCATTGAATGCTAGCTTCCATGTAGTAAAATCCTCTTATCAAATATTTTCTCCTGCCAAAATTTTACTTACAGAAAATGTTTAAAGATTTGATGAACTTGCATAATTATAAATTGTTTGGTTTTTTTATTGACAAAATAATGTTCATACCGATATTATATATGAATAAATATTTTATTTTACTTATAATTATTCATTCGATTAAATGAGGGAGTATACATGCACATTCGAAGAGCGACTATGAGCGATACAGATGCCATCTATCAATTAATTAAACATTATGCATTGGAAGGAAAGCTGCTCAGCAGAACGTACGCATCTATTTATGAAAATTTACAAAATTTTTATGTTGCAGATGAAGGCGGAGCAGTGGCTGGCGTTGCCAGCTTGCATATTTTAGACAAAGATTTGGCTGAAATCCGCTCGCTGGCCGTTGACCCTGCCCATACCGGCAAAGGCATCGGAAAAGAGCTCGTAAAACAAATCATTTATGAAACAAACAGGTTGGAAATTGAAAATTTGATTGCCTTAACGTATCAAATCGGGTTTTTTACCAAATTAGGATTCGATATCGTTGACAAGCAATCTCTCCCGCAAAAAATGTGGAAGGATTGCATCAATTGTCCGAAACTTCCATCGTGTGACGAAACAGCTATGTTAAAAAAAGTATGGCAGACAGAACTAGCGAAACAATAACAATAATTCATCACACTTTTTTATTGCCCGCCTCAAAGAAGCCGCACCGTCGCAGTTTTCAATAGTAAATAAAATGAAAGGAGCTATCCAGAAAGTCAAATCCCTATCGTAAACAAAAAATTATAAACGTCGATATATCAACGTTTATAAAACATTAAAGTGGGCGTCAATAAGCCGTAAAAACGACTTATTAGACACCCCTTCACATCCATAAACCATTTACAGCACAAATTGTCGAATAGCATAGGCGACACCGTGTTCATCGTTTGTCCTCGTCACGATATCGCACATTTCTTTCACCTCAGGCTCGGCATTCCCCATTGCAACGGAAAGCCCTGCAGCTTCCAGCATTGGAACGTCATTGAAATTATCACCAATCGCAATCGTTTGTTCCAATGGGATATTGTAGTGCTTGGCAACAGCTTTTAATCCATATCCTTTATTTCCCTTTTCATCCATTATTTCAACGTTGTAGTCACCTGATGTCGTAACCGCAATCCCAGCAATGTTTTCTAATTGTTCCATAATTTCTTTTCTAGTATGTTGATTAAATTGCAAAATAAAAAACTTTTGGACCGATAAATCACCGCGGTTTATAACATCTTGTATATGACGAAAGTATCGATTATTGTCGGTCCTTTTTGGCTGCTCGATAAACTGTTTGTACTCAGATTCAAGCAAACATTTTGCCAGCTCCGGATTCGACTGCAGAGCAGAGCGAACTTTGGCGCTCCAGTCTTCCGGCATCCAAATACCATCATTTGTATAAAGTTTATACGGCACACCATAACTCTCCAAAATTTCGGCTGCTTCCAACATGTTTTGTTTGTTCATTGAAATGTATTTCGGCTTTTCTCCTTCGATTACGACAACTGTTCCATTGCTTGCTGCAAATGGACATGCAAAATCATATTCGTCCAGCAGTTCACGAATACTCTCAGGCGCCCTGCCGGAGCAAATCATGATGATGTTTCCCTCATTTTGTGCTTCCCGAATAGCTGTAAGATTTTCTTCTGATATGGATAAATTGGAAGATAGCAATGTCCCGTCTAAATCAATAGCTACTAATTTCATACTGTTTCCCCTTTTAACAAAGTAAAGTGATTATATTCATTATATATGATCCTTTATTTCTGACAACATGTCTTTCGTTTTTAATTGCGGTTTTAGCTGGTTTGTGACTAAATCAAAATAAAACCCCTCTTTTTCCAGCAATTCATCATGAGATCCTTTTTCCACAATGCGACCATCCTGGATAACAAATATTTGATCTGCTTTTTTAATCGTATTCAGTCGATGAGCGATCACAAAGCTTGTTCTCCCCTTCATCAGCCTCTCCAGCGCTTCTTGAATCTTTAATTCTGTTACAGTGTCAATGCTGCTTGTCGCTTCATCCAGCAATAAAATGGACGGATTTTTTAAAATCGCCCTCGCAATTGAAAGAAGTTGTTTTTGACCTTGACTGATGCTCGTTCCACCTTCGTTAATGATTGTATCATATTGATCAGGCAGGTTTTTAATAAATGAATGAGCATTTGCTAGCTTTGCCGCTTCCTCCACTTCCTCATCTGTTGCATCCAATCTTCCGTATCGGATATTTTCACGAATTGTCGTGTGAAACAAAAAAGGATCCTGCAATACAAACCCCATTGCTTGACGAAGTTCACTCCGTCTTAATTTGGAAATATCCTTTCCATCTATCAAAATTCTCCCTTCTTTTACTTCATAAAAGCGTGCCAGTAAATTGATGATCGTTGTTTTTCCGGCGCCGGTGGCACCGACAAGGGCAACTGTTTCTCCCGGAGAAACATGAAAGCTAATATTTTTTATCGTTTGGCTCTCTTCCCCGTATGAAAAAGATACTCGATCAAACACAATGTCCCCTTTTATATTTGCGGATTGTACATATTCTCCAAAATCAGCTTCCTCTGCCTGCTCATCGAGCAAATCAAATACCCGCTCTGCACCAGCAACCGCAGATAATAATGTATTAAATTGATTGGCAAGATCATTTAAAGGTCGTGTAAACTGCCTGGCGTACTCCGCAAAAACAACAATCGTTCCGATGGTTATCCACCCTTTTAGAGCAAAGATTCCACCGAACCCTGCAATCAATGTAAAACTTAAATTGTTTAATACGTGCATAAGCTTTGGGATAAAACCGGAAATCGTCTGAGCCCAAAATGAAGATCTCCGCAGCCTTTCATTTTTTTCTAAAAACTCATGCATAACCCGGTTCTCTTGTGAAAAGGTTTTGACAATTCGCTGACCAGTGATGGTTTCTTCAATGTATCCATTCAGTTCTCCTAAACTTCGCTGCTGCTCTTTAAACAATTGTCCAGTCCGCCGGGTAATCCATTTCATACCTACAACCAATAAAGGAACAACTATTAAGGTGATGATTGTCAAAAAAGGGCTCATCCATAACATAACAGAAACAACACCAATTAATGTAAGAACACTGGATGAGATTTGAATCACTGAGCTGTTTAATGTCGAGCTGACGTTTTCAACATCATTGGTCATTCGGCTCATCAGCTCTCCCGTTTTTTTCTGATCAAAAAAAGAAATGGGAAGAAGATGAAACTGGCGAAATAGATCGGATCTTATTTTATACACAGTATTTTGCGACACTTTGATCATCCATATGTTTTGCAGCCAAATGGAAAGGGAATGCAATGCATAGATCAAAACAAGAACGACGAAAAAAAAGAAAAAGTGATTTCCGCTTTTTTCTACAATATAAATGTCGATCCCTTTCCCTACTAAAAAAGGCCCAAGGATTGTTAAAACTGTGCTAATAAAAACCATGAGCAAAACGAAAAAAAACAAAACTTTTTGATCTGACATATATCCCCAAATTCTTTTTAATGTTCCTTTCCAGTCTTTAACTTTTGAAGAGCTTTTCTTCACTTTTGACTCATTTGTCAGCTTTAGTTTTTCATATCGGAAAGGTTCAATAAGACTTTTGAGCATGACGGATGCCATCCTTTCCATATTGTGATTCATAGATTTTTTGGTAAAGTGGAACGCTGCGTATTAATTCATCATGCCTTCCTTTCGCAAGCACCTTTCCGTTTTCTAGTAGCAAAATTTGATCAGCCGCCATCGCTGTTAAAATTTTTTGCGTAATGATCAAGGTCGTACATGGATATTTCATCAATGCTTGAAGCAGTTTTCTTTCCGTCTTTAAGTCTAAAGCACTCGTGCTGTCATCAAGCAACAATATTTTTGGCTTTCGGACAAGCGCTCTGGCAATCGAAATTCGCTGCTTTTGCCCTCCGGAAAGATTCACGCCTTTTTGGCTGATAAGGGTATCATATCCATGAGGGAGCTTTAAAATCGTATCATGTATTTGGGCATCCTTTGCAGCAGCAATGATTTCTTCCATAGTAGCATCTTCTTTTCCCCATAAAATATTATCTTTTACCGTTCCAGTGAATAACAGCGATTCTTGCGGAACCATCCCAATTGACCTTCTTAAATGCTCAAGCTTGATCGTACGTATATCGAAACCGTCAATATAAACGGCTCCTTTTTCTAAGTCATATAATCGCGGAATTAAATTGAAAAGAGTCGATTTGCCGGAGCCGGTAGCCCCCATCACCGCCATAGTTTCTCCAGCATTTACCGTAAACGATACATCATCAAGCACCTTAACGGCTGAATCCGGGTATGCAAAGGACACCGATCGAAATTCAATTTTTCCCTCTGTTATTTGATGACTTGATTCGGCAAGCTCATCAGTCAATTTTACTTCTGTTTGAAGCACCTCCGAAATCCTTAAGCTGGAGGCTTTTGCCCTGGAAAAACCAGAGACAATAAAAGACAGCATAGATAAAACAGAAATGATCCTCGTTGAATAATTGACGATCGCAACAACTTCACCTACTTTTGCCTCACTTGGTCCAGCATGAGCCGCCCATAAAATAATTAAAATGCTTACATTCATTACAAAAAGCAAGACAGGCTGCATAATTTCCATAAAGCGGAGCACGAAAATTGTTTGGTCTTTTAAATCTTTGTTCGCCTTCTGAAAGCGATTAACTTCATAGTCATTTCGCAAAAAAGCTTTGATTAAGCGCATATTCGTCAAGTTTTCCTGTATGACTTTATTCACCGTATCCAGCTTTTCTTGCACGATTCGAAACATCGATCCTGCTCTTTTCATCACCCATAAAAGAAAAAAGATCAGGCACGGAAGAATGACGATGAGAATGAAGGATAATGTAAAATTTACTGCTAGAGCCATAACCGCGCCGCCGATCACCAACAATGGAGCACGCAGCATAATCCGAAGTCCCATAAAAATTGTGTTTTGCACTTGGGAGACATCATTTGTCATCCTTGTAATGAAAGATGAATTGGAAAATTGATTATAGTTCGCAAATGAAAAGGATTGAATTTTCCCAAAAAGAACTTTTCTAATATCAAATCCAAAGCTCTGGCTGACATGCGCCGCAAAAAATGAATTAATGATGCCTGCTGCAAAGGCAAGAGCCGATACACCAACCATCACCAGCCCCCAATGGACGACAGCTGATAAATCCCTTTTCAAAATTCCATCATCTACAATTTTTGCCATAAACAAAGGCTGGACTAGCTCCACTGTCAGCTCGGTTAACATGAGAGCAAGAGCAATAACAACCGCCAAGCGGTACGGTTTTAAGAAAGACGCCACTTCTTTCATAAGCATAGCCTCCAAAAAGTATGAACGAAACTATTTATATTTTCCATCATACAACTTTATAAAAAATTTTTTAACTATTTTTACTTTTCCCTATTAAAGAAGGCAATTATATGTTTTTATGGGACGTGTGGTAATTCCAACTATTGTTTGAAAGCTGACGCATTCACAAGCAAGCAGGTTGTAATTCCAAATATTTTTTCGAAAGTGACAAAAATTAAGACGACCCCGAAAAGTTCGTTTGAACCTTCCGAGATCGTCCAGCTATGAAATATTTATTAACCTTTTTTTACTTCTTCAGGCACTTGCAAACCAAGACCTTCTGCAACGCGGGTGCCATATTCAGGATCTGCTTTGTAGAAGTGGCCGATTTGGCGGAGTTTTATTTCCTCCAGCTTAACTGGCTTCATTGAATTTACAATATTTTCAATAAGGCGTGCTCTTTCATCTTCACTCATGAGACGGTATAAGTCGCCCGCTTGAGTATAATGGTCATCATGGTCATAAGGAACGTTTTCCGCAACACCTGATACTGGGTATGATGCTTGTTTTGCTTCAGGTGTTTCTTTTGGACCGCCGAAGCTGTTTGGTTCATAATATACAGAGCCTCCGCCATTTGAGTCAAAGCGCATAAATCCATCACGTTGATAGTTGTTCACTTCAACTCGCGGACGGTTGATTGGAAGTGAGTTATAGTTTGCCCCGATGCGGTAGCGATGTGCATCATGATATGCAAAGAGACGACCTTGCAGCATTTTGTCCGGCGATACATCGACTCCTGGAACTAGGTTTCCCGGTGAGAATGCAGCTTGCTCAACTTCTGCAAAATAGTTTTCAGGGTTTTTATTTAATACTAATTTTCCTACTTCAATTAATGGATAATCTTTGTGAGACCATACTTTTGTCACGTCAAATGGATCCCATCTGTATGTGTTGGCATCTTCAAGCGGCATGATTTGCACATAAAGCGTCCAAGAAGGATAGTCTCCGTTTTCAATCGCATTGAATAAATCCTCTGTATGATAATCCGGATTTTCTCCGGCAATTTTTACAGCTGTTTTCGTATCAAGGTTTTTTATACCTTGGTCAGTTTTGAAATGATATTTGATCCAGACGCTTTCCCCGTCTTCGTTTGTCCATTTAAATGTATGGCTTCCATAACCATTCATATGACGGTATGTTGCCGGAATTCCGCGATCTCCCATCAAATAAGTTACTTGGTGCAATGATTCAGGCGATAGAGACCAAAAATCCCATACGGCAGTAGGATTTTTCAAATGTGTTTTTGGATCGCGCTTTTGTGTGTGGATAAAATCAGGGAATTTAATCGCATCGCGAATGAAGAAAATCGGCGTGTTGTTTCCTACGATGTCATAGTTTCCTTCTTCTGTGTAAAACTTAACGGCAAAACCGCGCGGATCGCGGACCGTATCAGCGGAGCCAAGCTCACCTGCAACAGTTGAGAATCTGACAAATACTGGTGTTCGCTTGCCTACTCCGTTGAAGACTTTCGCTTTCGTATATTTTGACATATCATTTGTCACTTCAAAGTATCCGTGAGCACCGGCACCTTTTGCGTGAACAACTCGTTCAGGAACTCTTTCTCTATTAAAATGGGCTAGTTTTTCCAGAAGATGTACGTCTTGAATTAATGTCGGACCTCGATGGCCTGCTGTCATCGAATTTTGATTGTCCCCTACAGGAGCACCCCAGCTCGTCGTAAGCTTTTTATTCTCTCCCATTTACCGATCACCTCATAATTTAAAATAATATTTCTCTAATTATTACAACTATATGATAACATATTTTAATTAAAAATCAATAGTAAATTATAATAATTTTAATAAAGGAGTTTGAAACCGTTGATCTATCAATCAATGAACCTCGTTTATTATCAATTAGCCACTATTTTTTTCATGTTGTTCTGTTTATTTTCTTTGACAAGTTGTTTAAAAAATTGGCAATCGAGTAGGAGGGAGCGATTAACTCCCGTCCTCTCACACCACCGTACGTACGGTTCCGTATACGGCGGTTCAATTAAGATAATTGACGCAAGTTTTCATAACTTCCGTGAATAGCTGTTCTCTTTATGCCAGTGGTCACTCCACCCTCCAAGAGGTCTCCCACGGGATTCACCGCTTCCTCCCTCAAGTGAGGTACTACGTTTTCTGTGTTCATCATGACTCACTGAATGCCAAGGGCTATTCTCTCTTAATTGTTCGGTCCTTCTTAGTTGTTCTAGACCAACTAATACTATGACCTCTGCTGACTTCTGACGGTTCAGCTACTTATCACTAAGTAGGTTATGAAGCGTACTTCACATATCCACCAGACCTCCCCGGGTAAGTACATGCACTTTCACACCATCTATCCGCCTCATTTACTCGATATGACCTTCGACAGAAAGAGCTTTGTTTTGTTTCGCAAACTCACTCAATCATACCTAGCCTTATATGAGGTTCGTGTTCCTCGGACCGGTGTTTTGCCTCCAGCTTCCTTCAGATTCCGCGTCACCACGGACACCCTTGCTCTTGGCTAACCTCTACTTCTGTCTTCGGGGTTCGGGACTTACACCCTATAGTTCATGTACATGCCGGGCGCACGAAAAAAAACGGCTGAGCAAATATAGCTCAGCCGCTACAAATTGAAAGGTTCTTATGGAAGCTATCGAATGGAAACTGAAAAAACAACATACATAGATGAAAAAGACCGTTGATCTCTCCGTGCAAAAACAGCAAGGCATTTTCATTTATGACAAGATGTCATTCATATTCCCAAGCAATATATGATTCAACGCTAATATGAAAAAATGTTCGTATTCCACTTTATCTCTTTACGAAGAGATTCGCTCCGCTTTCCTTTCCATGCGGGAGCTTGGAATGAATAAAGACAGAAAAGCAGCTGCAAAGGCAAGCAGGCCTGTTGCAAGAAACACTTCATAAAAACCGATGTGATCTGCAATAAAGCCCGCTAACATCGGACCAGTGAAAATGCCGATTGCATAAAATGATTGATAAAAGCCCATTGCGGTCGTCCGATATGCTTCTTGACAGCTTTGAATAACCATCGCAAGCAGCAGCGGAAAAATAAAACCAAGCCAAAACCCTATGAAAATATGCATGAAGCAAATCCATAGAATCGAATTTGACAACGGCAACAGAAGATGAAATAATCCGCTTAAAATAAATGAAAGCAAAAGCAGTTGTTTTTGCTTTCGAACAGGAAAATAGGCAAGCAGCAATGATGCAGCTGCATGCGGAATAAAAAAGGAAGTGACGACCCAAAAAAACACGGACTCACTAAATCCGATTTTCGAGACATAAACCGGTGTAAATCCAAAAATCGTCATAAACAAAATTCCGTGTCCGGCAAGCGATAAAGCTGAGATGCCCCAAAGCGGCTTGATGCCGAGAACATATTTTAATTGACTCATATATTTGAAATCAATAAGATTCACCTTATCGCCGATTTCTTTAATGCGAAATGAAAGAATAAGACCAATTAAAGCCATGACGGTCCCAATGAGAAACGGCATTTCCCAGCCGAACCACTCTACAATTTTCCCGCTGATAGCCATGCTAATAAATTGGGAAACGACCGTCATAAACTGGAGAATTCCCATCGCTTTGGAAGATTGACTTTCCGTAAAATATTGAGCGTATAATGTAGTAGCCATTACCCACATCGACGCGGTAATTCCTGAAAGAAGTCTTGCAATAAAAATCGGGATAAATGATTGAAAGAAAAGAAACAGGATTCCGCTGGCAAACGCCATAAAAAAACCAGCTATAAGCATTCCTTTTCTCATTTGCCCTAAATAGTCTGATAAAACTCCAAGAGGCAAACGAATCAAAATCTGGGTGATGCCGTAACTGCCAAAAATAATGCCAACAAGTGAATAGTCAAACTGCAAATGTTCTAAATAAACCCCAAAGATTGGAACATAAATATAAATGGAAAACCAAAAGCAAAAGATAACTGTTAAAAAAATGATATGATCTTTTTTCCCTGCTATATTTATTTTTTGAACGTTCATCGCCAAAACCTTTCTATATAATTAAATAGGAATTTTTTGCTCTTTCCATTTTACGATATTTTTGAAATTTTACAACATTCAAGTTTCACGAAAATCGTTTCTATAAATTTCCTATTCCAATAGTATAATTAAGATATATAGTGTTGTGGAGGGATATTATGACTGAGCTTTTAGTAGGATTGATCATTGGTATTTTCATCATGTTCATCGTTGTCAATATCAATAAAACGAAGAAAAAAAGATCATTAAAGCTTGTTCAAGAGGCTGTCCCGACAGAATTAGCCTGCCGCATTCCAGAAGGGCTGCCAATTATCTCTCGTTTGGAAGACTCTCTAAACTCAGAATATATGGAAAAAGTAAAGAAAAGAGTGTTAGCAAATCATCCTAATTGGACCGAAACGGACTTTAACTGGCGCCTATTTGAATTAAAAAGATATTTTTTATTGGCAGGAATTTTAAAATCAGTTCCAATGTTCAGCGATGAAGTGGATGAAATATGGCATGAAATGATTATGTTTACGAAAGAATACGAAAATTTTTCAAAAAAATTTTTTGGATCATTTCTGCATCACAGCCCTAATGTGGAACGGACACCGATTCCCCATGAAAGAGCCCTTTTTGATTGGATGTATTTGCACTTATTTGAAATCTATCCAAACAGCACGAAGCTGTGGGGAGGCTTTTTAAAAAATCCGCTAAGCAAAACATTTTTGGAAGAAGTTCGCTCAGCTAGTGACGAAAAACTGTTTGATAAATATTTTCGTTCGTTTGACCCGATCAAACCATTACAAACAAAGCTGCTTGAACAGCTGAAAAACGATATTGAAAAAGCAGAAGAAATGAAACGGCAAAACAAATCGCTTCGCAAGAAAATAAAAACAGACGATACGTACTCGATGCTGCTGCCGGCTATGGTATTTTTATCGCTGTACGAGCAGGACAGTTATACAGAAAAAATGTCGCAGCTTTTGAATAAGGATGCAGGGACAAGCGGAGGTTCTATTTATGCATGCGGGGCTGCGCTCAGCGATTCCAATGATCATTCAGGGGGTTCCGGATGCTCTTCTTCAGGATGCTCCAGTTCAAATTGCGGAAGCAGCTGCGGCGGAGGATGCGGCAGCAGCTAAGGAAATGTTCATAACCAAACTCTTTTAAAGGTGAGCGCGATGAGCAGAAACCGGCAAAGTGCCGATTCTTGTTTTCGATTTTAAAAGCCCATATGCGCATTTTTTCTATGCTGCAAACAGCTGCCCTTCAAAATACCATTAGATCTACTATGCATCCATTTTTACAGTACATAAGGGTAGCTTATGCCGTATATGTTCCAACAACAGCTCGTTCTTGCTTCAAAGATCAGATTTCGCAAAAATCATTAAAAAACCATCGCCTCCCAAATTGAGGATGGCGATGGTTTCCTTTTATTTCGAGTGCATTTTAAATTCTAAAAATAAATCATTATAATAGGAAAGCATTCGTTTCCCTAGGTTTTCATACACTTCCAATTTATCCGTTAATTCAGGGGACGGGTAAAACCGCTCATCTTCAGAAATCTCTTTCGGCAAGTATTCAAGCGCCTTTTCATTTGGAGTAGAGTAGCCGACATATTCAGCATTTTGCGCAGCCACTTTCGGGTCTAGCATAAAGTTGATAAATTTATGAGCGCCTTCTATGTTTTTGGCCGTTTTCGGAATAACCATATTATCAAACCAAAGATTAGAGCCTTCTTTCGGCACCACGTAATCTAGCTTCTCATTTTCCCACATGATATCTGCAGCATCTCCCGACCAGACGAGAGCGGCACCTGCTTCTTCGTTTGCCATCAGCATTTTGATTTCATCTCCAACGATCGCCTTCACGTTTGGAGTCAGTTTATCCAGTTTCTTTTTCGCTTCTAGCAAATGGTCTTTGTTCGTATCATTCAACGAGTAACCAAGACTGTTCAATCCCATTCCGATTACCTCTCGGGCACCGTCGACAAGAAGTATTTGATTTTTCATATCTTTATCCCATAAATCATTCCAGCTGTCGATCTTTTTTCCCCCGAGAGCTTCCGGATTATACAAAATGCCGACCGTTCCCCAAAAATATGGAATGGAATATTTATTCCCCGGATCAAACGATAAATTTAGAAAACGGGGGTTGATATATTTTAAATTAGGAATTTTCGAATGATCAATCGGAATAAGAAGACCTTCTTCCTTCATTTTGCTAATGGCATACTCAGAAGGGACGGCAATATCAAATGTTGTTCCTCCTTGGGAAATTTTTGTCATCATCGCTTCATTTGAATCAAATGTTTGGTAAATCACTTTTATACCTGTTTCTTTTTCAAAACGGTCGATCAATTCCGGATCAATATATTCTCCCCAGTTGTAAATCGTAAGGGTATTATCACCGGAGTAGCCTTCAGATGCATTCAGTCTCGCAATAAAAAACAGGATGGCAAACGAAGCGATAAATACTATCGCAAACATCTGCACAATTTTTTTCATTTCCGTCCCCCCAATCTTCCCGGACGATTATAGCGCAGCGTGATGAAATAATAGCCGATCACAAGCAAAATCGTTAAAAGGAAAATGAGTGTTGACAAAGCATTAATGGTAAGGGAAATGCCTTGTCGAGCCATTGAATATATTTCAACAGATAAAGTGGAAAAACCATTTCCAGTAACAAAGAATGTAACGGCGAAATCGTCCAAAGAATAGGTTAAAGCCATAAAAAATCCAGCAAAAATCCCAGGGGTAATGTAGGGAATTACTACTTTTGTTATGACATTCCACTGGCTCGCCCCTAAATCTCTTGCCGCATCGATTAATGTCGGGCTCATTTCCTGAAGCTTTGGCAATACCATCAATACGACAATCGGCACACTAAAGGCGATATGAGACAGCAAAACAGAAATAAAACCAAGCTGAATGCCGACAATGGTAAACAAAATTAAAAAGGAAGCTCCGATGATGACATCAGGACTGACTAATAGAACATTATTTAACGAAAGCAATGTATTTTTCACCCGTCTTGTTTTGACGGAGTAAATGGCGAGCGCACCGAAAACGCCGATGATCGTTGAAATCGCCGCAGAAAGCAAAGCAATTACAATCGTATTCAGTACAATAATCAATAGACGCACATCCTGCAGGACTTCTTTATACCAGTCCAACGTAAAATTTTCAAAATGATGCATTTTTCCGCCGCTGTTAAACGAGTAATAAATAAGGTAGAAAATCGGAGCGTATAAGATGAAAAATACGATGATTAAATATATATTTGAAACCTTCCATTTTCTGTTCATTTTTCATCCCTCACTTCCGATTTCCTGTTAAAAACATGATGATCACCATTGCAAGAATTAAAAAGACCGCAATGGTTGCTCCCATTCCCCAGTTTTGAGTAACTAGGAAATGCTGCTCTATTGCTGTGCCAAGCGTAATTACCCGGTTTCCTGCAATCAAGCGGGTAATCATAAATAACGATAATGCAGGAATAAACACTGCTTGGCATCCGGATTTAACACCGTCCAGCGTCAGCGGAAAAATGACCCGGCGGAACGTAATCCAAGGGGATGCTCCGAGATCCTTAGCTGCATCTACAAGCGTTGGATTTAATTTTTCTAAAGCATTAAAAATCGGCAAAATCATAAATGGAACGAAAATATAGACAGAAACAAACACAAAGCTGAAATCTGTAAATAATATTTGTTTAGCACCGACACCAATTAATTCCAAAAAATGATTGGCTATTCCATAGGTTCCAAAAATGCCGAGAAAGGCGTATGCTTTTAACAGCAAATTGATCCACATCGGCAAAATGATTAACAAAAGCCAAAGCTGCTTATGTTTTGTTTTCGTTAATAAAAGAGCTGTCGGATAAGCGATCAATAGCGAAAAGGCTGTAATTAAAAACGCATACCAAAATGAGCTTAACGCCATTTTCAAATAGACCGGCGTGAAAAATTTCTCGTAGTTTTCAAAAGAAAATGTTCCTTCAATGTTAAAAAACGAATAATAAATGATAAGCAGAATCGGAACGACAACAAATAGTAAGATCCATAACACATATGGTAAGAAGTATAAAGCGCGAATATTACTTTTCATCGGCAACACCAATACGAGAATTTTCTTCTAAACGCATAACGTGTATTGCTTCCGGTTCAAAATAAAGACCAATTTCATCGCCGACTTCTGCCTTTTTTGTAGAATGAACAAGCCACTCGTTGCCATCCTTATCATAACAGCAAATTTCATAATGAACTCCTCTAAACAGCTGGGAATCCACATAAACCTTCAGCTTTCCTTTTTCAGGTGTTGTTATTTCCAAGTCCTCCGGTCGAATTACCACTTCTACGTCCTCGTTCGGAGCAAAGCCTTTATCAACACATTCAAACTGCTTTCCGACAAATTCAACAAGATAATCTTGAATCATTTTTCCTGCGACAATATTCGATTCTCCGATAAAGTCTGCCACAAAGCGGTTAACAGGTTCATCATAAATATCTTTCGGCGTTCCACTTTGCTGAATTTTCCCCTTATTTAAAACAAAGATTTCATCAGACATTGCAAGAGCTTCCTCTTGGTCGTGTGTGACAAAAATAAATGTAATGCCGAGCCGGCGCTGAAGCTCCCGCAGCTCGTACTGCATTTCCGTGCGCAGCTTTAAATCAAGAGCTGACAACGGTTCGTCTAACAGAAGCACTTCCGGTTCATTGACTATCGCTCTCGCAATGGCGACCCGCTGCCGCTGTCCTCCTGACATCTCCTGAATGTTCCGTTGTTCATAGCCAGATAAGTTTACAAAACGAAGGGCATCTTTTACTTTTTGTTCAATGATATCCTTTTTCATTTTTTTAATTCTAAGGCCAAAGGCAACATTTTCAAACACATTCAGATGCGGAAAAAGGGCATAATCTTGAAACACTGTATTGACTTGACGTTTGTTCGGCGTTACATGGTTAATATTTTTTCCGTTAAAATAAATCGTGCCGCTGGTCGGTTCCGTAAATCCCGCAATTAGACGGAGAATGGTTGTTTTTCCGCATCCTGAAGGTCCAAGCAACGTGTAAAATTTTCCGCGTTCGATTTCAAAACTTACATTATCCAATACTGGCAAATCATCATCATATTTTTTTGTCACTTGTTCAAAACGAATAATTGTTTTATTGTTCATGACGTTTCCTCCAACCGCATCAAGAATTATAAATAAGATTCAGTTGCCACTAAAATTACTTGCGACATGCTTTCTGCCTCATTGACAATTTGATGCTCATCGGATGCATGATAATAAATGGATTCTCCTTCCTTTGCCACATACTTTTTTGTTCCGATCCGAACTTTTATCGTTCCTTTCAAAACATAGGCAAACGTTTCAGATAAGGATGGTTCAAAAACTTTAAACTCTCCTTTTTCAAACAACGTTAAAAGAATCGGCTCCATTTCTTTTTCATTTGATTCAGGAACAATCCATTCAACTTTATATCCTTTCTCTTGGTCAATAAATACTTTTCGTTCTTCTTTGCCGTAAACTACTTTTTGCTCGGCATCCTCATCATCGAAAAAATCTTTTGGATTGCATCCCAGCACATCCAATATATTCAGAAACGTTTCCAATGAGGGAGAGCTTAAATCTCTTTCCAATTGGGAAATGTATCCTTTAGACAAATCGGTTCGTTCGCTTAGCTCTTCTTGCGTCAGACCTTTTTTTATCCGCAAATTTCGAATTTTCCTCCCAATTTTCATCATAACAACCTCATTTGTTTAATACTAGTAAACTTTTTGTCAAAAAAAATTAATATATTTATCGAAAATTGTTTATTTCACGACGATTTATTATACACAATTACACAAAAAACACAATAAAAAATTTTCAAAAAATCGAGTAGGAGGGAGCGATTAACTCCCGTCCTCTCACACCACCGTACGTACGGTTCCGTATACGGCGGTTCAATTAAGATAATTGACGCAAGTCTTTATAACTTCCGTGAATAGCTGTTCTCTTTATGCCAGTGGTCACTCCACCCTCCAAGAGATCTCCCACGGGATTCACCGCTTCCTCCCTCAAGTGAGGTACTACGTTTTCTGTGTTCATCATGACTCACTGAATGCCAAGGGCTATTCTCTCTTAATTGTTCGGTCCTTCTTAGTTGTTCTAGACCAACTAATACTATGACCTCTGCTGACTTCTGACTGTTCAGCTATCTATCACTAGATAGGTTACCAAGGTTACTTGGCGTGCCAGCCAGACCTCCCCGGGTAAGAGTGTAATCTTTCCTTCCATCCATCTGCTTCATTTACTCTGTATCACCTTCGGCAGAAAGGGCTTTGTTTTGTCTTGCAAACTCACCCAGTGATACCTAGCCTCATATGAAGTTCGTGTTCCGAGAGACCCAAAGTTTGCCGCTCGCTTCCTTCAGATTCCGCGTCACCACGGACACCCTTGCGTTAAGCTAACTGCTACTTCTGCCTTCGCAGCTCGGGACTTTCACCCTATAGATTACACCCATGCCGGGCGCACAAGAAGGAAATTTTAGTTGATCTTCAACTAAAATTTCCTTCTGTTTAAAAATCCTTAATTGTCAGAAATGAGGCCACTACATCTGGATCAAAATGCGTATTTTGATGCTCCACTAAAAAATTCAACGCTTTTTCAATCGGCCATGCAACTTTATATGGACGGCTGCTCGTTAAAGCCTCAAACACATCGACAACCGCAACAATTCTAGCTTCTAAAGGAATTTCTGCTCCTTTCAAGTTTTTCGGATATCCCGTTCCATTCCATTTTTCATGGTGAAAGAGAATAATATTTTCGGCCACTTTATAGCTTTGCCTTAAAAAGTTATCTTTCAGTTTGCTTGTTATTTTTTTCAAAATGTCAAAGCCTATTAACGGATGCGTCTCCATAATTAAGCGTTCATATTTTGTTAGTGGTCCTGGTTTATATAAAATTCCTTCAGGTATGCCAGCTTTTCCTATATCATGCAAAATGCTGGAATAAGCAACATTTCTCATATATTCTTCTGATAAATTAAGATTATGATAGCTGTTGTGAGCATAAATGAGCTTTTCAGTTAGTTTTCGAACGTTGATCAAATGATCCTCAATGCTTGGATCTTGAATTTCACAAGAAATCGCCAGCACTTCCAATATTGATTTTTTTGTTTCTTCTATTTGCTCCTGCGGAACGTATGCTCCGCTGTCCAGCTGCTCCAATTCCCGAAAAATTCCTACAAAAAACAGTTCATCTTCTATTAGAATAGGAGTTATCGTTATAGATGAGTGCCATAATTCTCCTGATTTCTTACGATTCACAAAAACACCGGACCAAGGCTTTTTTTCCGATAATGCTTTTTTCATCGAAGCATAAGTTTGCTCCGGGGTCAAATGAGATTTAATGACACCTGCTCTTCTGCCGACAATGAAATCCTTTTTATATCCCGTTATTTGTTCATACGCATCGTTAACAGCGACGACAACATGATCTTTATCTGTCACAATGACAGCATCAGCCAGTTGAAGATAAGGAGACAATAAGTTTTCTACATTCATGTTTTTAAATCCCTTTCCCAAATCTCATCTTGCAAACTATTCATTTAAAGGGATAATCTCATATTATTGGTTCGGTTCATAGATGCTCCACGTTAATTTCACCGAATTTACAATTTCATCTGCTACTGTTTCAGGATCAAGATTATTGGTCGATACTTTTGAGTTATGGAGAGAGTATGCATTTTGTCGTTTTATAAACAATTCTTCAATTTCCTCCATTGATTTTTCCTTTAAAAGAGGGCGGTTCTCGACTAAAAGCGGCATTCGATCCTTCCAGCTGTCCCAAGATAAATCCAGCAAAAAGACGATGCAGTTTGATAAACAAGCATTGCGGACCTCTTCTTGTAAATAGGCTCCCCCTCCTAAAGATACAACCTTCAAGCGTGTGTTCGTGCAAATATCAACAATATACTCCTTTTCGATTTTTCGGAAATAATCTTCGCCAAATTTTTGAAATATTAACGAGATGGGCATATTTTGCTTTTTTTCAATCTCCTGATCCACATCAATGAAATCTCGGTACAGCTTTTTCGCGACCAACTGGCCAATAGTCGTTTTGCCGACTCCCATAAATCCAATTAAAACAATATTTTTTTCCCGAAGAGGGATTTCTACATGTTCCTTCATAACGCATCCACTTCCCTAGATTTCTTCATCATGGTGTGTCAGCTTGACTCCCGCACTACAAGCTCAGGCTGTAAAATCAGTTTTTTTGCCTCTTCTTCATCACCTTTCATTCTCCGATGCAAGAGATCAGCAGCTTTTGCACCGAGCCGATCAGGAAAAGCTGCAATGGTTGTTAAAGAAGGGCTGAATACCGCTGACTCCGGAATATTATCAAAACCAACCACAGCCACATCTTTGCCTGGAACTATTCCTTGTTCTTTTAATCCGAGCATAACACCAGATGCAACAACATCATTATAGCAAAAAACCCCGGTTGGAGGCTGAGGATGCTGCATAACTCGCTTAATCGCCTCTATTCCCCCTTGCCTAGTTGCGGGAGATTGGACAAACAGCGATTCATCCATTTCCAGCCCGGCTTGTTCAATCGCTTCACAAAATCCTTTTTTCCTGTCTGTCCATACTGATGAATTAGAAAAACCGCCCAAAAAAGCGATGCGGCGGTGGCCTTGTTCGATTAAATGTTCAGCCGCTATCCGTCCGCCTGCAACATTATCGATTCCGACATAATCAAACGGCTCTTCTGACAGCATTTTTCTCGCTACTAAAATAACAGGAATCCCCCATTGCTTTAACCGTTCTACCATATCTGGAGAACTGCCTGGGACAGGACTCATAATTACCCCGCCGACACGATATTCAAGCATTGTCGCAAGCAGCGCATCTTGTTTATCAGGGGAATCAAACGTCGTTCCTAATATTACGGTATATCCTTCTTTATCTAAAGCTTCGTGAACACCCACCAATAATTCCGAGAAAAAGGGGTTGCCGATCTCTGTTATAATCAAACCAACTGTTGAAGATTGGTGGGATCGTAAATTCGCTGCAACACGATCATATATATATCCCAACTCTTTTATCGATTTTAACACTTTTTCTCTTGTTTCTTTTGAAATATTTGGGCTGCCCCGAACAACAAGGGAAGCTGTAGCCCTCGACACACCCGCGTGTTTTGCAACCTCCTGCAGCGTCACGCGGGACTGTTTTTTTCGTCCCATCTGTCTAATCACCTGCTAACGCAATTAATCAACGAATTCAGTTGAGAAAAGTATACCTTTACATTTAAAACGTTGTCAATTTGTTTATTTCCATGCTTTACGGCTTTGAAAATGTTATATTATCGGCTTTCAAAATAATCACCTCCCCTCTGGCTGCGGGAGCACCACAAATCTCCTGAAAAAATGGGCTGAAGTCGGTTTATATAGACAAGATCATAGAGCAAATATGTACTTCTGGCGGGAGGAAGCCGCCATATAACCGTTTCATAAATGGCTCCAAGTGATTCACCTTTGCCTGTTGTATGGATACCAAATCCAACATCCGTTAATAAATGGCTGAGCTTTTCTCATCTAATCACCTGCTTATCACATCGATTTGGCTCTGTTTACTCTTCTATTAGATCGCCAATATCCGAGCTTTTTAGATCGATCTAAAATTCCATTAGATCGATCTAAAAAATATTTATTGTTGGGAATTTTGAAAATAATCTCTTTTTAAGAAGATTATAAGTTTTATTGTAAACGGTGTCAATACATAAAAAACATTTCAACAAAACATGCTACCACAATGCCGAACCCAATGTACCCTAATGCAAAAATCATATTCCATGAACCGATCCGATAAGATTGTGCGTTTAATTCATCAGACAAAATTGATACTGATATATTAAAAGGGCTGAACATCACAGTCGACAAGCTGCTGCATATTAACACAATGGATAGCGGAATTGATGGTATGTCGACTAAAAACGGCTGCAAGAGCTCTGCCAATAAAGCAAAACCTACTAAAGGGTGAAAACCAATTAAGGATGTAATGAAAAAATAAAGTCCTATTGTACTATATAAAATCAACGTCTTTTCAGTTCCTAATTCAAAAACAGGTTTTAAAAATGATAGTAATTGCGAGTCTGCCAGCATTTCTACAAATAAACCTGCTCCCAAAAACATGAAAAAGTAATTGGCTAATCCCCTTGTCCGCTCTTTCCAATGCTGGATTGCAACTGTAAAATATCTTTTTCCTTTTTTAATAAACAAAGACCAAATAGCAGAAAATGGGATAATCAATAATACAACAGAAAACAGAAAACCTTTTTGTAAAAAATGTTGAACAGTCGACACCATGAAAATAAACAAAAGCAGCATTCCGATTAATTCAAAAGCTTTTTTATAACCCTTTTTCTTATTAAAAAAATGAGGCGTATGAAAGGCGATTTGGATACCTTTATATTTATACGAAGACATGAGCCAATCAAACCCAAGCATTATGATTGCCATCGAAAGCAAAATTGGAAAAATGATAAAATACTGCACTTTTGTAATGTCTATCGTTGAACTCACCATCACCTCCATCGGGCTCCAAGTAAGACATAAAGCATAGGCGCGCAGCAAGTTTTGCGAATAAAATTTCGTTAGCACTTTTTTGGGCAAATCATGCAGTATAACATTTAATGATTTAATAAGAAGGGGGGCTGTAGCAATATTTAAAAATAGACCGAGTATATGACAGACTCCTGAGCTTCGCCGATATAAATGGTTCAGATCAGCAGCTTGATCCTGAAGTAACAAGCTTAAATGTTTATCATACCTTCCGACACGAATGATGGAATTCATAAATGGCAATACGAAAAACAATGAAAGCAAACCAAGCACTTGCTCAAAATGCAAAATAAACGTATGCCATGGCTGCTTACTTTGAATAAATAAAACAAATCCAATCAATAAAAATATGGCACCTGAAATGAGATATAGTCCTCTGGCATAAACCGCTGAAATTGCGAGTGCTACCAAAGCGACAGCTCCAGTGCTATAGCTTATGACTGGAGCATGAAAAAAACGAGATAAAATATAAATAGCTATCAAAACTGTATACACAAAAATGCGCAAAACCTTTCTCTCATCCTTTCTTTCTCAAAATATACTAATACATAATCTACGGGATCTTCCCTTAACATAACACAGTCTATCAAACACATAAACATTTTTACAAAACAAAAAGACCGGACTCGATATGCCGGCATCTTTTATATGAAAAAACGCACTCTGATAACACGCCGATCCAAAAAATATAAATGCCTCCTCTCCCAAAACGGTTTGAGAAATGGAGGCAGAAGTGAATCATTATTTACATTCTTCTTAAATAATCCCCTGCTTTATCCGCTGGCAAAGGTTTGCTGAAATAGTATCCTTGCATAATATGACAGCCCTTCCCTAGCAAATATTCGAGCTGAACATTTGTCTCGACCCCTTCTGCAATGACATCCAAATTTAGAGAATGAGCCATTGCGATGATGGCGTTGACGATTGGATTTTCCTTTTGCCCCTGCCCGATTTGTTGTATAAACGAACGGTCGATCTTAATTGCATTGACAGGAAGTCTATTCAAATAATAAAGAGAGGAAAAACCTTTGCCGAAATCGTCCAGATGAATGTGCACACCTAATGATTGGAGCTTTTGAATAATTTTTACCGCATGTTCAAAATCTTTTATGGCCGTTGTTTCCGTTATTTCGATGACAAGCGAAGAATACGGCAGCTTGTATTTTGAAATCGATTCCTGGACTTGATGAACTAAATCACTATGAAAAAATTTACGTGCCGACATATTAACCGCAATCGTTAATTGTTTATTACTAAATTCCTCCTGCCAGCATTTAAGCTGTTTACACGCTTCATCCAATCCTAAGTTTCCTATCAATTCAATCGTATTATCTTCTTCAGCCAACTCAATAAATTCTGATGGGGAAAGAAACCCTTTCTCCGGGTGATTCCATCGAACTAAAGCCTCAAACCCGATGGTTCTCCTTTGAATTATGTCAACTTTCGGCTGATAATATAAGACAAACTCGTTATTGGCAATACCGCGCCGCAGCTCCTGCTTCAAGAGAAAACGTTCGTAATGATGCTCCATAAAAGATTGATAGAAGCGATATGTGCTTTTCCCATCCTTTTTTGCCTCATACATGGCTAAGTCAGCATGATGGATCAGTGTGTCTGCATTGTGGCCATGCTCGGGAAAAAAAGAAACTCCTATGCTTACTGTGATAAACACAGCATTTTCTCCTAAAATTAGTGGATATTGAAGCTCATTGACAAGGTTTGCAGCTAAATTATAAACTTGATCCTTTTCTACATCTCTCAGCATGATGACAAATTCATCGCCGCTATTGCGGCAAAGAAGCGCGTTTTCGTTTTTCATTATGTCTTTTAATCGTTTTGCAAATTTGACTAACAGCTCGTCTCCCTTCTTATGCCCGAAAGAATCATTGATCATTTTAAAATTGTCAATGTCAATAAAGAAAAAGCCTCTTTTTATTTCAGGATGTTTTCCTATTTCTTCATCAACCATTTTTCGAAAAGTAGCCCGTTCTAATAAATTAGTCAACGAATCGTAGTGTGCCAGCTTTAATAATCTTTTTTCCTTTTTATTCCTAGCTATTTCCTTCGCAGTCCGATCCCTAAACAAGCGAAAAATCGTTTCGGCTTTCTCCTTTGTCTCCGTCGTCTCTATGTTTATAATAAAAATGAGCCCAATGATCTCCCCTTTGTAGCTTTTAAGAGGCATTTCCAAATAACCGGCGCCTTCTATATCTCCCTTTAATCTAGAGAATAACTGGTGAATAAATTTTTCGTAAAAGCTCGCTTCCTTTAAAGAACTTTCCAAAGCTAGTATTGGCTGAACATCTCCATCAGACAAATTTCCGTTTCGATACATTGCTAGTACATTTATTTTTGAAGATGTTTCGTCCACTTCTCCGACAAGGACTATTGGCGCATGTAATGTTTCTGCAATATACTTAACAAGGGAGCGAAAGTATTCTTCTCCAACATGAGTCAGCACTTCAACAGCCCGTATACCCAGCACTCTCTCAATCTCTTCCAGAGCTTCGTGTCTTTTCATCCCCACTACGATACCCTCCACATAATACGATTCCATTTTCAAGCACCTTATACAGAAAATAGAAGTTACATTTATAGTAATAAAATACAGGAAATTTGTCATCTGATAGATGCCAAAAAATAGCTAAAAAGAAGGATAAAAAGCATGCGTTTGGTTAAACTTCAAATAAATTTTGTCAGCAGCAAAAGTGACAAACTTGACTTTTCTTTAAATTGAGACTCGCAATGATAACGCTTTAAAATTTAAAATGTAGAAACATTATTCTAAAAAAATAAAAGGGGTGAACACAATGGCAGAATCAAATGTTAAAGTAAAAATACAGAGATTCGGCAGTTATTTAAGCGGAATGATTATGCCAAATATCGGCGCATTTATTGCGTGGGGACTCATCACTGCGTTATTTATACCGACTGGTTGGACACCAAATGAAGCTTTAGCAAAACTAGTGAATCCGATGATACAATATTTGTTGCCGCTTCTAATTGGTTTTACCGGCGGACGCATGGTGTATGATCTTCGCGGAGGAGTTGTTGGTGCAACCGCAACGATGGGAGTAATCGTTGGAGCGGACATTCCAATGTTTTTAGGTGCCATGATAATGGGGCCTCTTGGTGGGTATATTATAAAGCAAGTGGACAGACTGTTCCAAGGAAAAGTTAAATCCGGATTTGAGATGCTTGTCAACAATTTTTCAGCTGGTATTGTCGCCGCTATTTTAACGATTATTGCTTTTTTAGGAATCGGCCCGATTGTCTTAGCTTTGAGCAGCGTTTTGGCAGGTGGAGTTAAATTCATTGTCGATGCCAACCTGCTTCCGCTCGCAAGTATATTTATCGAACCCGGAAAAGTGCTGTTTTTAAATAATGCGATTAATCATGGAATTTTAAGCCCGCTCGGAATTGAACAAGCAGCAGAAACAGGCAAATCCGTTTTATTTTTGCTTGAAACGAATCCAGGGCCAGGTCTAGGAATTTTGCTTGCCTATATGCTGTTTGGAAAAGGAAATTCTAAACAAACTGCTCCTGGTGCAGCCATTATTCACTTTTTGGGCGGAATTCACGAAATTTACTTCCCTTATATTTTAATGAGACCATTATTAATTTTAGCTGCTATTGCCGGCGGAGCGAGCGGAGTGTTAACATTCTTACTTTTTGATGCCGGACTTGTGGCAGTGCCTTCGCCGGGAAGTATTATTGCATTAATGATTATGACTCCAAAAGGACATTATATAAGTGTGTTGGCTGGTGTTATTGTTGCAACTGCTGTTTCATTCCTCATCTCAAGCATCATCTTAAAAGCAGCGAAAGCAGACAGCGAGGAAGACTTATCAGCAGCAGCAGAGAAAATGCAGCAATTAAAAGGTAAAGAAAGCAAAGCAGCAGAAATGCTCACAAATCAAGCGCAAAAAGACAGCGGAGATGCCGAGCTGCAAGAAAATGAATTAGCCAATGTCCAAAAGATTGTTTTTGCTTGTGACGCAGGCATGGGATCCAGTGCAATGGGCGCTTCCATTTTGCGAAACAAAGTCCAAAAAGCTGGGTTAAATATCGAAGTAACAAACACTGCCATCAACAATTTGCCTGATGACGCAGACATTGTATTTACACATAAAGATTTAACAGATAGAGCAAAAGCAAAGCTTCCTAATGCAACACACATTTCTGTTGAGAATTTCTTAAACAGTCCTAAGTACGATGAACTGCTAGAAAAATTAAAAGAACAGTCATAAGCAGATTGCACAGCTGTGCACTTTAAAAGGGGTGAATTCCATGTACTTGCGGGCGAGAGAACGGGAAATCATCGAATTAATGCTGCAGGAGGACCGACACATTTCCACAAAAGAGATCGCTGAACGATTAAACGTCAGCTCAAGAACAGTTCACCGGGAGCTTAAAAATATAAAAAAAGTGATAAAAAAATATGGTCTTTATATTGACAGCCTGCAAGGAAAAGGAATTCGCTTATTCGGTCCATCGCTGCGGAAACAAAATTTATTAAAAGATATCCGATCTGGAGAGCACACAGACTTTAGCCAGGAAGAAAGAAAAGTGCTTATCCTATGTTCACTTTTAGAGGCCAGCGAGCCTCTAAAACTGTTTACACTAGCTGAAAAATTAAACGTCACTTCTGCAACCGTAAGCAATGATTTAGATCAAATCGAAGAATGGATTGCTCAATTTGATTTGAAGCTCATCCGAAAAAGAGGATACGGAATAGAACTCATTGGACCAGAAAATGGAAAGAGGGCTCTCCTTGGAAACATTATAATGGAGAAATTGGATGAAAAAAGTTTTTTGCAAGCAATTGAAAGGCAGATAAAAGAAGAGAAAAATGAAAAAAGGGAAAAAATTTTTGAAATCATTGATGAAGAAAAAATAAAAACGGTTGAAGGAGTACTTGAAAATTTTCGGCAAACCATTTTATTTTCTATTGCGGACAGTGCCTATATTGCTCTTGCAGTCCATTTAATGCTGGCAGCGGAAAGAATCCAAAAAGGCGAAACAATCGATATCGATCCTCAAGTTTTTCAAGAATTGAAAGGCACAAAAGAATTCGAATCCGCCCGCATGATCGTCAAAGAATTGGAAAAAGCCTTTCAGGTCAAGTTTCCTGAAGCGGAAATCGGCTATGTCGCGACTCATTTATTAGGAGCGCGCAGAAAAGAAGATAAAGATTTTTCCTTCTTTGATGTAGATGTAGACATTTCAAGAAAGGTCCATGCGCTCATTGAATTTGTTTCCAACAAAACCGGCTTTCCCTTGACGGAAGATCAATCTTTATATCAAGGGTTGGTAGCCCATTTTGTCCCTGCTATTACACGTTCAAAAGAGAAGATTCATACGCACAATCCTCTGCTGCAACAGATCAAAACAAAATTTTCCGCCCTTTTCGCGTCTGTCGAAGAAGGGGTAAAAAAAATCTTTTATGATCTTCAGTTATCAGAGGATGAAATTGGCTTTCTCGTACTGCATTTTGGCTCCGCTTTAGAATCAAAGATGGAGAATATTTCGCTGCAAGGATTAGTTGTTTGCCCCAGCGGAATCGGTTCTTCCAAAATGCTGGCAACGAGACTTCGCAAGGAATTTCCTGAAATAGAAAACATTCATATTGCTTCTCTTATTGATTTGAAAAAGCTGGATGTCAGCCAATACGATATTATTATTTCAACTACCGATCTTCCGTATCGTCATGTGCCATATATTACAGTTAATCCGCTGTTAAATGAGCATGATATCGCCAAAATAAAAAGGTACATGAATGAAAAGCTGACAGAATTCAAAAGAAGCGAAAACAATGTTCCGGGCATTCCTTTCCGGAAAAATCCTTCAAACGATATGATTCACATCATCGATCAATTTTTTGAACTGGGCGATATTATCAAAACAGTTTTGCTCCATTTCAATGTGAGCTTGCTTGAAAATACAGGACAGCATAAAAAAAATCTTTTGGAAATCGCCCGCACATTGCATAAAGAAAAATTGATCACAAATGATGAATCCGTTGCGAAGAAGCTTTTGGCGAGAGAACAAAAAGGAGGATTGGGAATTCCCGGGACAAAAATTGCTTTATTTCATTTAAAAGATGAAGAAGTATTGATTCCTTTATTTCGTATTTATGATTTGGACAAAGCGGACAACGTCCTCGGAATGGACGGAAATGCGATGGAAATCAGCCGGATATTGCTGCTTTTAGCTCCTGAACAGCTAACTCAAAATAAGCTGGAAATATTAAGCCAAATCAGTTCATCTATTATTGAGAGCAATAGCAGTTTAACACTATTTGAAAGCGGAGATGAAGCAGCTGTCTATCATAAGCTGAATGAGATTTTCCATCGTTATATGAAAGAAAAATTTTTTAATTGGAGTGACTAAGATGAAGCAAATATTAACAGCAGAGAATATTGTTTTAAATGCAAAAGTGGACAATCAGGAGGAAGCTATTAAATTAGCTGGAAAGGTTCTTGTGGATAACGGCTATGTGAACGAACATTATATCAGCAAAATGCTTGAAAGAGAACAAATCACTTCCACATACATGGGAAACCATATAGCTATTCCTCATGGAACAGAAGAAGGAAAAAAAGACATTTTATCATCAGGTATTTCCATTATTCAAATTCCTGAAGGCGTAGAATATGGAGAAGGCAACATTGCTAAAGTAGTGTTCGGAATTGCCGGAAAAGACAACGAACATTTGGAGCTCTTGTCGAAAATCGCCATCCTTTGCTCAGAGGAAGAAAATGTTGACCGTATAATCAATGCAGCAACTAAAGAAGAATTAATCAATTTATTCAATGAGGTGGAATAAACATGATCGCTTTGCAGTTCGGCGCTGGAAATATAGGAAGAGGATTCATCGGCGCTCTTCTAAATCAAGCTAACTATGAAATATATTTTCTTGACGTGAATGAAAATCTAATCTCTGAGCTAAATAAAAGAGGAAGTTATATCATCGAATTAGCCAGCGAAAAAAAAGAAACAATCACCGTCACAGGTGTCAAAGGAATTAACAGTGCAAAACAAACTGACAAAGTTATCGATCTCATTTGCCAAGCTGACTTAATTACAACGGCTGTCGGTCCAAATATTTTAAAAATCATTGCACCGACAATCGCTTCAGGACTTAAGGAACGATTTAAACAGTCAGTCCAGCCTTTAAACATTATTGCATGTGAAAATATGATCGGCGGCAGCCAATTATTAAAAGAAGAAGTGGGCAAATCGCTTACAGATGAAGAAAAACAAAAATTGGATCAATATGTTGGCTTTCCTAATGCAGCTGTCGACCGCATCGTTCCATTACAAACCCACGAGGACCCTTTAAAAGTTTCTGTTGAACCATTTTTTGAATGGGTCGTGGAAAAAAAAGACATAAAAGGAAGCTTGCCAAATATTCAAGGAATCACCTATGTTGACGACTTAAATCCATATATTGAGCGCAAGTTATTTACTGTCAACACTGGACATGCTACTGCAGCTTATTTAGGCTATTTCAAAAATATAGAAACAATCGACAAAGCTGTATTGGACCCGTTTGTCCGCCCAATTTTAGAAGGCGCGCTAGCTGAAACCGGCGACATGCTGGCGAAAACTTATCATTTTGATCGTTCCGAGCATCAAAAATATATCGATAAGATTATCTCTAGATTTGAAAACAAACAAATTTCCGATAATGTCACTAGAGTAGCCAGATCACCTATTCGCAAGCTTGGCGCAAACGACCGATTAATTTTACCAGCAAAAAGATTAATGGAATTCGGTCAAAAACCTGAAAATCTTGCAACAGCCGTAGCAGCTGCGCTATTGTTTGACTATAAAGAAGACCAAGAGGCAGTCGAATTGCAAGAAATCATTAAAACAAAAGGAGCAGCTGCAGCTTTGAAGCAGTACAGCCAGCTTGACGAAAACGACCCGTTAACAAAACTAATTCTTGAAAAATATGAACAGCTCATCAAATTGAAATAATGTAAGCAGGATGGTTCATTCTGCCTGTTTAAACACGGGGCTGTCCGATAAGTCCCTAAAATGAAGCAAGTGGAGAAAAACAATTCGTTTCTCTCCACTTGCTTTTATATTTTTTCGATTTTTATCTGAAAGTAGCTGGCGGATGCCGGCTACTTTCAGGAAGTTGTGGGCTAATGCCACAATCCCGTCAATCAAATGTAATGAACAAGAAAACATATTCATCATTCACAATCAATACTAAAACTATACAAAGAAGGCTGACTCAACATCGCTGAAAAGCAATTTGTTGAATCAGCCTTTTACTTTTGATTTCTCCGATGCTCTCGCCATGAATTGGAATATATGATAGGAAGATGCTGCGCTTTTTCCAAGGAATATACGTAAACAAAACCTTCTATATTTTGCCGGCTATCCTTGACCCAAACACGCTCATACTCATTATTCGGCCGGCCTTCTAAAAAATCCTCCAGCAAATCCATTTGCCTTAATCCTTCTTCTGTTACAATGAGCCATTCACCGGCAACTTCGTCTTCTCCTTCATCAAGAACAAGCGCTGGATAATCTCCTACATCATATAGGCGTCCTTTCACATGCCCCTTTTTGCAAGAGATTAAATAGGGCTCTACAACATGATGATTTGCTTCGCCGACTAACAACGTTCCATACACAAAAACTTGATAAAGCATGGCAGCTCACCTCAAAAAGTATAATCAGATCAGCGAACACCGACATTTAGTTGAAAAAGAGCTATTGCACACTTCAAAAAGCATAGTCCGGTCAGCGTGTCTATGAAAGCTAGTATGTATAAAAATTTGTTTCTTAGACGACAAATACTTCGGAAAATCAAGTTGAAATGAGCGATTGTCCACCTTAAAAGCATAGCCTAGCCAGCGTGTCCTATGAAAGCTAGTATGTATAAAATTCGTGCCTAGACGACAAATGTACCGGCAAACTAATTGAAACGAGCTACTACCCACCTCAAAAATCAAGTTGAAATGAACGATTCCCCACCTCAAAATGCATAGTCTGGTCAGCGAGACTATGAGAGTTGACATGTATAAAAATTTGTTCCCTAAGCGGCAAATGCACCGGTAAACTAATTGAAAAGAGCTACTACCGAATAATTTTCATAATCATCCGATTCAATACTTCGGAAAACACTAGTCCCATGGCGATAGCTCCTGATATGATAAAAGCTTTAGCTGCTAGTTCAATCGCCGTAAAATAGTCTTGCTCGACTACATGACGCATGGCATCATACGCAATCCCTCCTGGGACAAGCGGAATAATACCTGGAACAGAAAAAATGATGATCGGCGCTTTATACATTTTCGTAAACAAGTGACTAATGAAGGCAACAAGAAGCGCTGAAATAAATGCAGTGATAATTAAATCCATCTTAAAATGAATCAAGAATAAATACGCAAGCCATCCAACTGCTCCCGCAATTCCGCATGCAAATAACGTCTTTTTTGGTACATTAAAAATAATTCCAAATGCAAATGCTGCAATAAAGCTTGCTGCAAGTTGTGACAGCATGACAACAATCCTTTCAATTAATAAATCGATAAAACGATGGCAATTCCTGACCCGATCGCAAAAGCTGTTAAAAACGCTTCAGCTCCCTTTGATAATCCCGCCACTAAATGTCCTGCCATCAAATCGCGGACAGCATTCGTGATATGCAGCCCCGGCACAAGAGGCATGACAGAACCGATAATAATTTTATCTAAATCTGTCCCGATGCCCAGCTTCACCTGCCAAATGGCTGTAAATCCAATGACAAACGATGCTAGGAACTCTGAAAAAAATTTAATTTTAGCAAAACGATGAACATAAACTAAAAATGCAAAACCTAAACCGCCTGAAATCATGGCAGGAACAAAATCTGCCCACTTTCCTTGAAACATGATTAAAAACCATCCGCTCAAGATGGAAACGGAGGTCAATTGCAGCCAAACTGGATATTCAGGTTTTGATTCGTCTATTTGTTTCAGTTCCAACAAAACTTCATCAACAGATATTTCACCCTGCGCCATCCTTCTAGAAATGTTGTTCACCATCGCAACTTTATTTAAATCTATTGTCCGTTCCAGCACACGTACAAGTTTTGTCTGTTCCATTTCGTCAATGGAAAATATAATTCCAGTGGGCATAGCAAAACAATGAGACTGCTTTACACCAAGCGATGTAGCCATCCTCTGCATCGTATCCTCAACGCGGTACGTTTCCGCTCCATTTTCTAGCATAATTTTACCAGCTAGCAAACAGGCTTCAATAATCTTGTTGGAATTTAATTGCACGCTAATCTCTCCAATAAACTTCATTTCCTATTATTATATCCAAGTCTTTTGGTAAGTGAATGGCAAAACGATTCAGCCTTTTATAGGTCTTTAAGTATTAAATCTTAGCACCTCATCGACCAAATGCTCAAGCTTTTTCTTCTGATCAATTTGGGACATCACCGCGTAAATCAGCGCTCGCCGCGGAACAGAAGATTGCAATTCTTCCTTTAGAAAGGATAGCAATTCCTTTTGCTCCTCATCTGCCGATTTTTTTATTTTATCAATTTGATTGAAAAGGGATTCCTTTTTCTTTTTCCGATTCAAAGCCTCTTCCGGCTCCAGCCTTTCTACTATATCCGGATCAAATAGCTGATCCTTCGCTTTCACAACATTTTCCGCTATTTTTTCAATTCTTCTCAACGAATAAGCGATTATGCTGTTAATTTCTATTTCTGCTCCGGCAGTGACAGCGAAATGAATGGCGTTTTGAACCATTCCATACAACAACACGGCCAAATCAACCGAATACGGACGTATTTGTTCCCCGAATACTTCTGCAATCCTCTTCTGTGCCCAGCAAAGTTCATCAAAATGATACTGCTGCACCAATCCTTTAAGCTCTTCATCTTCTGACATCAGCACACCATAAAACAGAGCGAATAGTTTATTTTCTTTACTGATTTCCATCTTGACTTGAATTTGTTCGATAAACGCGTTTTTATCGTTTGCTTGCCTGCCAGCCAACACTTCCATTCTCCGCTGATCTGTTTCCATTTTAATCTTTTCAAAAATACTAATTAAAAGTTCTTTTTTCGATGAGAAATAATTATAAAATGTCCCTTTCGATATCCCGCTTTTATCTAAAATATCTTGAACTGATGTTCTCACAAATCCCTTTTCAACAAAAAGAGTATGCGCCGCTTCCATTACTTGTCTTTTTCGATCGTTCAATTTGACTGCACATCCTTTATGATTGAACTCAAAAATAAAAGTTATTGTTGATTTTTTTATACTATCAGTATATATTATTATTATCTTTTATAACAACAGTATAAAATAATATACTATAAGTACAAGGAGGATTCTCGCTTGACCAATCATGAAACATTAAACAAACCGCCTTATGGGATGATTGCCATTTTATTTGTTGGTGCCTTTGTGTCTTTTGTTAACGAAACGTTTCTAAATGTTGCACTTCCATCCATTATGAAGGATTTTGAAATATCTCCTTCATCCGCGCAATGGCTGTCAACAGGCTACATGCTGATTAATGGGATTTTAATTCCTGCCAGCGCATTCTTGTTGCAAAAGTTTACGAATCGCCAACTATATTTAACAGCAATGAGCTTGTTTACAGCCGGTACAGTGCTAGCTTCACTTTCGCCGACATTTGGCGTGTTATTGGTTGCAAGAATGTTTCAAGCGGCCGGTTCAGCGATCATGGCTCCCTTATTAATGAATGTCATGCTTGTCGCTTTTCCTGTTGAACGGCGCGGCACAGCAATGGGATTTTTTGGACTCGTAATGATCACTGCGCCAGCGATAGGGCCAACGCTATCCGGATGGATTGTTGAGCATTATTCATGGCGTACATTGTTTGACATCGTTATTCCGATCGCTGCTCTCACACTCATCCTTGCAATCTTTAAATTAAAAAACATTTTGCCGCAAAAACAAATATCTTTGGATATTTTATCGCTCATCTTATCAAGCATCGGGTTTGGCGGCATTTTATACGGGTTTAGCTCCGCCGGGGAAAAAGGCTGGGATTCCGTTCATGTATATGGAACCATTATTGTCGGAACGATCAGCTTAGTCTTATTTATTATGCGGCAATTAAAAATGGAAGAGCCTCTTTTGCAATTTCGAATTTATAAATATCCGATGTTCGCCTTATCATCCGCAATTTCGATCATTCTTTCGATGACGATGTTCTCAGCGATGCTGCTTATGCCAATATATATTCAAACAATTCGCGGCATTTCACCTTTTGATTCCGGACTTTTAATGCTGCCGGGAGCAATCATCATGGGAATTATGTCGCCGATAACAGGAAGGCTTTTTGATAAATTTGGTGCTAGAGCGCTCGCCATTATCGGCTTATCTATTACCATTTTTACAACATATGAATTCAGCCACTTAACAATGGATACATCCTACAGCTTTTTAATGCTTATGTACTCATTAAGAATGTTGGGAATGTCGATGGTGATGATGCCCGTCATGGCAAACGGAATCAATCAGCTGCCGCAAACCATGAACCCGCACGCTACAGCGATGAACAACACGTTGCAGCAAGTTTCAGGAGCTGCTGGTTCAGCGCTGCTGGTCACGCTCATGCAAAACAAAGCAGAGTCGGAAGCGGAGCGATTGGCGCAATCCGCAGCGGGTGATCCAGCAAAAATGGCCGATATCATGAATGAAGCAATGCTAAATGGAATCAACTTTTCTTTCAAAATATCAGTGTTAATTGCACTGATCGCCCTCGTTCTCACTTTCTTTATCAAACGGGCAAAACCAGAAGGAGAAACATTTTTAAAACAATCCGCATCATAAAATAGAAAGCCTCTAGACTAAGTTCATCAGTCTAGAGGCTTTTTCATTCAAAATATCTAGATTTTCCAGCCGGAATTAAAAGGCAGCTTCAACAGCAGCTGAACATTTCATACCTATTTACTTATCATCAACCCTCTTATAATCAAAAAGCTGCAGAGACTGCTTCAATAATATGTTCTGCATCAGAAGTTGACATCCGATACAGTTGCCCCATTTTTCTTTTGAAATCGCCTTGCCGCATGGAAACAAATAAGGCTTGATCCGACAATATATTTAACCCGTTATTTTCTCGTGTAGCCGAAGCATTCAATTTTTTCTGCGGATTTACAGCGCTTCCCAAACAGCGGCGATTCCTTGTCCTCCGCCAATACATGCAGATACAGCGCCATATTTTTTGTTTCGCCTTTTTAATTCATAAATAAGAGTTGTCGTGATTCTTGTTCCGCTTGCAGCAAGAGGATGTCCTAGCGCAACGGCTCCCCCATTTACATTACCTATTTCAAGATCAAAGCCTAATTCTTTTTGGCATGCTAAATATTGAGCAGAGAAAGCTTCATTGATTTCAATTAAGTCCAAATCAGAAATCGTTAAATTTGCTTTCTTTAATGCATTTTGAATAGCAGGAACCGGACCGATCCCCATATACTTCGGTTCTACTCCTACAACATCCCAGGAAACAAGGCGGGCAATCGGTTTTAACCCCTTTTCTTCTGCATAATCACTTGATGCAATGACAACAGCTGCTGCTCCATCAACCATACCGCTTGCATTTCCCGGCGTGACAACACCATTTTCAATAAATCTAGGCTTTAATTTACTAAGCTGCTCCATGCTCGTATGGCGGATATGTTCATCTTGATCAATAATGATGTCTCCTTTTTTCCCTTTCACAGTAACCGGTACAATTTCTTCTTTAAAATACCCTTTTTCTCTCGCTGCAATCGCACGCTCATGGCTAGATAAAGCATGACGGTCAATTTCTTCCCTCGTTAAATTATATTTGACAGCTAAATTTTCAGCTGTTTCAGCCATTGTGCAGCCGCCATACGTATCATATAGTCCATCCCATAACCAGTCTTCTACAACAGGCGAACCTAGAGGACTTCCCCATCTCATACCGCGAATGACATGCGGTACTTGACTCATATTTTCCGTGCCGCCAGCCAGCACAACATTTGCTTCTCCCGTTAAAATGTAGCGGGCGCCTGTTAGGATTGCTTCAATCCCCGTCCCGCATAAACGATTAATCGTTACGGCAGGAACTTCAATCGGGGTGCCGGCTTTTAATCCAACATGTCTTGCTAAAATGTGTGCATCTCTACTTGATTGCTGAACGTTTCCAAACACAACATGATCAATTTCATCAGGCGAAATATTAGATTTTCGAATAGCTTCTTTAGCCGCAAATGCACCTAAATCAGTCGCAGTAGTGTTTCGAAATGATCCAGATATTTCAGCAAATGCCGTTCTTGCTCCTTCCAGCAAAACGATATCTTTCATTTTATTCACTCCTCTAAACATTTCGGTATTCCAACAGTTCCTTTGCATGTATCAAATATTTCTGATGCGTTAGTGTATAAAAAAACGTTTTCATTTATCAGAATAATGAAAATTATTTACACGCTCATTATAAAATTACGAAAATTAAATAACAATGTTAAAAATACTTAAAAATCAAAGGAGAATTCAGCAAATTTGCGTATAGATGAACTAAACGTCAGGTAAAAACGTTTTTTCAAAAACAACCGCTGGATTGTTAATAAGGTAAAAAATGGAATGATGTCAAAATAAGTTGGGGTGAATATTTTCGATCATTTGATGAAAGTATGATGGTTTAGTATTGGATCTTGAAGAATTAGAGATACATTATATTCTAGAAAAAAAGAATTAATTATTAAACCACTCTGGAATGTACAATTTAAAAATGGTAGAAACCCGGAAAAGAAGATGGCAGCTTATCTTATGGTACTAATCCGGACGTGTTGTTTTTAAAAACCAATCATCGAATATTACATTTCTCGCTTTAAGAAAAGGACAGGTCATTTTTATGTACGAACGTTCTGGTTGTTCGATTATTTTTATGGCGCTTTCTTTATATCCCTTTTCCAGCTTGGTTCTTTCGTTTTGAGCAATAGCGAACTTTTCATGAGTTAACCTCTTTTGTTTCTACTAGAGTTCTATATAGAGACAGCGAATACATTCTTAAATGGTTCTGTAAAATATAAATAAATGAAAAATTTTACTTGGTGTGACAAAAAAAGGGAGGTAAAATGAATATTAAGTAATTGCAATATATTGTATAGGTTTAATAAAGAATTGGTGATTAAAATATTTAACCATACCTAAAAAAGCAGTTTTCGTACTTCTAAAGAAGCGAAATATTAAAAAATTTAAAGAAAATAATACGTGATGAAGCCTTTTTTGGTTGGATTAGAAGTAAAGACGAGTTTTATCTAACGCTGCTAAAGAGTTACTTTTGATCTTAAAACTCAGCTTACTTCTCTTCCCAGCTAGACTACTAGATACTTCATATTTCTGATGATGATTTAACAGCTTTTAATCGAAAAAAAGGATCATTATTTTTGAAAGAAGGTGCGAAAATGATTAAAGAGCTTCATCGTTCTTTAATGGAACAATTCGAACTATTGGTTTCGTGGAGAAGATATTTGCATCGGCATCCTGAGCTTTCTTTCCAAGAAGAAAATACACCAAAATTTATTGCAGAGAAGCTTTCCTCCTTTGGGATTGAGGTAAAAACCGGTATCGGCGGAAATGGAGTTATCGGAATGATCAAGGGCGGAAAAGAAGGAAAAACCATTGCCTTCCGCGCTGATTTTGATGCGCTTCCGATCCATGAAGAGAACGACTCTCCTTACAGATCGTCCGTAAAAGGAGTTATGCATGCCTGCGGCCACGACGGGCATACAGCAGCTCTCCTCGGGGTTGCAAAAGTATTAAGTGAAATCGATCGCAGCCGTTTAAAAGGCAACATCGTATTCATCTTTCAGCACGCGGAGGAAAAACCGCCCGGCGGCGCCAAGTTTATGATTGAAGATGGATGCCTAGACGATGTTGACCTTGTATTTGGCGCACATGTTTCCACTGATATTCCGTACGGCAAAATAGGCTTACGAGAAGGACCCGTTATGGCTGCTGTCGATGCATTTACGATTCAAATAAAAGGAAAAGGAGGCCATGGGGCCCGTCCGCATGAAACAGTAGATGCTCTTGTCATCGGCAGCCAAATTGTGAACTACTTGCAGCAAATTGTCAGCAGACGCGTGAATCCGATAGATTCAGCTGTTGTGACAGTTGGTGTGTTTCAAGCAGGAACAGCTTTCAATGTCATTGCAGAAAACGCTAGAATAGAAGGGACAGTAAGAACATTTAATCCAAACGTTAGGAAGCAAATTGAGGAAGAGATCAGAGCGATTGTTCAAGGGCTATGCCAAGCTTCGCACGCAAGCTACGAAATTGATTATTTAAACGGCTATCCTCCAGTTATCAATCCTAGAAATGAAACCGAACAATTGCGAGCCATTATTAGCGAGACGTATGCATCTGACTGTTTTTATAATTATCAGCCGTCAATGGGAGCTGAAGATTTTGCATACTACTTAAAGCATAAACCAGGTGTTTATTTTCATGTCGGTGCAAGAGGAGACGATCCAAAAACTCATTATCCTCATCACCATCCCCGCTTTGACTTTGACGAGCGTGCGCTTCTCGTCTCAGGGAAAATATTTTTAAGTATTGTCAATCATTATCTTTTACAATAAAAAATGATGTCAATTAAAAGTGGTGCAACAAATTCGAAATGTACATTGAAACAACAACAATGATGATTTTATGTAGCGAAACTGTCAACAAGCAAATGCACATTCTGTTCAGCCGCTTCGATCCATACGTTAAAGAAACGCAAACAAAAAATGCGAAATTTTGTACGCAAAGTAATAGTTTACAAGGAAATGCAGGTTTTCTGTTATAAGGAGAAAACCTGCATTTTCAATAAATTTTTGAAAACAGCTTACGTACATTTTTCGCGTTTTATTTCTATATTTCTTGAGAGATGTTTTTGGTGTATAATAATGTTCATTGAGCTTAAAATTTCCCATTGGCGAGCTACTCGCCTGGGACTTTTATTTTTTTCTTTTCCGGTGTGTTACTCCATTTGAAAATCTTATTTAAAAACTTGTAAATATTTTTGCTTTCTTTCGCAAGTAGCGGTCCTACGATCGCTAAAATAAGAACATAAAGGGCAGTAAAAGGAGTTAAAATGGGATTTAATCCTGCTGTAATCCCTAAATTTGCAACAATGATCGAAAATTCTCCACGAGCCATAATGGTTAAACCAATATTGGTAGAAGCTTTATGGGATAGCCCCGCTTTCCTCCCCGAAATCATACCAGCTACAAAGTTCCCAGCAATTGTGAGTGCGGCAGCGCCTAAAGCTAACCAGATCGCACCAGCTAATGTTGATGGATCAATACTCAATCCAAAGCTGAAAAAGAAGATTGCGCCAAAGAAATCTCTAAACGGAACTACCATATGTTCAATGCGGTCTCGATAGTCAGTTTCTGAAAAAACTAGACCTAACAGCAATGCGCCAATCGCTTCTGCAACATGAAGGGTTTCTGAAAACCCAGCAACAAAAAACAATGTAGCAAATATAACAATAATGAAAATTTCGTCAGATTTAATATTCAACCATTTATTTAATAAAGGCGAACCTTTTCGTGCAATGAAAAAAAACAGCAGCATATAGCCAACCGAAATAAGAACAGAGGTAATGATACCGAGGACAGAAGTAGAGCCGGCAAGCAAGACACCTGACATTGTGGTTAAAAATAAAGCAAGAAAAATGTCGTCAAATAAGATGATCCCAAGGATTAACTCTGTTTCTGGATTTGCTGTTCTTTTTAAATCAACAAGGACTTTGGCGACGATTGCACTGGAAGACACGCTGACAAGCCCAGCAATAATAAGAGTCTCCATCCATGGCATCCCGACGATAAATCCATATAAAAGGCCTAAAACAAAATTGATTGCTACATAAAGACTCCCGCCTACCACAATATTTCGGCCTGATTTCATCAATTTTCCAACAGAAAATTCCAAACCTAAATAAAAAAGCAAAAACAGAACACCAATGCGTCCTAAAAATTGGATAATTTCTTTACTTTCAATAAAGGTTAAGTCGATAATCCCAATCGTTGGGGCATGCGGGCCAACAAGCATACCTAGGACAATCAGGAAAGGGATAATGGAAAATTTAAGCTTATTTGCGATAATAGCTGCAATTGCAACAAGGACAAGTGCTGTACCAACTTCAAAGACTAAATGATCCATCTATAAACCTCACTCCTTTCCTTTGTTCGATAATAAGTTGTTAACTAGTTGTTTTAGTTGGTTTCGTTCTCCTGAAATTACTAATGTATCGCCTGCCTCAATCACCGTATCCGGACCTGGGTTGTGTGTCTTCTTTGTCTTTTTTTTCTTAATAGCAATGACCGTAACTCCATAATTGTTTCTTATATCAATCTCACCGATCGTTTTATTCACAACTGGTGCACCAGGTTCTACTTGATACCATTCAATAATTAAATCATCAAACGCAAAGTCAACGGTTTCTAATGCTTTAGGTTTATATGCCATTCCGCCTAAAATTCCAGCAATTTGTCTTGCTTCTGAGTCATCAAATGTGGCAGTACTTAAAACCTCATCATGATCATCTGAATCAAAATGATAAATTTCTCTCCGTCCATCATCATGGATGACAATAACAAGCTTATCTTGGTTCTTTGTAATAATTTCAAACTTATATCCAATTCCCGGAAGTTCACTTTCTCTAATATTCATGTAAAAATTCCTCCTTATAAATGTTTTAAATGAATGGATTAAGGTTGTTGAATATTAAAGGTTTACATCAATTTCCGTTCTAATTTTTTCATCTTTCGAAATTCCTAGATATTTGAGTGTTTCAGAAGGAGACGAATGGTGAAAATATTTCTGAAGCAAAGAAATGGCGACTCCTCGTTTATAGGCATGAAATCCAAAGGTTTTACGCATAGAGTTCGTTCCAATTTTCCCTTGTATGCCGACCGCTTCTGCGGCACGATGGATAATGCGGTAAGCCTGTTGACGCGTGATGGGCTTTTTCGTTTTCGCGGACTGGAATAAATAATCTTCGCGGTTCAATTGTCTCGATTGGATATAGTGGAGAATCGCCCTTTTTACTTTTTGGTTGAGATACACTTCCTTAGTCGTTTTAGATTCTTTATGTGGAAGCAGATAAAAATCCTTTATGTAGCCGTCATCCCCCAAAACATCTCCTACTTTTATTTCCAATATTTCTGTGATCTTTAAACCGGTATTGATGCCAAACACAAAGAGTACATAATCTCGCTCTGAATGCTTTTTTAAATATCTTTTCATGGCATTGATTTGTTTTATATCTCTTAGAGCTTCAACATATTCCATATAGTTATTCCCCTTAATCCACGTTACTTAATACTATTATATACTATTATTATGTAACACGCAAACAAAGCTTTGGATTTTAAGACGAAAATAAGGGATAAGGTAAACAAACTGTTTTTTTTATGTTTAGCATGTTTAGCAGTTCTGTTATTCCTAAAAAAGAGGAATTTTAATATGTAATCCTGCCCGTTTCAAGCCTTCTTTAAACAATTTTGCATACAGTATTTTCTTTATTCCATTTCATAGGAAACAATTTAGGTACCTGCTTTAAATCTTGCACTTTTATGAATTTCGCTTGAACCTCATCGCTTCCCAAATTTCGAACTGCACCTTTGTCCTTTTGCGGCATGCCCTAAGCCCATATTGTGCGCCATTAAAATAATCGTTTTTGCTCAATATCACAAAATCATCAAGAAAAGACTGATCTATTTCTAGAAAATCGGCTTATTGACGCCCCCATTAATGTTTTAGAAACGTTGATATATCGGTGTTTATGATTTTTTGTTTTCAATGGCGATTTGACTTTCTAAGACAGCCTCCAAAGTCATCACAACCAAGCACAATTGAAAGAAACAGTTATGCTATACTTTTATATAAAAAAATGACGATTTTTCGTTCTGTTTGTGGCACATGATAAAGACGTTTTGAACTGGGGTGAAAAGCCAATGCACATAAATGGAATAGAAGTGAAAGGTAAAGTTGTCGACAGACAATCTCGTTGCAAGCATTACCATAAAGATGTGGATATTATTGCAATCAAATTTTATTGCTGCCAGACTTATTATCCATGTCATAAATGCCATGAGGAAGAGGGATGCGGAAATCCACAAGTTTGGCCCAAAGCCTTGTTTGATGAGAAGGCGATTTTATGCGGCCATTGCGGGAAAGAATTGACTATTAATGAGTATTTGCACAGTGCATATCAATGCCCGAACTGCAATGCGCAGTTTAATCCAGGCTGTGGACTTCACCGTCATTATTATTTTGAAACTTAAAAAATTCATTTCAAAACGCATTACAAAAAGCCATTTCAAACTTACATTTATCAAAGTTTGAAATGGCCCTCATTTTTTAAAATAGACGTGTGTTACATACAATCTCAAAAACTAACTAAATTTTAAACTGCTGTATTAATCGATCAAAATCCATTGCTTCTTTATCCAAATGTTTTGCTGAATTTGCTACTTCCTTCATAGAAGAATTAGACTGTTCAGCAGTAGCTGTCACCTCTTCTATTCCAGCTGCAGATTCTTCTGATACAGATGCAATACTTTCAATGGATTCTCCCATTTTTTTCGTATTGTCAAGAACACTGTTAATCGATTCTGACATACCGCGAATTTTATGCGAGACTTTTTTAATGGTCTCTTTTAGTTCATTAAAGATATCACCTGTTTTGGAAATAGTTTCCGTACCTTCTGCTACGTTTCTATAGCCATCCTCCAATGAAATAACAACATTTTTAGATTCAGTTTGAATGCCTTGAATGATAGAAGTAATTTCCGAAACAGAGGAAGCTACCTGTTCTGCAAGCTTGCGCACTTCATCAGCGACAACTGCAAAACCCTTTCCATGTTCTCCTGCTCTCGCAGCCTCAATCGCAGCATTCAACGCTAAAAGGTTTGTTTGATCGGCAATTTCTTGTATGACGTTAATTAATTTGGCAATATCGTTTGTTTTTGTATCTAACCCTTTTACCATTGCGAGTGAACCTTGAATTTTCGCATCAATTGATTCCATTTTTTCGATCGATTTTATCATTGCCTGACTGCCATCCTCCGTCAGCGTAAGCATGGAGTCTGAAAACGTCTGCACTTCTTGTTGATTTTTTAATACATTTGTTACGATCGATTCAAATTCATTCATCTGTTCTAATAGCTCTGATGCAGAGTTCGCTTGTTCTTCAGCACCGCTTGATAATTCCTGCATGGTAGAAGCAATCTGTTGGCTGCCTTGCTGAACCTCTTCGGAATATTGTGACAGCGTTCTGCTTTGTTTGCTTAAATTGCCTGAAACATTTGTCATATGTCCAATAATCTGATGCAAGTTTCCTTTCATTTTATTCATAGCATTGATTAATTGGCCGATTTCGTCTTTACCGTCATAAATGACTGCATGACCTTGCAGGTTCCCGTCTGCGATTTGATTCGCCATTTTTACTGCTACAAGTAAATTTTTCCTTATCGTCCGCGTAATAAGGAAAACCACTGTTACCCCAAGAACGATTGATAAAAGGACAGATAAAACCAATATGAGTAGGCTGTGCTGCATAACATTGAATGTTTGATTGACAGCTACAATGCGTTCTTCATCTACGGCCTTTGTCAATTGATCTAGCTGAGCAACTGTTTCTGTACGCAATTCAGCGATTTGTTCTCTTAACTTGCCGATTTCTTCCTTGTTTCCACCCTTCAAAGCCGGAACTAGCTGGTTTAAAAACAGATCATTAATCATTTCCTTGTTTGTTTCAATATTTGCTAATAAATCCCGTTGATTTTTAGTCTCCAGTTGAGACTCTATTCCCTTCTTTTTGTCTTCATACTCCTGCATACGATCATTAAACTCTTGCAAGTTTTTTTCATCCATTGTATTTATATAATCGGCCACTCGTATGTCAGCAGCTCTGAAAAGCGAAGCCATTTCTGTTATATGTACAGCCTTTTCTCCTCTACGGTCAATTTGTTCAATGTTGTTTTTTATTTGAAAAAATTGGTTTCCTATAATAATAGACGCTATAATAAATAATCCCACTGTTACGATCAAACCAATTGAATATTTCCAGCCAATATTTAAATTTTTATACATCCGTATCATAATAATCCCCCTCGTACCTTCTTATGTAACTTTTTTTCTTTTTCTAGTTGGAGGTTACACATCGGCAAAGAACGTATGGAATCACTAAAATGAAAGCGGCAAAGCAGGAAGCTATTTGAATATAGCTGTTGCAAAAGAGCCGGAAAATACTAAAAAGAAAGCAGGTAAGCCAGAAAGCACTTAAGCTGCCGCATAACCAAAAATCTTTCTATTTTTAGCACCGACTAAAATATAAAAACAACCATTTCGGGAAAAATGCAATATAAAATCTTTCCGAATGGCATCACGAATAAGAAGCAAGCCGAATGCTAACCAAATAGATAAAATATTTTTCCTTTAGAAGCTTATATTCATTATCGTCTCACCGCTTTTTCAAGCCATTGGAAACTCCCCCTAAACCAGCCTCTGATTCATGCAATGCTAATTTCTCTTGCATTATGACAAAAGCACTAGTATATGTTTCATTTTAAACCTTTACAAAAATATTTTCATTAAAAAACTTAAGGATTACAACAAACTTGGGCAATAAGGCACTCAACACAAATTATTGTGAAATTTCAATCTCTTCACATATCTAAAAAGATGTGACAATTCAGACATGTATAAAGCAAAGGGGGATATGGAGTATTTTAACCCACGCATCCGTATTGGATGCGACTCAATGTTTTATCTAAACTAAGTGGGATATAAAGATTTCAATCCACGCATCCATAAAGGATGCGACGGCACGTTGGGGCCGAAACGGACAGCATATTATTATTTCAATCCACGCATCCATAAAGGATGCGACGGCGTAATATTGCGTTTTTAAAAGTAAAAATTGGATTTCAATCCACGCATCCATAAAGGATGCGACGAGCACGTATGGTTTGAAGATGAAATGATTAGTTATATTTCAATCCACGCATCCATAAAGGATGCGACTTTTTCGGAGACAAACCTATTCAAGATATTATTAATTTCAATCCACGCATCCATAAAGGATGCGACATGCGCATTGTATCAAATTTGTCGAAAAATAAAGATTTCAATCCACGCATCCATAAAGGATGCGACTCTGTATCGATAGGATTCCCCATAAATTCTTGTGAATTTCAATCCACGCATCCATAAAGGATGCGACCTTCACCATCCCATTGCGACCACTTCTCGAGTAAATTTCAATCCACGCATCCATAAAGGATGCGACCAGAGTTGTCAAAAATCGTAAAACAAAAAATTAATATTTCAATCCACGCATCCATAAAGGATGCGACGTTTTTAGTATTCGGGTTCGTTATACCTTTTTTATTTCAATCCACGCATCCATAAAGGATGCGACTACAATAAGCCGAGCACAAAATCAGTAGCATATCAATTTCAATCCACGCATCCATAAAGGATGCGACTGCTTCTTGCTTTTTAGTTTCAGAGACAATATCGATTTCAATCCACGCATCCATAAAGGATGCGACAAGGACGTCGAGGCATACCTCAAAGACAAAAAAATTTCAATCCACGCATCCATAAAGGATGCGACCTTTATGCCCAGTCTTATTGTCCTTTCTAAGTTTAATTTCAATCCACGCATCCATAAAGGATGCGACCTTTATGCCCAGTCTTATTGTCCTTTCTAAGTTTAATTTCAATCCACGCATCCATAAAGGATGCGACATCAACCCAAGGCTTAGTCTCATTTAATACTAGATATTTCAATCCACGCATCCATAAAGGATGCGACTTACTGTCAGTTGCGTTTCGCCCTGCGCATTTTTATTTCAATCCACGCATCCATAAAGGATGCGACTTTCGGCAGTCAGCTTGCCCCACCAAGCTGTTGATTTCAATCCACGCATCCATAAAGGATGCGACATTTAAAGATCTTACTAATGTTTTCTTCCGTTATCGATTTCAATCCACGCATCCATAAAGGATGCGACGTCGGGTATCGTCCGTGGCATTTGGATGTAGTGAAAATTTCAATCCACGCATCCATAAAGGATGCGACGTCGGGTATCGTCCGTGGCATTTGGATGTAGTGAAAATTTCAATCCACGCATCCATAAAGGATGCGACATAAGTTCGGCGATTGGCTTGATACAAAACAAAAATTTCAATCCACGCATCCATAAAGGATGCGACTGAGCATTTGCTGAATTTTTTGTCGGAAAGGATATTTCAATCCACGCATCCATAAAGGATGCGACGAAACAGACCGTCTTGCAGCTAAGCTGGATTATTTATTTCAATCCACGCATCCATAAAGGATGCGACGACAGCGCAAGAACTCAATAAGTTAAAGCAAGAAATTTCAATCCACGCATCCATAAAGGATGCGACTTTGTCCAGCCTTTTATGTTCTTCGTTATGACATTATTTCAATCCACGCATCCATAAAGGATGCGACATAGCCGTTTTGTTTAATCGATCTTGATACTGTATATTTCAATCCACGCATCCATAAAGGATGCGACGCCGATGTTTATTTGCACGTATCACGAAAACAGATTTCAATCCACGCATCCATAAAGGATGCGACGGAAACGATTTAACGGTAACTCGTGGATATGCCGATTTCAATCCACGCATCCATAAAGGATGCGACGTTTTTCACTTCTTCCGCTTCTTGCGCCTTCTTTTATTTCAATCCACGCATCCATAAAGGATGCGACATCACAATCCTGATCATGCCTATACGGATCCGTTATTTCAATCCACGCATCCATAAAGGATGCGACTTTAGGAGGACTTACTCAGTATATTCAACCACGAGATTTCAATCCACGCATCCATAAAGGATGCGACGTCATCAATACTACGACAAATACAAACGCAATAAAATTTCAATCCACGCATCCATAAAGGATGCGACCACAGCTGACTGTCCCCACGATCGGGAGTTTGGTATTTCAATCCACGCATCCATAAAGGATGCGACACTGAAGAAATCGCCAATCCCATTCGCATAACCAGATTTCAATCCACGCATCCATAAAGGATGCGACCTGACCTTCTTATATATAACTTCACCGTTTACAAATTTCAATCCACGCATCCATAAAGGATGCGACGTTCCGGGAGCGCTCAAAAAAGCTATCGATATTTTATTTCAATCCACGCATCCATAAAGGATGCGACGGCCATTGTGCAACCGAGATTAGACAGCATTTCCATTTCAATCCACGCATCCATAAAGGATGCGACAAAACTGGGCAATTGAAGGCTTTTTATGACCATGATTTCAATCCACGCATCCATAAAGGATGCGACCTGTTTCAGCATTAGACATTCTAGTTTCTAACGCTATTTCAATCCACGCATCCATAAAGGATGCGACTCTTCCCAAAATTCATCTTCATCTATAACATCAAATTTCAATCCACGCATCCATAAAGGATGCGACAGCGCTTAACCATGGATGGGATTGCAGAGGCGTTATTTCAATCCACGCATCCATAAAGGATGCGACGGTGTAGTCCGCACACGTTCCGTCACACTTTCGCATTTCAATCCACGCATCCATAAAGGATGCGACCTATTTGTACTTGTTAAGATACCGTAACAATGATATTTCAATCCACGCATCCATAAAGGATGCGACAAAATCCAAATCTCATCTATCCTGGGCAAAAGTTATTTCAATCCACGCATCCATAAAGGATGCGACCTGAATCTCTCAAACGAACTGTTTGACAATGTTTCAATTTCAATCCACGCATCCATAAAGGATGCGACTCTTTTAGATGTTCAATATACTGATCTTTGTTTTATTTCAATCCACGCATCCATAAAGGATGCGACTTTATGGAATATTGCGTATCGGCCGTCATAATGGGATTTCAATCCACGCATCCATAAAGGATGCGACGCGAATGATTTAGAAAAAATCGATACAGCCGTTACAATTTCAATCCACGCATCCATAAAGGATGCGACGTAAACGCCAGGTAAAAACTTCTCAATCGCTTGGTATTTCAATCCACGCATCCATAAAGGATGCGACTGAATATCTCAAACTGCCCAAACGTGAACAAGATATTTCAATCCACGCATCCATAAAGGATGCGACATCGTTGGCTCGTTTGCACACCATCTGTAAGGCTTATTTCAATCCACGCATCCATAAAGGATGCGACGCCCTTGCTGGGTTGGTTGAATAGATTCAATATTAATTTCAATCCACGCATCCATAAAGGATGCGACAGCACGTTGGGGACGAAACGGACAGCATATCATCATTTCAATCCACGCATCCATAAAGGATGCGACCTGATCAATTTTCAATAGGAGGGATTGACGAATATTTCAATCCACGCATCCATAAAGGATGCGACGTATCTACAGTCAACTCAAACAATAAATCGCGAAGATTTCAATCCACGCATCCATAAAGGATGCGACTCCAATGCATTTTCGAGTAAAGCCTGCACCTGTATTTCAATCCACGCATCCATAAAGGATGCGACTTCTGTCGGCAGTACAACATACATCAAGCAATAATTTCAATCCACGCATCCATAAAGGATGCGACCAGATACGCCGGTGAACCGTTTGCCGTCTTTTACAATTTCAATCCACGCATCCATAAAGGATGCGACCATATCGAATATTTTTCCATCTTTTTTAACTATATTTCAATCCACGCATCCATAAAGGATGCGACGCGATCGGATACTACAAACGCAAGAACAATAAACATTTCAATCCACGCATCCATAAAGGATGCGACGATGTTGACTACTAAAGCGCTCGAATACGCACAAATTTCAATCCACGCATCCATAAAGGATGCGACACTTTCTTGCACATTCTTTGCATTGATTCATCCGTGATTTCAATCCACGCATCCATAAAGGATGCGACTGTTAAAGCCGGCGGAAAAAACCGCAAAAATGATGATTTCAATCCACGCATCCATAAAGGATGCGACGCGTACAAAATTTCGGACAGTCCGTGCAAAAAATTATTTCAATCCACGCATCCATAAAGGATGCGACGCTAATACCGAGCCAAGCCCGACCGGAAACGGCGGATTTCAATCCACGCATCCATAAAGGATGCGACGTTTTTTCACGATTTCATCTACTTTCGATTGTGATTTCAATCCACGCATCCATAAAGGATGCGACATGTAACTGTAATATTTGTAGCGTCGACGGTAACATTTCAATCCACGCATCCATAAAGGATGCGACGCGTTTTTTCACGATTTCATCTACTTTCGATTGTGATTTCAATCCACGCATCCATAAAGGATGCGACGGAGTGAAGGCGAGACAAACGATCTTCAACTGGCATTTCAATCCACGCATCCATAAAGGATGCGACCTAAACGTTATCAATCGAACATACAGACGGCAGTTATTTCAATCCACGCATCCATAAAGGATGCGACCGCCCAACCTGTTGTTGTCGCCATCTGATCCCAAAATTTCAATCCACGCATCCATAAAGGATGCGACGTTCTGTCGGCAGTACAACATACATCAAGCGATAATTTCAATCCACGCATCCATAAAGGATGCGACCGTTCGTTCGTTTCAAATGTTTTTTCAAACATACATTTCAATCCACGCATCCATAAAGGATGCGACCAAAGCGCGTCCCAGTCACCTGTAAACAACGCAGAATTTCAATCCACGCATCCATAAAGGATGCGACCTTTGACTGTTTCCAAACTAGAAAAACAGCTTGGATTTCAATCCACGCATCCATAAAGGATGCGACGACTTGCTCCTAAATCTAGCAATTTCCCGAAAATATTTCAATCCACGCATCCATAAAGGATGCGACCACATCGTCCAACGAATAGACGTTGCGGTTGACGATTTCAATCCACGCATCCATAAAGGATGCGACAACGTGGCTTAGCGGATTAATACAACGCTTTAATATTTCAATCCACGCATCCATAAAGGATGCGACCGGTGTGCAAGAGATGAAAACGCTGGGTGACGCAATATTTCAATCCACGCATCCATAAAGGATGCGACGGAAATACAGCAAATCGATGCAGGGCCGGTGAATATTTCAATCCACGCATCCATAAAGGATGCGACGTTGGATACAAGGATTACTTTTATGTAGGACTTGGGGAATTTCAATCCACGCATCCATAAAGGATGCGACACCGTCGACATCAAGATATCAGAGATTTCATCGAAATTTCAATCCACGCATCCATAAAGGATGCGACTTGAATTCGGGAAAGACCTGATCGGGATTGAACGATTTCAATCCACGCATCCATAAAGGATGCGACTGCCGTTGGGTCTTATCGCGGGCATTCAACGAATATTTCAATCCACGCATCCATAAAGGATGCGACCGGTGACGGTGACGTAAACTATCATTTAATCGATATTTCAATCCACGCATCCATAAAGGATGCGACGTCGTTAGTTTATCGCCAATTCTCGACATGGACATTTCAATCCACGCATCCATAAAGGATGCGACATCTTTTAAAATTGGAACAACGTAGCTAGAACATTATTTCAATCCACGCATCCATAAAGGATGCGACGATGAACTATTCGGCAAAAACGCTAAATTCGCAATTTCAATCCACGCATCCATAAAGGATGCGACTGGGATACCCCATATGACGTCGCCAACAGTCCGAATTTCAATCCACGCATCCATAAAGGATGCGACGGATATGGGCCCGAACGTGAAGATGGCACAAGATTATTTCAATCCACGCATCCATAAAGGATGCGACTTTCCAAAGCCGGTCAAATTCCTGCACTTCTTTCATTTCAATCCACGCATCCATAAAGGATGCGACGAATATATCAAGCCATCGCTGAAATGGGCTGATTTATTTCAATCCACGCATCCATAAAGGATGCGACTGGAACTGGCGGCGTTGATGGTTCAGTTACGCTTATTTCAATCCACGCATCCATAAAGGATGCGACACAGACAGCACAAAAATATGAGAAAAGGAGTTGAATTTCAATCCACGCATCCATAAAGGATGCGACGAGTAATCAGCAGCCAACCACGAAACCACGTTACAATTTCAATCCACGCATCCATAAAGGATGCGACCTAAAATTTGTTTGATTCTATTTTGCGCTTCCTATTTCAATCCACGCATCCATAAAGGATGCGACAGCGATTTTTCCTCAAAATTACTTAAATTGATGTAATTTTGACAAAAAACCACCATTTTCTTTATAAAAATAAAGAACTTTTTTCAAAAAAAAAATAAAATATGGCAATAATTTCAAAAAAATCAGGTGCGAATGCATCAAGAATTTCAAGCTCACTATACATTCGCACTAAAAAATTATAGGATCCTCTAAATCAAGTGATGCTTTCACACCTATATGCTCTACTCTAGACTTATAATTGTTTCCTAGTTGATAGAACCTGAGACTATCTTTATTTTCATCAATAATATTGGTAAGTTCTAATTTTAAAGCTGTAAATTGGGCTGCATCGACGTTACATTCAAAAACTGAATTTTGGACTCGTTGGCCATAATTTTGGCATACTTTTGACACTTTCCTTAATCTTTTTTGTCCTGCACTGCTTACAGTACTAACATCATAAGTTATTAAAACTAACAAAATTTACACCTACTTCCATAAAAATGGTGGATACTCATCCAAATCATCACGTAAATGACGGGCCAATAGTAAAGCTTGTGCATGTGGAACTAATCCCCAAGTTATTTTCTCGCCTAAATATGGATGTGTTATCTTGTCTTGTTTTCTATTTTGCCATGCAGATAAGAATTTCTTTCTAGCTTCATCTGTCATAATTACAGCTCCATTTTCTTTTTTTATAAAATCCTCTTTGTTAACAATTTTTTTATTAATCAATGTTAAGACAAACTTATCTGCGTAAACACCCCGCAATTCTTCCATTACATCTAAAGCTAAAGATGCTCTTCCTGGTCGATCTCGATGCAAAAAACCAACATATGCATCGAGACCAACCCCCTCCAACGCTGATGCCATATCATTTGCCAATAACGTATAAGCAAATGAAAGCATTGCATTCACGTTATCTAATGGCGGTCTTCGTGATCGCGAGTGGAAATAAAAATCCTCTTTTTGCTGTAATATCATCTGATTAAACAGTTTATTGTAACTTATAGCAGCTTGTCCTTCCAAACCTCTTAATCTTTCTAAATCTTCACACTCTCGCACATCATGAATGATAGATGATAAATGTTGAGAGATTTCTTTAAAAAGAGCTACATCCACTCGTAATGGATAATCTCTAGTCATTCTTTCTATTATCCATTTATTGTTATAAATCTTTCCAATAATAAAGTTACGTGCAATTTTTACCGACATAACTTCATCTTCAGACACACGATATTGTTTCTTTCTAAGGATGACGTTACCCTTGCTTTTTCCGATCACTCTTGCCAGAAATCGACCGTTCTTAGTTAAAAAAACTAATGAAATATTTTTTTCTGCACAATATCCCATTAATGCAGGACTTGCACCAGTATAGCCAAAGGATACGATTGATTCTAAATTATGAAGCGGTAATCTACCTATCTTCTCATTCTCTTTTAAAAGGACAATATTATCGCCGTCTAATGATAAATAAACATCTGATTGAGTGATAAATAATGTGTTAAGCAGTTTTTTCATTCTTTTATCTTTCCTTCAATATAACTTTTTACAGTCCGCTTATTCATTAAATTTGGCAAACAAATATTTTGGAGGGAACAGTTTTTGCAAAAAGATCCAGTTTTCACTTTAGGCGTATACTTGCGCTTATAATGATCATGCATTTCTAAGACAATTGACCTTACTTTATTTTTATTTTCTAATGTTATAGGTATTTCTACTCTCCGTTTTATCTCGTTATAAAACATATATCCTGTGTTTATTTTGCAAAGTAACATCTCCTCTAAACACATAACTTGTGCTGTTAATTGCAATATATCTGAATCATTTATTTTCGGCTTTCCACGTTTATATTCTATAGGATAGGCAACATATTTTCCTTCAGCACCCACTATTTCTACACCATTATTATCTTTAACAAATTCAACAACATCACAAACACCGGTAATTTTCAGTTCATTTGACTTTACAGGCATTGCTCGAACAATCAGTTTATTGCCACGCTTCTCTCGAATAAATGGCTTGTCAGCTTTTCGATGAAGATATTGTCCTTCAATCGTTCTTACATTTTCTTCCCATTGCTGTTCAATATGAATGAGAGCCCATTGGCGTCTACAAAATTGAAAATGCTGAATACCGGACAACATTAAATAAATTTCTTCCTCATTATTTACCATCGATGACCACAGCTTTTAAACCATCTAGCTCATTTAAAGTGATCGTATAATCATCAATCGATTTTGGTTCTTCCACATTTTTTTCAATTTTTAATAAACGATGAACTTTAGCGGAAGAATATTGTCCCAGTTTTGAATTGTGCTCCCACCAATAAACTTTGTGCACTTCCATGCTTCCTTCAGGTCTCGCAGCAGATGCGTCATTCTCAAACAATGTAACAAGAGCTTGTTGGATTTTTAGAGCATCTTCATTTGTAAATCCTGTTTTTTCTGCCAATTGCGTATTCATACTGCCGTAAAAAACATACACACCAAAATCAACACGATGCTTCATTCCCATAGTGTCAGAGCTGCGTTTTTCATTTGTTACAGAATTTACACTTTTTGTAATCTGCATGCTGACAATATCAACAGGGTCGACACTTGTTGCCGTATGGATTGAAACAGGACCACGAACACCGACAGATAAATCGGATCCTTTAAAGGCAAAAACTTGACCAAAGGCCCGGACATCTATCCATAACTGGCAAGCTATCTTCGCAAACTCTTCACTTGAGCCGTTTTTAGAACTCATAATTTTCTTTAATTCCGGGTGTGCTTCTGCACGCTCTTTTAAACTTTTAAAATCATCGACTTTTCGATCATTCGATTGAACAAAAATGGACTCTCCCATATCCTGCAGTCGATTTCTGATTTTCCGTTTAATGGCCACATCCGAAATCTCTCCATGTCCGTCATAATTTTGTCTCGGACGGTTTCCATTCAATGGATCTCCATTCGGATTGGCTTTTTTAACCGATAATACAACAGCAAAATCAATTTTATGATCTAAGATTGACATATTACATTCCTCCTACTTCATTAGATGGTTCAGTATTTTTTTCTGATTTTTGATATAATGCATGTCGTTGGCTATAAAAACCTAATAGGTATTTACCAGATAACGGTTTGTTATTAAAATCTTCAAATTTAATTCTAGAAGCCACTTCATCAATTAGTTTGGACAAATATAGCCCTCTTGTCCCGAGCCTCATTTGATAAGGTTGAATACTTTCCTGAATGATCTTCCATGTTCTTGCGGGGTGTTTAGAAAAAGCGTTCATATATCTGATGGCGTTAGTAGCTCGCGTTTCATCAGAATCTAAAGCGCGTCTTTCCAACACATCCGCAATTGCTAATAAACGGCCAAATAAATAATCGCGGTCGTTATTTTCTGTATCTAGCGCCACATTTAATCCCTCCTGTTTATTAATTAAAGCGCAGGCAATACTTAGCGTTTTTTCCCATTCCCAGTTTTCCATTGCCACTGGATTTGAAGCGCGATAAAAAGCGCTTCTTATAATGTCTAGTGGAATTTTTTTATCATCGACAATGCAAGGAAAGATGCGCTCCATCAGCCCTTTCACCACTTTATCATTTGCTGTCGGCCCGTAAGCAGCAAACGCGATATCTTTAGTCGCGGGAGCCCCGTAAAATTGAACCGTTTTCTTTTGTTCATCTTTTCGATAACGATGGAGCCACACACAAGTCGAATGCCATTTAATCAGTCTATCCAAATACAGTTTTCTATCCATATTTCGATAATAAAGCACCGCAAGACGCCCCGGGGTAGCAGAATCAAGGATTAAAATATTCACCTCAGACTTTGTTGTCAGATTCGCTTTATAACCCTCCAAAGCTTTGGCTACTTCATTGGCAAATTCCTGATTCGTAAACGATTTTCTTTCTTTTTTTTCTAATGGCATGGGATGGATAGCAAAAGTATCTTCTGTCGGATCTGGAAGATTAATTTCATCATTTCCCCATACAAGAAACACGCGTTGGTCAATGATTTTTCCCTGCCTGTTAATCAGCCATTTCAATGCATTATGCGCCTTTTGGGAAACATCATAACTAATGCTGGCCACTTCATTACTTTCATGGAAACGTCCCCTGAACGTAAAACCACTCGTATCATTGGCAGAAATTAGTTTCGCTTTATCGCCAGCATTTCTAATTTTGTTTGCGTGTTTGTCAGTGCGTGGCAGCTTTTTTCCCGTTACATAACATAAATCTTCATCGCTATTATTTAACAGATCTTTGTAGTAGGAAATAAATGAATCATACATTTCAGGATCGTTCCAAACCTTTGTCAATATAGTACGAGGTGAATAAACATTAAAGCGAACAAAAGCACTCTCCACTCCAGCGCTAATGACTGAAAAGATAGGCGGTTTGCTCCCATACAAAGATTCGTATTTTTTATCCCATTTATCGATTAAATGCCCATTAGGATCTAAGTACAAAACGTTTGCATCCACTAAATCTTTAATTAGCCGCTTTTGGCTTAAATAGTTATAAATACTTTTTACTTTTTTTGTTGCATAGGGTGATTCTGCCCAATCTTTCAACTGTTGAATATAATAGCTAAAAGGTTCTTCTTTTTTTATTTTTCCACCATATGTAACAAAATCGCCTGCTACATAACTTAATTTATCGTGAAGCGGATAAGGAGCTATTTTCGTACTAGTCCGGTTCGCGGCATCTTCTGTGCAAGGGATGACAGTCACCTCTTTAATGACTGTTGCCGAATGGAATTGCCCGTCTTCTGTGATATTCACTTCAATATGCGCGGTTTGAGTCGTATGAGAAATCGGCAACAAAGTATACTCTTGTTCATTATGCTTTTTTTCCATTACACCTACACGATCTAAATTGGATTCATATGTCTCATATAAATTTAATAACCAGCTCATTTATTCACCTCCCCCTCCTAATTGATTTAGCAGTTTTCATCAGCAGATTCAATATTTGTTTTATCGAAATGCTTCGGATCCATTTTTTTGATTTTTCGAACATGTGTACATTGATCTGGCCTAATAAACTGAATAATGCCATTCTTCATAACTGGATTCCATAGACGTACTTCCATTTCGTTTCTACCGGTTTCATCTGGATAATTAATCCCATGAACCATGGTACCTAGATGAATATCGCCATAATCATCATAAAATCCTTCACCTTCACCAAATACACACGGTTCAACATACCCTTGGCATTCTCTAGTGCCTAAAAAGATATCTCTTCGTCCTCCAGCTTTCAGTGAACGTTTTAGTATGTTGTGATGCTTATGTTCGTTGCGATCAAAAGCAAGATCAGGACGGTGCGGATTAAAAACAAAATGTGCACGCACTTGATATCTTACGTCTTTTAAATACGTATAATGAGCCAGTGTATTTCCCCCACCATATTCAATTGGCCGAATGCCTTTGGATTCCATTCGAATCGGATTCATCACTCGAACCTCATCAATGATAAAAAGTATGGTGGGCTTCCAATAAATCGACTCGACAATTCCTTTTAACGCCTGGTAGGTTGGCACTTGATAGGACAGCTTTTCACCTCCCATTTTTGTCAAAGGATCCGTGAATAAGGCGTAATCACCATAAACTTCAAATTCAATAGCGTTTCTCAATACAGACACCTCCTTTTTGAATTTTTTAATAATTTAATAATAATCTTTTTTCAGAAAATATTCAAATTAAATAATATAGTATATGAAATATAATATTTGAATCTTGATTATGGTATAATAAATTGTCGCTTTTAAAAGCGTGGATTGAAAAATATATTATATTATTTGAAAGAGGGTGCACCAATAGTAATTGGCACCCTTTTGATTGTACTTTATTTTATTTAAGACCCCAGACCCCTCTTAAGTAAGCATCTTTTAAAATATACTTACATCCAAATGGCTGTCATTTTCAAGGTTGAGGCCGAATTCCTTATCATATGCTCCTTCTTTTAAGGCTAGGACTTTGCCGTCTAAATAACGCACTAACCCATCATTTTTGATTAATTGTTCGCGCTCATAATCGAAGATGTTGATCGTATATTGCTGAGCCTTTCGCAAAAGCTGGGAAAATTCATAAATGCTTTTATTGCTATTGAATTCAGCGATAATTTCTTTACCATCACCATACGGAACAATTACGGAAGTAGTCATGTCGTCAATCACTCGGAAATGTTCAGCCGCTGTTTTATAGCTGCTTACTAAAAATAACGGAGGAAGCGCACCATTTTTTTGAAAATATGCTTGGCTATAGGAGCTTTTTCTTCTATTGGCTATCAATAGCTCTACCATTTCTTTTTTCAATTTCGGTATAAAATAATTCAAACTCTGCTTGAATTCCGTATAATACTCTTTAAAATATCTTTCCATCGCTTGCATAGACAAGATGCTGCCACCATGATTGGCCTGATCGCGGCTTATATCAATCAAAATTCTTTTCGCAACTTCTTTTCCAACAGCTATTTCTTTTAAACGATTTAACTTTTCTTCTTCATGGTCTATAACATAAACATTTTGTATGTCCTTTTCACCGTGCCGATTGCATCTGCCTGCAGCTTGTGCAATGGAATCTAATCCTGCTAATGAGCGAATCACACAATCGAAACTAACATCTACCCCCGCTTCAATCAGTTGGGTGCTTACACAAATTACTTTATTACCCTCTTTCAGATGATCTTTTATTTCACCTAAAATTTTATTACGATGAGCAGCACACATTGATGTACTCAAATGATAAATTGGTAAATTTAACTTCTTCATTTTCAATTGAGTATATAGATCTTTCACAACTGATTTCGTATTTAAAATAACTAACACACTTTGTACTTCTCTTATTTTTGCCTCAATAAAATTGGATAGTTTTTCATTATTAAATGTTTCATTTGTTGCTTTATCAATGATTTCCACCCGTTTAAATGCATTAATTACATAATTTAGGTTTTTGACCATTTCCGCATCCGTATTTATTTCTAATTTATGCTCAACGAAGTCTAATGCTGGTTGAGTTGCAGTGCAAAGCACGATGCTGGAGCAACCATAAGTTTTTAAAAAGTTTAGTGCCTGATTAAATAGAGATACACATGAAATAGGAACTTTTTGCACTTCATCAAAAATAATCACTGAATGACTTAAATTATGTAGCCTCCTAATATTTCTACTCCCATTTGCGTAAAAAACGTTCAAAAATTGTACAATCGTTGTAAAAATAATTGGTGAATCCCAATTATCTTTGGCTAATTTTAATTTTTGTTGCACACTAATCAAGCCATCTTGATTTTCATCATCATCTATATCTTCAATAACGTTTGAATGATGCTCTAATATATTGGCATCATCTTTTAATATTTTTCTAACTTCTTCTGCGTTTTGTTCAATAATAGTTGTATAGGGGACTACAAAAATGATGTGTTTTTTGTTATAAAGTTTCGCGTGTTTAAGAGCATATCTTAAACTTGCTAATGTTTTCCCTCCACCAGTTGGGATAGATAACGTATATATTCCTGATGCTCTCTCAGCAAATTTATCACACTGATCAGACATTTCTTTTCTTAGAAGATTAATAGGTGTACAGGCATCCTTTTGTTTACTAAATGAATTGATTTTTCTCATGAGCCTTTCGTAGTATATATCAAATAACTCTTCATGATTGTTTATAGGGTCATTGGTTTTATTTTCTTCAAATAATCTTGTATTCGTTCTATCAGCATCAATTAAAGCACTAAATACAAATTTGGTTAAAAACATTAGTTGCTTTTCATAATTTCCTGATGACTCTTTTGCTAAAAATTGTTTTAACTCTTCAGCTGCTTTGTCAACATAATTATGAAAATCTCTCTCATTCATAACATATTTAAAAAAATATTGCTTTATCCTATCAAATTCAGGCAATTCTTTATCACGAACTCTTTTTAAGTAATTTGATTCTAAATCTGGATTTAAAAAATCTTGAAGATACGAGTGATGAGAAATTATCGCATTTCCCACCACTTCTGCTAAGAGACCTTTATGAGGATCTAACTTCTCGCTTGTATGAAAAATCTCATAGAGAAGTTTCCCACCTGCAGTTGAATGGTCAACACTTCCTCTTCTAGGCGGTGCATCAGGATTATTTACTGCTTCTAATATGTATTTTCTAAATTCATTTGTGCATTTTCCAAGATCATGAAGCACACCCGCAAGACCAGTTAAATGTCTTACACCTAGCTTTTCCCCATAGGATTCAGCTAAATCTCTTACTTCTAACAAATGATCTTTAACAGTTTGTATTTTATTATCACTTTCGCGTATATGGGCAATAAACTTCATTTAATCCCGCTCCCTGCGATATTTTTAAATATTTGCACCTACTCTAGATACACTAAAATTTCATATTAATATTCGATAAAGCAACGGGTAGCCTTTCAACCTCAAATTGGCATCGAAGTCTCATTTCTTTTCCCTCCAAGCTTTTCTATCATCATCCTATCATCTATTCCGGAACTTAATATGTCAGTTTAAAAAATTTTTTGACATTTTTTCTACTTCTTCCTCGACGCTTTGGCGAAGTTCATTCGGACCGAGCACCTGAACTGCAGATCCCATGCTTAATACAAAACTAGTTAATTCCGGCAACCCGGACATCGTCGCCCGAAAAATGATGGATCCATCTTGTTGTTGCTCTATTTCTTGATCCTCTGAATAGATCTTTTCACTTAAAATCTTGGAAAATGGTGGTTTTACATGCAATTCAACAAAATAGGTATCAGCATAAATACTCGTTTTACCTATATAGTCTTCGAGCCGAAATGATTCATCACGCTGAAACCTTTCTTCATATATTTGATAATCTTGAATTCTAGTTAATTTAAAATCACGATAATCATTTCTCAGCTCACAATAAGCAATGCAATACCAAAATTTTTTATACGGAATCAGTTTGTAAGGATGAATGATGCGTTCAGTGCGGTCTGAATTTAAAGCCTCATAAACAATTTTCACTTTTCTGCGAGCCGCGATTGCAAAATTTAATTGTTCATACTTATCTTTTTCATGATTCCAATCGACATTTGCTTTTTCCTCTAAAATAATTGGCTGCCATTCAGACGAAGACTGAATCTGCTGTTTGGAAATACTTTGAATTTTCATGACGGCACTTTCAAAATCATTGAATTGCAAAAAGGTAGGATGATTTTTTAAATATTCACTTGCCTTTACTAACGCTTCTAATTCTTTTGGTGAAAGCGACAAGTATTCAAAAATATTGCTTTTCGGCAGAACATAACCTCCATATCTTCCCCTAGCTGTCTGAATATGGAATCCAGCCATTTCTAATTGATCTCGATAAACTCGAATAACCCTTTCACTTAATTCAAGTTCTTCTGCTAATTCTTTAATTTGCATTCGTCCTCGTGATTTCAATAAAAGAAGCATTCGAAAAGCATTGACAATTTTCGACATAATGATACCTCCAAAATACCTAACAACATTTACGTGTAATATTTTACCATAGTAAATTAATCCTATAGATAATCTGTATGGAAAATTTATAAAACTTTTGAAATTAGGTCTATTAGAACAGAGTGTGATCGCTTCAACCACAGAAGATGCTCTTGCCATCGGCTTTTCATAGTAAAGGTATCTTTAGCACACGTTAGGTGAACAAAGGCATGGACATTTCATAAAAAACCGTCGAGCAGAAATTGAGGAAGATATTTTTGAAGGAAAACTTACAGAAGATAGGATCATTTTGAAAATATAGGAGAATTGGCTTTATCCACAACTAAATGCAAGACAACTTGATTACGTGTCAAAATTTTATCCTCATTCCTGCTCTTTTTTCGCGCATAAAAGCAAGGCTCTTTGCAGAAGGATCAGTGCTCGCAAACGGCGTCATTGTTTTTTGCTAATAAAATCCTAAAGGGTCAAAGTCACAATGAATCCATCTTTATCTCCTTTTTCACTGATTTCCTAAGTCAGCTAAATCAATTGCTGGGATATACAGTCGAAAATAATGAAGAAAACGTTGATAGTTGATCTCGTTAACAGCAAAACAGCTGCAGACATCGGAGGATTCATTTTTTCCACATGAAAAGCATTGTTTCTTTGATTTCTTCTCTTGCTATGTTCATGAACGAACACAGAGGACAGTGTGTGAAAGCGGGACGAATAACGTAATGCAGATTTCCATAAAATAACGCTGATTCGCTCTGTTATTCTTTTCAGCCCAACCATTTCTAAATTTGCAGCATGCTTTTTAAAAAAATGAAGCAAAAGTGTTGACTAATTTATAGTAATCTTATAGGATTTAATTGACTAATGAGTCAGTCAGGGGGGGTATAGTGCAGGCAGAAGCTCGAAGACAGGAAAGAAAACAGCAATTATTGCAAATTGCATTAGAATTATTTGCGACAGTTGGCTATGAAAAAACGAAAGTCTCAGATATCGTCGCAAAAGGCAATGTGTCCCAAGGGACATTTTATTGGTATTTTAAAAGCAAAGAAGCGATCGCGCTTGAGATGCTGGAAATAGGTCGTGCCCAACTTTTAGATGCAATCAAACTAGGGTACCGCACAAAAAAAGTGGACTTGCAAGATTCCGTTGCTTCCACGACACAAATGTTTGAACGTATTTTTCATTTCGCTGAAAACAATAAGTATTTCATGAACATATTGCTAAAAGGCATTCATTCTCAGCCAAAGATACAAGAAAAAGTGGAAGAGATTAAAGCAGACATGGAAACAGCTTTTGCGGAAAATATTGCACAGGCCAAAGAACTGAAAATGATCTCGCGTGAAGTAGATCCAAAATTACTGGCAGTATTCATCATGAGCCTCCTGGAAGGAGTTTTAGCCAGATGGCTATTTCAATCGCCATCATCAAAAGATGCATTACAGCAAAAAACACTTCAACAGCTCATTGAAGAAACTGTACACTTTGAATTTTTTGGAATCTTTGGTGTCTAATGAAGGAGGATAAACATGAAAAAAATAAGATGGTTCATTTCACTCATTGCAATAGCAGCTCTAATACTTTCAGCATGCGGCAATAACAATGATCAAAAAGAAAAACAAACTCAAGATCAAGAGAAAAACGCATTACAGGAAATCAAAGATAAAGGCGAAATCACTGTCGGCATTATGGGTACTTATGCACCGTATAACTTTATGAATGAAAACAAAGAATACGACGGCTTTGACGTTGACATTGCGAAAGAATTGGCAAAACGTCTAGGAGTTAAAGCAAATTTTGTTGCACAAGAATTTTCTGGTTTAATTCCAGGGCTTCAAAAAGGTAAATTTGATATTTTAGTAAGCCAAGTGACAATCACAGATGAACGGAAAAAACAAATCGATTTTACAGAACCATATATTACAAATAAAGTCAAAGTGATCGTTCGGGAAGACAATAATGACATCAAATCTGTTAATGATTTTAAAGGAAAAACAATCGGAGTTGGGCTTGGTACGAATGATGAAGCATATTTGCGAAATGAATTATTGCCAAAAGTGGGCGATTTTAAAATCAACACATATGATGACGTGATTACAACATTAAAAGACTTGGATGCTGGCAGAATTGATGCAACGATCAACAATGTCTATGCATTAAAACCAGTCATTGAAGAAAACGGCTATAAAATTAAAGCCGTCGGCGATCCAATTAAGGAGGACCAAGCTGGCGTTGCTGTGAAAAAAGGCAATAAAGAATTGGTGGATGCTTTAAATAAAGCATTGAAAGAAATGAAAGAAGACGGAACATATAAAGAAATTTATGTAAAATGGTTTGACGAAGAGCCGACCGAAGAATGATGAAAGTAGGTTGCCAAAATGGACTTAGTCATTGAAAACTTGCCTTTTTTGTTAAAAGGGGCATATTATACATTACTCATTACTGTAGTTTCCATGTTCTTCGGTTTAATCATTGGTTTAATCATTGCGATTGCCCGGCTTAAGGGCAATCGCATTCTGCGTGGTATAGCAAGAGCCTATGTGTCCATTATTCGGGGGACACCGGCATTGGTGCAAATCGTCATCGTTTATTATGGCTTAGTTGATTATGGGATTGAATTAGGCCCATTAACTGCTGCGTATATTGCACTAAGTATTAACATCGGCGCTTATGTTTCAGAAGCGTTTCGCGGTGCGATTCAATCCATACCAAAAGGGCAAACAGAAGCAGCGCTCGCAACTGGTATGACGGAACGCCAGGCGATGCGCCGAATTATCATCCCTCAAGCGATTCGCTACGCTATCCCCCCACTTGGCAATACATTTGTCGGAATGTTAAAAGAAACGTCGCTCGTATCCGTTATTGCGGTCACAGAATTAATGCGCTCTGCTCAATTATTAGTGGCGCAATATTATGTTTACATGCCGTTTTATGCAGCCATTGCAGCGATGTATTGGATTATGAGTACATTCTTTACATTTTTATTAAATAAAATCGAAAAACGGCTGTCTGTTTATTAAGGTGGTGACAGCATGATAGAGATTAAAAATTTACAGAAAAATTTTGGACAGCATGAAATATTAAAAAATATTTCATTATCCATTCCAGCCCATCAAGTAGTGGCAGTCATTGGTCCAAGCGGTTCAGGAAAAAGTACGTTTTTAAGATGCATCAACGGACTTGAAACAATTACAGGCGGCACCATTACAGTCGACGGTCACGTGATTGATGCAAATGCTTCAAAAAAAGCACAACAAAAAGAAATTTATGCCATTCGTCGAAAAACAGGGATGGTGTTTCAACAATTTAATTTATACCCGCATAAAACGGCCGTCCAAAATGTAATGGAAGCTTTATTAGTAGTGAAAAAAATGCCGAAGGAAAAAGCATACAGCATCGCAGCCAATTTGTTAGAAAAAGTCGGGCTTGCAGCAAAAGAAGATGCTTATCCGTCTCAGCTGTCAGGCGGGCAGCAACAGCGTGTAGCGATCGCAAGAGCTCTTGCGATGGAACCGAAGTTGATGCTATTCGATGAACCGACTTCTGCACTTGATCCGGAGCTTGTAGGAGAAGTATTAAAAGTAATGAAAGAATTAGCAGAAGACGGCATGACGATGATTATTGTAACGCATGAGATGAAATTTGCCCGGAGTGCCGCTGACCGCATTTTATTTATGGCAGACGGCGTTATCGTAGAAGATGCGAAGCCAGCAGCATTTTTTGAACATCCGCAAACAGCGCGGGCACAAAAATTTTTGCAACAAGTTACAGAGTTTTAAAAGAGAGGAATTGAACAATATGCAAATTAAAGCAACATGGCAGGGCGGCCGTGCTTTTGAAGCAGTCGGTCCATCCGGATACAAAATGGCAATGGATGCCACGGAAAACTACGGTGGAGAAGGAAGTGCCGCAACCCCAACAGAAATGCTCCTAGCGGCTCTTGCCGGCTGCATTGGAATTGATGTAACGATGATTTTAAGACATGAATTAGATCATATTGAGGCAATTGATATTACAGTCGACGGCACGCGTCGCGAAGAATTGCCCTCTTCTTTCACCGCTTATACCATCACATTTACAGTAAATGGGGATATAACGCCGAAAAAAGTTTGGCGCGCCATCCAATTAGGCAAACAAAAATATTGTGCGGTTTCTGCATCTTTAAAGGGTGACGTTACGTTCAAACTAATATTGAACGGCAAAGAAATTCCTGCTGAAAAAGAGTGAAAAAACGAAGTAAAGTTTTGATTGCAAAGGATATTGAAAAATCTTTTGCAATCATTTTTTATACAAATTTTGTTTTAGCAGCTGCCTTTAACTACCTATTTTCTTGTTTCTAACAGCTGTTCCGCTGTCCAAGCCGGAGTGTTTGCGGTTTTAACTAACTATTTTCTTGATTGGGGCTGTCTAATAAGTCGTTTTTTCGGCTTATTGACGGCCCCCTTTATGTTTTAGAAACGTTGAAATATCGATGTTAATGATTTTTGGTTTTCAATAGGGATTTGACTTTCTGGACAGCCCCGTGCTACATTTTTTGTTTTTGCTGAAAAAAATAAACGACCTTTTCCCGCAATTCATTTGGAAAAGGCCGCAATTCGGATATCTATTCTTTTTCCAATCAATTTTTGTAACTTTCTTCACAAAAATCGCTCTGCCATCTTTTATTTATAAATTTTCGACAGCACGCTCATCTTCTTTTACATAGGAATATGCTAGCTCATGGAAGGACACTTGATTTCCAATAACATAGTCATGTTGTTTTCGATTTTCATGCGCTTTTTGGAACACATCGCTGTGGAACCAACCTTCGAAGCTTTCTTTGTTCTCCCATGTTGTGTATACACGAACTTCGTCATAATCTTTTAATCCGTCTGTTACTAAGAGATCTAAACGAATGAACCCAGGAAATTTCTCAATTCCCTTTCTAATTTTAAAACGCTCCACTAACTTTCCGGAATATCCTTTTTTCACGCGAATGGAATTGGTAACGATGTACATTCTTTTTTCCCCTTTCTTTTGAATCGTTTTGGAATAAACATTGGTTTTCCATCCATATCATGGATGGAGACAGAAATACCAAATACCTCTTCAAACATTTTTTCCGAAAATACTTCCTCTGGACTGCCTTGTTGATAAATCGTCCCGTCTTTCATCACGATTAAGCGGTCACTATACTGTGCGGCTTGATTCAGATCGTGAAGAATCATGATGACCGTCCTGTTATACTGTTGATTGATCGTTTGGACAACCTCCAAAATTTCCAATTGATGTACAATATCTAAAAACGTGGTCGGTTCATCCAATAATAAATATTCAGTACTCTGGGCAAGAACCATCGCAATCCACGCTCTTTGCCTCTCGCCTCCTGATAAGGAGGACAAGTGTTGATGTTCATATTGTTTCACATTGGCAAGAGCTAACGCCCAATCAACGATTTCTTTATCTTCTTGACTGAATGGGGCAAATTTGCGTTTATAAGGGTTCCTGCCGAACTCTACTAATTCACGTACGGTAAAATCGAGCGTAACATCATGTGTTTGCGGCAGCATAGTTAATTGTTTTGCGATATCTTTTCGATTCGCAGAAACGATATTTTTTCCATCGAGAATGATCTCGCCATTTTGGGGCTGTAATAAGGCAGCGATGAGCCGCAGCAAGGTGGATTTTCCTGATCCATTAGGCCCGATAATACTAATCACTTCACCCTTTGGCAATTCCAGATTCATTTCGTTGATGCCGAATCGTTTGGAATGGTGGTAAGTCAGATCTTTAACGGTGAGCATGCTTCACTCCCCCTTTAAAGACCAAATATAGGAAAAACGGACCGCCTAGAAAAGACAGCAGGATCCCTACCGGCAGTTCAATAGGATCAAACCAGCTTCTTGCCGCAGCATCTGCGAACACAACGAGTATGCCGCCGCCTACACAGGATAATGGCAGCAAATAACGATAATCGTTTCCGATGAGCAATCGAATGATATGCGGAACGATAAGCCCTACAAATCCTACCAGTCCAGCAACACTGACGGCTATTCCAGCTAAAAGAGCACTGACAAAAATTAAGAAAAATCTGCTTCTTTCCACTTGATGGCCTAATAAAGTGGCCACCTCATCCCCCAGCATCAGCATGCGGATATGTTTGATGGAAAAAAACGCTAATACCAGTGCAAAAATGGCATAATAAACAATCATCTCTACATGCACCCAGCTTACGCCGCTAATCCCGCCATTTAGCCACGGCAGAACCGCTTGAACTTTGTCGCTATGTAAAATCATAATACATGACATGATCGCACCTAAAAAGGCGTTGATTGAAATCCCGACCAGCATAATTCGAACAATGGAAGTTCCATCTTGCCAAGCTAGCAAATAAATGAGCATAGCCGTAAGAAAAGCGCCAAGAAAGGCTGCTAAAGGCAAAATGTGCAGTTGATCGGGATACAGCACCATGATCACCGTCGCTGCCAGTCCTGCCCCAGACGTCACGCCAATAATACCGGGATCCGCAAGCGGGTTTTTCATTACACCTTGTAAGATAGCACCCGAAACCGCTAAACACATGCCGACAAGCAGCCCAACGAGAATCCTTGGGAGCCGCAAATCCCAAACAACACGGTACACTAACGATTCCTTATCGCCCATATCCGCAAAAAATTCCTTAAATGAAATAGAGATACTGCCTGCTGTCAGGCTATAGAATACGCTTAGAAACAATAAGATGATCAGAATGATGATAAGCCATATTCGTTTCTTTCGATTCATCATGAATCCTTTCCTATATCTTTCAAGCTTTGACGCATATATTCCACTGCTTCTGTGATCTTTGTCCCCGGATTAGTGCCAAACAAATTCGATGGCAGCACCACAATGTTTCCTTTTTTTACTGCATCTAAGTTTTTCCAAGCTGCATTTTTTTCCATTTCTTGTTTAAATGCTTTTTCTACCCCGCTAGGATCACCGTGTGTGATTAAGTAAATGATATCTGGATCAGCTTCCACCACACGTTCTACCGCTAATTGAGCGTATTGCGGATATTCTTTTAACTTTGGAAAGTTCGATGCTACATTAATTCCGCCCGATTTTTCTAAAATATCTCCTGCCAATGACGTTGGGAGAGCTGCTAAAAATGATCCAGGTGCTCCATAAACAAGCAATGCTTGAGCTTCGGAAGCTTCCGTTTGCTTCTCAACGACTTGCTCGATTTGTTTAATCAGCTCTTGAGCTTTCGATTCTTTACCGAGAAGAGTTCCATATGTTTCGATGTTTTTCTTTATATCTTCAATGGAATTCGCTTCCGTCATGAGAGTTTGTATTCCTTGATTCTCCAATGCGGGGATGTTTTTATCAAAACCAACATTGGCAATTAACACATCTGGCTTCAAACTTACGATCTTCTCTATATTCGGCTGGTGTGTATTTCCGATTTCTTCTACTTTTTCTAATTCTTCCGGTATCTCTACCTTCGTACTAGGCCTGCCGACAATTTCCCCTCCTAATTGATGAATGATATCCATATCACCGATCGTTAATGAAGCAAATTTTTTCGGATGAGTGTCAAAAGCAACTTCACGACCTGATGCATCGGTCACTTTCACTTTGCTTTCTGTTACTTTTGTCCCTCCTGTTGATTCAGTTCCTTTTACCCCGCATCCGGTAAATAAGAGCAATAAGAAAAACGTGAGGGTGAATTGGAAAAGTTTTGTTTTCAAAAGTATCCCTCCTTTACCATTTTAATTAAAAATGATTATCATTGTCAATTGTTATTTTCGAAATTTTCAACCATTTACTTGTTCTCCTTTAATTTTGCATGTATGACAAGTCTCCCTTCTCCTCCAGGAAACGTGTAATCACAAGTAGATAAAGTTAAAATTTGATCATTCGGTTCGATATCAATATCGGTCTTATAAATGGAACGATCTTTTAACTGATTGACAAATGATAAAAATTCGTCATCAGAGGAAAATTCAGTATCGATATAATAAAAATCTGTAGTCGTTTTATATACTGAAAAGATTTCAGCATCGTAGCTTTCATATAACGTATCAAAATAAATGGTGCGGTGATGCTGGAAAAACGATTCATCCAGATATTTATCTAATTGTCCAAACATCGTGTCATCTTTCATACGATGTCCGTAAAGGATAACATTTTGATTTAGGCCTTTCACATCATTTCGATAATCCATAAAAATGCTTCCAGCCCTTGATTTCTCTTTTTTATAATTTCTTGTTAAATAAAACTCATTGTTTTCCGCTTGAAGAATCGGATACGAAATGTATGTGTCGGGAATTTCAATCCAACCAACAATATCTTGGTTAATGCGCTGCAATTCAATAAAAGACGAACGAATTCTTTCAAAGTCCTTGCCTTCGTGAGAAGTTCTCTCGGTACGATTTTCTTGATAAACCTCTTGAATTTCAGCTAAAACTTGCCGGTTTGTATAGTAATCGTAAAGGATACTTATAATTTGATACGCTGAAAAAAACAAAATCCCAATGCAAACAATGCTAACGAGTTTCCCAATGATCTTTCTCAATCCCCGATCATTCATGTCGCATTGTCATTCCTTCTAGCAACTCCCATTGGCACAACATAAAATCCGCTTTGATCATTATGATTGACTATGGCTCTTACCCCATAAATGCTTTCAATCATTCCTTCCGTGATCACTTCTTTTGGAGAACCTTCCGTCACAATTTCGCCGTTTTTCATCACAATAATCCAATCACTATAACGAATGGCTTGATTCATATCATGCAGCACCATCACAATCGTAATGTTATACTCCCTGTTTAACTTCTTGATGAGCTCTAAAATTTCGAATTGATAATAAACATCCAAATATGTTGTCGGTTCATCCAAAAACAAAATAGGAGTTTTTTGCGCCAATGCCATCGCTATCCAAACTCGCTGTCTTTCTCCCCCAGACAGCTGTTCTACTTTTTCTTTTCGTTTTGATTGCAAATTGGTAATGGAAAGCGCCCAATCAATCACTTCTTCATCCTCTTCTGAGTTATAATGATGAAAAAAACTTTTATACGGCATGCGGCCGTAGCTCACCAGGTTTTCGACATTGATATCAAAAGGAATTTCATTTTTTTGATGAACAACCGATAGTTTCTTCGCCAATTCCTTCGGCTTATATTGTTGAATCAATTTTCCGTCCAAAATAATCTGGCCTTTTTGCGGTGCATTGTGGCTAGACATAACTTCTAATAATGTGGACTTTCCGCATCCATTCGGACCGATAATCGTCGTAATTTTACCAGGTTCAACAGCAAGGTTAATTGATTTTAACTGATCCTCTTTTTGATTATATGAAAATGAAACATTTTTAACCTCCATAGATGCGATCACTCCTTCTAATCAATATAATCAAAAAGGGACCGCCGATTAATGACATAATGATGGATGCAGGAAGTTCCGTCGGCGCTAAAAACACCCTTCCGATTGTGTCGGCCGTTAAAATAAGCAAAGCTCCTGATAAAATGGAGAATGGTGTTAATATTTTATAATCTGAACCGACTAATAGCCGTCCAATATGGGGAATTAGCAAACCGACAAATGCAATGACCCCAACAGTTGCGGTTGTGACGCTTGCCAAATAAACTGCAATCGCAGATATAATAACCCGAGCTCTTGTCACGTGAAGCCCCAGATTTCGCGCCGTTTTATCTTGTAAAGCCAGCATGTTGCACCAAGAATAAACGAGCAAGGACAATATTAAACCGATGGAACCATATATAACAATTGTTTGAACATCGTCCCACGTTTGTTGAGATAATGTTGATGCAGTAGCTTTCGCAGAACTGGTTGTCGTATAGCCTCTGTAGTTAAAGGATTCATATAATGCAGTAAACACCGCATTGACTGCCACCCCAACTAAAATTAATCGAAGGGGGCTGAGTCCTGATTTCCATGAAAAGGAATAGACAAGAAAACAGGCAAGTATCCCTCCAAGAAAAGCAAACAGCGGCATCCAAAAAAACAACGTAGGAAAGAAGCTGATCATAGTTAATGCAACAAAATTGGCTCCTGAAGAAATCCCGATGATCCCAGCTTCCGCCAAAGGATTTCTCATAACTGCCTGCAATAATAATCCCGATACCGCCAAATTTGCTCCAGCAAAAAGGGACACAATGATCCGCGGAAATCTCATATCCTTTATGACTTCTACATCTTCATTTCCACCAAACAAAAGGCCTCTGATCAACTCAGCAACGCCAATTTCCAAACTTCCGTTCACAATAGAGAAAAAAGTGACAACAACCAGCATTGTGGTCACTACTGCAAAAGTTAGCCACGTTTTCTTCATGGATCAGCACCCTTTTCTTTTTTTGTCCGCTTATTCATGAAACTCAGGATACAAATATTTCACCAATTCATCTAAAGCTTCATCCGCTCGAATGGTTGCGGTAGTCGGGAACAATTCTTCTTCCAGATCATACACCCTGCCATTTTTGACAGCATCAAAATGCTTCCATATATCGTTTTTCTTAAATTCTTCATCGAACATTTTGACTACTTCCTCCGGCATGCCGTGAGCAAGCCTTAATATGACATCGGGATTGGACTCATATAAATATTCTGTGTTAGATTCTAAATACTCCACTTTCTCTCCTTGAATCACGTTGTTTCCACCCGCCAATTTCACTAGATCGCCAATATAGGAATGCTCTGTTGCCACTAAGTAACTTCCGGGAACTCCGAGTAAGATTAAAACATTTGGTTTTTCCAAGTTACGAGTTTTTTTCTGGATTTCTTTTACTTTTTTTTCGAATCTATCAACGATCTTCTTCGCTTGTTTTTGTCGTTCATATTTTTCTCCGAGTGCAAGAATTTCCTTTTCCATTGATTGAAGACTGGTTAAATCCAAAAAATCTACTTGAACGTTATGTTTTTCAAACACTGGCTCTAAATCATATTGAATAGTTGAAACAGAGTATACATCAGTAGGTTTTAAAGACATCAAAACTTCCATATCAGGATTTTTAGCATACCCCACTCTTTTCGCATTCTTATACCGCTCCGGCAGTTTTTTGCTGCTTGTGGGGACGCCAACTAAATCAATATCTAACGCATCAAAAATTTCCGTAACGGCAACAGATAATGAGACAACTCGATGATCCTGTTTTTTCGGCTTTTTTTGTTCCGTTGATTCAGCAGCAGATGAAGAACAACCGGCGACGACAACCAGCAGCATTATCAAAAGGATCAGCCATCCCATTCTTCTTTGTTTACACACTTAAACAAAGCCTCCCCGCTTTCGACCGACCTAAAAAGTCGTTGTCATATTTTTTAAATAAGAAAATGTTGTCTTGATGCGCATGTCCGCATCAAGACAACAGTCAGGTTATTTTTTCAAATGAATAAGGAGCCTTGAGCGATTCTTCCAAACTATGATGGCAAGAGATCCTAGCAGCAATGCCAAATACAAACCAATTTGGGAAAGATCAGCCGTTTTGGCATTCACGGTTGAATTATTTGAGTTATTGGAAGCGTCATCGTCTGTCGACTGTTGATCTGCATCTCGGTTAAAGGTTAGTGAATCGTCATCACTATTGCTATTTTGTTGATTTTGATCCTGATTTTGGTTTTGATCTTGATCGGTGGAATTCGTATTCTTCGTTGGAACGCCTGTTCCATCATATGGTTTTACACTATCTGGATCAAAAGCAATTTGGATATCATACGTATTGTGATATTGAAGATCTGGAATATCCACCTTGATCTTAGCATTCACTTTTTTAGATAAATCTTCGATCGGGAAACCTACTACTCTTGTATCTTCTTTTTCATTTTTGCTTCGCACTTCCACATCTTGATATTGGCCGTTTCTTTCCACTTGTAATTTCGTGATCCATGAGCTTTTTAGCAATGTGAACGCAACATCTAATTGTCCATTTTTTACAGTTAATAGTGCCGGGCTGACAACATAATCATTGACCATTGACGGTTCTTCTGTACCATTTTTTAATACAGTAAATTCCACGGTATATAAACCGTCAGCCAACTCATTTCTTGTTTGGCCGCCATTGTTATTTCCAGAATTTTGATTGTTATTGTTCGATGGATTGTCTCCAGGCTTATTTGTACCCGGATCTTTCCCAGGATCTTCTGGTTTTTGTCCATCCTCATCCGGCTGATCCTTCTTTACTGGTTTGATGCTGTCTACATCAAACTGGATTTGAACCGTATAAGATCCATCATAACCATATTGCGGTATAACAACTCTTGTTTGAACATTCAGTTTTTTCGTTAAATCGTCCACTTCAAACTTGACGACTCTTGTGTCTTCTACGTCATTCGTCGATACAACCTCCGCATCGACATATTGACCGTTTCGCTCTACTTGAAAGCTTTTAATCCATCCGCTGTTTTTTAACGTCACGGAGACGTATTTTTTGCCATCCTTCACCGATAAGTGAGCCGGTTTCACAGTATAGCCATCCATCATCGAGATATCTTCTGTCTTGTCTTTCAAGAACTTAAAGTCAATCGTATATTCACCGTCTTGAAGCTCTTCAGCAGGCTGTTCATCCTGATCGCCATCTTCTCCCGGCTGCGGATTTGGCTCAGTATCTCCAGGAGTTGGATCTTTCGGCTCTTCCCCATCTTCTTGACCCGGATTTTCAGGCTCTTGGCCTCCTTCTTCCGGCTGCTCCGCCTGCACTGGTGTAATGCTGTCTACATCAAACTTGAATTGAACGGTATGCGTCATTTCATACATGTTCGGAACCGAAACAGTCAATTGAGCATTCAATTTTTTTGTTAAATCGTCTACTTCAAACTTGACGACTCTTGTATTTTTTTCTACATTCGTCGATACAACCTCTGCATCGACATATTCGCCATTTTGCTCTACCTTAAAGCTTTTAATTAATGAACTGCTTTTTAACGTCAATAAGACGTATTTTTTACCGTCCTGCACTGTTAAACGGGCCGGCTTCTCTGTATAGTTATCCATTGATGAGATATCATCTGTCCCGTTTTTGAACACTGTCAAGTCAATCGTGTATTCTCCGTCTTGAACCTGTTCTCCAGGCTGTTCATCTTGATCACCGTCTTCTCCAGGTGCTGGATCTTTCGGTTCCTCGCCATCTTCTTGACCCGGATTTTCAGGCTCTTGGCCGCCTTCATCCGGCTGTCCATCCTGCACTGGTGTAATGCTGTTTACATCAAACAAGAATTGAACAGTATGAACCGTATCATATACACCTGGTACGGCAACTCTTGTTTGAACATTCAGTTTTTTCGTCAAATCATCTACTTCAAATTTGACGACTCTCGTATTTTCTGTCTCATTCGTCGATACAACCTCCGCATCGACATATTGACCGTTTCGCTCTACTTGAAAGCTTTTAATCCATCCGCTGTTTTTTAACGTCACGGAGACGTATTTTTTGCCATCCTTCACCGATAAGCGAGCCGGTTTCACAGTATAGCCATCCATCATCGAGATATCTTCTGTCTTGTCTTTTAAGACCTTAAAGTCAATCGTATATTCACCGTCTTGAAGCTCTTCAGCAGGCTGTTCATCCTGATCGCCATCTTCTCCCGGCTGCGGATTTGGCTCAGTATCTCCAGGAGTTGGATCTTTCGGCTCTTCCCCATCTTCTTGACCCGGATTTTCAGGCTCTTGCCCGCCCTCTTCCGGCTGCTCTGCCTGCACTGGTGTAATGCTGTTTACATCAAATTGGAATTGAACCGTATGAACTGTATCATATACACCTGGTACGGCGACTCTTGTTTGAACATTCAGTTTTTTCGTTAAATCATCCACTTCAAACTTGACGACTCTCGTGTTTTCTGCTTCATTCGTCGATACAACCTCCGCATCGACGTATTCACCATTTCGTTCTACTTGAAAGGTTTTAATCCATTCGCTGCTTTTTAATGTCACTGATACATATGTTTTGCCGTTCTGCACTGTTAAGCCGGCCGGCTTCACGGTATAGCCGTCCATTGTCGAGGTATCTTCTGTTCCGTTTTTCAAGACCCTAAAGCCAATCGTGTATTCTCCGTCTGCTAAAGCCGATTCAGCAAAAACAGGCTGTATTTTGACGGTCGGCAATAATAGCAGGAAAACCATAAAAATGGCAAAAAACTTTCTAATCCTTTTCTTCACAAGAAACCTCCCCTTCTACGAAACTTTAAATCTAGATTTGAATTTAAAAATTAGAAATGCTGCAGATAATAAAAATAAACCGATGAAAACATAAAGTGACGTGCTGTCACTAGTTTCCGGATTATTTTCTGTCTGCTTGTCTGTTTCATTTTGATTGTTTGTTTTATTTTGACTACTTTTTTCATTGCTTGTTTTTGTAGAAGCAGAGGTAGATGATTCTTTTGAACTATTAGAATCTGAGCTAACAGCTTTAATGCTATTTTGATCAAACTTTAGTCTTATTGTGTAATGGCTGTCATAAACACCCTCTCCAGGAAATTCGTCTTCTGGAATATAAACATGTATTTGAGAGGTTACAATGTCGGGAACTTGATCTACTTCAAATTGCGCAACTCTTTTATTTGCAGAAGTATCTGTGCTTATCACTTTTGTATCTACATTAGAAACTTTAAATTCTTTAATCCACGAACTATGATTTAATCTTACTTGAACAAAGTATTTGCCATTTTTCACAATTAGTTTTGCAGGCTTTTCCCAATAATCATTGGCTATGGATACCGAATCATTATCTGCTTTTAAAACTTTATAGTTGATGGTATATGTTCCATCAGCCAAGGAATTATTCGCCGATGCCGGCAATGAAGCATAAAAAACTACAAAAAGTAAAAAGACGACTGAAAAAATTTTTTTCATTTTTTGATCCGTACCCTCCTTTAAAATTTAATTAATAGATTGTTATATTCCAGAATTAAATAGCTTTCCCCCTTTCGGCCACTTATCAATAATGATTCTCAATCTCAAGAGTCATTTTATTAATAACGATTCTCATTGTCAATAAATTTTTATGAATCTTCCAGTTTTCCATCATTATAGAAATTTTTCATTTAGTAGTTTTTTATTTAGTTGGATACTCCGTATTAGAAGACTTTAGTCGAACTTTTTACAAGAAAATAGAAAAATCTTGTTTAATTGAATTTCATCCATAAAAAATAATTTGTATTTATCAGAATGATTGATTCGCCTTATGTCTGAAAAATTATTCGGACAGTGTATTATTCATGTGAATATAGGCTATCGATTAACAAAATGAATAGAAAAAAATGGAGATGCAACAAATTAGATCAGTTCCCTTTTTTCGGACATGAGGTAGTGTGATGTTAAGGCCAAGGGGGAAAATGAAATGGAAGATTTGGAGTATTTTTAAAAAATGCTTTTTCATTGATTAAACTTTATTAAGAAAATTTAATGTTTGTACCAGCACTTTCTTCTTTATGTATCGATAACGCAATATGAACTCCATAAAAATATGTATGGAGAAGCTGTTATCTCCATAAAAATAAGTTTAGTTTCTATAAAAAAGTAATATAGAGCAGATACAAAAACGGTAAAAATTAGACATAAACTTTTTTTAAAAAGTTTGAATACGAAATGGAGTGTGAAATGAAATTAATTATTTTTGAATAATTTTTTTAAATAATATTCGCCAGCTGTTCTATATGAGTTTACAACTGGGCAATAAAGTATTGAAAATACATATAAGCATTTCTTCAAACAATAATATTTTCGCTGCACCTACAATGAAACTTCAAAACAAGCTCATAATACTAGTAACTCTCATTTCTTTTTATCAATTTGTCCGATCTGTACAATCAACTGTTGACTTTCAAATTATTAAGATCTATTATTATAGAAAATTAAACCTAGCTAAATAGTATGATTTAAATTTGACACGACTCTAGTTAGATGGTGCAGATTTTTGAATGGATAAAAGGTGCAGACGACGAAGCGGTAGGTACAGATTTAGCATTACTCATCTACTAACAGAGTGTGGATCAAATACATCCTCTCGTTCATCAATTGACACTGCAAAGATAGTGATTCAAAAGCTTGCATATGACAGAGCCTATCCTTATGCAAATGAAATCATATATAACTTATGACTGCACAGTCAGTTGGATTAATAAATGTTCAGGCATTTAGAATGCTCATTCCTCAAACGTCGGCTGCAGCACTTTCAAATTTTTGTACAGCCACTGTCAATTTTATTAAAGCACATCATTAAGTCATAGGGTGCCATTGCATGAAATAATATTAAGAGCCTATCATGTCGCAATTTTTTGAATTTTATATTGATATGTAGTTTTGGAGAATATTTATAAAACTACCAGACTTAAGCTTGAAGGCAAGAGGTGGATAACATGCTGGAAATTAAAAATGTACATAAATCATTTGGGAAAAACAAAGTTTTAAACGGAGTTGATTTAAAAATAGATAAAGGGGATGTTGTCGTCATTCTTGGACCGAGCGGATCAGGAAAGACAACACTGCTAAGATGCATAAATTTTCTTGAAAAAGCAGATCAAGGTCAGGCAATTTTTGGGGATATTCAGGTTGATCTTCATAAAGCAACCAGAAAACAAATTCATGCAATAAGACAAAAGACTGCATTTGTATTTCAAAATTACAATTTGTTTAATAATAAAACAGCATTAGAAAATGTAACAGAGGGGCTCATTATTGGCAGGAAGATTCCAAAAGAAAAAGCGAATGAAATTGGAAAAAAAGCATTGGATAAAGTAGGACTGTCCCACAAATACAATGCTTACCCTAGTGAATTATCGGGCGGGCAGCAGCAAAGGGTTGGCATTGCAAGAGCGATTGCTTTAAATCCAGACATCATTTTATTTGATGAACCAACTTCCGCACTGGATCCGGAATTAGTTGGTGAAGTTTTAACAGTTATGAAGCAAATTGCCAAAGAAGGAACAACAATGTTGGTTGTAACTCATGAAATGTCTTTTGCGAAAGATGTTGCCAATCGGGTGATTTTTATGGATGGCGGAGTCATTGTAGAAGAAGGATCACCTAAAGAAATTTTCACACATCCAAAAGAAGAAAGAACAAAACAGTTCTTAAAGCGGGTAATACCCGAGGATTTTACTTACTATATTTAAACAATTGAACAGCCTTTGTCCTTTCACATCACTGTAAATACAGACCCAAACATAGAATTCCTAGCCCTAAACGATTCAAATACGAATTGTTTAGGGCTTTTGCCGAATATTGATTGATTTCCTTCAATATCCTTTACGAGCACCACTATTCAAGCTGTTTCCACTGGGCATCCTACGGAATGAACATATCAGGATGTGGATTCTCCCGTAAAAATAAAGAACCTTCGAAAAGATCCATCTTTTCCCATTAAAGCATTAAATATCTATTTCAGCCAAATATTTTAACGACACGACAAGCAAAAGCAAGTTTCTCAAGAACGTGGTAAAATAATAGCATCAGCATAGCACTGTTCAGCAGCGCTGTATTCTTTCGAAATGCATGAGTACAAGCACTTTATTGATCCAACAGTAATGCAAATTCTCACCCGTTATACGAAGAAGTTTTTCGCGGAAGATTTCGATCAAGTGGCAATTATACAAAGCTGAATATCTATCCATATGTTTCCGGCAAAAATGTCCTATTCTTTTGGAACCCGGCAAATGTAAGCATCGTCGTCTATGCAATGAACAAGCAGTTCATCGGTTTTACCCAGATTTTATCCCATACGTTCGCCAACGTTTTCTAAAATAGGCAATTTTGAAAACGTTTACTTTTTATAATTTGTCAGATTTCCTGACGATAATATTGAGAATGCTGCATTTTAAAAAAATAATCTATTTAAAGACAGTTTAAATGGGCTGCTGCTTTTAATAAAGACGGAATATTTTCATTATAGATTATTAAAACCATTTTAAGGAGGTGGAATCATTCAATTAATGATTGCAGATGTTGTGCTTGAGCCTAATACCATGATCGCTGCCGAATGTAATGAATTGATGACGACACCTTTGATTTGTGAAACTGCTGAACAATCGGCAAGATTAATTCAAAATAACTATGAACTAACAGAGATTTTTATATATGCTGACCCCGTGTTTTTCTACTTAGCAAAAGCGCGTTTCCTATTAGTAATTTTTCGTATTACATCCCTTTTGCAGGATAAATGATCGGCAAAGAATCGATCAATCAAAAAGGAAAGCCAGGCCGAATTTAGGAAAAATCAATATCATGAAATTAGCAAAACACGTAAATGAAAAAGGAAAAGCAAATATTTAGTTTTCTTCATAACTGTAAATCCTTGGAGAATTGGCTGCATTTATAGAAGCAAACAAAATGTAATCTGCGATTCTCGGTGTTTGGCTGACCATGTAGATATTCTTTTTTTCGCTATATTACTCTTTATGTTACCTTCGGCGGTATGAGCTTCTTGCGCAGGATATTTTAGTACGAATATTGTTTAGACTCTCCTAATTGTTTAGAATTTTTTCAATAATGATCGACTAAACGGGTGATTCTTGTTCATTTCAATTGACCCTTCATTATTGGTTTAAGACTGTAAAAATGCAAAAGGGGGGCAAGAATTAATGAGGAATTCATTAGGCTATCCACAATTACTTTCGCAGTTGCGGCAAGACGATTCCCTAGACCTTTTGGCAGACCGTATTGGTGAAATGCTTGAATGTCCAATTACGATAGAGGATTCAAATCATCAGATCATTTCCTACAGCAGACATAAGGAAAATGTAGATGAAGCAAGAATGGCCACGATTATGAGTAGAAAAGTGCCAGATAAAATCATTAACAGTCTTTGGAAAAATGGGATTATGGCAAAACTGTTCGAAAGCGATGAACCTGTTATTGTCCCTGCAATCAAAGAAGTTGGACTAGGCAACCGTGTCGCTGTTTCGATTCGAAAACATAATGAGGTTTTAGGTTTTATATGGGCACAAATCAATGATAAAACAATGGACGATGATCAATTGCATTTGCTCAAGGAAGCTGCAAAGCTTGTGAAAAACCAGCTCCTCCTTCAGCGAATAAGAAAACGAAAAGAAGAAGAGAGTCATCAAGAATTTCTATGGAAGCTATTAACAGGTCATCTGAACGATGTGTCTAAGATTAAACACCAGGCTAAACGAGTTGGGGTTAATCTGGATGGAAGGCTTGCTGTTGCTATCATTAACTTTGAAAATGATATAACACAAGCTATTGAAAAACATGCCTATTATTTAGCTGAAACATTGCACCAAGTTCAAGTAGTCAGCAAATTATTTGATCAAAATCAACTAATATTGCTTACCCGGCTCAGAACAGAAAAAGAGGCGATTAACGCTCTTTCCGGTTTTATTAAAGATTTTATCAACAAAATAAGTATGCGTTTACAAATCCGAAATATATCTGGTGCTTTCGGCTCTGTTTACCATTCTCCGGAGCATGTTCATTGCAGCTATAAACAAGCATTGAAAGTATTAAGGCTTAAGGAAAAATTCCCCGATGAATTACAGCAAAAATATAGTTTTCAGGAGATCGGCATCTATCAGTTTTTAGATGAACTTTATCAAATCCGAGTTCGTGACCACTATCAAAGTGAGGCAATCAAAAAATTAAGAGAGTATGACCTCAAGCATCACACCGATTTATTGCTTACGCTTAAAAGTTATTTAGAATGTGACTGCAATGTTTATCAAGCAGCGCAATTATTACATGTTCATCCGAATACGTTAAATTACCGTTTAAAAAGAGTAGTAGAAATAACAGGAGTAAACCTGAAAGACCCTAACCAGAAAATAACATTATTTCTGGATTTAAAACTTGAAAGCATGAATGTCGAGTAATTTGTATATTTACACAAATTACTTTTGCGGTTTTCTGATTTTTTCATAAAGTAAGGTTCAACTAAAAGAGATATGATAGTGGTGCAGATGTTATTTTAAGGAGATGGTGAGGATGATCATCGGGGTACCGAAAGAAATTAAAAATAATGAAAATCGTGTAGCTATCACACCTGCAGGGGTTGTGCAATTAATAAATGCAGGACATAAAGTAGTTATTGAAGCAAACGCTGGAATCGGAAGCGGTTTTACCGATGAAGAGTATAAACAGGCTGGTGCCGAGATTGTTGAAAGAGCTTCAGAGGTTTGGGAAATAGCAGAAATGATTCTGAAAGTAAAAGAACCCCTCCCGGCTGAATATGTATATTTCCGAAAAGGGTTAATTTTATTTACCTATCTTCATTTGGCAAATGAACCGGAATTGGCCAAAGCTTTAGTGGAAAATGAAGTGACCGCTATTGCTTATGAAACAATTACTGTCAATAATACATTGCCATTATTGACACCAATGAGCGAAGTTGCCGGCCGCATGGCAGCTCAACTCGGGGCGCAATATTTGGAAAAATCTAAAGGAGGAAAGGGAATACTGCTAAGCGGTGTTCCTGGTGTCAAACGCGGGAAAGTCACGATTATTGGCGGCGGTGTAGTCGGAACGAATGCAGCAAAAATTGCACAAGGCCTTGGTGCAGATGTAACAATTATTGACTTAAATCCTGCTCGCCTGCGTCAATTAGAAGACATTTTTGGTTCAACTGTGCAGACGTTAATGTCAAATCCTTATAATATTGCAGAATCTGTCAAAGACTCCGATTTAGTTATCGGTTCGGTGCTGATTCCCGGTGCAAAAGCACCTAAGCTTGTAACGGAAGAAATGGTAAAATCTATGCAGCCCGGGTCAGTCATAATCGACGTTGCTATTGATCAAGGCGGAAACTTTGAAACGATTAATTATGCAACAACTCATGACAATCCTATTATCGAAAAATATGGAGTGCTGCATTATGCAGTCGCCAACATTCCAGGTGCGGTTCCACGTACAGCAACAATTGCCCTAACAAATGTCACGATTCCATATGCTGTGCAAATTGCTTCCAAAGGTGTAGTTCAAGCAATTAAAGAAAGTGAAGCGATTAAAACAGGCGTGAACGTCATGAATGGGAATATAACCTTTAAAGCAGTAGCACATGACCTTGGCTATGACTATGTTCCAGTCGATGACGTTATCTCCGAACGATTGTATTCTTAAAACGGTGATGAAACACCCTTCATGCTTAGCTGTGAAGGGTGTTTTTAGGATTCTTTAAATGGACGAACGTTCATTTGCATTTTTATTCCATCTTTTTTTCGGCACATCATGCCAATTATTGAATAATAATTCTCAACAACACTCAGCAACTGAAAATTAGATGTGTGTCTTAATGCCACCGTGTACGGACTTTGCATACCATAAAATCCAGAAGGGGAGATCGCGTCCAACAACGATCTCCCCTTCTTATGTATCTACTATTCTTCTAATAGCAATGATTTAAGTTCTTCTAATCCTTTTTGACGCTCAATTGGATCCAGAAACCCCACGCATGAATAGATTCTTAAGCAATAAAAAAACACCCATTCACAATTGACCATCAGCTAAAATGAATGGGCATTTAAAAATTTTTAGAGCATATGTTCAGGAAAAACCTACTTTGGGACTGGAGGCTGCTTTATTTTATCGAGTAGAGGACTCTACATAGCCTTTCTGACCCAGCACATAGAAGACATCTTGACGGCTCTCCAAAATGTAGGAGGGAGCAGGCTTGCCTCGGTTCGCCCGGTGAGAAGCAAGGTGAGCCTCGCTCTTCTCCCAGGCTTTCCAAGCCTCTTCTGATTCCCAGCGAATCATAATTAGGATCTCTTCATTCCCTTTTCTCTTCCTTTTCTTAAGCACGCTTAAATCGATAAAACCCGACTGCTGTTCGATTATTCCCTGTGAAGTGAAGCGGTCAACAATTCGATCGGCATGTCCTTCTGTCACTAAAATAGTTTTTATTTGAACAAACACTCACATTACTCCTTTCATTATGATTATACATTATTATAATTGATAACAATTATCATTTTCAATAATACCCGCAAGAAATATTCATCTTTTTTCAAAACTCTTCTCTATCAATTCATTTAAAAAGATGATGGCCAATAGCAAAGCGCCTGATCCACAGCACAACATATGACGATATAGCTCCGCTGTCCCCACCAGATGAAAAATTGAATTGCCGGCACACTATCACTATTTAATTGTTTCTCTACCTGTCCGGCTTTCGTATCAGATACTCCATTAGCCAAGATAATATTCATTCATTATTTTAAAAAACTATTTTAATATAAAAGTTCACAACAAAAAAACACACGTTTATGAAGTCAAACGAAATCAGCTCCTAACATGTATTTTTTACGTGACAATATTGTTGTCAATCTTGATAAATAAGTTTAAATTTTATCCAAGACAGGTGTCTTTTTACGAACACAAGTTTTACAATGCTTTTAAGGCTGCGGCAGAGCAAGCTCTTTATTGTCAAAAATGGCTTCTCCATAATTCCATTCAAATTCCGCATGTGTGTAACACCGTAAGGATAAACTCTTTTGGTTATCATAATAAAACTCCCCATGAAGATAAACAGATTTTTATTTTTTAATCTGTCTACCTAATGGGGAGGCATATCAAAAATCAAAACGTCATTAAAACAAAAAACACATAAACATCAATATATAAACGTTACGAAAACATTAAAGGGGAGGTCTATAAGTCGAAAAAACGACTTATTAGACATCCCTCTTTTTTTCGTCGTGACAAAAAATTTTTAAAAACGGATTATTTTCAATTATATTCTATTATTCTGCAATTTTTTTATATTATCTCTGCTTTAAAATCATTGACTTATCAGTCTCTTTTCTTTATTATAGAAACAATTATCCACTGATGAAAAGTGGCTGTTTTAAACTTTATTCATTCCACACCTTTGTTTCTCATCCAAGAAATTAGCTATAAACCGGTTCTTTTTCGTTTACACCAGAGATCGGTTCTTGTCCGTTTAGACCAAGCGTCTCTGCTGTTGAAGTATGAAGTTCATGGAAAAGATCCGGGTTTTCCACTAGTGACACACCATAAGAAGGAATCATTTCTTTAATTTTCGGTTCCCATTTATTCAAATGTTGAGGGAAGCATTTTTTAATTACTTCAAGCATTACGTGTACGGCAGTAGAAGCTCCAGGAGAAGCACCTAGCAATGCAGCGATCGAGCCATCTGCAGCCGTAACAACTTCTGTACCAAATTGAATCGTTCCTTTACCGCCAGCTTCAGTATCTTTGATAATTTGCACACGTTGGCCTGCGACGACTATATCCCAGTCCTCTGATTTAGCCGTCGGGATAAATTCACGCAACTCATTCATGCGCTTTTCTTTCGTTAACAGAAGCTGCTCGATCAAGTATTTTTCCAAAGAAAAGTTTTTAAAGGCTGATGCCAACAAAGTTACGAAATTGTGCGGTTTTACGGAAGCAAACAAATCCAAATTTGAACCAGTTTTTAAGAACTTAGGCGAGAAGCCTGCAAACGGTCCAAAGAGCAATGTTTTTTTGTTGTCGATATACCGTGTATCAAGGTGCGGAACTGACATAGGAGGTGCACCAATTTTAGCCTTACTGTAAACTTTTGCATGATGCTGCTCTACAACTTCTGGATTATTACATACCATAAATAATCCGCTTACAGGAAAACCACCAATATGTTTACCTTCTGGAATACCAGATTTTTGAAGCAAGTGCAGACTTCCCCCGCCGGCTCCAATAAATACGAATTTAGCCTTATGGATTTCAACTGAACCGCTATTGAGATCCTTCACTTTCAATTCCCACAAACCGTCGCTTGTGCGTTTAATATCCTTAACACTATGCTTGTAGTATATTTCGACATCTTTCTCTTTTAAGTAGTCAAATAACATGCGTGTTAAAGCTCCAAAGTTAACATCCGTACCTGAGTCGATTTTGGTTGCTGCGATCGGTTCATTCGATGTACGTCCTTCCATTATAAGCGGAATCCATTCTTTCAGTTTTTCCGGGTCATCAGAAAATTCCATTCCTTGGAATAATGGATTGTTTGATAGCGCTTCAAAACGTTTCTTTAAATATCTCACATTATTTTCCCCTTGGACTAAACTCATGTGGGGCAGCGGTCTGATGAATTCCTGCGGATTTTGTATTAGATTGTTTTTTACAAGGTAAGACCAAAACTGTCTGGAAACTTGGAACTGTTCATTAATTTTTATAGCTTTGCTAATATCAATAGATCCATCCGGTTTCTCGGGTGTGTAGTTAAGCTCACATAGTGCAGCATGCCCCGTTCCTGCATTATTCCATTCATTAGAGCTTTCTTCTCCTGGTTTGTCGAGTTTTTCAAACACTTTAATTTCCCATTCCGGCGCTAATTCTTTCAACAGTGTCCCTAAAGTCGCACTCATAATTCCGGCACCAATTAAAATAACGTCTGTGTTAGTTTGTCTGCTACTCATTTTTCCCCATCCTTATCCCCAAATATTTGTAGAAAGGATGCAGGCGACCTGCCTAATTCAAAGCTCTACATGGCTTTCGCCACACGCCTTTTCTACAACAATTATATCTTAATTATAGTATATCATTATTTAAGTATAGTTCATTATTAGTATTTCTAATTAAAGTCCATCACGATTATTTATAGATTTACAGATTCTATATCAACTTTATACAACCAGACCGCTAAAATTAATTTTTTCTTGAAAATGAATCATTTTACTCCACCAACATATCCTATTATTCACCAATCATCAGATATCACCTGAACGAATGAGATGTGCTGTTTAAATAAGAGTTTCTACCGATAAAGAAGATCAAAAAAGAATCCATAAGCAGTCAAATAGAGCTCTTTATGGGATATATCTTGGTTAAAGGGGGATATCGAAAATTTTTACGTTGATGCAAACACGAACAGTTACACAAAATAAAACAGATAAATCACCTCTTCAAACAACAGATGATGAACATGTCACTCAATTATAAAATCAGTCACTTATTCTGCCTCCCAAAATAGATAATTTTAACAAACAGTTCCAATTGTTTTTTAGGATTTATCCCTTTGTTTGCTTATCTTGCCAGCAGCGATGATGTTCTGTCATTTTTTGGCGTGGATTTCACTCTATGCAAAAAAACACAAATTTTTACATATAGGATGTATGTTTGAATTTGATCATTTAATATTAAGTCACTTTACAGAGGATCGACCACATAAAAAAATGAGCCACTTGATTTCCCAATTTTCAAAACCTCTCTTATGCTTGTAAGTATCAGAACATTCAAACATAAAGAGAGGAAGAAAAGGATGATCAGTATGGCTCAATTTCATAGTTTCCTACGATTCTGAAGCTCTAGTAATTTTTTGAATCAACATTTTTCAATTCCTTGAAAAACCGCTTGAAGCATCTTTTCAATCTCGATGACCGGATCTAGTTCCTTTTCGAAAATAAACCAATCATATAAAGTTCCCCGCATGCACCTGGAAATGATCATGGCCAGATCTTGTATTGAAAAATCTTTGGTGAACTCCCCTTTTTCCTGTCCCTCTTGTAAGTAATTTTCAAGAATGTGATATAATCTTCGATTCGTATCCGCCAGAAATTTTGCGCTTTGGGGATTCATATAAATCGTTTGCATTAACTCTTTCCCTAAATCGTTTTTCAAATACTTCATTTGTGTGATGGAAAGACGTATAATCTTTTCCTTAGCAGATAAATCATTCGGCAATGTTTTGCAAAATTCATCATAAAAGTTATCAATTTCCTTAAACTTTTCCAAAAAAATTTCTGACTTCGAAGCAAAATGCCCATAAAAGGCTCCCTTCGACGTTTTGCTTTTCTCGACGATTTCATCCACAGTGACTTGGTTATATCCTTTTTGACTAAACAGCTCCAAAGCTGTTTCCAAAATTCTTTTTTTGGTTTTAAGCGCTTTTTTTTGCTTTGCATTTAATGTCATAAAAAAATCCCCTTTTTTCCTAACTCAACTTGTCTTTTATTATATCTAATGGTCTTGGAAAACCTATTATACAAAATATTCTAAATTAACAAAATATTATTGACAAATCAAATATATTGAAATAAACTATGGTCTATAAAGACTACAGTCTATTTTTTATGTAAGCGTTTACTATAGGGGGTGAAATCGATGGATATTATTGGAGAAAGAACGATAATCGATTTGCTTCATGAAAAATGCAGGTTACACGGAGATAAACCATTTCTTGTCTTTGAAGATAATAACAAAAAAACCACCATGTATACTTATCAGACGTTTTTGCAAAAAGTAAATAAATTCAGCCGAGTACTTTTGGATTTAGGGATTCAAAAAGGCGACCGGGTTACTCTCCATCTTCCAAATGGTTCTGACTTCATTGTCTGCTGGTTTTCATTAGCTAGAGTCGGTGCGGTTATGGTACCAACAAACATCCTCTCGACTGCAAATGAAATGGAATATACAATAGCCCACTCGGAATCGGTTCTCCTAATTACAGAAGAGGGGTATTGGGGAAAGTTTCAATCAATTCAAAGCAAATTGCCAAATCTTAAAAAAATATTGTTAAGCCGCTGCAAAAATGATCTATACAAAGAAATAAGCATGGATCATTTAATTGAAAAAGCAGAGGGAGACATTCCTCCTATATCCCTCAAAAGCGATGATATTGTCTCCATCATGTATACTTCGGGAACAACTTCTAAGCCGAAGGGATGCATGATTACTCATGCCAATTATCTTTATACTGGCGAGGCTGTTTCGAAGACCCTGAACTTTACCCCAGAAGACAGGGCTTTGATCGTACTTCCTCTTTTTCATGGCAATGGCCAATACTATCTGTTTATGCCTGCCTTAACCGTTGGAGCAAGTGTTGCCATCACGGAACGGTTCAGTGCTTCCCAATATTTTAAGCAGGCAAAAAGGCTGCATGCAACGGTCGGTTCATTGTTTGCAGCTCCCATCCGCATGATTTTAGCACAGCGTTTTGATGAGGCAGACAAAGAAAATCCTCTCCGCTTAATCATCTTTGCCCAATCAGTCACGCCTGAACAACTGCAGGAATTTGAACAAAAATACAATGTACCGCTGTTGCAGCTATACGGAATGACAGAAACTGTAGCACCGCCATTAATGAATCCATTATATGGGCAAAAGGATAATACCGGAATCGGAAAGCCCATCCTCAGCGCCGAAGTCAAACTTGTGGATGAAGCGGGAAAAGAAGTACCGGTCAACAAACCCGGTCAGATCATTGTAAAAGGCATTCCGGGGCGCACTATTATGAAAGGGTATTTCAAAAATGAAAAGGCAACCAACGAAACTATTCAAGACGGCTGGCTGTATACAGGGGACAACGCCATTATGACAGAAAACGGTTATTTTTACTTCGTTGATCGGAAAAAGGATATGATTAAACGTGCTGGAGAAAACGTAGCGGCAATGGAAGTAGAAAATGTAATCATGGAACATCCGGACGTGTATGAAGCTGCTGTCATCGGCGTGCCTGATGAGATGCGGGATGAGGCCATTAAAGCGTTTGTAATTTTAAAAGAAGGAAGACAAACGACGGAACAGGAGCTGATTGAACATTGCCGGAACCGTCTTTCAAAATTTAAAATACCGAATACCATCGAGTTTGTGAAGGACTTTCCTAGAACGTCTGTCGGAAAAATTCAAAAACATTTGTTGAGGAAATCCGAAAATTTACTTTAAAATCATTCAATTTACTTTTATGTACCTGCTTTTCCAATATTTTAAACCTCGGAATGTCGTTAATGAAATTCCGCCGTTCCAGTGCAAGCGATAATGAAATAACCGTGAATTCCCTCAAAAAGAGAATTTGATTATTAGATATGTGAGATGAGGGGTGTATTTTTATGAACAAAATCCGTATCTTGTTTGCCAGCTTATCAGGGTCTGTCATTGAATGGTATGATTTTTACCTATATGGTACTGCTACGGGACTTGTGTTTTCATTTCTATTCTTTCCAAGTCATGATCCGGCTGTAGGATTGTTGCTTTCTTTTGCAACCTTTGGCATTGGCTATGCAGCCAGACCTATCGGCAGCATTATCTTCGGTCATTTTGGTGATAAGATGGGAAGAAAGGCCGCTTTAATATTTACACTTATTGGAATGGGCGGAAGTTCATTTTTGATTGGTCTTCTTCCTACTTATGAGCAAATTGGTATTTGGGCGCCGATTATACTCGTCCTTTTAAGGCTCATCCAAGGTATTTCCCTTGGGGGTGAATGGGGTGGAGCTGTTCTGTTGGCCACCGAATATGCCCCGAAAGGCCTTCGCGGACTGTATGGTTCCATTCCCCAGTTAGGTGTACCCATCGGTTTAGTTCTCGGTTCATTAAGCTTAACGGTTATTAGTTATTTTACTTCTGATACACAATTTTTGGCATGGGGATGGCGGATTCCGTTTTTATTTAGTGTCGTTCTGATTGGACTCGCGCTCTGGATCCGAAGCGGAATTGAAGAGACTCCTGCCTTCAAACAACAAAAGGAAGCTGGAGCAATTGCGAAAATACCATTTTTGGAAACGTTCAAAACGAATTGGAAAAGTGTTTTGCATGCTATCGGTTTAAAAATTGGGGACGGATTTTTCAATGTATTCTTAATGTCATTTATTCTTTCTTATTCTACGGTGTACTTGGGGTATTCCAACCAAGTGGCACTAACAGCCCTTACCATTGGCTGCGCGACTATGATTATCACCATTCCGGTTGTAGGATACTTGTCTGATTATATTGGCCGAAAACTCATTTATATTGTCGGATTAATTTTATTGTTTATCTTATCTATCCCTTATTTTTCATTGGTTGACGAGGGCGCTTCCTGGTTATACATCATGCAAGGCGTGATGCTGGGAATCATCTGGGCATCGATTTTCGCAACACAGGGCACCTTATTCTCCGAATTATTTCCGGCATAGGTTCGCTACACAGGTTTATCCTTCGGGTATCAAGTGGCAGCCGCCATTGTTGGTTTCGGTCCAATGATTTGGACAACAATGGCCGAATCCTTCGGTCCTTCCCCATGGGTCTTTGGCGGATTTATGATGGGAGGCATTATATTATCCCTTATTTTAAGTCTGTTAGTTCCGGATACGAGAAAACGTTCGTTATACGATCATCATATTGAAACAGCTGAAAATAATTTCAGCATAAAAATGTAAGGTAAAATAAGATTTCTATCCTTCCACGGGGTACCATAAAATTATTGAATGAGGTTACCCTGTTTTCATTTTTAAATAAACTCGTTTGGTATATCTATGTGTGGGGCCTAATTATGGTGTGAATGCCTCTTACGCAGTTGCTAGAAACGAAAAACTCAAGGGTGGAGCCACTCCCTGAAGGAAAGGGGATGCCTTGACATTATTTGAATCTCTCATGCTCGCTATTTCCTCTGGGGGTGGATGGACCAATACTGTCTTTTTTAAAAAAAGTAATCCGCTCTTGAGTTGGCGGCTCAGAGTGGATACAGTTAGTGCCGCTGAATCGGCTGGTCCCCCTGACAGAGAATCGTTTAAAGACGGTTATCAATGTTCGTCGTACGGATAACTTTTTCATCCACCACCAATTTATATGTTTATTATATCTTTTGTACAAAAAATGAAAGACTGCAGCCAAGGAATTTCCGTCCTAAGGTACTTTCCATCATTAGGAAACGGTTTATTTATTCATTGAAATACAATGTTACTCGAAATGGAATGTATAGATATCACTTCTCTTGCTCCGTAAGCATCTCCAGCAATTTTTTCAAAGCAAAGGAGCGGTACCGACCCTTTTTCGTGATAATACCAAGATGCCAAAGAACCTTTTCTTTCAAGGGAACAATAACAATATCCGGATTATTTTGTTTTCCGCCTATCACTTTCGGCAGCAATGTGATCCCCATTTTTGATGAAACAAGCTCCAAAATTAAATCCCATTGGGAACTTTCATAGGCGATATTCGGGGTAAAACCAGAATTTTTGCAGGTGTTAATAATAAATTCATGCAACGTAAAGTTTTTTGCAAATAATATAAAGCTTTCCTTCTCCAATTCTTTGACGGACACCCTTTGTTTGCAGGCCAGAGAATGATCCTTGTGGATAAAAAGGACGAATTCATCCGTAAAAAAAGAAGAAATGTGAAAAATGGATTCATCCACCGGCAGAACCACAATGCCGACATCAATTTCCCCCTCTTCTACCAGCTGCTCTACTACCCTTGCGCCAACCTCCACCAACTCCAATTTGACATTCGGGTATTGTTGATGGAAGTTTCCGGCAATGGAAGGGAAAAACAACGTTCCAATAAGGGGAGGAATGCCGATTTTAATTTCTCCAATGGCGACGTTTGCCAGTTCATCCAGCAGCATTTTCGTTTCTTCCAAAATACTCATTAACTTTTTTCCCTGTTCATAAACAACTTTTCCTGCATCCGTCAATTGAATATGCCTCGTGGACCGTTCCAATAGTTCCATATGAAATTCCTCTTCCAGCTTTTTCACGGCTTTACTTAATGACGGCTGGGATAAATAGGAGTGCTCCGCAGCTTTTGTAAAACTCTGATGATTGGCCACCTCAATAAAGGATTGAATGTCCCGAAGTTCCATCGAATCCCCCTTTTTATTCCCAAATGTAATAAATAAGATTCATTTTATTTATTTTACTTTACCGTTTGTCCCTGTGTAAACTTTTATGTAAGCGGATGCAAAAAGGGATTTTGAAAGCGATTCCATCATGCGCTCATTTACTTGTTCTTATTTTTTAACGGAACCGGTGGAAAAATCAAACAGAATTTATTATTTGCTAAAGGGAGGAGAAACCATTGAAGACACTTACATCCTTTTTCAACCGGGTGGTGCAGCGTTATTTGCCTGATGCCTTGCTGTTCGCCATTATTTTAACGTTTTTAGTATATTTATTAGGTGTTTTCTTTACAGACAACAGTCCAGTGGACATGGTCACCCATTGGGGTTTAGGTTTTTGGGATTTACTGGAATTTACCATGCAGATGACCCTTGTGGTTGTAACCGGCTATATATTAGCAAACACTCCCGTCATTAAAAGGCTTTTGGCGAAAGTAAGCACCTTTGCACGCACCCCTGTCCATGCCGTCATGCTTGTAACCATTGTTTCATTAATCGCCTGCCTGATTAATTACGGTTTCGGGCTGGTGATCGGCGCTTTGTTTGCCATACATGTTGCCAAGCATGTTCCATCCGTCGACTACCGTATTTTAATTGCCAGTGCATACAGCGGATTCCTCATTTGGCACGGGGGATTTTCCGGTTCGATCCCACTTACCATTGCAACCCCGGGCCACTTTTTGGAGGAATCCATGGGCGTGATCCCAGTGACGAAAACCCTTTTTAGCCCGACAAATTTATTTATTGTTATTGCCCTTTTGATCACCTTGCCGCTGTTTAACCGTTATTTGTTAAAAAATGCAGAGAGCCAGCTCGAAGATCGAACGAAATGGGTGATTCCAAATGAAGAAGCAGCAGCAGTAGAACATGTGACACCTATGACACCAGCAGAAAAATTGGAAAACAGTCGGACAATATCCCTGATCATCGGCATTATGGGAATTGCATTTATTGTTTATCATTTTGCTGTAAACGGATTTAACCTAAACATTAATATCGTCAATTTTATTTTCCTTTTCCTTGGAATTTTGCTTCATCAAACACCGAAAAGGTTTCTGGATACGGTAGCGAACGGCGTTAAAAACGCCGGTGGGATTATCATCCAGTTTCCCTTTTATGCTGGAATTATGGGAATGATGATTCATTCAGGATTGTCTGAGCAAATCGCATTATGGTTCGTCAGTGTTTCGACCGAACAAACCTTGCCTTACCTCTCCTTTCTTAGTGCTGGCTTAATCAATATCTTTGTTCCATCCGGGGGCGGGCAATGGGCGGTTCAAGGACCGATTATGATTCAGGCAGCAATGGAATTGGGAGCAGATCCGGCCAAAACAGCAATGGGGGTAGCCTGGGGAGATGCTTGGACAAATATGATCCAGCCGTTTTGGGCGCTTCCCATTTTAGCGATCGCAGGCCTCCACATCCGAGATATTATGGGATTTTGCGTCATGATTCTAATTTTCAGTTTTATCCCGATCTCCATTGGATTTCTGCTGTTTTAAAGCTTCAGTTGTCCCACAACAAAAATTTTCCCAATATTCTATGTTTTGCAAACAAATCCCAAGAATGCTGTTATGACGCCAGCATTCTTGGGATGGATTTTTTAAAGTTTATCAAAAACTATCATTTGCTTTTAATCCTTTTTTGTTCCTTCTCCGTTTGACGGGATTGACGGTATCCCGGGTGTTTTGACAATGGTTCCCTTTTTATTGTTCCAATTAGGAACATGATCGTTCCAGCATTCTTGTCTAATGATGGGACTGGATGCATATTTTCTTGTAAAAAATACTCCCACTTTGCTGTTTCTCCTTAAAAAATGTTGCCGTGCTTGCTGTGCTGTGCAGAAGGTTACTATCTCCCCCGTTAGATACTGAGGATGAATCGAATCCCGGCCGATGAGCTTTTTCAAATAATTTTTGACATAATCCAATTAAAGAAGACCGTTTTGTGTCCTGAATTTGTGCATTACAAAACCAAATCTTTCACAGCCAACTCAATCATTTTCATTTTTTCCTCATTCATCATTTTCTTCTCCTTCTAAACTATTGGATAATTCCAATTTCAATTTTCTATTGAAAACGTTAATAATAGATAAAAAGATCGGTTCTATCACTCAAAAACCGTAAACCAGAAAAAATCACCATCTCTTTTTTCATAGAGGAGAAGAAAAATAAGAGAGGATCGCAACAGGGAAAGCCTATTGCATTTTATAGAAACCTATTCGCAAAAGACATATCAGTTAAACGATGTGCCTTTTTTTCAATAATCTGCCTCCCAAAATACAAAATAGATAATTTTAACAAACAGTTCTAATTGTTTTTTGGATTTGTTCCTTTGTTTGGTTTTCTCGCCAGCAGTGGTGTGATGTCTGTCATTTCTGGACGTGGTTTCTCACCCTATGTCGAAAAAAAACACTAACTTTTATATATAAGGTCTATGTTTCGGTAAATCCGTTTTTTGTCACAAAAAGGGAGAAAATACAGCAAAGAAACTCCTGACTCATAGGAGCAGGAATTGTTTTTGTCATTGTTTGACAGAGTATTTTTCTAAAAAAGATTGTACAGCCAGTAGAGAATTCTCGAAGCATATTTTACGCAATCAATGCAGGAGTGGATCGAAGCTTGTAGAGATAGGCTGCGAGGTGATGAAGCAGGAAATTCTCATAGAAACATGGAGAAGCACGCCACTTTAGTGAGGGTGTGAGGTTCCACCGCGGTAGAAAACTGCTAATCCATTTCCATAAAGAATTTTTGTAAACGTTCAGCAGCCATTCGATATGCCTTTTTCCTATCACGAGGACCAATTGCAATAACTTCCATTCTTATCGGCCGTCCTTCAACTTGCCGATAAATCACCCTAATATTTAATAACTTTGATTTAATCCTTGCAAAACCATGTAAGTCCCCATGTAGTGATTCAGCAGCTCCGTCAGGCTTAAATAGGGGGCCTTGCTTTGCCCTCCTTAATATTTCTAATAAAACGGTTTGCCTATGTTCTTTGTTAATCGCTTTAATATCTTGTTTAACATCTTCAACAAATCTCAGATCGACATTATATTTTTCTAAAACCAATGCCTGCAAATCTTCAAGTGTCTTCACATCCATCTTCCTCTAATAATTTCATTAATTCATTTACATTCATATCGTCTTCATCAAAAATATCTGATAAGGTTTGATTTGCAGGTTTATCTTTACGTGCATAGGCTTCTTCCATAACGTCTTGATCAAGCGCTTCTTCTAAAACTTCTTTCATTTGAAGCAATGTTTCAAAATAATCTATATTGACGACTACAGCTTGTGCATTTTTCTTTTTTGCATTTTGAATAACAAATACTTCATCTGTGAAACCATTAGAAAAAAGATCCAGTATTTCTGATAATTTTTTTGTTCTCGAAATGTCCGTTACGCTTAAAACATTTGTTTTCAAAAAATGCAATGTATTCGTGTTAGCAATAGGATGTTGTTCTTTTTTCAATGTATGAACACCCACCTTCCATCCCCCTTTCCTTTAATAAATGCATTATTAATCTATTTGATACACGTAATTCTACACAAAAAACAACACATTTATATGCTTAAAATATACAAAGCAACATAAATATGTTTCATTCTCTTCGCGAGTCCTGTTCCTAACAAACTGATAATGATAAATTTCAATATCCTTGTCAATGAACCCTCTTCTTTGTGCGGCCAGTAAGGTTTGATACATGTTTTCCTTTTCCACGACATTTAATGTAAATTCTGTTTTCAGGTCTTATACCTTTTTCACAAATATATTTAACCAAATTATAACCGATTCTTCGCAAATTTCCTTTTTCATCTGTTCCCAAATCATGATCCAACGAAAGAATATGCACATGTTGTTTCTTGATTTATGAAATGGCTTATTCATTGTTCCCACACCTATTAAGCCAATCGGAATGTCCGATAAATCATCCAAATATAGATTGATCCAACCATACTCTCGGAGAGGTTCAATGTACCAATCTGTATATGACCATCCCATCCGTTATATGCTTGATCCATGCATATTTCATTTATTTTTGCACCGTTATTCAACAAAACCCTCGATATATCCACATATCCGAAATAGCATGCCGTGGATAGAGGGGTTTTTCCGATTTTATCTTTTCGGTTAATCCATCCACTTTTGGAATAACAGCTTGCAAGAAAAAATCTAGTTTATTCATGAATACCGCCCAATACAACAAGACTTTGGCCTTGTATTTACTCGTTTACTTCATAGTCTTGCAAATATGTCTTCAATCTGCTTTCCTCATTTGAATATATAGCTTCAAGATAATCCATACCCTTTTTCTTTTTTTACTTTTATACGAATCCGCGAAGAAAAAAATCTTATTGCAGCTAGAGTATTCGATCAGTAAAAAGGCAATCCATTATGATCAACAGCTTGGTAAGAATCAAGAAATTGGAAATATCATGTATTTTGCAAATATTGTCATGGATAGCTCAAAAGGGAAAAAAGCACTCATCGCTATTGGACGATGAATGCTTTCCATTGTTTATCGATTGCTTATTCAATAAAGAGCCTTACAAAGAATTACATGTAAATACACGAACAAAATGTTTATACGTGAAGCCGTATTTTCGGCAGTTTTTTTCAATTACATCTTTTCTCTTACGCCTTGATTTGAAACCCAAAAGTCACAGTCTACCCCTGAATTTATTTTCGCAAAAAAGGAGCTTAAAAATAGACAATAAATATTATTCATTTATTTTTTTCAAGGCCTCTTCATCTGCGATCACTGTCACATCATTATGCTGTCTTAAAATTGAAGCAGGAAACTCTTCAGAAATATCACTGTTACCCAATAGCCTTGCAAGGGCGTCCGCTTTCTTTTTACCAGAAACAAGCAGCAAGATTTTCTTACTTTCCATGATCGTTTCAATTCCCATCGTAATTGCTTTCGTTGGTACTTCGTCGATCGACTGAAAGAATCTAGCATTTGCTTTTCGCGTTGATTGATCCAGTTTAACAATATGCGTTCTGCTTTTAAAGCTGGTCCCTGGCTCATTAAAACCAATATGGCCGTTTAATCCCAGTCCTAATATTTGTATATCAATTTTATTTTTAGAAATTAATCTGTCATAAGTCATACACTCTTGTTCCAAATCTTCAGCCATTCCATTAGGAATATGAACATTTTCCGGTTGAATATCAACATGTTGGAATAAATTTTCATGCATATAATAGTGGTAACTATTCTTATTTTCTTTAGGCAGCCCAACGTATTCATCTAAATTAAAAGTAGTTGCATGTTTAAATGAAACTTCCTTTTGTTGATATTTTTTGACCAAACAATTATATAAACCAATTGGAGTTGAACCTGTTGCAAAACCAATGACTGGTCTTTTCAAACTTTTCATATGCTCTATGACTATATTAGCTGCTTTCTCACTCATTTCTTCATAATCTTTTACTTTAATAATTTCCACGTCATTTCACCTTTCTACAAAATCATTATGGGAATCTTTACTCTGGAACAAAATATTTTATATTTTAAAAATCGTTCTTAGTGCTCTTGCTACTCCATAATGATCATTATCTTCAACAATCATGTTTGCTTTACTTTTTACATAATCAGTTGCATTTCCCATCGCGATTCCTAATCCAGATGATTCCAACATTTCGACATCATTTATCCCATTACCGATTGCAATCACTTCTTCAGGCAATATATTCAATTGTTGAATGGCAGATTGAATACCGGTCCATTTAGAACCTTTTGGATATACCTCGAGTCGATCTCCTTCTTCAAAAACATAATCCTCCAGCACTTTCTCTTTAAGAACTTTACGTTGTTCAGAATTTATATATAAAGTTAATCGGTGCGCTTCGCAATCCGTATCCTCTAAATTTGTCTTTTTTGCAAATGGCAGTAAATGTTCTTCATATAAAGGCTGATTAGATCGTGAGGTACTGTACGAAAAGTGAATATACTTGCCGCCATATTGATAAGTTTGGCTGCAAAGATCATAGGCAACTTTTGATGATATTTTTACATCATGAATGATCTTATTATTTAAAAATACAAGGCTGCCGTTATAAGCAGCATAAAGCCAACACTGTAATTTATCACCATAAATTTTTGAGGCTTCTAAAGACCTGCCTGAAGCCAAACCAACGATAATCCCCTTCTTTTGCACTTTATGAATAGATTCTATGGTTTCATCTTCAAGCTGATTTTTAGAATTCAAAATTGTCCCGTCTATATCCAGAAAGACAGCTCGATACATTTAAAATCTCCTCCAAAATTTCCATTAACAACCATGCTCTTGCAGTAAAAATGATCATTTTTATTGGATCAATTGATTAAATTCCCCATAGAATCATAAATTCCTACAAGTTCAGGATTGGCGGAAATATTCTTTAAGACGGCAACATGGGCATTTGTAACAAATACTTGTGTGCGAAAGGCATATATGACCGTATCTCCCACTCGTACTCCGTCTGTCGCCAATGAGCCGTAATAATCAATATTAGTCGGAGCATTATCAATTGTAGGAACCCGCTTTAGATTTTGTCTATTTGTTCCAACTAATGCTTCCTTCATATGTGAACGTGGATAAAATCCGCCGCCAAAAACATATGCATGATTATTATATAAATGGGATACCTCCGATACATATACCATCGCAGGTTTTTCTTCCAAGTTTTGTGAAGCATGCAATGGAGTCGTTCCAATTAATGCATGACCGGGTTCTCCTTGTGTTGCACCATTTTCCTTTAATAATTTCATTGTTGCGGTAGAAGTGGCACTTGGCATATTCATCTCAAGCTTTTCATATCCTCTATTCATTAAAAACAATTTTGCAGTCTGCATGGATTTGACATTCGGGGTAATGGTTGGAACATCATCTTGAATCAATATACAAGGAAAACTTGTTAAACCGGCTATTTCAATGCCTTCCAATTTTTCCATAGATTCAATATCTTTCACTAACTGTTCAAATGTGAATCCACCTTCTTGACCGTTATATATATAATCGTCTTTGTTTGCAATGCGCAAAAAGACTTTTTGTTTTTTTCCCATCTGTTGAGCAATTCTGCTTATATTTCGAGCATTTTCATAACTAAAAACTGTAACATAATCAGGATTAAGATTTAATATTGTTGATATCATATGGACAGGTATTTGAACGAGGTGTCCAACATGGCCAATCTGAATGCCATTTTTACTAAGAGTCATGGCCTCCCATGGATCTACGGCGACTGCCTTCTCAATCCCTGATTCAACAATAGCTTGCGCCACCAACGGATTGCGGCCAAATTGTTTTGTCATAAAAAATAGTTCAATATCCTGTTTTTTGGCTTTTTCAGATAAAGCTTTAGCATTCCTCTTTACTGTATCAAGATCTATTACATAAGTATTGGGTGGGATAATTCCTTGCTGATGAAAGTCCAATGCAGCTTCTATTAATTTTTTGTTATGCATTATTGTCGATTGTAAAAACATCCGTCAGTCTCCTCTTTCCTTTTTGCAATATTTGAAGGAATGAAGTTCCGTTTTCAGTTTTATTAAGTCCAAGATACTCTGCAGAAGTTGCAGCGATATCTGATAGTGTCTTTCTTTCTCCAATTTTAACGGGGGATATTTGTTTATGATAAACTAACAGATACGTTTTCTCTCTTGTATGTTGATTATGGCCAATCGTAGGATCATTCCCATGATCCGCACTCATAATCAACAGGTCCTGTTCTGTCATTTTTTCCAGTATTTCCGGCAAATATCTATCGACCACTTCAATACGATCCGCATAGCGGGCTGGATTCTGTGCATGTCCGGCCAAATCTGTTTCTTGTACTGTTGCAGCAATTACTCCATGTTTTACATTGTCCATTTCATGTAAAATATCCTTCATTACTTGTTCCGTATCGACACCCGGAAATCTATTGGCGCCTTCACAATAAATGACATCCTGCATTTTTCCAATAAGAGAAACTTCCATTCCGCTTTTTTTCGCCAATGTTGGCAGCTGAAATTCAGGAGAGATGCCAAAACCTAAATGACGTACTTGATACCCTTGTTTATATACATTTGATTTAGGTGAATTCACCCCTACTAATCCATCTTCCCGTCTTTCTACTGATCGTTGCAAGTGTTCGGGTGTTACATTTTCGCCACCAAGGACAATCACACGATTGACTTTAACATTTTTGCGCACACATTGCCCTATTTTTAATACTTCTTCAAACGGAATATAATCTAGCGGAGCACTCACATTATAAATTTGGCCGTAATCAGTTTCGATATTATCAGCGACGATGACTAAATCATTGACTAATAGATACGGCAATTCAGGATTTGGGATCGTTACTTTATATCCTTCTTTTTCTAGAGCACGTTTTACTTGATCCATATTTTCAACAAAAGGAGCTAAATACGCTTTTTTTGGTTTTGTTCCCATAATTTCATTATGCCCTTCAAAACTGTCTGCTCCTTGATGCATAAGGTTCAAAACACCGTAACTGGCAATATTATCAACATTTTTTAATTTCGGATGATGTAAAATTTTATTGATGCCCAATCTTTCAAAGTTTGGAATTTTCAATGATGGCACTGCATCAATAATATGATAAAAAGTATTGGCGCCGACATCTAAAGGGTGATAGTCTTTGGCATCTTCCATATAACCGACACCTAAGCTGTCCAATATAATAATAATGACTCTTTTGTTCATTTTTGATCCCCCTTTACTATATTTCCTTATGATTTTCGGTTGCCCGATGAATGGATTCCTCTAGTATTCTTAAAATTGTTTCCGCTCCGCTTCTTAATGGATTAATACGTATCATTTTTTTGGCTAATGTTGGATCTGACGATAAGAAAGTGCCGGAAACTCTATAAAACATTGGCACAACTTCGTATTTTGATTCGGCGCCGACCGGATTGGGTGCCGCCCCTAATTCATTGGCATGATAAAGTACTTCTTCTGCGATTGGTTCAGTAAATTCCACAAGTAAAACTTTTGATTGTGCATTGGCTAAATAAGCCCTTTTCACACCCTTTACTGCTCCATTATTAAGGGCATGGACTAATTGATCATTCACGCTTGCTTGTATAGCCAACATAACGGGAGCATATACAAGACCTCTTAATGCTTCCAAAGCTTCATAGCCTTGAACTTGGCTTCCTCCGGAATAATTCATTTTTTCTATTTCCTTGATTAAATCCTTTTTCCCTAATATGATTCCAACACCTTCTGGACCTAATAGCTTAAACATTGAGAAGGTGGACAAATCCGCTCCCACTTGCACCCCAATATTTTCTACTTTCATTGCAGCATAATTGTCATCTGTTATTATAATTAGAGCCGGATCAGCCGAACGTATTATTTTTATTGTTTCAGCCAAATCATAATGATCATCAATTTTTTGCCTAGTATGCTGAATCAATGCGCCTTTTAGTTTTGGATTTTGCCTGATTGTATTTTTGATTTCTTCATGATTGTGAAAATCCGCATATATCGGCATTATCCCCATTGATTCTAAAGTTGTTTTGCTTGTTGGATATATAGGTGCATCATGTACAAGGAGCTGATCACCCGGCTGCAAAAAACTCATAAAACCAAACCTCAATGCACCTGTTCCAGCGCCGCGCACCAATAATGCCTTCTCTACGCCAAAGAAGTCAGCTAATGTTTCTTCTACTTTTTTTGTAAATTTTGGTTTATTAATGCCTCTTACAACACCTAGATCACCAAGCGAAATCATTTCATCGCCGCGAAAATGCCTTGTAATGACATCAACGAGCTTAAACTGTCTGCGCTTAGCTTCTTCAATAGAAATACTCTTTAGCGGATAAGTTTCCATATCATTCACCTTACCCTTCCATAAAAGCACGTGGGTTATGAATCAACATTTTATCGATTGATTCACTTGTAATCCCATAAGATTGCAAAAGGGGGACAAATGTGTCCAGTAAATAGGAATACCCTAATCCACCTTTATATTCGAGATGTGATTTTCTAGTAATATCCATAGATAATAGTACTTTGTCGATATACCCTTTATCCTGTATTTTTTTCAACATTTCTGCTCGAACGCGATCCGGCATGTAACTTTCTTTTCCTATTGTGTCAAATTCTACATATACTCCTTCTCTTAGCATTTTTAATACATAATCGGCGTCTCCTGTTAAATCAACATGTCCTATGACCACTCGATTTAAATCTACTTCATGCTTTTTAAAGAATTCCACTTGTTCATGTCCTAACGTTCCGATAGAAGTATGTGTAGAAATTGGTTTTTTCGTTTCCTTATGAGCGATGACAACTGCTTCAAACACTTTTTTCTCAGCTTCTGTCCATTTATTATAACTTGTTCCAATTTCACCAATAATTTCAGCTTTTGCATCTGTTCCTTTTATTCCTTCGACAATTTCCTTTATCATTCTTTCTGCCAGCTTTTCTTTTGTTTCCCGAAATACTTGAATCGGGTAAAAAGAATCTTGATAGAAACCAGTAGCGAAAATAATATTAATCCCGCTTTCTTCTGAAACCTTTTGGACGTATGTAATACTTCTCCCCATTCCGATATTGGTTACATCAATAATATTACGTACACCCTTTTCATATAATTTTTTAAATTCTTTGACAGTTTCAGGAAATACGTCCAACCGGCAATCCTCATTATTTTTTACTTCAGAAAGGTCAATGGTTGTATGCTCATGCATATAGGTAATCCCTTTTTTCAACATTAGATACTTTCCCCTTTTTTAATAATTTCAAGTGAACATCTCTCCAATCCCAAAATGAGATTGGAGAGATGCCATTGTATTTAACCAACCTGCCATAAACCAACTGCGTAAAGAAGATTAACGATGATCCCCAATAATATGACCGCTATTGGCCCAACAGCCAATTCAACAAGTGGTTTTGATGCCATCCGGTTGATTAAATAAAATCCAATGACCCAAAAGAACCCGATTCCTGGAGCAATTTTTTCCGCTGCCATTGCACTGCCGATTAATATCGCAATTCCGAGAACATCTGCCAGCGAAGTTCGAATATGCTCTCCCATCTCGCGTACGCCAGGCAATTTATCCATACTTTTTGATACTGCTGATAATGATATGACCTCCAAGTACATGACTAAAGCACCCAACACAAATGCCAAAATCGGTATATCTCTGAAAATAAGACCGACTGCAAATACTAATGTCGTACCAGCTAAACCATAAACCCCCGTTACAATGGCAGTTGAAAAAACTAAAGGAATAAATCCGATCGCACGTGCAAATGTAGCAATGGCTGCCTCTGTATAAAGACCTTTATTAATCAATGCTTGAGGCATTGCATCAACTGCTAAAATCAACATGGAAGATGTTAAAGAAACAAGTCCACCCATTAAAGCTAATAACCAGCGATTCTTCTTAATTCGATTTACACGTTCATTAAAAATATTTACTAAATCGGCATTTGTAGTATCCTCTCCGCCTTTAACTCTAGAGGCATAATAAACCATCATTAACATTCCTATTAATAACGCCATTCCTTCAGGGCTAAGGGAAATATCGTATCCTGCGACTTTAAATGTTCCAAACTTTTCGAATAACAAAAAGGAGGCTAAAGTGACAATCGCCGTGACAGCAGCTTTTTTTAAACCGTGCTGATACCCAACGGCAATAGCAGGAAATACTGTAAATGCAATAATAATCGGATTACCGATAAGACTTAAAGAATCTATGAAATTTACTGGAAGCATGTTAAATAAATCTACGACAAATTGCAAACCTAACACTATTCCTATACTATAAACAGCACCGAGAACTCCGGCTGTAACCATTCCTATTTTATTATCTGGAGTCCAAATACCAATTATGTCGCACGCTAATAAAATACTATGGCCAATAATAATCGTAGCTCCTATAGAAAGAGGGATGCCGAAGCCGACTATTAATCCAAAACTCAATGCAAAACTGGTTGCAGCCAGTTCTCCTCTTGTCATTCGATTTTCAAGGTATTCAGGCATAATGGGACGCAACCCGTCATTAAACACCGCTACCCCGCGGTTTACGAGAATAGAACCTAACGCACCGACAGCAACTATGACAATACATTGAATGAGATTCAAATCCATTCTACTCACCTCTGTTTATTCATTTTTTATACTCAACTTTCGCACATTGTTAGACATTGTCCGATATGATTAGGTAGAAAATGCCACCCTTTTCTTCATTTGATTTTTCAAAATGCCCCAATCCAAAAAACTTCTTGTTGGCAAGTGCTTGACAAGGATCGATCAGTGTATGTAAAACGTTTATGTCATCCTTGTCTCGCACATCTTCGCAAAACTATCAAAAGGTTTGCCAACGGATCTTCTTCCGATATCATCCATCAAAATCATGTAAAAACAGTGATTGTATCAATCATCAACTTGTCATAAAAGCGGCCTTGCAGCTGCTTGCCTAGGTTTTAAGGGATACGGATTTAAAAAATACTTCATATTGGATGATTTGGGCAAGGCTGTATCAGCACTTAAAAGTGCAAGCCATTCACTGTGTTCACAGAACTGCGGACAAAAAGAATGTTAGTGAACGTAAAAAACGATAAATAGTATCTTTTTTACGCTGATTTTTATTTTGAAACACTGGAAAAAATCGGTTCACAAACAGGAATAGCCTATATATTTCTTGATATTAGCCTCTCTTAGATGATATATTTAACTATGAAATTTCTTTTGGTAATTGCGTAAAGCAGGTTTCTTTCATTACCATTTAAATGACACCTTTTTTCTTTTGTTAAAAGTTTCGTCACCCATATTTTCCCCAAAAGAAAAAGGTGTCTTTCTTTTTATTAATCACATGTTCCAAAAAAACAATTTGCATTTTTACAGGGATTGAAGTGAGTTCCATCAAATGTTTAGAAAATATAAAACTGCGAAAGCTGATTATTTTAATAAAGCAGGAATTAGTATATTCAATATATTTTTTGAAGATGATGCCGTAAATCCAAATGCAATTTTGCCATCATTCACTTCCTTTTCGATTTCTTCCTTGGTTTTTATGGTACTTGGAGATGCCAAAGTAACGCATTTATCTTTGCCTAATAATGCAATTGCCATTGCAAGCGCTCCACCTGATCCGGTTTCACAGGCACCAATATAATAGTCAGCTTTTTTGTTTTTGACAGCCATAACTGCTTCCAAATCACTTTTAACGGATACTTCTACATTATTTCCTCCGATTTCTTTCACTTGCTTTTCAATTGCTTGTTTATTCAACTGTCCACCTATTACAATTCTCACCATAGAAAAACCCCTCCTATTTATTTGATTCAATAACTCGATGAAGATGCAGATAAAAATAGACACGCTCTCCTTCAGGGAGTTCTTGGCCAACCAGTGAATTTATATGGTTTATAATTTCTTCTATATCCTCTTTATAAGGCGTCTCATTCACTTCATTCATGATTGTATTGGAAGGACCATCTTCGCATTCACCCCTTTCCATTCTAGTTAAAGCCATTGACATATGTGTCCAAAACATTTCCGAGTTGTCAATTACCTCCTTTTTGAATTTTTTTGATAAGTAATCAAATGTATTTAAAGTTACATGAAAAGCTTTTTGTGTAATCACACTGCTTGTTAATAAAATAGTTAACTTTTCTTTCACTTGAATGCTATTCACTTTTTCTTTAACCTCCAATATACTGTATTTAGTATTTTGTTTTAAAAAATTTTGTGTCTTGTATAAAACGCAAATTTTTATAGTGTCTTATACTGTTTGATTTTCGGATAATATCTTTAATCCCGTAAATGATAAATTAATGTTTTAATAGCGTGGTATTTTTTCCCCCTTTTCAACACTTTTTTGTATGTCCAGTATTTTTTGAATATCAACTGAATCCCACTTTTCTGCTATTTCTTGTTCTCTATCACCATCAATCACAATAACAGCTTCTGTTGTGTCTCGGGAAATTTTCTTCGCTTTCGCTGATTGAAAATCGATTGCTTGAAATGTTTGATTCATTCTTTTGTCATCGACATTCCAAACAGCTACATCAATTTGTTTTGAATTAAGCATATCGAATAACTGCATATAATTGACATTGACATATTCGACATTCCTGTTTTCAAATTCAGCAAATGTCAGCTGCATCTGATCTGGAGACTCCATATCCACGCCAACTCTTAATTTATCATTAGTTACATGATGATCTGAATCAGCTAAGAAAATCTTATGAGCGGATACATAACTGTTAGCTCCAAATTTCTTGAAAATTTTTAAATTTGGATATTCTGAAATGATATTATCTGCTGTCATCTTAGAAACAATTGCAAAATCACTTCTCTTTGTCCGAACCGCCTCAATTCGATTCAACCCGCCGCGCATATAAATTAAGTTTATTGTTTTTCCGGTTGATTCAAATGCTTCCACTATTCCTGTCGCTAATCCTTCATATTTCCTTGAATATGGAAGCGGCATAGAGCCAATTAATGGGGCGATACCGGCAATCTCAAGCAATAAATTGTTGTCCTTGCTAATTAGATACGTGCCTAAATGGCCTCTGGCCTCCAATTTAATCGCTTTCATTTCCACCAATAAATTTAATGCACTTTGTACAGTTCCCCTGCCAATGGATAGTTGGGCGCAGTAGTCAGAGATACGAGGAATTTTATCTCCAACTTTTAATTTTATCAATTCTTTGGCAATGTTTTTTGCTGCTAAACCATTTTTAGAATAAAATTTTTCCCACATACTCTATCTTCCTTAAAAAACAATATACTATATTCTGTACAGTAAATTATAAGCAATTCCTATTAGATTTGCAATAGGTATTTTATACATAACAAGACATTAAAAATGATTTTATAGATTAAGACACATACTTATAGTATTTCTTTGACATTATCACGCAAATTTTCTTCTTAAATAATTTTCAAAAAAAATGTTTCATTTTTTTGAACTCCTTCACTTATCAGTTGTCTTTGTTATTATATACCTAATGAATGAACACCAGAAATGCTGCATCAATTCATTAATCGAATTGATGTAAAAGAGGCCAGGATAGTGGCATTAGCCCACAACTTCCTGAAAGTAGCCGGCATCCGCCAGCTACTTTCAGATAAAAATCGAAAAAATATAAAAGCAAGTGGAGAGAAACGCATTGTTTTTCTCCACTTGCTTCATTTTAGGGACTTATCGGACACCCAGCTCGAAAATTGAATAGAAACTGGTGAGATTAAACAGATACGCTGAATGTACTTCCCGATGAGATGGTAGCACCATCGATAGTATTGCCTTTCCCATAATATGCCTCGCGCCATGCTTCAACGTATATTGCGCTAAACTCACTAGTTCGTGCCATTTCTGCTTTTGTCATCACCATTGTCCAACCATTATTTTGTGAATAATGGGCAATGACATTATTACCTGCATCTTTGAACTCCACAAAGGATATTCGGCCTTTGCCGGCAAAACTTTGGGATGCTTTTGCGATAATACCTTTTCTATCTGGAGACGCAACGGAAATATAGCTTTTCATAAGATTTCTGTAGCCCGCAGATTCACCGCCACAGATACCTTTGGCGGCATCTTTTTTTGCCTGTTCAATAATAGCCTCTCTGAATTCTTCTTCACTCATGGCAGGGGCTGTTTTCGTGCAGAAATCGAACCTGGTAAAGTCAGGGGACGGAAAGCCATTCATCCGCAGCCTATTGTCAATTTTTGTTCCAAGCAATATATTGATTAAGTTGACATCTAATGGTTTTATACGACTTATTTTCCATTCACTCCTTTGCATAGGATTTCGCCTGATACTTTGCTGGAAAATATCTGGAGATAACCACTACTTACCTATCCGGGTTTAAGATGTTGTTTAGTAGTTGTAGTACACCGTCAGCTTTATATTTTTATATGTTTTATAACCGGGAGACAAACTGCTGACGTTGGTTCCCGTATAGTAAAGTTGATATGTGCCATTCGCAAGCGTGCCAATCAATCCTGCAGAAATTTCTGTTTTGTTACCAGATCCCCATGGTGCCGATGTCCATCCGGAAATGTTACTGGTTGTTATATACAATCTGTTTGACAGGATTGCGCCAGAATACGACATCGTGTTACAATCAGCAACGACCTTTGTAATGACCGCATCTGCCGGTAATCCGGAGACATTAATTGTAGCAATAGACGAGGAACCACTCTCACCCGGGTCAAGATACAGACTCATTGAACCGATTGTTCCAGAGGATGAGGTGAATGTTTTCGATGACGAAGCGGCGAATGCGGTTGTTGTCATGAAAAATACTACGACCATCACAAGCAATAAACTGATTAACCTCTTTGCTTTCATATGAGCACCCCCTTTCAAATGTTATTTTTGAGGATTCACCAGCCCATAGAATAATTGACCCTCATTATATATATCGTCCAGATATTACCATTATTTTACACAAAATTTCATATTTGTCACTTACTCGTACCGCGGCATCGTAATGGCAAATTTAGTACCGATCTCTTTGAACGCTATCAGCGTAGCGAACAAGCATTATTGCTTGCTATGATGGAAATAGTGGTAAACGGTGTTTCAACTCGGAAAGTACAAAAAATTACAGAACAATTATGTGGCAAGAAATTCTCGAAATCCACTGTTTCAGCCCTTTGCAAAAAACTAGACCCTATAGTCCATGAATTTAGAATGAAGCCCCTACAAACTCATTACCCTTTTTTAATTGAGATGCCTTGTATCTTAAAGTGCGGGAGAATAATCGAGTCCAGTCCAGGGGTCCTCTAATCGATGGGGATGGCTTTTCGCATTTCCTTCTCCACTCTGGACATGGCCTCGGTAAAGCTTACGCCGATCCCTCGCCCATGTTTTGGCCGATACCAGCAAATACCTTCGAGGACGAATTGATACTAAGCAGGCTTTTGGCGCCGTCCACGATGCCGGAGAAGAAGCCGGATACCTTTTCGTCGAGCCACGAAGCGAGAGACTTGATGCCTTCCCACAGACCGGTTACGATGTTCTTACCGATTTCAAATACAGCGCCCACGGCCTTTCCCAAACTACTGACAATGGCCGCGATAATCTGCGACAGCGAGGCTACGAGCTGCGGAATCGCTTTAATTAATCCTGCCGCGAGCTGAACTGTAAGCTCGATGCCCATTGCGATAATCTCAGGCAGGTTATTGGTAATAAAGTCCACTATGTCGGTAATGATCTGGGGCAGGGCTTCTACAGCTTGGGAAGCGCGTTAGAGCAAAACCTCGAGGTGTTCTTGTTCTTTAAAGACTAACGTCACAATTTCTTCATCGGATCGTCGACCAGTCGAAATGAAAGCAGAAATCAATAGGTTTTAGAACTACTGCATCCACTTGACATGGATCCTCTACGGGTATGCCTCTAAGCCGGGAATTCAGATAATCTGTACAACTAGCCGGCATGCCCTCCACTCATGTAAAGTTTCTAGAACAGATCACTTATGATTGGTGTGCAGCATCATTTAGCGGTCTATCTGCTTGACCTTAATTTCGTTGTCCAGTTAGACGATTCATACTATTAGCGATTGACGTTCATAATACATTTCAGAATGGAGAAGCTTTAGCTGAAGTACGGACTTTTTATGGTTTCCATCTTCATCTTATAAAAGTATTCAAAACACGTACTATTTTATCTAACATAATGTACTTTTTTACGCGTATTGCGTATAATAATATATAGAAGTATATAAAATGAATACCAAAAGACTTGGAGGTGTGATGATGAGCGAGACCAAAAAAATCATTGGAGAAAATATAAGGAAATATTTAGATGCGAAAGGTGTAAAACATAGCTGGGTTATAGATCGATTAGGAATAAGTAAAGGTGCTTTTTATAGATTTCTTAAAGGTGAAGGAAATGTTGATCAATTTGAGGAGAAAATGTTAAAGCTGTTTAGAATTAAAGATCCGTTTTATTTTCATCGTAAAGAAATGGATTTGCCTAAAGGTGTCAATGAAAAAATTGAAGAACAAAATTTTATGGATTTTGCTGCACTTTCTTTAAATGGAGAAGTGAATGAAGCATTTAAAGAAGGTATGAAAGTTTTTAGAGAATTTGTAGAATTGATTGATGTTCTCAAACCTTTGTCTCATTCACCAGTTATGTTTGGGGGAGAACATCGTGATCAATAAAGAGAATATAGAACAAGTAGTCAATTTTAACCGAGATTATTTGCCTGAAGTGAAATCAAAAATTGAGATGTTAAAGTCTTCCGGTGATCCTCTTATTGCCCCTAAGCCTTTAGAATTCATTAAAACTTATTTATATGAAAATGCACGCGTATTAGAATTTCCCATTAAAAATTATGATTATGGCGGTTTAGTTTTTTATTACAATCAGGATTTTTATATACAAATCAATACAGCACAGCCTAAAATTTATGAGAACTTTATGTGGGCGCATGAGTTCTACCACTTTTATTTTGATAAAGATAGAGTTAAGAAAAAAGAAGAAAATTTTGTTATGGTAGATAGTATTTTTGATGAAAAGGAGAGACTGCCAAATCTTTTTGCAGGTGAAATTCTTATTAATGATCATATTTTAAATCGGAAATATGCATTTTTGAAAAAGGATAACAGTCTTAGTTTAGCCGATATTGCAGTTCATTTAATTCCTGTTTTTGAAGTTCCTTATAAGGCAATCGTAATAAAACTGGTTCAAAATCAATTCATTACCATAGATGAAGCGAAAGATATTATTGATTATGATTATAAAAATAACCTGCCTGATGAAATAGACTGTACCTTATTTGCAGCCAGCAATAAAATTAAAATTGACGATTATAAAAACTTGATATCAAAAGCGGAGAATAACCTAAATGAAGAAGATTACCAATCCATTATCAATAAATATAAAAAATTATATCAATTAGTGCTAGATTGGCGAAAAGAGTCAGCGGGCGAAAGTGAAAATGAAGGCTATCGAAAATCCTAAGATCCGTCCCATAAAACCTTTTATCCAATTTCATTTGGATAGCCTAAAAAAGTCTCTATACGCTAATCAAGCACTTTACATTATAGATAATATGATGCTGTCAAAGCTAAGGAAGGATGCTGTGTGTAATCCTTTCATAATACAAAAGGGATTTCAATTTTCTAAACTTATTCTTATTCCAGACATCATCCTTGAGGAAGCCTCCAAAAACTTACCAGATGAAAAGGCATTTGAACAATACTATTATGAATTATTTCGAATTCTTTCTACAGAGCATGAAATATATGTAGTAGATTTAGAAATCATATTTGAATTATTAAGGGATATGATTGGCACAAAAGAAACTGCATTCAATATATTGAAAAACATATCTTTAGAAGCTGTCAGAACGAATCAAACAATACGTGATTCCATTAAAGAAATCGATTCTCATTCTGAAGCTGCTCTAGAAACATTAATTGGTTGTATTATTGCCAATGGAAAAAATGCCGGCGAACGTTTTATCACTATTTTTTCCCTCGCATTATTGAGCTTGTATTTCGGTCCTGTTTATATCGTCAGTGAAGATGAAAAGGGAATTTATGGACCTTTTAGGACATTTTTAAACAATGAGAGGTTAATGGAATTAATTAATATCGATCATACTTTTGACCTTATTCAACTTTATCAATTCATGTCCTATGAATCCTTAATTCTTTCTCTTTTTCATCAAGCTGATTTAAGTAAAGAAGAATTGTTCGATTTGATTGAAAAAAGCAATCGTGATCAATCAAGAAATATTCTATATAGTTTGAACGGAACCTCTTTTCACACACCCATTTCCAACCAAAAATTGGTTGAATGGATTAGCCAACAAATAATCAAAATACAATTTTAAAAGTTCCTGTCCTTTCATGAGGCAATTCCTGAATTTTCTTCATTGACTAAATCGTAATAAAAGCAGATGGAGCTCCGAAAATCTTTACGGATTCCGGCTCCCTCTGCTTAATTTTCCCTCAAAACCATCTTCGCCACACACTCCACATGCCTTGAGTGGTGATCGCAGACAACATATAGATGTAGCAGTGTTTGCCATTAAACCTAAAACTTAAAATCCAATATTATTTTTCAAAGAGTGGAGCATATTTTCGTACTTCAGGCAACCTATTTTCTTGCGAAATCCTCTTCCAATGCTGCAATTTATTACAGTAATTCGATTTACCAAGTTTATAAATATATGCTGCCAATCCTGTAGATTCAGAAAAGATTTCAAAAAAATCATTTGATATTGAACTATTCTCATAAAAACCATTTGTTAAATCATTGTACATAGTTGTCAAAACCTTAATTATAAGTAAATATTCATTTTCATCAAAAGTCTCAGGAGCGTAATTTATAATATACCTTAAAGTTCTTATTACCTCTAATAATGTATTTTCTTTTCTATATTTAAAAAGGTATAATATTTCTTTTTTCAGCTCTGATAAATCCAAATCAATCTCATTATACTTTTTGAAAACTGCTAAATCATAAATCGAACTAATTGCAGACTTACTTATTTCAACATTATTATCTAAGATACCTTCAAAAGTTTTTTCTAATTCTTCCTCCGATATAATCTTTAATCTCAAAAGAACCGGAATTAATAATAAAGCAATATTATGTTGATTTTTATCTATCTTAAAATATATTTCTGATATTTTTTCTTTTTGTTTTTCTGAGAGATACTCTAAAGGAATATTTGCTAAGAAAGAATTCTTTAAAAAAATTACTATATAAAGTAAATCTTGATTTTTTCCAAATAATTCATCTTTTTCTCCTTTAAGTAACCAACTTTCTTGATCTTCCCACCAATAAAAAAATTGCTCTAACCACTTTAGATAATTTTCTCTTGACACTAATATATGAGGTTCTTTTTTCGTTCTAATAAATCTAGGAAATACGTTACGTAAATCCTGTAACAAAACTTGAAGAGCATTACCGATGGATACAACACCATTATGATAAGATTTAGGAATAGGCTGTTGTATTCTTTTTTGTATATAATCATTTTGAAGTTTCTCATCTTGTGTTAACCGAACAAGAAAAGATTCCAAAAAACAATAACTAAATCCACTTTTTTCCTTTAGAATTATATTTCTTATACTTTCTCTAACTCTAAAATCAATTTCTCTATCCAAATTCTTAGTTAATATTAATTTAATCAACCTTGATAAGGCTGCATCACGTATATTACTTTTTTCTCCATCTAGGATTTTTAAAAGTCTATCAATCTCTTTTTGATTAAATTCTATATATATTCCTTCGGCATCATCCAAATCAAATTCAAATTTATAAGAGGGGTCAAAGAAGTAATTTTCATCCAAGTCAATATCTTTTAATTCTCCATGTGGATCCCCGATTATCGGAAGTTCAAGTACTTTACTAAAAAATTCTGCTCGTTCATTCTGGTCTTTATCAAAAATAATTCTCTGAAACAAAGATGCAAGTACTTTTATAATTGAATAGATATTTACTTTGTATAAATCCCTATCTTTGTATAATTCCAATATTAAATTATCAGCTTTTTTCTTTTCATCCTTCGTTAAAGCAAAATACAGACGAGATAGAACTTCTAATAATAACTCAACTTTCGTATTCTCTTTATTTTTTATTCCATTAAAAATTATTTTAAAAAGATTTGATAAACTAGAAGCATTGGATTTATAGATGCTCTCTCTAGAAAAGAAATCATCAATATTCTCTAAATTACCAATTTGAATGAATTTAACCCATGAATAAAATGGATAGATTATTTCAAGATTTTTTATTGCTTCATTAATTGTTTGTCTATTAGTAAGATACATCCCCCATTCCTCAGAAATCATTAGGATAGCATAGGAATCAACCATCTCAGGTTCAAAAAAATTAGAAAAACTATATGTACGTTTAATTTTGTTTGAGTCAAAACTCTTTTTGACAAAAACCCCTGATTTTTTTGCAAAAGGTTTAATTCTGCTATACATAAAATCTAATTCCTTTAGAGGGTTACATAATTTTGATTCGAGATAGTTTAGCCTATCTTTGCTATTAGTTAATGAGTAATGGTGATTTAACTGAATTAAGTTTACGAGAATTAAGCCTTCTAAAGATAATAAATGATAATTATTCCTACTTATGGTTATCAATTGTCTAACTCTTTCAAGGGTTTCCTCTAATTCTTCAATAGCTTTTTGCTTTTCACCAATTTTCAACAAAATAATCGCTTTTTTTAAAGACCAATCTAAATCTTTTTTTGATAAATTCCATTTATTCACTTTATTTCTCACTTCTTCAAAATCAAAGTTTGAAAGTTTAAATTGTATTTCTTCATAAATTAGTTGATTCTGTTGTTCATTTGTTAATCTTATTTTTTTCAAGGATTTAGTATATTTTATATATTCATCTTCATTAAAACCTAATCTTGCTTCTTTCACTAGTCTTAAAACAATAAAGGCAAATAAATTAACATTTATTTTTGATAGTAAAACTTCATCTTTTAAAATCTCATCAACAAACCCCTTTAAAAAATTGCGAAAATTAAAATCTAATGGTATCTGAAATTTTTCGTATACCCATACTAATTCATAAATAATTGATATTTTTATTGAAATATCATCTTCATCCCTTATATGTCTAAGTATATTATCCTTACTTAATTCTATATTGCCTTTGTTCTTTTTCTTAATTATATCAGGCACGATTAACCAACCGGGATAACTTTCGCGGTTATACTTAAAAGTTTGTAATACTTTATCAAGATTTGAAGAACTATATGGAAAAGGTTTATATGGCCACTCTTTTTTATCCTTTCTATCTTTATAGGAAAGGAAATCAAATATATCTTTAAACATTTCCTTATATACATCTTTATTTTCAGTTTCTTTATAAACATCTTTAAAATCTATAAGAGTTATATTTCTTTCCCTTAAAAGAGCTTCATTTTTTTGTTCATTATAGGCTAACATATATATTTTAGGCATATGTTCCCCTAAATTATCGCGTACCCATTTTGTCCATTTTTCAAAATTGGGATCATTGCCGGAAAATCCTATTAAGACAAAAGTGGTTTCCATTATAGATTGTTGTACCATATTTACAAAGGGAGTAAATTTTTGCTCATATGTATCATAATCCTTTTTTGTAAAAATAAAAGGTCTTTTCGATGGAAAACTACCATGTAATTTAATTATTCTGGGCGAAACGGAACTTGGTATATCATTAATATCATATATTACTTGGTAACTTCGTTCATAAACATGAGGCAATGTTCTTTCTAGTAAAGTATCGTAATTAGTGGTATATACATCTGCCCATGGTAGTCGCAGTAAACTTCTATGGAGTTCACCCGGTTCATAATTTTGATCTGGTATTGCCTGTTTTATTAACTCATCCAGATTTGTTCTTCCATATTCCTCTTCATAAATTTGAGCCAAAGACAAAACGTCAGTCTCTTCCGAAATATTTATATGTTTCAATTCCTCAGCAATTTTACTTTTTAAATCTGACCATAAAGACATGCTTTCCAAGGATTCATCAAGTTTTTCAGCATTTAAACTAAATCCCGCACCCACCATTACAGATACTCTACTTTTACCATCCTCTGACCATAATTTGTTACGAATATCTTCCAAATGTTTGTACATTTTTAACTTTCCTTCAAACTTATTCATCGCAAATAAAATACCTCCCTCTATAAATGTTGATATATCAACGGTTGTAGCCGTTTCAGGGGTGTCAAAAAAATATTTTTCGACAAAGTTCCTAACATTATTTCTTAAATATGTGTATATCTTACATTGACTGGGTACGCTTCGCGGCCACTACTGGTTAAATTTGGTTGTAGTGGGGGAAGCGTATGGGATGCACCGTGGATCTCTGCATCGCTGATGATGACGAACCCTCCCATGTCTCTTGGCATCCTTGCGCCTACATTCCTTCGTTCGGTCTAGTCATCAGGCAGAGGCCGGCTAAGCTCCTTTAGGGACTCAAGGTCGAATGGATGATATCGCGCCAGCTTCTCCGTGTCATCCTTGTTGTCTAGAGAATCGAGACTATAGGCATCAAGCAGCCGTTTCGAGGCCAAAGATGTCCTGCATCATTCGCTTCGCATCGAACGCTTGGTGCTTCGTACATACAGCGTGCAATACCTTCAATAATTTTCCGCATAACACCACAATCGATTGCTTCTTCCGCAACGGATTATCAGGACGTGTCGTGTAATAGTCGTGCAGCTGCCGAAACGCTTCGTTGTGGCGGATCATCGGCATCATCACGCGGAAGAGGAGGGCGCGCAACCGCCTTCTTCCACGCTTGGAGATCCGTTTTTGCCCTTTGTGTTGGCCGGAGGAGTTTTCCCGTAAGGTCAGTCCCGCAAGTTTCAATAATTGGCGCGGATCCTGATAGTGGGAAAAACTCCCGATTTCCGATAACAGTTCCACGATCGTCGCATCCCCTAAGCCCGGAACAGTTTTGAGCCATTCGTATTCCACGGATGTTTGCACAAGTTCTGTCAGTTGCTCATTCAGTGCCTCGATTTCTTTCTCCAATTGGCGGTACCGGCGGACAAGTGTGGCGATTTCGATACGGGCCATCTGTTGTCCTTCCGTTACGCCAATGGAGTGTTGGGCCAGTTCCATCAGCTTCTTCGCTTTCGGCTTTTGTGGCGATTGTAATCCCTCACTTTGCTGGTAAAGGGCCAGCACCTCTTCCAGCTCTTTTCCTGCCAGATCACTCGGAAATGGCGTATATTCCAGCACCGCGAGCGCCATTTTCCCAAATGACGGGAAGACTTGGGAAAACTCCGGAAAATATCGATCAAGCCAGCGAATCATTTGATTTCGAATCGCTCCCCGTTCTTCCACCAATTTGGAGCGAAATGTCGCTCCAACGCGCAGTTCGGCCTCCATCCCTTTCAGAATGCGCGGATAGCTGAATCGGCCGTCTTTCACTAACCGGGCAATGACGAGCGCGTCTTTCGCATCATGCTTGGTTGGAAGGTTATCGTCCAGCTCTTTGGAGCGCTTCACGTGCATCGGGTTTGTCATGACGAGAGGAATGCCCTTCTCGTCAAGAAAGTAAGCGAGATTGAGCCAATAATGTCCCGTTGGCTCGATGCCAACGATCACCTCGGTTTTTCCAAATTCCTTCATGGCTTCCACGATGCACTGGTACAACCATTCCAATCCTTCTCTCGATTGCAGAACGGGAAACGGCTTTTTTAACACCCTTCCTCGCTCATCCACAAAGCAGGCATAATGTTTTTTCTTTGCGATATCCATCCCAACAACCAGCGTTTGATCGGTGACTTGATTAATCTTCTTGTTTGAGATAGAATTCATGTATAGTCCTCCTTGGTATCCAAATTAGGGGTCAATTCGTGCGATTGACACCCCCGAATCATACCAAGAGGGCTTTTTTTATTCAAGTCCCCGAAAAAACTTCTAACAGGAATGCTCCTTATTCTTTCAATGTGGATTTCAATAATAACACTTTAATGATTGAGCCACAGTTTCCTGATAGATCCTGTTTAATGGTAAGCATTCGATTTAAAAGTTAAAGAATAATACCTGTAATTGGTTTTTAAACTAACTGCATATCAAATTCATCCGAATTCCATATGTATCAAGCAAATAAGATTGAGTAGAAACTAAAATTCTATCCATATCCCCAGTTATCTTTTTACTATCCACTCCCGGTTGAACAATATTTATTTCTAATTTAGAACCATACACTCTTAGTTTGTTCTCTATTTCTTTTAGTTTATCAAGATCCCCTAATTCAAATCGTGATACAGTACTTTTTTCCATCCTTTGAATTTCTCTTTTACGCATTCTTTTCACAATTTCTTTAGTATTTTGTTTCCAAATAACTGACTTTTCTGCTTGACCACAGACTTCATATAAATCACTAACTCTCGAACCGGGTGAATCTCCGTGAGAATACTTGCAATGATAAAATTCAAAAATAATATCGTTTTCACTTTCCTTTATAGCAATTATATCGGCAATCTCCCCCGCATCATCATCATCAAAAACAATACAGTAGTCACCAGTATCTAGTAATTTTTTTATGACATTATATTGTATGGAATCAGAAAATTTTTCGATTGTCTGTGATTCTTTTTTAATGTTTACCCCCATTGATTTCCAATCCCAAGAAAAAACTTGATTTGACGGAAAACTCTTGTCCTCATGGCTATCTTTTAATGTTACATATAAATTTCCTTCAAGAGTTGACTGGTCTACAAATTTAATTATTGGCGGATATTCTTGAAAGAAATCAGCAAGAAGAGTTTTTTTCTTGCTCTTAACAATTCTTGTCTTATTTTTGGAAACTGATTTAATTCGGAAAGAATTATCCGATATTGATAATTCAAAGTTCTCTTTAAAACCTTCATTTCCAACATAGAATTGTAATACATCCTTTTTTGATTGTATTTCTGGCAATTTAATATCAACTTCGTATATAGGTATTTTAATTCCATCTCGTTCTAAAAATAAATTATCATCAGTAAAAAAATCTAACTCCAATGGCCAATCAATTCTATAGGGAATTTCATTTGGAAGTGCCTTGATGACTTTAGGAACTAATACTCCCTCTAGTATTTTTTGAGGATCAATAGTAGGATCTAAAACTTTGTCTATTATCTCATTGCACCAATTCATCCAATAATCTATACTTTCAACCCATTTCGCCCAAATAGTCCCTTTATGGGAACAACCAATGCTAACCTTTCCTTTGCCATTGTATCCGACTCCAAAAAGATTAGACTTATAACTATTACTTTTTGAGGCCTCAGATAAACCTTGTGCTATATCTACGCCAGCAAACATTTTGTATCTTATTGGGCCATTAATGGCAGAGTTTAAACCAACCGTCGCAAGCATAAGACGATTAATACCATATAGACATCTAAATATATTTTCTCCAGTTATTCTGTTACTCTCCCCGAAAATAGCTTCAACAAGCTTATTCGCTAAAGATTTATCTGTGGCATTAACAAAAGCAACATTTTTGTCTTGATTCCAGTAAATTACATATAATTCCCAACTAAGGTTTGAAATATTATGTTGAGTAGTCCATCCAACATTACTTTCTTTCGGTTCAATAATGACTAAAACTTTCTCTTCATCGTTAATATAGTACTTGCATATATTTTCATCGAGAACTGTAGTCCACTTTTCCCATGCCCATGATTTTGTTTTTACTATATATGCATACATACTAACTTTTGGAATAATTTGTTTTATACCAATTTTATCGATACCGTTCCCTTTAAACCTTTCCTCTAAATCTTGTAAAGCTATTTCACGATTGATAAGCCCTTCTGATTTGATTGATAGTAATTGATTCCAATCTGAATCTCTATTATATAAATCTCTTATAGCTTCTTGCACTTCTTCATTTGCAATATTTACTACAATTTTTGCATCTCCTAAACCTTTTTTTGTTCTGGCAAATCTCCCAATAAATTGAAGAGTTATAGGAAGGGATTTGTATTTATCATGGATTGCCGCTATTTTTAAGTTTGGTATATCAATGCCTTCTCCAAACATATTTACACAAACTACAATTCTAGATTCTAAGTTTTTCAAAGCTTGAATCCCTTTTCTCTTTTCACTATCACTAAGACCACTAATTAACAAAACTGGTTTAAACTTTTTATATTTCTTATTATATATAGAATCGTATAATGCCTTTGCACGATTTTTTGTACTAGCCCTAACCAATAATATATGATCGTATCCAGCATCAATGTCCTCTTCCAATAGCTTAACTGCTTCCCTCGCTATCATTTCATCACTTTTCTTATCATTAAATTCTTCTAATGGATAAAACATTATTGGTTGAAAATATCCTTGTTCTTGAGCCTTTGATAGAGGAAAATTATATATAATTTTTCCATCCATCTTTTTTTCGTCATTTCTGAAAGGAGTTGCCGTAAATTGAAGAATTCTATTATTAACAAAAAAACTTTTGAATTTACTCCATGTTTTTGCACTAATATGATGTGCTTCATCAACTATTAAAGTATCAAATTCTTGTGCAAGGTATTTCTTATATTCATCTGGGAATAAATTCGCTAATTGCATAGTTGTAACAATAATATTAGCTGGATCAACAAATTCCCTAAATTCCTCAAAATTATCAAATTGACTTGCTAACAGCGCAACATTAGGCGGCAGAACATATTTGTCATCAAGAATACCAATTTGGTAAAGAACCCCAAATGTTTTTGCTTTATCAAAAATTTGTTGCCTAAGTAGATTAGAAGGAACCACAATTAAAGTCTTTAAACACTTTTCGGCAACAATTGTAGCTAACATTGTTTCTGTTTTTCCAGTTCCAGTAGGCATAACAATAGTAGCTGCTTCTCTACTAACTGTCCAAAATGAGCGAATTGCACAAATTGCTCCAAATTGAGGTGGTCTCAGTCCTATTTGATTATTACCGTCAGCAAGAACTTCTTTAAAACTATTATTCCAAGTAGTGACCACATCTTGGGGTTTAAGAACTTTATTTTCATTATTAATATTACAGAAAAGAATATTATTTCCTTTTTTAATTTGTTTTGTTTTCATCTTATCCCTCCCACCTTATAGAACTACTCATAATATATACCGTTTTTCTTGTATTCAAATAATAATATTTTATCAAAAAATTCTTTAGCTGTTCGAAGTTCATATTCTTACACCAGATTCATTTTGCTAATATCTAAAAGTCTGGTGATTTAATGGGACATATTCCTTTCCCTCGACGGGCTATAAGGGCCAAATCGCGGCCATTCGGGCTGTTTAGTGCAAAATAAAAGTTACTCTTACGCAATCTTGGTGATAGGAAGAAGTTAATTGAGAAACTGTTTTTGACACCATCTTCATCCCTAATTCTTCAAAATCCTTTTATTTTGTCTCACTATCTTTCTTTACATTAATGAATTAAATTATTAAACATCTTTCCATTTCATTAATTACACAGTTGATTAAACAGGCATCTTAGGGGCAATATATGAACCCTCTAAGATGCCTTTTCTTTTATAATTAAAGTGAAAAGATTTTATTATATAGTTATGCCCCCACAATATCCTCTGAATTTCTGTTAATCTCATCGATAATGCTAATGATCCTCCGCGCGTCGTCCATGTTATCTTTAAAGAGTTCGACAATGCTGCCGACGGTTTTGAACGGTTCTTCCTGCAGCACCCGCTTGTCCATAACCCCGTTTTTCACAAAGTAATCGACGATCAATTTGACAAAACGGCTTTGCTGGATGTTCAACCGTTCGCTTGATAAAAATTCGGAAAACGCTTCGTTGGCGGCCTGTGGGTCAAGGCCGACGATTTGGCGGACAAGTTTTGTAATCGGTGTGTCTCCGAATTCTCTTTTATAATCTTCCTGTGTGCCAAGCTCATTCCAAAGAATATGCTCCAACGTTTTTAAGTCTTGGACTGTTAGCTTTTTATTATTTCGCAGCTTATAAATGGCCATCTGGTCGCGGTGTTCGTGCAGATAATGTTCCACCTTTTTCCGATAATTTTTCAGATCATTGACAGTAAACATCGGACCGTTTTCTTTGACCTCTAAAACTTGGTCTTTAAAGTTCGTATAGTAAATTTTTTGCGTTTCTTTTTCAAGGAATTTAACTAAGTCACGCAACGCTTCGCGAACAGCTTCCAATTCGAAAATATCGGCTTCGCTCCAAAACTCTTCCGTTTGCACCTTTTCGATGATGTATTTTTGCTCCATCACTTGAGGAATCGAACCGAGTTTCGACAATGCCTCTGCAGTACGAATCACACTCCGAATCGGCCTCGTCGCATTTTTCGTTTGCAGTTTTGCCAACTCAATCGTGTACATAAGCAAATCAAAACGTTTCGCCAATTCATCATCGTTTAGCGGAACAATCAGCGGCGAAATATGTTCTTTGATTTCATTAACATCTATCGCTGTTAAGGAGTCCCATTTAGTCCGGTTTTTAAACTTGTGTACGTATTGAATATGTTGGCGTACGCGGAAGTTTTCTTCGTTTAACTTATTGATTTCCGCTAGCACCTCGTCAATCAATTCATTGCGATAGGCAATATACTCTTCTTCTTGGTATTGTAAATGCTGCAGTTCTTTAATGATTTCGATTTTGGCATTAAATAGACGCTCCGTTAAGCTTTCCACCGCTTTTCCTTCGATTCCTTTCGGATTTTCCCGGAAAAACTCAAAGTTGCCGCAATAGTCAAAAATAAGGAAATGCGTTTTATCTTGTCCGACTCCGAATAAGTCTTTGCATAAACGGGTTCCGCGTCCAATCATTTGCCAAAACTTTGATTTGGAGCGTACCTTTTTATAGAACACAAGGTTGACGACTTCCGGAATATCCACTCCAGTATCGAGCATATCGACCGATACCGCAATTTGCGGCAATTTGTTACGGTCGGAAAAATCATCGATTAATGTTTGGTAGTAGTTCACGCTGTAATCAATGACTCGTGCAAAGCCGCCCTTGTATTCAGGGAACAATTGATCAAAGCGCTCCACAATCCGTTCCGCATGACGATGATTTTTCGCAAAAATAATCGTTTTGCCGAGTTTGTCTCCGCCTTCGACGCGAATTCCTTTTTCCATTAAATCTCTCAGTACCGTATCAATCGTATCGTCATTAAACAGCCATTCGTTTAACGCTGCACTGTCAATATCCTCGCCTACTTCATCATCAAATGTTTCTTCATATCGTTCTTTTTCTTCATCAGATAACTCATCGTAATGAATGCCCTCTTCAAGAAATTTAAGCTTTGTTTCAATGGTACGATAATCCACTAAATATCCATCTTGAACTGCTTGATCTAACTCATAGGCATAGGTCGGCACACCGTTTTCCAGATCAAACACTTCATACGTATTGCGGTCAATTTCGTCCTTTGGTGTGGCGGTAAGCCCAAGCAATATTGCGTCAAAATAGTCAAAAATTGCTCGGTACTTCTTATAAATACTGCGGTGGGATTCATCGACGATAATTAAATCAAAATGCCCGACGGTAAAGAGGCGTTTGCCGTCTTTTCGTTTCGCTTCGTCAATCGCGTTCATCATTGTCGGGTACGTCGAAAACACCATGCGGCTTTCCTCTGGATTATCTTTGTTATCGAGCAAATTACAAAGTGTCAAGTTCGGCAACAAATGGCTAAAGCTGTTTTTGGCTTGCGTTACCAGAGTTTTGCGGTCCGCTAAAAACAAAATATTTTTTACCCAATTATGACGGGTAAGAACATCGACAATCGAAATCGCCGTCCGGGTTTTGCCGCTCCCCGTCGCCATGACAAGCAACGCTTTGCGCCGTTTGTTCTCGAGCGCGTCGCATACGGCTAAAACTGCTTCTTTTTGGTAATAGCGATTTGTTATGTTGTCATTGATTTGCACATTTTTTAGCGGCCGCTTCATCATGCGGCTTTTACAATAAGCAAGCTTAATTCTTCCTTATTGTAAAAGCCGGAAACTCTCCGCGCCGGATAGTTCAGATCGTCCCAAATATACGTTTCAAAACCGTTTGTGTAAAAAATGATTGGACGTTGGCCGTGCATTTTTTCAATGCAGTCGGCGTACAATTTCGCCTGTTGCTTTCCTTTGTTCGGGTCAGCGGTTGTTCGTTTCACTTCGATAACCGCAAGCGGCTTACCGTTGTCGCCAACAAACGGAAAAAGGCGTCTGATGAGGAACTAATTATTATTCCAAACGCTCATGAGCCGATTATTCCAAGAGACGTATTTGAAGCTGTACAACATCAGATGAAATTACGGTCAAAAACAATCCCTGCTCCAAAACGGCACCTATTTACGAATATCGCCTATTGCGCTGATTGCGGCAAAGACATGTGGTATCGCTCAAATCATAAAGTTATATGTGCGGTGGATATGCCAGATTCGGCAAAAAAGCTTGTAGCAGCCATGTCATCAAAGAGGAAGTACTTAAACAGACCATCATTCATGACATCCAGTCTCTCATGCAGCAAATTGATAAAGAAACTGGATAAAATAAACAAGAAAATTGACGCCTTAAAAGCACGAAAACGCAAATATATCGAGCTGCTCGCCGATGAAAAAATCACTTAAGAGGATTATCAAGATATGATTGAGGCAAATAGCAAAGAAATCAATGAGCTTGTCATTTCAAAAAAAGAACTTGAATCTTTGTTATCAAGCCATAAAGTTGTCGAGAATATCCAAAAGTTGAAGCAGGAATTGGTCCAATTTTTAAACTTTGATGAATTAACACCGGAAATTTTGCATTGTTTAATTGATCGTATTGAAATTAAAGCGAATAGAACTCCAAAAATCTTTTATCGATTCTCCGCCCCGAAAATTGAATAGAAGCAGGAAATTTTTAATTATTTCCTGCTTCTTTTTGTAAAACCATCTTCGCCACACACTCCACATGTCTTGAGTGGTAATCGCAGATAAATCGATTTAGCAGTGTTTACCTTAAAATGGTCAACTTTTAATCTTACCGGTTTACTTCTAAATACCGGAGTTATATATTTATTAATGTTTTCAATAATAAGGTCTAATGCTCTTTTTAGTAACAAAATTAATATAAATAGACAAAATTTCACTAAACAGGTTCGTAAATTTATTACTCAGTATTTCTTTTATCAATTTTTTAGTTTTCTTTACAGATTCCTCCTTTTTCTGTTTCCTCTTCTCTTTCTTTTTCCTTATATGTGTAATGACCCCTTCTTTCATTCTAGCTAAAATAAAGTTTTACTACGAAACTCATATTTTTTACTTTTTTCCTATTTTCAATTGTACTTTTGACTATAAGATGCTGTGAATTGTAAACGTAAAATAATTTCCACCTATTATGGAGGGGATCACTTAGCGCTTAGTTTAATCTACATTAAAAGGTTATTATTTTTTGGAGTAAAATATTTTATTTCAAGCTGTGAATAGTTTTGTACAGCAAGTTATTGACTTATTAAAATTCCCTTTGTCCCTCTACCTTCAACATTTCCTTATCTATAATATCTACTAATTCTTGACTACTATATATATACATAACTACCTCTTTATCCTCGTCTTCAATTTGTATTTCAACTTGAATTCGTATTTTTGTCTGTTTTCCTTTATAAGTCACATCAAAGGTTCCAAACTCTATGAGCTTATTATCTTCATTTGTTCTTTCTATTTCCTCTTGAATCAATTTAATATCTGATATTAGGTCAATAAAGTAGACACAAAAATTTATAAATTTTTTAGCAGCTAGCGCGCTATCGCTTGGTGGTCTTTTAAAAATAATTACGACGTTTCCTAATTATTTTTAAAAGGTAAATTTTCTGGTCTAACTATTCTATATAATATGTTCATTAAGCTCCCTTTTTATAGTACATACGTTCGCATTCGGATGGCGAAAAATACTCTGTTGCGGAGAGAATACGTTTATTGTTGTAAAATATTTCTATATACTCAAATATGCTCTTTTTTGCTTCCTCCAAAATATAACGAACAGTTTGACGCTTAAAGTCTTCCTCGTACCGCCTTTGTTTTTTTGTCATGTAGAACCTCATTTTTTAATCTATTATTACTATAATAATCTGTGTCTACTTTTAGTCTAACATCAGTTATGTTACATTAACTAAAACAATAAAAAACAGATTGATAAAGACTACTTATTAATAAAAGATAAATCTGTAAAGGATGTTAAAGGGGCTAAATGGCATTTCTTTAGAAGTGATAAGACAGGTAAAGTCGGTGCAAGTAAGTCTGTAAAAGATTATTTGAAATCTAAAGGAATTTCCTATAAAATTTATGATTAAAAATAAAGGGATTCCTAACAACAATTTTTCTCAAATGCTAAGGAATCCCTTTATTTTTAAAAGACATTTTCATAATGAATGACTATATGTTAAAAATGGAGGGACATCATTAACATGTCTACAAAAGCCCGTCAAACTATGACAAATTCATTAAAAAATATTGTTGTTCCATATTTACGAGAACATGGTTTTAAAGGGTCATTTCCCCACTTTAGAAGACAAAATGAAGATAATATTGACCTCATTACTTTTCAATTTAATCGTCATGGTGGATCTTTTGTAGTAGAATTAGCTGTTTGTCCAGCAGATGGAGTTACAATGAGTTGGGGAGAAAAAATCCCCCCAAATAAAGTAACGGCACATGATGTAAATGATCGATATAGACTTAGTGAAAATCCAAATGACCCAGATGCTCGATGGTTTAACTATGAGGCTGCAAAGAATCAAGAAGATTACGATTTAGTAGCAAAAAAAGTTAAAAACTTACTACATGTCTCAGATCCTAATTGGATAAAAAGTCTATTTTAGATTCCCCTTAATTAATCCTGCCGCGAGCTGAACTGTAAGCTCGATGCCCATTGCGATAATCTCAGGCAGGTTATTGGTAATAAAGTCCACTATGTCGGTAATGATCTGGGGCAGGGCTTCTACAGCTTGGGAAGCGCGTTAGAGCAAAACCTCGAGGTGTTCTTGTTCTTTAAAGACTAACGTCACAATTTCTTCATCGGATCGTCGACCAGTCGAAATGAAAGCAGAAATCAATAGGTTTTAGAACTACTGCATCCACTTGACATGGATCCTCTACGGGTATGCCTCTAAGCCGGGAATTCAGATAATCTGTATAACTAGCCGGCATGCCCTCCACTCATGTAAAGTTTCTAGAACAGATCACTTATGATTGGTGTGCAGCATCATTTAGCGGTCTATCTGCTTGACCTTAATTTCGTTGTCCAGTTTTTGTATATTTAAAAAATTCTGATGTTAAAATCATAATTATTGAACGAGAGAACACTTTCTAAAATACTGTTTTTCTTTGAATTTCTTCGATTTTCACAAGGATACATCCAGAATGGACTCAGAAATCAGTATTGGATCTTGAATATATTTAACCATCGTCCCCCCTATCACTCCAACTTTTTAAAAGAAAAGAACGATTTTTTCATGACACACAAAAAACCCGGCACGTTCGTATCGTGCCAGGTTTCTATATTCGCTACTCATGGTTCCATTGGCTTTTTGCTCTGCGCCTCTTTATCAATGTTGCGACTTGATGCTTGATACTCTGCTTTCCTTTTTATGATCTCGCATGTATACAAGGAATAACGAACTTGCAAACCATGTAATTAAACCAAAAATAAAACTTCCCCACCAATTGTGTGTAAATTGCAGGGAAAATAGCACAGCTAATACACAAATAAAACAACCGACCATTCCATAAACTGATCCTTGCGCTGTTTTTGCTGCTTCTTTAGATCCGTTCTTCGTGCCAACCATCATCACGGCAACGACCATAACGGCTGGGAATGCCGCGAAAATCCCCCCGATAACTTTCCATGGCAACAGTTTTGCCGCTTCATAACTTAGTACAACTGCAGAGCCACCAAATAAAAAACGGAAAAATAAATCACGTCCGTCCATAAAAATCACCTTAACTTAGAAATATCTTGAAATAAAAGCATAAGCAATGGAAACAAGAAACCATCCAGCTAGCGATTGTGCAAGCCCGCGTTTCCAACCTTGCTTAGTGCAAAGATAAACGACCGCTATTGCACACATAATATTCATGAACATCCCGACAACTGCCCCTTGGGATAGAACAATCGACTTTTCCACTAGCTCACCGCCTTTTACATCTAAGCGAAGTGTCAATAATGGCGTGAAAAATACAGCAGGAAAGGCCGCAAAAATTCCTCCGACTTTTGATCCTAATTTTCTTGAGATAATGGTAGAAGCGACGACCGCGCCTCCGCCTAATAAAAATCGAATAACAATTCCACTCATCGATAATATCTCCAAGATAGATTCATCCTTTCTTTGGCGACCAATCTAGCGGAATAAATATTATTTTTGTATATTTATTTGTGAATATTTTCACGTATATATTGTAAACGATGATAGTACAAACATTTGTGAACTTTTATTTAATTTTTTGATTGTAACGCTTACACTTCCAAAGTTGTGGCAAATATTTGAATAAAACTTAATGGTTTCAAAGTCTTTCTTACTTTCAACCACGACACTTGTTGTTTTCATCCTTGTAGTAATATAATTTACAGTAAATCCATTTAGCCATCTTATGAACAACGTAATGCAAGCATTCAAAAGTATGGCAACTGATGATGACAACATTTTTGTTTTCTCTTCTAAATTATAACTGTCAAGAAAGAAAAACGGCGCTGATCCGAATAGCATGGGTTGTTCGGATCAGCGCCGATACGAATCGTAATCCAATTGTGCCCCGCCTCACCATGGGATAGTCAAGTTAAGCGGTGGCTCGCCGAGTGCGTCAGCCAACTTCTGTTTGATGTCGGCTAATGCCTCCGGTGACACGGCTTCAGCGCGCAGAACAAGGATTAGCTGCGTGTTCGACGGACGTACCAGCCCCCAGCCGTCTTTGAACTGAATGCGGGCACCGTCCACGTCCACGACCTCGTGACTGCTCGCAAACCGCTGTTTGACCGCAGCGATGGCTTCCGCCTTCTGCTCCTCCGGGCAAGGCACGCGCTTCTCCGGAGTGGCGTGATACCGCGGGACATCTGCAAATAGCTGCGACAGCTTGCGGTCATCGTTGGAGAGTATGCGCAATAGCCGTCCCGCCTCAAAACAGAATTTGTTAAGGGTAGATATTTCGAAACTTTAGACCAATTGAAACTGGAATTAGATGATTATGTTCATTGGTTTAATCATGTTAGAATACATGGAACACCAGAAGGTTCCCTTTACCCGGAAGATATGGATTTCTCCATAACGGACTCTGCTGACCTTGAAAGACTTAATAAAGAAAACTGGAAGATCATTAAAGGGGACTATCCCTTCAAGCAGATTTCTACAATGCCCTGAAAAAGTTCATCGGTGGAGATATTTCAAAGGAAGATTACCACGACTTTGTTTCTATGGTACAAGATAAGTTACAACATCTAGAGATGGAAAAGTCAACGATAAAAAAAGCAATGGTTGACAGTCAGTCACCTCTGACTTATCAACCATCAGAAAGCAAGTAGATGAATTTCTATCCTTCAAAACCCTTACTACTGAAATGGTTTTACGGTTTATTGAACGGATAGAAGTAGATAATAACCAAAATGTTAAAATTTACTACAAGTTTGCGCCGATTGAGTGTGTAAAAGTTTAAACACGCTCAATCATTTTTTAACACTAGCCGTGAAACACACTCCACATGCGTTGAATACAGGCTGTAGATAAATTATTAACGACAAGGGCAGTGGAATTCACCAAACTTAATTAGAGTAATGGTACGGCTCACCGCAATAATTTAAGAGGAAAAAATTAATTAATAACTCAGCTTTCGCAGTCCAAAATCTTGTTTAAATGCTTGATGTAAATGGTTTTGGGGAGTACAAAATTATCATTTGACATTTTTTAAAACATAAAGAAAGACACCTATTCTTTTGGTAAAATATTGGTGACGAAACCAAATCCAAAAGAAAGGTGTCACCACTATGATAACGAATAAAGACTACTTTGCGCAATTACCAAAAGAAATTAAACAAGGATTTTCCGAATTAAATATTGGATATCATTTAAGAAAAGCGAATATTACGAAACTTTCCGGGTATTCTTGTCTTACTGTTTTCAAACTGATTTTTCTTTTAGTCTTCCAATATAAGAACTGGTTTCGTGCTTTTATGAGTAAACGATCTCAGGATCTGCCCGGAAAGGATACAGTCTATCGCTTTTTAAATACACCAACCTATCATTGGAGAAAGTTTCTGCTTTCATTAAGCAGTGAAATGATCCGTCTGCTTCAACCATTAACTTCAAAAGATCGTGTCACAGCTTTTGTGATTGATGATTCTGTCTTTTCAAGAAACCGTAGTAAGTCGGTTGAACTGTTGGCTAAGGTTTTTGATCACTCTACCCATCAGTACTTGAAAGGGTTTCAAATGCTTACCCTTGGCTGGACCGATAGTTTTACTTTTATTCCCGTTGATTTTGCTCTTCTAAGTTCACCGAAAAAGGAAAATCGCCTGCAAGAAATCAATACCAATATTGATAAACGAACATCTGGCTATAAGCGTCGCCAGGAAGCTCTGAAATCAAAACCGGACGTGGCTTCAGCTTTACTTGATCATGCGCTTGAAAAAGGGATTATAGCTGACTATGTTCTCATGGATTCCTGGTTTACACAAGCGCCTTTAATTGAGAAGATTACGAACAAAGGGTTATTTGTCATTGGCTTGGTGAAGCAATTAAAGCAGCGATACGTTTACAATGGTGAACGTTTCACACTGAATCAACTTTACAAATTGGCAAAACCTCACATGGGTAAAAAAGACATTCGCGGATCCGTTTATGCTACTTTAGACAATGGAATTCCAGTAAAAATTCTATTTGTACGAAACCGTAATAAACGGAGCGAATGGCTTGCCATTCTCAGCACAGATACAACATTAGAAAATGAAGAGATCATTCGTATTTACGGCATGCGTTGGGACATTGAAGTCTTCTTCAAATGCAATAAATCCCTTTTAAATTTAGAGAAAGAATTCCAGGGACGTTCCTACGACATGTTAATTAGCCATACAACCATTGTTTTTACACGATATATTCTCATTGCTTGGCAAATGCGAAAAGAGGAGGATCCTAAGACGATTGGCAACCTTTTTTACATCCTTTGCGAAGATGTAAAAGACATAGATTTTATTACTGCCCTTCAATCACTTATTGACCTTTTCCAAACTTTGGCGGAAGCCGAGGTTTCTTTGAACATGGACATCTTTAAAAATCAAATGAATAAATGGTTGGCCACTATACCTAATTATATCAAGCAATGCTTAAATATTTCTGTGTGCGAAAGTTGAGTTAATAATAAAAAACGTAGGAGGAAGTTATTGAAACTTCCTCCTAGTTTTATTCTCTCCTTTATGAACAAACATCACCAATGTTTAAAGTGCAACATGTAGTAAATATAAGTAATCAGATCTATTTTTCTACTCTTAGATTTAACATTTTATGTAATCCGATATGAGGATTATTATCAGAAGGATCGATTGGAACACTTAGATACTCTTTTCTTATAATTTGGAACACTCTGTACATCTGTTCGTTTGGTAATGAAAAAGATTTAATGTAATAACAACTGGAATCTTTCATATCAGCCATAATAATGTTGGGATTTAATATCAGTAGCATTGCATTAAGTTAATTTTAATTTGTCAAGCCCAATTTTATGTTAAATTTCATCTTTTTGGATATAAAAAAACTCCTTATAATTAGGATTGGCAGTCCTATCCAAATCCTAAGAATAAGGAGAAACCATTATGGATAAGAATACCACAGAATCCACAATAAATGAACTATTTAAAGAGATCGATCCAATAACTTTTTCAAAACTAATTAATGTGATTGACGTTGACAAATACATTAAAAAATTAACGGCGTATAAGTTTTTACAACTTTGTATCATCGCTCAGTTAAACGAATTGGAAAGCTTAACAAAATTGGCCAAACATTTGAAAGACAAGGAAGAGTTGCAGACATATCTGGAATTTGATGCAATTAGTACTTCGCAACTTTCTCGCAAATTAGGCCAATTATCCCCTCAACTGTTTGAAAAAGTATTTAAATATCTGGTCTTAAAGATCCAAGGGCAAATGAAAAATGCCCCGATCATCCGAAACATTGGTCGTCTTCTGGTCATTGATTCTACCACGATGAGCATGAGTTTGAGCCAATATCCATGGGCAACTTTTCGTAAGACAAAGGCTGGTGTTCGACTCCATTTAAAGGTTGTTGTAACGAAGGATATCACTGTTCCGGATCAAGGGATTATCTTACCCGCGAAACATGCCGATCGCACACAGATGGACGAACTCATTGAAATCGATCCAAATGCGATTTACTTGTTTGATCGAGGGTATGTCGATTACAAACAGTTCGACCGCTTATGCCGAGAAGGGGTGCGATTCATTACCCGGCTTAAAAAGAACGCAGAGATTGAAGTTTTATCGGAACGGATTCCCAATCCAGAACGTTTGATTTATAGGGATCAGATTGTCATTTTAGGAAATGACCGTAATCATACCAAAATGACTCATCCTCTCCGATTGATCGAAACGGTCGACAGCGAAGGGAATCCCGTGATCATCATAACCAATTGCTTTGATCTTTCTGCGGAAGAGATTGCAGATTTATACCGATATCGCTGGAAGATAGAGACCTTCTTTAAATGGATGAAACAGCACCTTAAGATAAAAAGATTTTATGGAAAAAGTCAAAATGCCGTTTACAATCAAATTTGGATCGCCCTAATCACCTATTGCTTACAGGCCATGCTCCAATTAAAAGTGAATCACGATGGTCCTTTATTAGAGATCAAGCGAACTTTACAGAATCTGCTTTTTAAAGGTTTTGACTGTTTTGTTCGCTCCCTTTTTAAAAAGCCAATTCGAACGTCCAACGGTCGGAAAAAATACCATTGGGAAAAAGATTTTGAAACCATCGTGTACCAATTTGAAGAAGGGGAGGTGGAACACCTAGACGATTTAGTTTATGATCCAATGTTTCTGTAATATATTACCAAATTGTGGAAATGGACTGCCGATTAAGACGTCATTGTCCTTTTAAGCTTGCTTAGAAAGATTGTATGTCTGAATATTCAGTTACATGAAATAACTGGAATTTTTATTGAGCTTGACAAACATTAAATTTTTTTATGCAACGCTACTGATTTAATATAAAAGAATTATCTTGAACCTTAACTAAACCCTCGATGTGTTTATGTAAGTCCCCAATCAACAATCTGCTCTGGTATAGCAATTCTTCGTTGATAGGAAAAATAGAAAGTTTATCCAAATTATTTTTTATGTCTTCCAAATACTTTTTTAAATGAGTGTACTCCACATAGGTTTTTGGTATTGGCTCATAATACGGTTGGACAGTTCGAACACTTATAATTCCCGCTCCTTCTATCAGAATGTCTTTTCCATTTATATATTCAAATTGATGATTATTGCTACCGTTTGATCTAATTTTACAATACTTTTCAAAAACAGCTAAATCTAATTTATTGTTTAAGTCCCTATAATCTATATTTAGATACCTGCCAAAATAAGAGTAAAAAGAATGAATACAATCACTCAAGTATTTTTTATATTCCTTTAATCTCTTGAAATATTTATAAATCGAACCAAATAAAACATTTACATATAAAAATGTTATGCTCATAGCAAAATTCTGCAACGTTCTAACCAATCCCTTATAAGTAAAATCAAAATAGGGTATATCTACAAAAACAATTTTGTGTACCAAATGGCTAACATATTTTTTTTCTAAATTACCAAGGATAAAACTTATCATAATAATGGCTAAAGTTACATAAGTCAATGCGGCATTTGAAAACATAAAGTATTTGATAGCTCTTGCAGTATAAATTAATTTCCGCACAGCTTATCAACATCTCCTTGTTTACGAATTTATGTTCGTATTTATCTTCAAAAAAATTTCGTTTTTTGTTTCAGAACATCGTTTTCTTTCCTTACTCTTTATTTCCTCTCCCACACTTCATAACAAAAAGGGCATTGCCAATGTGTGATCCTATCGAGTTCTCTATTATAAACACCAATTTTCAATCTAGAAAAATAAGGAGGTGAATAATGTTCTCTCAAGTGATAAGGAATTTTTTCTCCAATTAGGTTGGCTCCACAATGTGGACAATGTTCAATTGGTCTTTCTTCCATGCTCCCCCTCCTCAATAAAATAATTATATACCATATAAAGGGAAGGAGGAAAGAAGGAAGAGAAGGAGAGACGGTTTCGTTTGTATGGTGAACTTAAAATAGCGAAGTGGTTAATTTTACACCCCGTTGCTTAAAGGTTTTCCTGTAAGCTAATATTGAACCCCCTGATATGTTCGGTTTCCACAAGTCCTTTGCATTGTTGTAACCGACCTTCAACTCCTTACTATATTTATATTCTTTTCATACTGCTTTGTCTCTTTCCTTTTCCCTATTCCCTCATTTTCATTCTAACTATATCCAGTCAAAATAAACTTTTGCTAAATTCCCCCTCCACCCCGCATTCTTACGTCCACGGTTAATCTATAAATCCCACATTTTTTCGATTTTTGATTCGATTTTTTACCCGATTTTTTCGCAAAACTTTATTTTTTAATTAAAATAAACATTTGGCAGAAAAAGAGAAAAGGCTTGAGGGACAAGGGTTTTTCCTTTCCACTCTCGCCTTTTTTCACACGCTTATCAAATTTATTTTTTAACTTCCACAAGTTTCTACTTTAAATCCCAAATTTTTATTTTGGATCTACATAAGTATAGGCATAAGGTTTAAGAGAAAAGATCTTCTTTAGGAGATAAACCACCGTAATCCCCATCATAAACCTCTTCTAAAAATCACTTACTCCTAAGTAAACTTACCCTTGTTATAGTCTCTTTTTTAGGATTTTAGATAACTTATCTTCAAAAGACTTGAAGCTATCATATCTCAAAATAAGTTCACAAAGTTCCTTTCGGAAGTTACTCTCATTCCAATTATTTTTCTTAGCCTCAGAAATGAGTACATTAAAGAGAACTTTACCATTCACAAAATAATCTTTGTCATCTTTTGCAACCCCGTTTTTTTTCAAATCCTCCTTTTTGGCATTCTCAATGTTCTTTCTGTATTCATTAAGAAACCAGTCTATCTTTGTTTCATTTTCAAATAAATTATCTCTAATTTCTCTCATTAGATTTTGATCTGGGTTATCAAAAAGTTTTGTTTTTAAATATTTTTCTAAGCTCTCAATTGGCAAAAACAAAACGTCATTTTTATCAATATGAGTCCATTGTCCGTTTCGCTTCTTTTCAATTAGTTTCTTTTCTGCAGCTTGCTTTACATCCCCATCAATGATGCTTAGAAGTTTTACTTTGCTTCCAAGTATACGCTCCTTCAACAAGTTATTATGTAATTCTAAAATATTTTCATATCCACCTACTGGAAGTACCTTGATGAGTTTATTTCTCTTGGCATCGATGTTTTTAAGAAATCTCTCAACAATATTCCATGCTAAATCATCTTCCACTAAAATAATAACATCATGTCTATCGTGCATATATATATCTCTTGTGATATATGCAGGGTAACATGGCGTTTTGCACGTAACGATGTTATTTGCCCCTTTCTCAAGATAGAACAGATTGTTAACATCTAAGTCACGAATTATTTCAATGGAATGCGTTGCAAAATACACTGTTAAATTATATTTTTTTGCAAGATTCTTCATAAATTTAATAAGACGTTTTATTGCTGATGGATGCAGTGCTAATTCGATCTCATCAATTAATATCAACTTGTGTTTTTTATTATTCGTCCTTATTACCAAGTTATATAACAAGTGAAGCAAGTTAATTAACAGGCACTCCCCTGTACTCATAGAGAATTGTGAAATAGTTCCTCTTTCATTACTAAGAAAATACGGAACTCCATCAAAATTATACTTTTCCTTAGCCTTTCTCCTATCAATTCTATATAGTTTTGGGTAATGGTAAATATCACCATGAAGTATTTGACTTAAGCTCTCTGATATAAATTTATCTGCTTCAATTAAGTCACTTTTATCTATATGTAATAACCGTTTATATGAATGATATGTGGTATTCCAAAAACGAGTCCCTCTTGTAATACTGCCTTCTTGAAATCCCTCTAAATCAATCTGCCCATTATTTTCAACTAAACACCAGTTCCCATTTATTGGTTTCCATACTTCATACCTGAATCCGTGACAAAACATCTTTACAATGGTCGCAAACCGTTGATACGATAAGGGAAAACGACGTTGACGATTCTTCATCAAGTAGGTGATGTGATGAAAGATTTCCCGATTCGGTTTGTATTGACAGATGAAGCGATTACCCCAAGTGCTGGGCTTGCTCTCGTTGGCTACTTACTCCATCGAACGAAACTGGATAAACGGGTAAACGCACTTCGGCTTCCAACGGTTCGTCGAGAAGTGCACATTTCCCATAGCGATGTCATTCGCTCGATGATTGGCTTGCTTGCCACAGGAAAAACGGATTTCGATCATATCGAAGCGTATCGTCAGGACGATATCTTTTCGGCATCGATGGGGATTCAGCACGTGCCTTCCTCTCCAACCTTGCGACAACGACTCGATCAGCTCGCTTGTCTTCCGATGACCGAAACGATTCTTTGGGAGGAGTCCATACGTCTGTTGATTCAACGACATGCCACTTTGTCCCCTTGTTGGACCAAAGGAAAGACGACATGGCTTCCCCTTGATATAGATGGTTCCCCATTTGACAACTCCGATACGAAAAAAGAAGGAGTCAGTCGAACGTATAAAGGATTTGACGGTTTTACACCGTTGTTTGCGTATGCAGGGAAGGAAGGGTATCTCGTTCATGCCGAGTTGCGTCCAGGGAAACAACATGTGCAAGACAACATGCCCTCGTTTTTAGTCACCGCTATCCGTCGAGCTCGTCAACTGACTTCATCTCGTCTGCTTGTTCGCATGGATGCAGGAAACGATGCAGAAGCGAATGTGCACGTATGCCTAAAGGAAGACGTGGACTTTGTCATCAAGCGAAACTTACGCCGAGAATCGACAGCGCTTTGGTTCCAGATCGCTTCGCAAAAGGGCAAACGTGTCGATGATGGACAAAGCGAAGGAGTACAAACCTATGAGCTATGCCTTCCACAGAAGGCAGCGATCGATGGAAACACGTATACGTACGTTCAAGTCACCCAAGTGACGGAACGGACGATGGAACGCAATGGACAGCTGATGCTCGTTCCTGATTATGAAGTGGAAAGCTATTGGGTGCGGCTCAAAGGATACGAGCATGTTCGAATGAGCGATGTGCTCGCGTTGTATCATGACCATGCGACATGCGAACAGTTTCATAGCGAACTGAAGAGCGACTTAGATTTAGAGCGGCTTCCATCTGGGAAGATGAAAACGAATGCGCTCGTGTTGGTCATGGGAGCCTTCGTTTACAATCTTCTTCGTCTGATTGGACAAGATCTATTAAGCGATCCGAGACATCCGTTGCACCACAAAGTGAAACGCCGCCGCATCAAGACGATTATTCAGACGGTGATCACGATGGCAGGGCGACTCGTCCGTCGATCACGACAGATCTGGATGAAACTGACGCGAAGGAGTGGCTATAGCGAGCCCCTACTGAACGTCTATCAGAAATGGAGAGAGGCAAGATAACGAACGAATGTTCGGGCACTGATGTCCAACGTCACTCCCTGTGCTTTTTTGTCTATTTTTTTGGTTCGTATACCTAAAAAAGAGATTTGTTCCATTTTCGGAAATAGAGATGACATAGGTCATAAGCATAAAAAGGGTTTTATGGATTATCAATCCATCAAAATTACAACAAAATCAAAGTCGATTTCAATTCATCACGGATTCAGGTTCATATTTATCCTCAATCTGATACTTGATAGAAGAAGTACTATCGTAATCACCATTCTTAAACATCGCAAATGTTACAGGTCTTTTAATTTTAGGAGCAACAGCCATCATCAATGTGCTTTTCCCTGATCCATTAACCCCTGTTATAGCATATACATCTGTACCAAGAGGCATATCTATAGTCATTTTGGAAATTCCCCTAATATTTTCAATTTCAATATGTAATGTCTTTTCCAAATTATCTTCACCTCACATCCTACTATCTCAAGTCGAAAAACAACCTGTATTTATACTATACATAATGGTTAAAAGAAATATTGTAAGTTATCCTTTATAGAGCTGTTTCCTACTTTTATAAAACTCCACCTTCATCAATATATTTCTTCTTTCACATTCCTCTACTTTTACCCTTTTATAATGCTGCTTGTCCTCTAAGTCAACTGTTCCTCACGAACCGTTTTTGATACCATTTTCATCCCTAATTCTTCAAGTTGATGCCTTTGGGTTGCTGTCAAAGGCGGAGTAGCAATAAATAAAAAGTCCTTGGCACGACTTAAAGCAACATACAATATTCTGATGTCATCTTCATTACTATTAATATCTGGATTAAGAAATAATTCTAATAATTCAATTTTATCTAAAAATACAAGAACTGACTCAAACTCTGCCCCTTTTGCCTTATGAATAGTTCTGATTGTGCTTGTTTTTTCTTCAGGAATTTTAAGGTCATTAATTAAATCTGACATCATTGTTGTTTCAGCAAAGTCTTTAGCCTTTCCTTTTCCATAATTCGTTATTTTATAACCCGCTTTACTTAAGAATAAGGATAAATCATTGTAATAGTTATATAGTGAGATATTCTCAATGCTATTTGGATAATTCATTACATACTCCAATAAACTAACCGCCAGGCTTCTTTTCTGCATAGACGTTATGGTTTGCCCCTGACGGAAAGGGGATTTCAATGATCTATTCCGATCAGTTGTAAAAACTTTCATCATTTGTTTTACAGCTACTTCATAACGTCCTTCTTTTGCAAACTGTCTTGCCAATATAATATTTCTCATGAACCTATCTCTCTTTGACGAATCTGTTTCTGAAAAAGTATCCCATACATTCAATGTTTTTACATCTCTTAAAATTTTCACTGAATCATTATATCTGGCTAACACGCAATAATCATTGTTGAGGTTTTTGTTTTCTCTTTCTCTATGGAAAATTGCTATTAACTCCATAATATTGTCATCATTATATTCCATAAACATAACAGGATAACTTTTCCCTTCCCTAATGGGCGTTTGTTGTAAAGAATCATGTTTTCGTATAAAGTTAAGTATTTTAACGATACTTGGGCTACTTCTTCTATTTTGCGTTATTTTAAAGTTTAGTTGGTTCGGAAGAGAAAACGCTATAAAATCATTTCTGGATGCTCCCTGGAATTTAAATATTGATTGAGCTGGATCTCCTATTACTCCTACTACAGAACCTTTATACGCTAACCACTTAATAATCTCCGTTTGAATTGGATTGGTATCCTGAAATTCATCCAAGAATATGAACGGATATTTAGCAGATAAACAATCTAATATGATAGGGAACTCTTTTAATATTTTATAAGAAAAATACAGAACATCTTCGTGATGGATAATTCCTCTTTTCCAGCACAACTTCTTATAAGAAAGTAAATGATCCTTGCTAATATAATATCCATCTATTTTTTTATTAACATTTCTGCGAACTCGTAAGACGATTTCATCTTCCTTCAAATACCATTCCAGCGCCTCTAAACATTCTTTAATTTGGCTGTCATCTTTCATGTAGAAAAGGTTATTGGCTTTTTTCCATTCCATTAGCCTCCCATTGGACACTTTATTCTCCTCATGTCCATCCATCTCGGCTATATTTACTAATGTAGTCCCATCTGAATTACGTAATAAGTAGCAGTAAGGTTTTACGATATTTTTATACAGAAAACTATGAATAGTTGAAACCTCGACTCTTTGAATATCCGTTCCTAATCTCTCGATAATCTCTTCAGAACCAACTGTAGTATATGTAATACATGCAATTTTCGACACCTTTCCAAGTCGCTCAGAGTTTTGTAAAACATTTCTAATATGTTTTACAAGCCAATGAGTCTTTCCTGCTCCTGGACCTGCAATTATCTTAAAATGTTTATGTAAGTCCTTCTTGTCCATTAAATATTCAGAATCAATAGTAATAGCATCACTTTGGAACATAGTAATCCCCTCATTCCTTATAACATACCCAATTAAAAGCAGACTTAATATGACTTGGCAGAATTAACTTAGCAGATTTATCATTTTTCAATCTATGAGCTATTTCAAGAGCTAACTCACCTTTCCTTCCATCTGCATACTTTAAATATGATGCAGCATATCTTGCTCTCTCTTTTTCTTCTGGTAACCAATCGCTATTCTCTAAAGACTCAAAATCTTCCAACTTAATGTTTTCAAACAAAATTGGATTCAAATAGTTTTCCCAAGCTAAATCATATTCAAATGTTTTTCCTTTACCTGTTTTATTATAAAAAATTTCAACATTAACACAATTTCTTGCTATTTTTCCAAGATTTTCAAGAGCTCCAGAAAAAGGTTTGTATTCATAATTATCATGGTCTTGATTCAATTCAAACGGATAGCAAGACTTCCAAGTCCTTTTTTTACCTTCCTCTGCCTTCTTTGGCTTTTTGCATGGATCAGTATCAATTACACAGGCTACTCTCTTTTGTAATGCATATCTCTTACGATCTGTACTAATTCCTGCCCCAAACATTTTTATAAAATGGGAAAATGTCAAAGCATCTGCACGAACAATTGCTACATGATTCCGTTCTAAATCGCATCCTACTGATTCTGCTAGTACAGGAAATAAAATCAATTCAGCCATACCTTCAACGAATAAAACAGATTTTGCAAACAACATAGCCGATTTCGTTGCATCAAGAAAACGTTCTACATATCCTTTAGATTTTTGGTCCTCAGGACTGTTCGAAAACACTCTACCTGGATACTTTGCTTGCACTTGTTGTTTGTTATCTCTCTCGAGGCAAATAATCGGATCTAATCCAACTGCTGATGTTATTTGAGTTGAATGGGTGGTAATAAAAATTTGACGACTCAACGTCTGTTTATCGATTTCTTCTTTTAAGAACTTTAGAAAATTATATTGTAAAGCAGGATGTAGATGAGCTTCTGGTTCCTCTATTAACAGTATTGGAAATGTTTTTGCATTTTCGCCATATTCCTTAGATGTAATCATTTTGAATTTCGCCAAAATTAATGACATATAAATGAGGTTATTATAACCCAGACCATTGTTAATGATAGGAATTTCAATACCTGTTTCATTTCGGATAATTAGACGTAGAATTGAAAGTACATCAGCTTCTTCTAATCGACCATCGATGTCTGGTTCTCCCCCAATTGCTGCACCAGTATTTTGGGCAAAGCGAAGAATTTCTTTTCTGTTCAGACGACTAACTATATTTTCAACAACTTTATTAGAATACTTTTGAAACTCTTGTTTAGAACTTATTAGAGAATCAGAACTCTTTTCATTGTTAGGTTCATTATCTTTAAAATGCGTTAAAAGCTGTTTAAGAAGTGGATTTCGTCCTGTAAACATCTTGCTCTCTACATCTCTTAGTGCATCTAAAGTCTCGCAATGAATTTTTTCTAAATACTCCGTTTCAGCCCTTATTTTATTTTCAATTTTTCCACCATAAATTCTAGATACATACTTCTTTAAGAAATTCTCAAGTATCTCCCATCTTTCTTTATCATTTTGTGCCTCTTTTATGGCATCTTTATATTCTTTCCAATTCGATTCTGGTAGAAAGTATTTATAAGTAAGGGTTGCTTCCCAAGGTGACTCTAATTTTGTAAGCCAACTTGCTACAATCGCTTTATCTTCTAAGGTGTCATTATGCGAGGATCTTAAGGTAGCAGATATTATAATTTCAGGGGGATTATCTAAATCGTCAAGCTCTTTATTAAAATCGTCAATAGATGGTGTCTTCGATACAGATCTGTTGAAAATGTATTCAATTGCTTTTATTATGGTTGTTTTTCCCGAATTGTTGCTACCAATAATGACATTTAAACCTTCATTAAACTCTATCTCAAATTCGCTAAAACACTTAAAATTCTTAATATACAACTTAGAAATGTACACAATAATGCCTCCTTATTTTAAACATGGTAAAATGAACCAATTAATATTATACATCATCCTTTTAAAAGATTGATTTGTCATCCTAACTAAAAAATTCTAAAAATAAAAAAGTCATGAAACTCTGTTTTCTCATGACCTTATGGTTTTCACAAAATGATTTTTACTAATCTACTTATTTTTCCCTAGTCATATATTACATATCACACGTGTGGATTATCCAAAATTAGAATCGGCATTTCCTGTTCAAAAGAATAAGCGATATGAAGTTTGATACCAGAACACTCCCCATGATAGACCGCTCAAAGAAGACAGTTTTTTATTGTCGCCATAGTAGTAGAATCGATAATCAACAGCTATGAGAGAACTTTAGGGCTTATCGTATTTTTTAGTTACTTTGAATACGATCAAATGAAAAAGCATTTTATAACGCTGTAAGGGACATGTTTCGCTTTTTTGGCAAATGTCGAGTGATCAACGTGTGGCAAGCACATAAGAGACTGATACATCCGTACTAGACCGAAAACTTTTTCATTCGTGAGTAGCCATGACAAAGTAATTCAAAAGTGTACAAACATTGATTACTCGAGTCGTATCACTCAACGATTCATGGAGTTCTTCCTCTGTCACATGTTTTGCAACAAATTCGAGAGTATGATAGCTTTTCTTTTTCATAGAGTGCACCTCTTCTCTGGATTTGTTTGGTGGTACTTACATTCTACAGGAAGGGTGCTCTTTTTCTATGCACAACTGGTTTTTATTGATTGGTAAACACGCATGACTTTCTTATAAAATTCCTACTATGCAAGACAGGAGATTTTACAGCTCTTCTTTTGTTTTAATTTCAATGTCTGTTGTTTCTATTGGATATTGATAGTCCTCAATCACTTCGACAGCCTTTTCAAATTGTTTTACAATCTGCATCTCAGTTATAAAAGTATCCCCCATAACCCATGTAATAAAAATTGTGCGAACCGTCGCTTTAGTTCTAATCACTAGCCACAAGAACGCAAACCTGTTCTTTGCTGACACCACGATGTTTATGCTTGTCTCCTTACGATTTATAATCCCACGTTTACCCCTTTTCTGAGTATAAGAAAATAGGTTTCGTTCACTTCCTCAATACCTTCAAATTGGTCAAAATTCATTTGTTTCAAAGCATTGAACAACTTGTATCACCAGTAAAAAAAAAGCGTAACCCAAGTCCCCCTACAATTCAGTAGATTTTCACAGGGAATACCTCTTAAGAATACACTCAACAAAAGCAATCCACTCAATACCCTTACGTGTACGATAGAGAACGGTATTGGTCATATCAGAAAACGTTTTGCGACAGCACTTACACTTATAGAGTTGACGACCATTGTACTTTCCAAAGCGAAGAACATACTAGCTTATACAATGACGACACTCAATCCATTCTTGAAGCGAGTTTCACACACGACCTCCGACAGAGGATGAATGGGTAACATAGCGTTTCAACCATTGATATTGATAGACTTTCTCTTTTTATGTAAGGATTCAATTTTGACAAGAATTTAAGGAAGTTATTGAATGTCTTACTCATACCGTCGCTAACTCCTTAAAACGTTTTTATTCCTTGATCATAGCAAGATTTCAAGCAATAATCAAAAATCAACAATACTCTTTTTAGCAGATCTTTAAAAAGAAAATTTGTATAAATTATTAATCAATCGGTAAAACTACTTCCATAAGGAATATTATGGAGGTAGTAATGTTATGAATAACATTACGAATAGGAATTTAAGCATTAAAGGTATTATGAGCGTTCTTTGGGATAAAGATAAGAACAAACGGTTGCTTGGCAAAACATTCGACGAAGTAACATCCAAAGATACATATGACGCATACTGGATTTGTCAATACGAAAATAGAGGTTGCTCATTTATTAAATCTCCCAAACAAGTGTACCAGGCTATATACAACGGTTCACCTGTTTGCAATATTTGCAATGAGGTGCCGTATGAAAGAAGCATCGCTTATAAAGCACCTAAACAAGTAGAGATGTACTGGAATTTTGAAAAAAATAGTGCAAATAATGTATTCCCTGAATACACTCCGTATCAATCAAACCGTATGGTATATGTTATGTGTAAAATACATAATTGGGGAATAAATGAAAATGAAGAAAAAATGCAACGATGTGCAGACTTAGTTGATCATGTACCCTGTCCATACTGTAACAAAGAACTCGCAACTCCTGAAAATAATTTAAAAGTTCGTTTTCCACACATAGCAAAAGAATTGCATCCTGATTACAACGCTGAGTTAATTCCACCATTTTCATCAAAGAGTTACCCTTTTTGGTGTGAACTTTGTCAGGATTACTACACAAAACAAGTGAAACTTAGAACTTCACAACATCAAGGTTGTCCCAAACATAAAAGTGCGCATCAAAACTCAAAAACACAAGGTTTGCTACTTCTCCTATTCAACGAAATTATTGGTGGTTTTAAAAAACATAAGTTAAAAGATAAAAGATGGTCAAATGGAAATTCAGTTGAAATTGACATATATAGTATGACTTTAAGGTTGGCAATCGAATATGACGGTGCACAACATGGGACAGCGAATCGAGTAACAAGTGATCAGAAAAAAAATGACATGCTACAAAATCATAACGAGGTATCAATGTTTATCAGGATAAGAGAAGAAGGTTTACCACCGTTAAAATATCATGATAATCAATTTGAAGTCAGTTGCGGGAAACATGAGCCAAGCTACCGATTTTTGATTCCTGCTATTCAAACAACCCTTCAAATTATCAAAAACAAATATGAATTGCCAATAATGGAGTATTCGGAACAACAATTATCCGTCATGATAGATAATCTGCTGCCTAAGGTAGAGGGAAATGCTTTTATAGTTAAAGAAAACAGCTTTGCCGAATTTGCACCTGGTCTTCTCAGGCACTTAGACTCTGACAACAAAAACCCTTTTACTGTTTCAAAAAGTTCACATCATACTTTCAATGTAAGATGTCCTAATTGTGGATATAGATTTTCAAAAAATCAAAGTAAAGCTAAAAACTTAATTTCTTCGAAAGGGAAATGTAAAAAGTGCCTATACTATGTGGAAAATATTCATATAAAAAACAGCCCACTCGTTAGATGGCATAGAACCGTTCCTTTTAACAAAAGTCTTGCAGGAAATAACCCTATTATTGCAAAATTCTATTCCAAAAATAACGTTATCCCTGCTGACAAAATATCTTATAAAAGCAAGTATCATACAATCTGGAATTGTCCATTTTGCTTAGGTGAGTATACATCCACAAATTATACTCAGTTAAAAAATGGATTTAAATGCAAAATTTGCAACAGAAAAGCAATAGAATTTGCTGAAAAAGAGTATCACAATAACGCAATGGGAAACCTTTAATATAGGTTTCCCATTTCTCTTTATTCACTCTTATTTTTTTACTGAGCACTGGAAAAGTTAATCAATTCTGCTTTTCTCTTAACTGCTCAAAGCCTACCAACTAAACAAATCAATATCCAACTAAATTTCTTCATACTAGGTTTACCTTGAATACTATCAGTACTAGCCCAGTTCTTATGTGTTAATGAAGAATATGTCGAATTTTGAATAAAAGCAATTTCTCTTCTGTATAATGCAATGACAATACTTTAGAAATTGGAAAGGAGTTGTGAAAATGGACAAGGATACTTTCTTTACTATGACACCTGAAGAAAGAGTAAAAAAAGTAAATGAACTACTTCAAAAATACGAGTTAAAAGAAATAGCTGATCTCATCGGTATTCCATATAGTACCTTTACAAAAGAAATGCGCAAAGACGATTACTTCTACCATCAGACGGACAGAAAGTATTACCGCTTCATACGAGATGAGAAAAATATAAAAGGCAAATACAGTGATTCAGAAGTATTATCGTTCATACAAGAAAATTTTGACACACTAAAGTCGCTGATACAAAATTACAAATCATCTTCCTTTCTTCTTCTCGATGAGCGTGTATACCGAAGCAACGCCAATTTTGTAAATAAAAGCATTAAAATGAACAGCGAAATTTACGAGGAATTTAGCAAATTCTGCGAAGATAACTATCCCCAATACCAACTACAGCACCTCGTTGCACAAGCATTGATTGATTTCATGAACAAATATAAGCGATGAAACAACAAAAGAGCCGAGAGTGGCTCTTTTGCTATTCATTCATATCTTTTCTATTCTTCATAGTGCTCGTTGTATTATAGAACTCATAAGAATACTGTTTGCCTTGACTTTCTTTGAAATTCTCTTTTCTAACTCATCACAAAGTTCCATAAAATTATTCAATCTTGTAACAATTCTTTTCTGCTCTTCTTTTGGAGGTATTGGAATTAATATCCTCTTGAGTTTTGTTCCATTAAAGTTCGCCTGTCCATTTTGTTGAGTAATATGTGGTTCAATTTGGGTTGTTCTACAAACAGATGAATTTATAAAATAGTTTACATATTCTGGAACAAGATATTCTTTAAATAAACTTACCCTAATCAAATAAGAGGCAAAAGTGTATTCGTCATCATTTCCTAAGTAGCAACCGCTTTTCCCCACTAACTCATAACTATTTGTACGGTTAAATAAAATATCCCCTTTTTTCAGGTAGAGCCTTGGTAAATCTTCAATAGATTTTTCAACATACTTCAAATCATCGTATACCACTTTACCACCTTTTATATTATTCATTCGCAACACAGGAACACCCACATTAACTTCTGTAGCCTTGTGCGAAGTTCCATACTCAACAACCTTGCTAAGATTCCCAAGTCTTTCCCATTCCCAACCATTTGGCAGTGCATAAGGAATTTCATCGGATGTAATCGGCGGCAATGGTTTTTCCTTTTTGATTTTTTTCTCGGCAATTAGTCGTTCTTTCTCTTCTTTTATTCTCTGCAACAATACAGAAGCAGGCTCATCGTCTGGATTTTGTTTAACCAATTTTCCTTGCACAGCAAGGCTCAATATACTGTTCCGTAATAGTTCAATATCCTCTTTCGTATTGCAAAGGTGTTCCATGTTTTCAATTGCAAATTGCAAGTCTTCCATTTGCGAAGGATTGTTATAGTCTTGTATTTTAGTAAACACACTTTTGTTTAAAGCGGAAAAGAGCTTCTCTTTCTGCCTTATCTCTTCCTTCAAGGTATCAAGCAAGTGAAACAACTTCTGTATTTTCGCCACTATCTCTTTTTGCTCTTCAAGAGGCGGGAGTGGGAACAATTGCATCGACATGTATTTTCCAGATACTTCATTGAATGTTGTACCAGATGCTTTAGAATTTAATTCTTCCCCAAGGAAAAGCAAATAATAGTAAATGTATTTATTCATTTCCATAATGTAAGGGACTACAGATTTGAAGCCTTGGTTCGTACTAATCTCATTTTCTGCAATTGCCACATAACCAATAGGTGCTCGACTCGAAAATAGAACTGTTCCTTTTGGCATAAGAGTTGCCGAGCTTTTTTGTAATCCAAGTTGACTAATATCTCTCCTACCTCTTGAAATTGTAACATTTTTATTTCCACCTAAATCAGCGGGAGTTATCCAAGGCACTCCCTGTCCTGGTTCTGCCCAATATTCAGCCACTTGTGATTTTGGTGTTCCACCACCTACGATTTGTCCAATTTCTCCTAACCTAACCCACTTCCAATGACTAGGTATATTGAAAGGCACTTCATCTGGCGTTATCGGCGGTAATTGCTTCTCTTTTTTTATTTTCTTCTCTTTTATCAATCTTTGCTTTGCTTCTTCCATTCTTTGCAACAGTTGGGATACAGGCTCATTATTCGGATTTTGTTCAACTAATTGCCCCCTAAACGCTAATTTCAGGATAAGCTTCTTTAACTGTTCTACATCTTCTTCTGTTGTTACTACTTCGTGAAAGTGCTTTAGTAAAGCCTTCATGATGATACCTCTTTCACAATTTTTAATAACTCGTCTACAAGTTTTTGCTTCGTCTCCTTAACTCGTTCCTTTGCTTCCAGATACTTCTGCAAAGCAACAGATGGTTCTACAAGCTGCTCTTCCTCCGAATGAGGGTTTTTAATATCTAAATTGTAGCCTCTCGCCTTTACCTCTTCGATGGAAACCTTCCACGCATATTCATTTTTTTCTCTATTGTTCCACCATGCTTTTTCTCGCTTGAACTCTTCGATTCGAATCGGCTTTGTTTTGCTGTAAGATTTTTGCCCCTCTGGATATGGATGTTCGTAATACCAAATCTCTTTTGTTGGCTCTCCTTTGGTAAAGAACAGTAGATTCGTGCGAATGCTCGTATACGGCGCAAAAACACCGTTTGGCAGTCGTACAATAGTATGAAGGTTACATTCTTCTAATAGTTTTTCTTTAATTCTCGTCTTTACACCTTCACCAAACAAGAATCCGTCAGGAAGAACAACGGCAGCCCGTCCACCATCTTTCAATAATGTTAGAATCAAAACCATAAACAAATCGGCTGTCTCTTTTGTGCGAAAGGCTGCAGGGAAGTTAGCCTGAATCCCTTCTTCCTCAATCCCGCCGAAAGGAGGATTTGTCACGATAACATCTACTTTGTCCTTTGCTCCATAGTCTCTTAAAGGGCGGGATAAAGAATTATCACGGCGTATTTTAGGAATCTCTATACCATGTAAAATTAAGTTTGTCACACTTAAAATATGTGGTAACGGCTTTTTTTCGATACCTAAAAGTGATTCTTGAAGAATTTGAAGTTTTTCTACTGTATCGGCTTGCTTCTTTAAATGAGCTAACGCACTTGTTAAAAATCCACCAGTCCCACATGCAGGATCTAATACTTTCTCCCCGATTTTCGGATTTACCATCTCCACCATAAATTGTGTAACTGCACGAGGTGTATAATACTCCCCTGCGTTTCCAGCGCTTTGTAAATCTCGTAAAAAAGTTTCGTAAAAATCATTAAACAAGTGTCGGTCTTCAGACTTATTGAAGTCAATTTTATTGATTTTATTGATAACTTGACGCATCAATGTTCCTGATTTCATATAGTTATAGCTGTCTTGGAAAACTTCTTTAACAATATATCCTCTCGTATTTTCCTCTACGCCAGAAAGTTCCTTAAGTGCAGGGAATAATTTGTTATTTACAAACTCCAACAATTCGTCTCCTGTCATTCCCTCGTCATCCGCTGCCCAGTTTCGCCAACGGTACTCCTCTGGAATTGGAGAAACATAATTATCATCTTTAAGTTCTAATTCTACTTCCTTGTCATCAAAAATCTTCAAGAAAATCATCCATACAAGTTGGGCAATACGTTGCGCATCTCCGTCCACTCCTACGTCCTGACGCATAATGTCTTGAATCGATTTGACTATATTTGCTATGCTCATGATGTTCCTCCTCTGTTATTGGATCTAAGCTGATGTATAAATTTGTTGTTCCAATTCTCTAATCGCTTTCAAGTACTGTTGCTTCCCACCAAAACTTTTCACAATTTCTACAAGTGAGCCAAATTGATCAAACGGAGGCAGTTTAAGCACTTCCATGCTTTCGATATTCTCAACCCCTTGATCAGCATACTTATCGAGCAAAGCTTCAAGTACCGCTCTGGCTTTATCACCGTACTTGGAGAAGTAGTTTCTTTTCTTCACATTCATAGCTCTTTCTTTGCGTGTTAAAGGTTTCATATCAAACGCTACATGACAAATTAAATCAAATGGGTCATAATCTCTTCCTACTTCTTCCTGAAGTTCATCTAATAAAATACCTTGTTCTAACAGCTCTTCAATAATAGCTTGCTTACGTTCTGCACTATTCCATTTTTGCAAAAACTCATCCAAAGAAGCATATTCTTTCTTAATTGTCTTTCTAGTGTAATCCTTTAAGGACTCCGTAATAAGTTTACCATCTTCACTGTAATATTGAACACGTTCGTTAATGACTTGTACTTTAACGTTGTTTACGTAATATGTCTTTGCTCCGTTTTCCCCTTCAGTTTCTCTGTTCATATCCTCCCCTTCTCCTACAAAATCAATAGGAGAAACTGACGAAATGTCATTATCACTATCATCTTCCTCTACATCTGGAGGAATTAAAGGATCCCCATCTTTTGGTTCATATATCTGAACAGGATCTCCGTCGAATGTAGGGTCAGCAAATAAATTCGTTACTCCCCGAAAGTCCATGATTGTAAAAGAAAATTTATTGTACTCTTCATTTACACGAGTACCTCTTCCGATGATTTGCTTAAATTCGGTCATAGAATTAATATTTGCATCAAGAACAATAAGCTTGCATGTTTGTGCATCTACCCCCGTCGTCATCAGTTTTGACGTAACTGCTATGACTGGGTAAGTACTTGCAGGATCAATAAAGTTATCAAGTTCTGCCTTTCCTTCCTCGTTGTCTCCTGTAATTCGCATAACATATTTGTGGTTTTTGGCAACTAAATCGCTATTTTCATTCGCTAATGCCTGTCTCATCCGCTCGGCATGTTCAATATTGTTACAAAAAACAATTGTTTTCTGATAGCGATCTGTCTTTTTCAGATACTCTGTTATTTTTTTTGCGACTATTTTAGTACGTTCTTCTAATACAAGATTGCGATCAAAATCTTTTACATTATATATACGGTCTTCAATCACTTGTCCGTATTTATCTTTCATTCCCTTGGATGGTCGCCAACCTTCCACATCTTTATCAATGGTGTATCTAATTACCTTGTAAGGAGCAAGAAAACCGTCTTCAATTCCTTGCTTTAAACTATAGGTATAAATTGGTTCTCCAAAATAATGAATATTAGACACGTCTTTTGTTTCTTTTGGAGTAGCAGTAAGACCGATTTGTGTCGCAGGAGAAAAATACTCTAGAATCTCTCGCCATGCCGAGTCTTCTCTGGCACTTCCACGGTGACATTCATCGACAATAATTAAGTCAAAGAAATCAGGAGAGAATTCCTTATAAATATTCTTCCAATCTTCAGACCCAGACACTCCTTGATAAAGAGCAAGGTAAATCTCATAAGATTTATCTACTTTTCGATTTTTTATTTTCGTCATTTTGTCTCCAAAGTGTTTAAAATCATTTGCCATCGTTTGATCCACTAAGATATTTCGATCCGCAAGAAATAAAATACGCTTTTTCATTTTGGACTTCCATAATCTCCAAATGATTTGAAAAGCAGTCAACGTCTTACCTGTTCCTGTAGCAAGAACAAGTAAAATGCGATTTTGCCCTTTAGCAATCGCTTCCACAGTTCGGTTAATAGCAATTCTTTGATAGTATCGAGGAGCTTTACCACTTGGATCCACAAAATAATCTTGAGTAATAATCTTTTCTTCTCTTTCCGTGATTCCTTTCCATCGTTTGTACCGCTCCCACAACTCTTGAGGAGATGGAAATTGATCCATAGGTATTTCTTTTTCAATGGGATGGCTTTGACCTGTTCTGTCGTGAAAAAGAAATGCCTTTCCATTTGAACTAAAAACAAATGGAATATCTAAAATCTCAGCATATTCCAGTGCTTGCTGCATCCCGTCACCAACGGAATGTTTATCATCTTTTGCTTCAATAATAGCAAGCGGAAGATGTGTTTTATAGTACAAAATATAATCCGCTCTCTTTGCCTTTTTACGAGTATGCATCTTTCCCTTGACTACAATGCGCCCTGCAGTAAACGTAACTTCTTCCCGTATTTGTTTATGTAAATCCCAGCCTGCCTTAACCAAGGCTGGCGTGATAAACTTTGTACAAATATCCCTTTCTGTATAACCACTCTTTTTCAATAAAAATCCCCTCCATTTCATCTTTATTACTTTTTGTCAAGTGTCTTTAAACTCATTTTACCAAACATTTTAATATAGTTTAGATGTTTTCTTTCTTTTAACTGTCATCAATACAAACAAAATGGGGCTGTCCGATAAGTCCCTAAAATGAAGCAAGTGGAGAAAAACAATTCGTTTCTCTCCACTTGCTTTTATATTTTTTCGATTTTTATCTGAAAGTAGCTGGCGGATGCCGGCTACTTTCAGGAAGTTGTGGGCTAATGCCACAATCCCAAACTCGACATGTACCTTGTCGAGGCCCCGCAAAGAAAATCTGCGGAACGACCGATTGCCCTTGATGTGACCGAACACACTTTCTGCCTCGACTTTGCGTCGAGCGTAGATAGCGGCTTTCTCTTCACATTCAAGGGCTGTTTTGGCCTTTGCTTTCATTTCTTCGAAGATGGGATTCCAGTGAACTTGTCGGTTGCCTTTCGCTTTTGTGCATTTCGCTTTCAATGGGCAATCGGTACAATCTTCACATTCGTATATTTTGAAGCTTTGTTCATAGCCAGATGGATTCTTTTTGTTTTGGTATTTTTTAAACGTTACTCTCCTTCCATTCGGGCAAATAAAACAATCATCCTCTTCACAATAGGTCCAGTTTTTGGCATTTTTAATGTCTTTTTTGTATGTACGTGTTTGTTCTTTTACATAGCTCCCATAAGGAATTAGAAACTCAAACCGGGGCTCTTTCTCATCACCAACTGCATATACATAGTTTTCTTCACTACCATAGCCTGCATCCGCAATAACTGTTTGGGGCATCGGTAATGAACTGGAGGCTAGCTTCTCCATATGTGGGATAAAGCAACGTGTATCGGTCGGTCGTTGATGAATAGTATAAAACAAGATAAACTGATTCTCTGTCCCCATTTGCACGTTGTATCCGGGCTTGAGCTGACCGTTTTTCATATGGTCTTCTTTCATGCGCATGAAGGTTGCGTCTTTGTCTGTTTTCGAGTAGCTGTTACGGTCACCGAACATTTCCTTTTGTTCTTTGTATCTTGCCATTCGGGGCAGGAAATCTTCCCGAATTTGTTTCACCGATTTCTTTAATTGACTGCGTTTTTTTCGCTTCTCTTTCCGAATGGATGTATCGGTCTCCTTTTCGATTTCTTCCGTTAGCGTTTCAACTTTTTCTTCTATTTCTTTTGCGGTTTCCTCCAGGTTTTGTTCGGTGATCTCTGTATGTTGATCGCTTTCCTTTTGCCCTGTTCCGGCTTCTAATTGGGTTAATTCATGAATGTGCTTTAGTGTTTCTTGGATTTTTTCTTTTAATTTCTCTTCGAATTTCAAAGTGGATTTTTTCCACACAAAAGAATACTTATTGGCATTGGCTTCGATCTTAGTGCCATCCAAAAAGTAGTTTTCCATCGTGATGTAATGTTCTTTTATCAATTTGAGAATCATGACTTCAAAGAGCTCATCCATGAAAGCTTTCATCCGTTCCCCTCGGAACTCATTAATGGTGCGAAAATCTGGTTGTTGCATCGCTGAAAGCCACATGGCAGGAATATTTTCTTTAACGAGTTTTTCGATTCCTCGGCAGGAATAAACCTTTTGAGAATAAGCATACAGAATGATTTTCAGCATCATTTTGGGATGATAGGAACTTCTGCCGCCGCCTTTATAATGAGAAAACAATTGTTTATCTGGTATCGCCTCCACCATTTCGTCCACGACACGTGCCACGTGATGTTCGGGTATGAGAGATTCAATATCATAAATCATTTGAACTTGACGGTTGTTATATGGTTTGAAAGTAGGGGCTAAATTTCTTTTGGCAGGAGTTTTTTCTTCTTTTCCATCTAGAGGAAGTGTCATTTGTGTGTTATAATTTTCACGAGTAATCATTTGATTGCTCATAAAAAATCGTCCTTTCTGTAATGTTGTGTGGTAACTTCATTTTACTAGAAAGGACGATTTTTTTGTGCATTTTTTTTAAAAAGTGAAAAATGAGGGGCTCCAAAAAGTCAGTTACCCTGACTTTTTGGACAGCCCCTTCCTATTTTTAGGAATTAGAATAGGGTTAATTTTGAGGGCTTTTAATTGAGTGAGGAATTTGCGGAAGTAGTAGCGGGTATACTTCTGTTTTGCTGACTCAATACCGTGTCGTGAAACATATTTCAAAAACTCAATAAGCTGTTCTTTCTCTTTTTTTGTGAGACTGCTTTGATTAATTCGAGTTCTCGCTTTGTTAATCTTGTAGTAGTCTCCTTCATAAAGTAAGGCGCCAAGATATTTTGACATATAGTGTCTATATAAAGATTCCTTAAAATACTCCTCTAACCATTTTTCCCGTCCTTTCCCTGATTTCATATGATTTAAATGAGAGTTTTGTAGTCGTACCTCAAATCGAAAAACATCTTTCTCGTAAATTTCAGGAATCCTTCCTTCTGCCTTTACATCTTCTTCTTTATCGTAACAACATCCTTGCACACTGTGTGAGTTGAAATATATAGTAGTGTCATACTGATCATACTTTTTCTGAAAACGAAACTTTTCTACTGTTTTTTTATACAGATGTAACAAAAGTTCACGATGCTTAGTATCAGGAATTTTTGCATCAAAACGGTAATCGATTCTAAGTAAGCAAATTCGATCAAACATAGTGACGTCTAAAAACAAATAGAACAAATATTTTTTTATTTTCTGTTCAACTTGTGGGTAATCTGACTCCTTTATATCTGCTTTTCCAAGCAACTTAATGAAGTCAATGATAAAATGCAAACGAAATCCATATTTATTAACCATCCAAGTCGTAAACGCATTAAATTGACAGTCTACTTTTTTCCCAATCTCAGTATAAGGTACTGCAAAACGTTGTTGTAGTTGTTGTACTTCATCAACGTTTAACAAAATGTAAAAATGGGCTGTGTGAATCACTTAGTACACACTCCTTTCCTAATGGATAGTGGTATTACGGGAAAAACTTTTATTCATTTATAAGTATTCTACATTCCTCAACTGACACAGTAATTCGTAAAAAACGAAAAAGATTTCTTACCCAAAGTTTTTTCCCGAGCTACACATATTTATTTTCCTATCAAACAACCTTGAACCGTTTAAATCAGACGCCATTGTCATTGTACTTTGAATGTCAAGTAGTTATAAATATTTTTTATGTTCTATAATGTTTTAGTTCCTTTACTATTCCTTTATTCCATGCAATAGGTCGAAGTCCCTCACAAAACAATAGGTTCACATTTTGTTTAAACTATACTTTACTATATCGATTTAACACTTTAACGTAAAAAACCTCAAACACATAAACTATAGACATTCCTCCCTAAACTCGTATACTTAAAATCGCAATACAAAATATCTGCAAATCTCCTCCAAATTCTTCTCGTGCTTTATCATACTAAAACCTTCTTCTACTCAATTTTATCCGTTGTTTAGCAGCTCTACTTGACATTACAGATAATCACTTTTTTGCTTTAAAGCAAAAAATCTCGAACACAAAAAACATTTACTTTTGATTTAAAATCTATAGAATGATAACCATCATCCCCTTTCTATATCCAACATATTCCTCTTTATTCCCCTACAAAAGATCCACAGGAGGTAAAGCAATGCAAGTAGAAAGAATTTTCAACAATGAATCTACGATTACCCTCGAGAGTATTCTCCAATCCATTATTATCGAAAAAATTGACATCATCATTGCTGATGCCTATGCTAAAAATAAGGTGAATTCCACTGCCTCTTCTGATGAGAAAGGAGAGGAAGTGGCATGAAAAAATGTGCTGTTTATATTCGTGTGTCAACAGATAAAGAAGAACAAAAAAAGTCCTTAATTCATCAAAAAGAGCTTTTCATGAATCTTCTCGCTCAAAAGGGATGGGATCTCTACAAAATTTATGTAGACGTTGAAACAGGAACAAAATCTAACAAACGTCCTAAACTTCAAGAAATGATTCAAGATGCGAAAGAAGGGAAGTTCGATCTAATTCTTGCGAAAGAACTTTCCCGTTTAGCCAGAAACGGGCGTCTATCCTATGAGATTAAACATTTAGCTGAACATAAGGGCATAGATATAATAACGCTGGATGGCGCAATCGATACAATGTCAGGAAACACGCATATGTTTGGTCTATATGCTTGGATGTATGAACAAGAGTCGCAAAGAACCAGTGAACGCATTAAACATGTTCTTCGTTTAAAAGCTCAAAAAGGGGAATTTAAAGGGTCGGTTGCGCCTTATGGCTACTACGTTGAAAACAAAAAGCTTAAAATCCGTAATGATTATACAGTTGATGTCGTGAGACGAATTTTCAGATCATATATTGCTGGAAAAGGTTTTGATCGAATTGCACGGGAATTGACGGAAGAACGTATCCCTACTCCTGGAGAAGTGGAAGGTAAGGTGAATGCCAGCAGGGTTTGGCATGGCTCAACTGTTCGTAAAATATTGGAAAATCCGCATTACACAGGCGATTTAGTTCAACAACGTGAAACAACAATAAGTGTGACTTCTAATCACCGCAAAAAACTCGATCCTTCCGACTATATAATAGTTGAAAATGCACATGAAGCAATTATTTCTAAAGAAGAATTTATGCTTGTCCAGCAATTAATAAAAGAACGACAACGAAAACGACCACACGCAAAAATACATTTGTTTACAAACATTGCATTTTGCGCAGATTGTGGAAAGAGTATGCACTTTAAAGCTAACCGTAAAGGATATGTATGCGGCAACTATAATAAGCATGGTCACACCATCTGTTCTGATCACTTTGTTAGAGAAGATGAATTGATTAACGTCATCACTAACGATATTCGTCAATTATTTTCATTACTGTCGGTTGAAGAATTTCAAAAGAACATTGAACAAAAAGTTACTAAAATATTAGAACGAGACAAAAAGAAACTTTCAAAAATTAATGACAAGATTGAAGCTTTGAAACAAGAGAAAATAAATGCACTGCGGATGAAAGTGAATGGAGAACTTTCAGAAGAGGAATATCAATTACTAATCGAAGATAATAATCAACAACTTGCAAAGTTAATGAGAGAACAACGAGAATTGAACGAAATCTTAACGCACCAAAAAAACATTAATTTTAAAGAGCTAATGGCTCAGCTTGAACAATTTATACAAGCACCAAAACTTGACGAAGAAATCCTACACAAGTTAATAGAACGTATAGAAATTAAAGAAGACGGGAGTCCGAGAATCTTTTATAGATTCTCGAACTCGTACATATCTTCTATTTTTTTACGAGCAACGCACAGCACTCCACATGCGCCGTATGCGGGAACATGTCGACTGGCTGGACTTCTTTTGTTTCGTAGCCGCCTTGTTCTAGGATGGCAATGTCGCGCGCTAATGTCGCCGGGTTGCAGGAGACGTAGACGACTTTTTTTGGTTTCATTGCTATAATTGTTTGAAGCAGTGAATGATCGCAGCCTTTTCGAGGAGGATCCACGACGATGACGTCTGCGCGAATTCCTTGTGCATGCCATTTGGGCATGATCTCCTCTGCTTCACCGACGGCAAATTCAACGTTCTCGATGCCGTTTAGTTTTGCATTTCGTTTGGCATCTTCAATGGCATCGGGCACAATTTCCACGCCGTACACTTTTTTAGCTTTTTGCGCAAGGAAGAGTGAAATCGTTCCGATCCCGCAATAGGCGTCGATGACCGTTTCTTCTCCGGTAAGTTCGGCGTATTCTAACGCTTTTTCGTAAAGCACCTTCGTCTGTTCAGGGTTCACTTGGTAAAAAGAGCGTGCGGAAATGGCAAACTTAATTGATCCGATATAATCATATATATATTCCAAACCCGAAAGCAGCTTTGTTTCTTCGCCAAATATGACGTTTGTCCGTTTCGGGTTTATGTTTTGGACAATCGATCGAATGTTTGGAAATTTAGCGGTAATTTCAGCTAAAATTTTCTTTTTATGTGGAAAATCAGCTGTTCGGGTAACGAAAACAAGCATCGCTTGCTTTGTTTGATACCCGTAGCGGACAACGATATGGCGCAGCCATCCTTGATGGGTTTGTTCGTTGTAAGCCCGGATGTGATAGCGGTTCAATATCGCTTTAACTTCTCGGACAATTCGATCGTTTTCCGTCTGCTGAATGAGACATCTCTCCATATCGATAATTTCGTGCGTTCTTTGCTGATAAAAGCCTGCAATCAGGGCGCCTTCCCGCTCCCCGATTGGAACCTGTGCTTTATTTCGATAATTCCAAGGATCGCTCATTCCGATCGTTGGATGAACCGTGACTTTTTCTACATCCACTTTTCCGATGCGGGCAAGCGTTTCTTTTACTATTTTTTGCTTATGGCGCAGTTGGCCGTCATAGCTTACATGCTGAAGCTGGCAGCCTCCGCATTGTTTGTATATAGGACAAAGCGCATCTGCCCGATCGGGGCTTGTTTCCGATAATTTCATGAGACGTCCGTATCCATAGCCTTTTTTTACTTTGACAACTTTGACTGTTCCCTTTTCTCCAGGCAAAGCATTCGGGACAAATAAAGGAAAGCCGTTGATTTTGGCTACTCCTGCCCCGTCATGTGTTAAATCTTCAAACAATACATCGTAATAATCATTTTTCTTCACTGGTGCTTCCATGTTGTTTTCTTCCTTTTTGATCAGAATGGACTGAAAAAATTGTATCACAACCGTAAAAATGACCCAAGTGATTTTATTATTGTCATAATAGGAAATACTATTGTAATGAAAATATAAAAGGGCGGCACGTAACATTGGTTGATGAAAAAGCGTCTATATTAGCTGAAGGAGTGAATTTACATGGATCAAAGTTTTAAAGAGTCACTCATCGAACAGCTTATTGCCAACGGTGTTTACAAAGGGGAAGATGGACAACAATTATATGAATTGAACGTCATTGAGTTGTTAAAACTTGTCAATAAAATTGAAAGCGATCATTACCATTATGGAAAATAAAAATTTCGTTTTTCCAGCTTGAAAGCAAGGCTGTAAAAACAGCTGCACCTTTCTTTCATTACATTTTGTTTAACAAGCTGCCTGCAAAGCTTTTGCAGTGGTTTTTTTAAGCAAAATGTTGCAGACAAGTCATATAAATCGTTGAAATTAGCGCGGGGAGCCGCATTTCATCTATTCAAAAACGGTAAAGAGCAGCCTATTCGCTGCTCTTTTCAATTGGCGCGTTTTTTTCTGCTTTTTCTTTCGACATGATGATCTCAATATATTGATACAGGTTTTCAAATTCAGCAGGCAGGAGTCCTCCGTATTCGCCGTCCAAGTTTAACTGCATTTTGTCTTCTGTCTTTACTTTTATCCGATTGGCTTTTGTATAAATTACATTTTCACTGTGAATATGCTCGCCTTTTAACGCCAAGCTGGCAAGGCGAATAAACTCCGCGAGGCTGACTTTTTTCAAAATCAGTAAATCAAACATGCCATCATTTAAAATTGAGTCTGGAGCCAACTTTTCAAACCCTCCGACCGAATTTGTCAAGCTGATTAAAAACAGCATGATCTCTCCTTGAAACAGCTTGCCATCATATTCAATTTCCACCTCTGTCGGATGGATGGAAGGGAGCATTTCAATGCCCTTTAAATAATAAGCAAGCTGTCCTAAAACGGTCTTTAATTTGCTTGGAACGTCATAAGTAAGCTCTGTTAATTTTCCGCCGCCGGCAATATTAATAAAATATTGGTTATTCACTTTTCCAATGTCTATTTTCCTTTTTACGCCGTTCAGCAGCGTATCGACTGCGTGCAAAATATTGTCGCGGGGAATGCCGATTGCACGGGCAAAATCGTTTGTAGTTCCGACGGGGATGATTCCGAGCGTCGGACGATTTTCCATGACTGCGAGCCCGTTCACAACTTCGTTCACCGTACCGTCTCCACCCGCAGCGATAATGAGGTCAAACCCGCGTTCAGCAGCCTGTTTCGCTGCATTTGTCGCATCTCCTTCACCGGTAGTAGCATGGCACGATGTTTCATAGCCGGCCTCTTCAAATTTAGCAAGAACTTCAGGGAGCTGTTTTTTGAAAGCCTCTCGACCAGATGTGGGGTTATAAATGATTCTTGCGCGTTTCATTCACATCATCCTATACTATCCATTTCTATTGTAAAAATAGAATCATTAATAGATTATTCCTTTTTGCCAAAACAAACAAGTTTTTTCTATCATTTGTGTTCATTTATACTACTTTTGTCAATAAACGTTTATTCTATTTTTATTTTGATAAAACTGTTCACCATTTAAACACTTTTTTCAAATTCCAGCTTCAAAAATTCACGGATGGGTTTTATTTCCATTTTACTATAAATAAAACACCCAGCTGCTAAGCTGAGCGTCTATTAAAATTATCGTTTCTTTATTTCTTGTAATAACAATTTGTTTACTAATTGCGGGTTGGCTTGCCCCTTCGTTTTTTTCATAATTTGACCGACTAGAAAGCCAATCGCTTTATCTTTTCCGTTTTTAAAGTCGATAACCGATTGCTCATTTTCATCCAATGTTTCGATTACAAGCTTTAAGATGGCACCTTCATCAGAAATTTGAACAAGCCCTTTTTCTTTCACGATTTTTTCAGGGTCTCCACCTTTTTCAATCAGCTCTTTGAACACTTTTTTCGCGATTTTGGAGGAGATGGTTCCATTTTCGATCAGCTTGATCATTCCTGCAAGACTTTCCGGGGTGAGCGCCACTTCAGACAACTCTTTTTGCTCTGCATTTAAATATGCTGATACTTCTCCCATCAGCCAGTTAGAAGCTTGTTTCGCATCAGCTCCGGTTTTAACTGTTGCTTCAAAGAAATCAGACATTTCTTTCGTCATTGTCAGCACTTTAGCATCATACGCTGGGAGTCCAAGCTCTTCAACATATCGTTTTTGGCGCGCATCCGGCAGCTCCGGAATCGATGACCGGACTCTTTCTTTCCACTCATCATCAATGTAAAGAGTGACTAAATCAGGTTCAGGAAAATAACGATAATCGTCTGATCCTTCTTTAACGCGCATTAAAATCGTTTTCCCTGTAGCCTCATCAAAACGGCGTGTTTCTTGTTGAATGACTCCGCCGGATAAAAGCACTTCCGCCTGACGTTTTTCTTCATATTCGAGCCCTTTGCGCACAAAGTTAAATGAGTTTAAGTTTTTCAATTCTGTTTTTGTGCCAAATTCTTTTTGTCCGATCGGGCGGAGCGAAATGTTTGCGTCACAGCGAAGAGATCCTTCTTCCATTTTACAGTCGGATACGCCAGTATATTGAATAATTGATTTTAATTTTTCCAAATATGCATAGGCTTCTTCAGGTGAGCGGATGTCCGGCTCTGATACAATTTCAATCAGCGGTGTTCCTTGACGGTTAAAGTCTACAAGAGAATAGCCGTCGCCAGTATGCGTCAATTTGCCAGCATCCTCTTCTAAATGAAGGCGCGTAATGCCGATTTTCTTTTTCTTTCCGTTCACTTCAATTTCAATCCAGCCGTTTTGACCGATCGGCTGATCATATTGGGAAATTTGATATGCTTTCGGGTTGTCCGGATAAAAATAGTTTTTCCGGTCAAACTTTGTATAAGTAGCCACTTCGCAGTTCAATGCCATCGCAGCTTTCATTGCGAATTCAACGGCTTCTTTATTTAAAACGGGCAAAACTCCCGGGTATCCGAGGTCAATGACCGTTGTGTTTGTATTTGGTTCAGCACCGAAAGCGTTTGGTGCACTGGAAAAGATTTTCGATTTCGTTTTCAATTCCACATGTACTTCAAGTCCGATGACCGTTTCAAAGTTCATTAGTTCTCACCCCTTACAGTTCCGGTTTTTGTTTATGGAAGTCTGTTGCTTGTTCGTATGCATGGGCAACGCGATAAACGGTGCTCTCGTCAAAATGCTTGCCGATGATTTGCAATCCCAGCGGCAGGCCGTTGGCAAATCCGCAAGGTACGGAAATAGCAGGAACTCCGGCAAGGTTCACATTGATTGTTAAAATATCGTTCGCATACATCGTGAGTGGATCGTCAATTTTTTCGCCGATTTTAAATGCTGGAGTCGGGGTTGTCGGTCCGATGATGACGTCATATTTTTCAAAAACGTCTTCAAAATCTTTTTTAATAAGCGTGCGCACTTGCTGCGCTTTTTTGTAATAAGCATCATAATATCCAGAGCTTAATGCAAATGTACCGAGCATAATGCGGCGTTTCACCTCATTTCCAAAGCCTTCCGCGCGTGTTTGTTTATACATATCGATCAAGGTTTCAGCGTTGTCGGAGCGATAGCCGTAGCGGACTCCGTCAAAACGGGCGAGATTCGCAGATGCTTCGGATGAGGCAAGCAAATAATATGTAGCAATACCGTATTTGGAATGCGGCAAAGATACTTCTTCCCATTCTGCGCCCAATCCTTCGAGTACTTTTAAAGCAGCCAGTACGGCCTCGCGCGACTCACGGCTTACCCCTTCACCTAAATACTCTTTCGGAACCGCAATTTTCAGCCCTTTAATATCTCCAGTTAAAGCGGATATATAATCAGGAACTTCCACATTTGCACTTGTGGAATCCATTGGATCAAGACCTGAAATGACTTGAAGAAGGTAAGCGTTGTCTTCAACAGTTCTTGTTATCGGTCCGATTTGATCTAATGAAGACGCGAATGCGACTAATCCGAAACGGGAGACTCGTCCATATGTAGGCTTCAAGCCAACAACCCCGCAGAATGCTGCCGGCTGGCGAATCGAGCCGCCTGTATCAGAGCCTAGTGCAAACGGAACTTCTCCTGCGCTGACAGCCGCTGCGCTGCCGCCGCTGGAACCGCCCGGAACCGCTTCTAAATTCCATGGGTTTTTCGTCTTTTTAAATGCGGACGTTTCAGTGGATGATCCCATCGCAAACTCATCCATGTTTAATTTGCCGATCGTAATCGCTTCAGCTTCTTCCAGCTTGCGCATAACCGTTGCATCATAAATTGGGTCAAAGTTTTCAAGAATTTTGCTTGCACAGGTTGTGCGTAAATCCTTTGTCACAATGTTATCTTTAATCCCTATCGGCATGCCAAACAATAAACCGTATGTATCTTTTTTTCCTATTTCATTATCCAGTTGTTTTGCTTTTTCCCGGGCTCGTTCTTCATCGAGGGTTAAGAAAGCTTCTACCTTTCCGTCGACTTCTTGAATGCGCTTGTAAGACTCGTCGACAAGATCGGAGACGGAAATTTCTTTTCGGTGCAGCATTTGTTTTAATTCAGATATTTTATGATCAAACAGAGCCATGTTCGCTTCGTCCTCCTTACTCAAGAATGGCTGGTACGCGGAATTGTCCGTCTTTTTGGTCAGGAGCATTTTTCAACGCAACTTCCCGTGGAAGACCCGGCTCAGGTTGATCTTCGCGCATGACATTTTTCATATCCAAAACGTGGGAAGTTGGTTGAACGTTCTCCGTATCCAATTCATTTAACTGCTCAGCAAACGTTATAATCGCGTCAAGCTGATTGGTAAACATCTCTGCTTCCTCTTCCGTAATTGCCAAGCGGGCAAGATGCGCAACATGTTTTACTTGTTCTTTCGAAATGCGTGACATTCCAATTCACCTCCACTTTTTCGAACACACTGCAATACTCTGATAATATCAAATTTTAGCCAGATAAAGCAACACCCCCGAAATGTTGAAACAATATTGCACGAAGGCAGGCTGAAAAAAGCCCCTCTTACAGATGATTTTCTTTTCATATGTAATTTTCAAAACGTCGAAGGACTTCAACCAAAAATTCAAATATAGGTACATTCGTCCAAACGTTTTATTCATTCGTGAATATAAAAATATTGTACGGTACATTATTCGGAGGTGAAAAACATGAGTTTTGGATTCGGTTCTTGTCAAGGCTACGGTTACGGAGGATATGACGGCGGATTCGGGTACGGTGGTGGATTCGGACACGGCGGCGGATTTGCCCTTATAGTAGTATTGTTCATTTTGTTGATCATTGTCGGTACTGCTTTTGTAAAGTGGTAAACACCGTTTAACCAAATGCCCGCCAAAAAACGATCAATATAAAGGTGATTTCAAAATCCCCCCTTTTTGAAATCACCTGTTTTTTTTATTGAAAAACATGAACTGTTGGTTTTTCCTGTCCTGCCTCTCTTACGATGAGCGCTTCCGGGCCTCTTGAAGAGTTGATGGTCACTTCCAGAGAAATATAGTCTTTGTAATATTCCACAACTTTCCCAGTTAAAAATTGTGTAAAGGCGATGACTTCTGTTTTACCGTAAAACTGAACCGGTATTTCTATTTTCATTTGCTTCATTTCACCGTCTTGATAAAAAGCTTTCCCAATGATACCTGTGTAGTTAGGGAAAAAGTCTTCAATATCACCTTTCAAACGTTTAAATGTGTTGGCATCATCCGGTTTTTTCTTTGTTCCCTCTTCAGATGGGAAAAAGTAATACTCTTCGTTAATATTTTCCCACTTTCCGATATTTTCGCTTCCGCCATCAACGATTGTTCTTGCAAAAAAGTGCCCTGGAACAATCGAAGATTTAGGCGCTTGTTCGTAAAGGGAAACGACAATCGGCACTTTTTCTAATCCTTCTATATCTCGAAGCCTCTTCACAACCACTTGTGCGATTTCCTTCCCTTTCTTTTCAATGGTGGCCTTGTCTATTTTATTTTCTTTTTGGATGCCGTCTTCCGTGCGGTAATAATAAACAGAATTCAAGGCCAAACCGATCGACACTCCGCCAAGCTCAAGTGTTTTTTCATCTTTTTTTACAAGGTAATTATGTTCAAGTATATGCGTTACATAAATGGGGCTTTTTTCGGAGCTTTCTGGCGGATTTAAACCTTCATTTTTGAAAGATTTATCCTTTTTTTTCGCTTCTTCTAAATCTTTTCCTTCCAGCTTGCGGCTAAGCCAGTTTTGGACAGTTTTTTTGTCTAAATATTGTCCTTCTTGAAACACATATTTATCCGTTGGAAACTTGTCGCTGGCCATCCGCATAAGACCAGTTTCAAATTCATCAACATCAAATCTTGTATTGAGATTGCTTGCCACAAGCCCTCGCGCTTCACTCGTTTTAAAAGGCACGAGCATCTTATAATAATCTTCCGAAATTCTGTATTTCGGAATAATTGCTTTTTCTTCCGTTGATTCTTCCGTCTCTTGTACAATTTGCTCCGGTTCTCCAATGTCCTGCGAGCATGCACTGAGCACAGCCATGCACGCTGCCGCTATGATCAAAAGTTTTTTCAAGGTACCTTCCCTCTCCTATTTCCTTAGTTCTTCAAGTAAACGAGACTCATCCCAAACCTCTATGTTTAATTCGCGAGCTTTTGCAAGCTTGCTGCCGGCATCTTCACCAGCGATTACAAGATCTGTTTTTTTGCTCACACTGCCAGTAACTTTTCCGCCTCTTGCTTCAATTTGTTCTTTTGCTTCATTGCGGGACATTTCAGCAAGCTTCCCTGTTAAAACGATTGTCTTACCGGCAAAATACGAATCCCCTTCATCTGAATTTGTCCGTTTCGGACCTTTATACGTCATATTGACGCCGAACGACTTTAATTCTTCAATCAATTCTTTTACTTCAGGCTGTTCAAAAAAAGTAGCGATGGAATCAGCCATTTTTTCTCCGATTTCCGGTATGTTGATTAATTGTTCTCTTGTCGCGCTTTGCAGCCGATCCATTGTTTCAAAATGCTCTGCTAAAATCTTGGCGGCTTTTTCGCCGACATAGCGAATGCCTAAACCGAATAAAAGGCGCTCCAGCGAATTTTCCTTCGACCGTTCAATCGCGTGCAACAAATTATCCGTTGATTTTTCACCCATCCGTTCAAGCTGAAGCAATTGGGGTTTTGTTAATTTGTATAAATCCGCTACATCTTGAATCAAGCCTTCTTTAAACAATTGGGTGATGACGCGCTCCCCTAGTCCTTCAATATTCATCGCATTTCGGGAAACAAAATGGATGAGACCTTCGCGAATTTGCGCCGGACATTTTGGATTAATGCATCTAAGCGCAACTTCTCCTTCCAACCGGACCAGCTCGCTATTGCATTCTGGACAGTGCGAAGGCATCCGAAAATCCTGTTCATTGCCTGTTCTTCTGTCAACAAGAACATTTACAATTTCAGGAATGATGTCCCCGGCTTTTTTCACGACGACGAAGTCCCCAAGCTTAATATCTTTTTCCCGAATCAAATCTTCATTATGAAGGGAAGCTCGTTTGACGGTTGTCCCGGCAACCTTTACAGGCTCTAAGATCGCTGTTGGGGTAATGACGCCGGTGCGTCCGACAGCGAGTTCAATATCCAGCAGCTTCGTCACCACCTCTTCTGCCGGAAACTTATAGGCAATCGCCCATCTCGGGCTTTTCGCAGTTGCCCCGAGCGCTTCCTGCTGACGCAAACTATCAACCTTAATTACAACTCCGTCAATATCATACGGAAGCTGAGAGCGCTTTTCCAACAATTGATCAAGCAGCTCGATCACTTCGTCGATGTTTTTGCATTTTCTGCGTTCACGATTTGTTTTAAAGCCGAGTTCATCAAGCAAGTCCAATGCTTCACTATGAGAAGACACTCCGGTATCGCCAAGCTCTGCTATGTTATAGACGAAAATATCTAAATTTCGTTTCGCGGCAATTTTTGGGTCTAGCTGGCGCAAGGAACCAGCCGCAGCGTTTCTCGGATTGGCAAACGGAACTTCCCCTTTTGCAATGCGCTCCTCATTTAATTTCTCAAATGATGCTTTCGGCATAAATGCTTCCCCGCGCACTTCCATCGATAAATTTTTCTTTAGTCTCAAAGGGATCGAGCGGATCGTTTTTAAATTTTCCGTGATATCTTCCCCCGTCGTGCCGTCTCCTCGTGTTGATCCTTGTACAAACAGGCCGTTTTCATATCGAAGGGAAACCGCAAGCCCGTCAATTTTCAGCTCCACTACATATTCGACATCCCCAACTGCTTGGCGGACTCGCCTGTCAAAGTCACGCAAGTCCTGCTCATTAAAAGCGTTTGCCAAACTTAGCATCGGCACGCGGTGCGCCACTTTTCGGAAAGCATCTAAAACAGCGCCCCCCACACGCTGGGAGGGAGAATCAGGGGTTTTCAGCTCTGGATATTTTTCTTCAAGCTCTATTAGTTCTCTCATGAGGCGGTCATACTCTGCGTCAGGAACAGACGGATTGTCAAGAACGTGATATTCATAATTATATTGATTCAAAAGCTTGTGCAATTCTTTTACACGGTTTTCTGCCGTACGTTTGTCCATATGTGTCAATTCCTTCCTTCAAATAGTTACTGTACTTTTTCAATTGGTGCAAATTTAGCAAGCAACCGTTTTATGCCGACAGGACTTGGAAATGCCACGTCAAGTTCTTGATCCTCCCCATCGCCTTTCACTCGGACGACAACACCGACACCCCATTTTCCGTGCACGGCTTTATCACCTACTGACCAAGCCTTTACATCTCCTCCCGCTGATTTCGCTCCGATTGTTCTATTTAGTTTCGGCTTTGGAGATTTCTTTTCATTTAAGTCTTCTAAAACCTCTTTCGGCATCTCTTCAATAAAACGAGATTCCGGGTTCATGTTTGTTCTTCCAAAAAGGGTCCTCATTTTCGCATTTGTTACATACAATTCTTCCTCTGCCCGCGTTATCCCGACGTATGCCAGCCGGCGCTCTTCCTCCATTTCCGCCTCTTCCATCAAGGCTCGGCTGTGAGGAAATACACCTTCTTCCATCCCGATCATAAATACAACCGGAAACTCTAAACCTTTTGCCGAATGGATCGTCATCAATAACACGGAATCTTTCTGCTCCGATTGCTCTTCATCAATGCGGTCAATGTCCGCAATCAAGGCCAAATCCGTTAAAAAGGCGACGAGGCTTTTGTCCTCATTTTGCTTTTCAAAGTTTTGAGTTACAGATAAAAATTCATCAATGTTCTCTAAACGACCTTGGGCTTCCAATGTTTTTTCCTGCTTAAGCATCTCCCTGTAGCCGGTTCTGTCAAGAATCTCTTCCACAAGCTCAGTAACAGACACATAGTCTTGCATTTGTGACAGCTGCTGGATCAATTCACGGAATTCCGTCAACACTTTCATAGCACGAGTGCTGACCCCGATATGTTCCATTTCTTCTAAAGCAGCAAACATCGAGATACCTTGCTGGGCTGCATAATTCATTATTTTTTCAACGGTTGATGCACCGATGCCCCGTTTCGGAACATTGATGATTCGCACCAAACTAATATCATCATTCTGGTTTGCCACTAGACGCATGTATGCAAGAATATCCTTGATTTCTTTCCGGTCATAGAACTTTATGCCGCCGACAATTTTATAATCAATATTCGATTTTAACAGCACTTCCTCTATGACACGGGACTGTGCATTTGTACGGTACAATACAGCAATATCGGAAAGTTTTCTTTTGCCTGATTGGACGAGCTCTTGAATTTGCTTGGCGACAAACTGGGCCTCCCCAATTTCGTGATCAGCCCGGTAGTAAATAATTTTTTTCCCCTCAGGGTTTTCCGTCCATAAATTTTTCGGCTTTCTGTTCATATTATTTTTAATGACTTCATTAGCCGCATGCAAAATACGCTTGGTAGAACGATAATTTTGTTCAAGCAAAATCACTTTAGCGTTCGGATAATCTTTTTCAAACGATAAAATGTTTCCGATGTCCGCCCCTCGCCAGCGATAAATCGATTGATCCGAATCGCCGACAACACAAATATTTTGAAAACGGGATGCCAGCATCTTTACAAGCGTGTATTGTGCGCGGTTTGTATCTTGATATTCATCAACATGAATGTATTGAAATTTCCGCTGATAATATTCGAGTACTTCTGGAACACGTTGAAAAAGCAGTATCGTTGACATAATGAGGTCATCAAAATCAAGAGCTTGGTTTTTCAACAATTTTTTTTGGTAGTCGATATAGATATCGCTGACAATTTGCTCCCACACATCTCCTGCTTGACGAGCAAATTCCTCCGGGGAAATGAGATCGTTTTTCGCGCTGCTGATAGTGCCGAGAATAGCTCGAGGATCATATTTTTTAGGATCAATGTTTCGTTCTTTTAAAATCCCTTTGATGACAGACAATTGGTCTGATGTATCCAATATCGTAAAATTGCGATTGACGCCGATCCGGTCAATATCTCGGCGAAGGATTCGCACGCACATCGAGTGAAAAGTGGAAATCCATATTTCCTCAGCGCCAGGGCCAAGCAGTTGTTCAATCCGGTCTTTCATTTCCCTCGCTGCTTTATTTGTGAAGGTAATAGCAAGAATATTCCAAGGTGCTACCCCTTTTTCTGCCATTAAATAAGCGATCCGGTGGGTGAGAACCCTCGTCTTGCCGCTGCCTGCACCCGCCATGATTAAAAGAGGACCTTCCGTATGCTTCGTCGCTTTTTGCTGCTGTTCATTCAAACCTGAGAGGAGCTGCTCAGTCAAAAAATGCATTCAACACTCACCTCATTTTCACTTTCTTTACCCTTTAACAGCGCGGACAGTTTCAAGCGCTGATTGTAAATTTTCATAAATGGCATTCCCGACAACGATGATGTCAGCGTGCTCGGCCATTTCTTTTGCTTGCGCAGCATTTTGAATGCCGCCCCCATAAATAAGCCTAGTATTCGTTAAAACCGATTTCGCTGCTTTTACTGCTTCAACATTGCCGTACGTTCCGCTATATTCTAAATAAAAGAGCGGAAGATGAAACATGTTCTCCGCCATTCTCGCATACGCTTTAATATCATCCAAATTAAGCTCCGTCTTTGCTTCGGTCAATTTTGCCGCTTTACACTCTCCATTTAAAATGCAATAACCTTCCATTAAAATATCATTCCAGTTCATAATGTCACCAAACTCTTTCATTGCTTGGTGATGCAGCTCCGTAATCCATGTAGTATTTCGGCTGTTTAAAACCGTCGGAATAAAATACAAATCAAATCCTGGAACAATCGATTCTAAATTCGATACTTCCAGCACGCATGGAACGAGAAAACGCCGCACCCGCGAAAGCAAAGAAAGAACATTATCTTCCGTTACATTGTCGCTTCCTCCAATGATAACAGCGTCCGTTTTTGATTCACAAATTTTTTCAAGCTGTTCATCGGAAATGGCTTTATCCGGATCGAGCTTAAACACATGTCTCCACTCGTTCACATCATACATACATAATCCTCCATTTCATATACCATTTCATTATTATATCAAATTATAATAGGACAAAAAAATGGTGAATCAATGAAAGTCTGTAGATGTATTAGAAAGAGTTTTTTTAATATGAGAGGGGGTTTTTTTTAAGCTATGTTGAAGAAGCCTTTCAGAGTTTTAAAAGTTCTAAACTAAAAAAGAGCTGCTGATTTCACCCAGCAGCCCAATTTATGACGAAGCGTTGTCATCTTTAATTCTTTCAAGCGCCATTGCATAAGCATCATTTCCGTAATTCAAGCACCGCTTTACCCGGGAGATTGTCGCTGTCGATGCACCTGTTTCTGTTTCAATTTTATGATATGTATAGCCTTCCTGAAGCATTCTAGCAACTTCAAACCGTTGGGCAAGCGATTGGATTTCATTGACGGTGCAAAGGTCATCAAAAAAACGGTAGCATTCCTCCAAATCTCTTAAAGAAAGGATAGCCCGGAACAATTGGTCTAACTCTCTCCCCCGCAGCTTGTCAATTTGCATGCATCATTCTCCTTTCTCAGCTGAATTTTGAAAAGCCTTATCCAAATCTGGCACGATATTGATCCAAGTATGGCCGGGAACTAATTTTACTTGTTCCTCATTTTCATAAGGAAGGATGCGTCCGTTCACATTTTTCCAATCGACCCTTTTCATCATACCTTTTTGCAAAAGAATTCCCTCGCCCCCAGAGTTTAAATCAATCGTTCTGCGACCGTAATCATCAAGAAAACGATGATCCGTTTGGACAATAAAAATGTTGTCTAAAAGAACAGGTTCTTCCGTTTCGCGATCGACTGTCAGTTCGTCCCCGGAATACCGCTTATACCGGCCTAGCTGCTGATCGAATACATATTTAATGCGCCATTCCGGTTTAGAACCATAGGAAACAACAGCTTCTAACATTTCTTCTCCAGAAATGCCGCTTATTTCTTCATCTGAAAGAAAAGGCAACGGGGCAACTTCCTTTGTCATTGAATACCCGTTTTCTTTTGCTCCTTTTACGACATTTTCAAAAGAAATATACGAGTTATGAGGAGCTTTCCGGGTTGAATCCCGCCAAAACAGCGTACCATCATAAAACAGACCGTTTAAATAGTCTAGATGCTCTGACTCCAGCATTTCTTTAGCAGTGGGACTCCAGCCGTGACTGATATAAATTGCTTCATACCCTTTACTCAAATCGACAAAATATTCCCGCGCACTTCTGACTGGACCGATAATTTTTGGCTTCTCGCTTTGATAAATGGCTAAAAAGCGTGTGATCGTGCCTTCAGCTAAAGCCTCGTAAACAATATCCGCTTTATTTAATCCTGATTGAGGCCTCGCTTTCGGATGGTTGTTAATCATGACAGCAATTGGGCGGCTGTCAATGTTTCCGGTCGCAGCATTTCCTGTCAAAGGGCTTACGGCTGTTTCTTTTTCAACTGGCTGATTTTCAGATGATGACGGTTCGTCATTTGTTTTCTCTTTTTCTTTTTCATTTGTGCAAGCTGTTATAAAGACAAAGAAAAGCATCGTAAATAAAATCAATGTCCTTTTCATTCATCCACAACCTTAACTAATTTATCCCTTTTATATTTTAACGTATTATTGTCGGAAAGAGTATTGTTTTTTTCATAACATCATAAATTCCTTCCTGTGTAACCCGGATATATGGTAAATGTGTGGAAGATAAAAAGAGCAGGCTGTGAATCGGGTCTAAATATTTATAGCCCTTTTCTCGCATAATTTGGACTAAACCATTTTCCTCCTTAATGAGATCTTTAAATTTTTTCGATGACGCAGCGCCGTTAATGTTAAGAGGCATTTCATGAATCACTTGGCCATTTTCCGTTATTACTATTCCCCCGCCGATTTCTTTCAATCTGGAAAATGCATGCATCATATCTTGTTTGTTTTTCCCTATCAACACCACATCTCCAGTCGTTGAATAAGTGCTTGCAAAGCCTTTTATCCCCTTTGCGAAGCCTTTTAACATTGTATTGATCCGCCATTTCCCTTTTTTATCGATGACAGCGAGGAAGCTTTCGTCATGATCTAGCGGAAGTTCATCAACGAAGTTGTCAATAGTGATGGAATACGGCTCAATAATAACCGTGTTTCTCATTTTTAATCCCATCGGCATAGAAAATTGAAGATCATCCATTGTCAAATCCCAATCAAGTTCAAGCGGTGCAACTTCATATTTGTTCCAGTCTGCTTGAGGGAAATGATCAAACACCTGACCGTCCTTATGAATCCATTTCCCTTTCGCCAAAACAGCCACTGGGTTCGGGTTATTTTTCGCTTCCAGAAAATTTATGGAGGCTAACCTGCCAGGACCGATTACTCCCAATTTTGAATCAAGCATATAATATCTAGCAACATTGTACGTTGCCATTTTATAAGCCTCAAACTCTGGAATTCCGGCCTCCAGCGCTATTTGAATGGTCTGATTAATCATTCCATTTTCATAAAAAGCAGGCGTTGAACCATCCGTTGTAAAAAACATTTCGTCAAAACGATTAACTCCAAATGCAAGCAGCTCTTCCAACAATTTCGGCAAATCCGGCCGTATTGAAGAATAGCGGAGCGGCACGCTGTATCCGCATAACAACCGATTGTATACTTCTTCTCCGCTAATAGATTCGTGATCGGAATCGACACCAAATAATTTCATTTTTGTCAATGTTTTTCGAGAAGCCCCTGGAAAATGGCCTTCTACACGCTTCCCGACCTTTTTTGTCTCATGAATCCAGTGTAAAAACAAGTCATCCCCTAAAAGAAGCTTTGGCCAGCCTGTCAATTCTCCTCCTTGAATAACGGCTGGATGCTCGATCCATTGTTTCACGACATCTGGCGGAATGCGTTGATCTTCTTCTCTGCATTCCGTTTGCAAGTCATAGCGGGCCCACCAAAAAAACTGAACTGGAGAAGATTGCATATCTTCAACAAAAGAAAACGCTTTCTTTTTTGGGAATTGTAATAGCAAAAATAGGTTATCGCATATTAGTGTTGTAGTTCCCGTTTGCGATACATGTTGTGCAAGCGAATGAGGATTATATAATTGAAACGGATGGGCGTGCGGTTCAATATAGCCAGGAACTAAATAAAGTCCTTTGCAATCAAATATTTCCGTATTTGCTGTTTTTTCCGGCTCCTCATTGCCGACATAAATAATGCGGTCTTTATAAATCCAAATATTTGACTTCACCCACTGGTTTAAATATGGATGTAAAAATACTGCATTTTTCAACCACAAGGTTGGTGCTAATCTATTTGAAACGACATCTATATGTTTACGAATTTCATGGGCTTTCCAAAAAGCACCAGATCGCATGATCTGCTCAGTCCTCCTCAATTAAAAGTAATTACTCAAAATAGTGACTCTGTTACTTTATATATTAACATATGAAAAATATTAAAGCACTAAAGTTTCTTACAAAATTTTGAACTTGGGATAACGGTGCAGAGGCTTTCTTGATTGATCGTTTCCTAATAGAAGAAACGCTGGTTTATTTTTAATAATGAGCGGTCAAAATAGGAAGTTGTTTAAGAAGAAGCTATGTCAAAAATGCCGATTACATTCCTTTATAAAATGAAAAGGACAGGAACAACCTCCTGTCCCATTGGAAAGGTTTATAAAATATGTGGTAGATATGTCTTTTATTTATTAGTATTCATCGGTTCGGAATATTGAAAGCCAAATTCGTTATAGTGCGCGATAGCCGATGTCTTTACGATAAAACAAACCTTCCGTCTCAAGCTCTTTTAATTGCTTGTACACTTTTTCTTGCGCATTTTTTAAATTATCTCCAAATGACGCCACAAGGTATACACGACCCCCGTCTGTTACAAATTGGCCGCCTTCCTCTTTTGTTCCGGCATGGAATAAAAGGGCATCCGCACCAACCTTTAACAAACCGATCGGTGTTCCTTTCTTATAGCTGCCCGGATAGCCTTCCGCCGCCACAACGACTCCCAACACCGCTTGATCTGTCCATTCAAGTTCAACCGGTTCTCCTTTTAACACTTTCAACATCACATCGATAAGGTCTGATTTTAGCCGAGGAAGAACTACCTGTGTTTCTGGATCTCCAAATCGCGCATTGAATTCAATCACCTTCGGGCCGTCTTTTGTCAGCATGAGGCCGGCATAAAGAATACCGGTAAATGCCGCTCCTTCATTTTTCAAAGCTTTCGCTACCGGCTTTAAAATTTTCTCTACAGACTCTTGAACAACATCATCAGAAATTTGCGGGACAGGAGAATAAGCCCCCATTCCACCTGTATTCGGTCCTTTGTCTCCGTCAAAGGCCCGCTTATGATCCTGCGCAATCACCATCGGGTAAATGTTTTCCCCGTTTACGAAAGCCATAAGGGAAAACTCTTCACCTGTCAAAAATTCTTCAATTACAACGGATTTTCCTGCTTCTCCCAGCTTATTTTCCTTTAAATAGCCGGACAGCGTGTCAATTGCTTCTTCATTTGTCATCGCAACAACGACACCTTTTCCCGCCGCAAGCCCATCCGCTTTAATCACAATCGGGGCGCCTTTTTCTTCTACATATTGCTTCGCTTTGGCAAAATCAGAGAACGTTTCATAATTGGCAGTCGGAATGTTATATTTTTTCATTAAATTTTTTGCAAATGATTTGCTTCCTTCAATAATTGCCGCTTCTTTCCTCGGTCCGAATACAGTTAATCCAGCGTCTTCAAATTCGTTGACAATACCGTTCATTAAAGGAATTTCAGGACCAACAATGGTTAAATCAATGTTGTTTGTTTTGGCAAATTGGATCAATTCGTCTGTTTGTTCTTCTAAAATCGGAACTCTTATTGCAACGTCTTTCATACCATCATTGCCAGGCGCGACATACACTTTTTCAACGAGAGGGCTTTTGGCCGCTTTCCAAGCGATCGCATGCTCACGGCCCCCTTTTCCAATAACAAGTACTTTCATCATCAGTCATCCCCTTTCTTAATGTTTGAAATGACGGACTCCAGTAAAGACCATTGCAATTCCGTATTCATCCGCTTTTTTTATCGAATCTTCATCGCGAATGGATCCGCCTGGTTGTATGATTGCTGTAACCCCTGCTTTCGCTGCTTCTTTAACGGTGTCAGGCATTGGGAAGAACGCATCTGATGCAAGTGCACTGCCTTTCGCTTTCTCGCCAGCCTGTGCAATCGCAATTTTTGCAGCACCAACCCGGTTCATTTGGCCTGCACCAACACCAACGGTCATTTCATCTTTTGCCAAAACAATCGCATTTGACTTGACGTGCTTCACGACTTTCCAGCCAAGCTTTAAGTCCTTCCATTCTTGTTCAGTCGGCTGTCTTTTTGTTGGGATTGAAATGTTCGCGTCATCGAGCGTATAAATATCTTGATCTTGAACAAGAAGGCCGCCGTAAACAGATGTCAGCTGCTTCTCCGGTTGGAATTTTTTCGAAAAGTCGATCGTTAACAATCGAATATTTTTCTTTTTCGTTAATATTTCAAGAGCTTCTTGGCTAAACGAAGGGGCAATGATAATTTCCAAAAAAATTTCGCTCATTTTTTCAGCCGTTTTCTGATCAACTTCACGATTCAGTGCAACAATGCCGCCGAAAATTGAAGTCGGGTCCGCCTCATATGCCCGATTATAAGCTTCAAAAATGGTGTCACCTGCGCCGACGCCGCACGGATTCATATGCTTAACAGCGACCGCTGCCGGTCCATCAAATTCTTTGACAATGCTAAGTGCCGCATCCGCATCTTTAATGTTGTTATACGACAATTCCTTTCCATGGAGCTGGACGGCTTCGGCAATAGATGATGGAGGCGTGATCGGCTTTTTATAGAACGTTGCCTGTTGGTGAGGATTTTCCCCATAACGAAGGGATTGCTTCCTTTCAAATGTCACAGTAATCGATTCAGGCTCTTCTTCCCCTGCCTGCTCTGTTAAATATTCCGCAATCAGTGCATCGTATGCAGCAGTATGACGGAATACTTTGGCAGCCAACTTCCGTTTTGTTTCTATGCTTACTTCTCCGTTCTCTTTCAGTTCGGCTAAAATGACGGGATAATCTTCAGGATCAACGACAACCACTACATCTTGGTGATTTTTTGCAGCAGCCCGAAGCATCGTCGGCCCGCCGATGTCAATGTTCTCGATCGCTTCCTCAAAAGTCACGCCATCTTTGGCAATTGTCTCTTTAAACGGATATAAATTCACAACGACTAAGTCAATCGGTTGAATACCGTTTTCCTCCATCTGCTTCATATGGATATCATTGCTGCGAACCGCTAGCAGCCCCCCGTGAATAACAGGATGCAGCGTTTTAACTCTTCCGTCCATAATTTCCGGAAAACCGGTTACTTCCTGAATTCCAATGACATCTATTCCATTTTCCTCAAGAAGCTTTTTCGTTCCGCCAGTGGAGATTACTTCGATCCCAAGATTGACAAGCTCTTGCACAAACGGAATGATGTTTGCTTTATTAGATACACTGACAATTGCCCGTCTGATTGTCATGCTTTCACCTCTAATTTTTCTAAAATTTTTCCTATTGTTTCAGGATAAAATGAATGCTCGATTTTATGGATTTTCTCTGCAAGTGTATTAGCATCATCATCTTCGCTGATTTCAACCGCACGCTGAGCGATGATCGGGCCTGTATCCATTCCTTCATCAACATAATGGATGGTGACACCCGTAATTTTTACGCCGGCACGGAGCGCTTGTTCAATTGCATGTTTTCCCGGAAATGCAGGAAGCAAGGAAGGATGTATATTCACAATTCTCCCCGCAAAAGCGTCAAGAAGAGTGTGGCCGATTAAACGCATGTAGCCGGCCAGCACGATAAAGTCCACTTGATAGTGCCTCAATTGCTGTAAAATATCTTCTTCAAACTGTTCCTTCGACTCATATTGCTTCGGATCAAAAACAAAAGCAGGAATCTGCTCCTTTTCTGCCCGCTCCACTACTTTAGCACCGGGTTTATCACAGACTAAAAGCATCACATTTGCTTTTAGCTTCCCGCTCTTTACATGGTCTACAATCGCTTGGAAATTAGAGCCGCTCCCGGATGCAAACACCGCGATCCGCTTCATGAAAAAGGCCCTCCTTTCAGCCGAATTCCGCTTCCTTCTTTTACCCGGCCGATGAGAAAAGCCTTTTCTCCCAGCTTTTCAAGCTTATTGAGGCACTGCTGAACAACATCTTCTTCGACCGCCAGAACAAAGCCGATTCCCATATTGAACACTTCAAACATTTCAGACAAATCGATATTTCCTTGCTGTTGAATAAAGGTAAAAATCGGATGAATCGGCCATGAACCGAAATCGATTTCTGCTCCAAGCCCTTCCGGAAGCATTCTCGGGATGTTTTCAATAAACCCTCCTCCGGTAATATGGGCCATGCCGTCAACTTTATATGCTTTCACAAGCGGCAGGACAGAAGAAACATAAATTTTTGTCGGCTTTAGCAATTCTTCTCCGAGCGTTTCGGTTAGAGGCTCGTATATTTCATGTAAATCAAGCTTATTTTCTTCCAAAAGCACTTTGCGAACGAGTGAATAACCGTTTGAATGGATGCCGTTTGATGAAAGGCCGATGAGAAAGTGCCCAGGCTTGATCCGTTCGCCTGTGACAATGTTTTCTTTCTCGACAACACCGACAGCAAAGCCGGCAATGTCGTATTCATCTTCATCATATACGCCGGGCATTTCCGCTGTTTCACCACCGATGAGCGCACAACCCGCCTGCAGGCAGCCATCGGCAACACCTTTAACAATTTTTTCAATTTTTTCAGGGTCTGCTTTCCCGAGCCCCAAATAGTCCAGGAAAAAAAGCGGCTCCGCACCTTGTGCCAAAATGTCGTTTACACACATAGCCACAGCGTCTATTCCAATCGTATCATGTTTATCCGCCATAAAGGCAAGCTTCAGCTTCGTTCCCACTCCGTCTGTTCCGGAAACAAGCACCGGCTCTTTATATCCTAAGTTTGCCAGATCAAACATTCCGCCAAAACTGCCGATCCCTCCTAAAACACCGGGACGCTTCGTTTTTTCCACATGATTTTTCATGCGGCGAACTGCTTCATAGCCCGCATGAATGTCCACACCTGCTTCTCTATACGCTTTGGACATGAATTATCCTCCTTCGGTCTGTCATATTAGCCTTTCTCATGAGGAAGAATCGTATCTTCATAAATGTCTGTCGGATATTTTCCTGTAAAACATGCCATACATTGCCCGCGAAATTCACCTTCATATTTCCTTCCGATCGCATCCAGCATCCCTTCTGTGCTTAAGAAAGCAAGACTATCGGCGCCAATGATGCTGCGAATTTCTTCTACAGTATGAGAAGAAGCGATCAGCTCCTCATGAGTGGAGGTGTCAATACCGTAATAGCAAGGGTTGGCAATCGGCGGTGAACTGATGCGGACATGCACTTCCGTTGCCCCTGCTTCCCGCAGCATCTTGACAATACGCTTCGATGTCGTTCCTCTTACGATTGAGTCATCCACCATGACAACCCGTTTGCCTTCCACTACCCCACGGACAGGGGAAAGCTTCATTTTCACTCCTTGCTCTCGCAATGATTGGGACGGCTGAATAAACGTACGGCCGACATATCGGTTTTTAATTAAACCGAGCTCGTACGGTATACCGGATGCCTCGGCATAGCCGATCGCCGCAGATATGCTGGAATCCGGAACTCCAGTCACTACGTCCGCCTCTACAGGCGCTTCTATCGCAAGCCGTTTGCCGAGATTTTTTCTTGCAGTATGAACATTTATTCCTTCCACATTGCTGTCAGGGCGTGAAAAATAAACGTATTCCATCGTACAAATCGCACGGTTAATCGTTTTGGAAAAACGTTCGCTTTTCAGTCCTTCACCATTGATGATGATAAGCTCGCCAGGCTCAACGTCCCTTTCTAGCTGAGCTCCAACAGCATCAAAAGCGCAGGTTTCCGAAGCGACAACATATGCATCACCGAGACGTCCGATAGATAAAGGACGGAGTCCGTTCGGATCAAGGGCAATCATCAGCTCTGTTTCCGTCATGATTAAAAAGGCGTATGCCCCTTTAATCATCGTAAGCGCGTTTTTCACTTTATCTTTTAGCTCTAAATAGCCGCTTCTTTTAATTAAATGAGCAAGAACTTCTGTATCTGACGTTGTTTGAAAGATGCTTCCTTGATTTTCAAGCTGATGCTTCAATCCGGAAGCATTCACTAAATTTCCGTTGTGAGCTAATGCGAGACCGCCTTGCTCCGATCGAAAAAGGAACGGCTGGACGTTTTCATAACCGCCTCCTCCAGCCGTCGCATAGCGAACATGGCCAATAGCTCCTGTTCCTTTTAAATTGTCTACCCCATTGGCAAACACTTCTGTGACAAGTCCTTCCCCTTTAAACCCCGTCAGTTTTTCGCCGTCTGTTACGACAATCCCTGCTCCCTCTTGTCCGCGATGCTGAAGGCTGTGCAGACCGTAATAAGTGATTTGAGCAGCGTCCTTATGACCCCATATGCCGAATACACCGCATTCTTCATTTAGCCCCTTTATTTCAGCAAGCATGGGATAGCTCCTTTCCAAGCTTGTTCTAACTCTTCCACTGATGCTTGAATCAATGTTTCTCCATTGCCGTTGACAATTTTAAGAATTCCGCTGTTTGTGACCGTTCCGATAGCTTCAGCTTGAACAATCTTTTCAAACGCCTCTTTGTTTTCCGGTTTTACGGAAACGACGATGCGGGACTGGGATTCGCTGAACAGCCCTGCCAATGCATCACCGTTGATCGTTATTTCCGCCCCAAGGCCCGTTCCGATTAAGCATTCACTTAGCGCAACGGCCAGGCCTCCTTCGGCAACGTCATGAGCCGACTGGACAAGCCCTTCGCGAATGGCAGCTAACAGCTGATCTAAACGTTGCTTCTCTTCTTCCAGGTCAATTTCCGGCGCTTTGCCAAAGATCTTGCCTTCAAGCATTTTTTGCAATTCACTTCCAGAAAATTCTGGTTTTGTCTCACCGAGCAAATAAACGATGCTGCCCGCCTCTTTAAATGATTGCGTTGTAATATGATCTGTATCTTCAATAAGTCCGACCATCCCGACAACCGGAGTTGGATAAATAGCTGTTCCGTTCGTTTCATTGTACAAGGAAACATTTCCGCCAATGACAGGTGTATTTAAAGCTAAGCACGCTTCGCTCATGCCGTCCACCGCTTTTTCAAGCTGCCAAAAAATCTCCGGTTTTTCCGGACTGCCGAAGTTTAAACAGTCTGTAATAGCGAGCGGCACCGCTCCTGAACATACGATGTTTCTTGCTGCTTCACTAACTGCAATTTTTCCGCCGACTTCTGGATCTAAATATAAATAGCGTGAGTTGCAATCGGTTGTCATCGCCAAAGCTTTTTTCGTCCCTCTGATTCTTAGGACAGCCGCATCAGAACCCGGCGCCACGACAGTGTTCGTCCGCACCATATAATCGTATTGGTCATATACCCACTCCTTGCTGGCTATCGTTGGCTGTTTCAGCAATGCAAGAAGCGTTTCTTTGTAATCGTCAACTTTTGGAACATATGGCGGCATGCTTTGAAACTGGCGATAATATTCAGGTTCTTTAGACGGTTTATAGTAAACAGGCGCATCTTCCGCAAGCGCATCAACAGGAATTTCCGCAACGATTTCTCCTTTATGAATAAGGCGCAGCATCTTGTCATCTGTAACTTTACCAATCGGTGCAGCCTCCAGATCATATTTTTTAAACAGATCAATGATTTCCTGCTCCCGCCCTTTTTTAATTACGAGAAGCATTCTTTCCTGCGATTCGGATAACATCATCTCATAAGGAGTCATTCCTGCTTCCCGCTGAGGAACAAGATCCAAGTTCATTTCAATTCCTGATCCCGCCTTGCTCGCCATTTCTGCCGATGAGCTTGTAAGCCCCGCTGCTCCCATATCTTGAATGCCGACAAGTGCATCAGATTTGATTACTTCAAGGCAAGCTTCCAAAAGCAGTTTTTCCATGAAAGGATCTCCAACTTGAACAGCCGGACGCTTTTCTTCGGAAGCTTCCGACAATTCTTCGGAAGCAAATGTAGCTCCGTGAATGCCGTCTCTTCCGGTTTTGGCTCCGACGTACATCACTGTATTGCCGACACCAGTTGCTTGCCCTTTTTTGATATCTTCATGGTTTATGAGTCCGACACACATCGCATTGACCAGCGGATTTCCTTCATAGGAAGCGTCAAACTGCACTTCTCCTCCAACGGTTGGAATTCCGATACAGTTACCGTATCCGGCAATGCCAGCGACAACTTCTTCAAACAAATATTTGACACGCGGGCTTGTAAGTTCCCCAAAGCGAAGAGAGTTAAGGAGAGCGATTGGTCTGGCTCCCATCGAGAAAACATCGCGAATAATGCCTCCGACTCCTGTTGCTGCACCTTGATACGGTTCAATTGCAGAAGGGTGGTTATGGCTTTCTATTTTAAAGACGACGGCTTGATTGTCGCCGATATCAACAATCCCTGCTCCTTCACCAGGTCCTTGCAGCACACGTTCTCCTTTTGTTGGAAACTTTTTTAATACTGGTTTTGAATTTTTGTAGCTGCAATGCTCTGACCACATAACAGAAAAAATTCCAATTTCCGTGTAATTCGGCAATCGTCCTAATATTTTTTCAATGAGGGCAAACTCCTCATCACTAACTCCCATTTGCTTATAAATTTTGTCGTTTTTTATCATTTCTGGACTTGGTTCAAGAATTTGTGACATGAGCTTCCCTCCAACTTCTTACAATCGATTGAAACAATTTCAACCCGTCTGTGTTTCCTAAAAGTTCGCTGACTGCCCGTTCCGGATGCGGCATCATTCCAAGGACATTGCCGCGTTTATTTACGATGCCTGCAATGTTATTTAAGCTTCCGTTCGGATTATCTTGATACGTAAAAACAATTTGCTTGTTTGCGATTAACTCTTCAAGAGTTTTTTCATCACAATAATAATTTCCTTCCCCATGTGCGATCGGAATGGTGATAATTTCGCCCTTATCATATTTGTTCGAAAACATCGTTTCGTTGTTTTCCACCTTTAATTTCACAGGGCGGCAAATAAATTTCAGCTTCTCGTTCCGTCTCATGGCACCCGGAAGAAGACCAGCCTCAAGCAAAATCTGAAACCCATTGCAAACGCCAAGTACAGGCTTCCCTTCATCTGCAGCTTTCACAACTTCCTTCATAACATTGGCAAAACGGGCAATGGCTCCGCTGCGCAAATAATCGCCGTATGAGAAGCCGCCAGGAAGGAGAATGCCATCGAAGCCACTTAAATCTTGAGCGTCATGCCAAACGTATTCGACTTCCTCTCCCAGTTCGTCTTTAATGGCATGGTACATGTCAACGTCACAATTGGAACCCGGAAAAACGATCACGGCAAATTTCACTTGACGGCTACCTCCTCTATTTCATAACGGTAGTCTTCAATCACAGGATTTGCTAAAAGCTTTTTACACATTTCGTCTACAATCTCTTCGACATTTCGATCCGTTTTTCCGATTGCTAGCTCCATGTACTTCCCAATCCGAACATCTTCCACTTCGTTGAAATTCATTGAATGTAAAGCATTTTTCACCGCATTTCCTTGAGGATCAAGCACACTTTCACGCAATGTAACATATACTTTTACTCTGTACATGGAACTGTACCTCCTAAACGTTTTAAAATCTCTTTATAAGCATCCGTCAAATTGCCGATATCCCGGCGGAATACATCTTTATCAAGCTTTTCATTTGTATGTTTGTCCCAAAGTCGGCACGTATCAGGGGAAATTTCATCTGCAACAACAAGCGTTCCGTCGTTTAGCAAGCCAAATTCAAGCTTAAAATCTACTAGTCTCACGTTTCTTTCATGAAAATGCTTCAATAAAATATCATTTACTTTGAAAGCTAATGTTTTTATTTCATCCAGCTGCTCTTTATCCGCAAGCCCTAGTAGTTCAATATGGAAACTGTTAATTAAAGGGTCTCCCAGGTCATCATTTTTATAGTAGAACTCAATGATCGGCTTTTTAATCTCAGTTCCTTCGGCAATGCCCAATCTTTTGGATAAGCTTCCTGCCACAATATTTCGTACAACTACTTCAATCGGAATGATTGTCACCCGTTTGACAAGCTGTTCATTTGACGAAATTTTTTGAACAAAGTGGGTCGGAATGCCGTGTTCATTTAACTTTTCAAACAGCAAACTTGAAATTTCATTGTTTAGCTGTCCTTTGCCTACAATCTCAGCTTTTTTCTCCCCATTAAACGCGGTAGCGGAATCTTTATAATAAACAAGAAAAATGTTGGGATCGTCTGTTTCATAAATTTTTTTCGCTTTTCCTTCGTACAGCAATGAGCCCTTTTGAACGGTCATGATCATGCCTCCTAATGCGGAATATTGGCCTTCCATTTTATGTCAAGGGGCAGGGCAGTTTTTGCGATTTGCCGAGCCCCATTTGGACATCTACTGTTCTAACCCGCAGCGTTTAAAAATGTAATCCACATTTTTCAAATGGTAATTGTAATCGAAGCAGTCATCGATTTCTTCTTTCGAAAGCTCTGTTGTAATTTGTTTTTCCGCTTCGATCAGCTCTCTAAACGGAACTTGGCGCTCCCACGCTTCCATCGCTTTCGGCTGAACTAAATCGTATGCTTCTTCACGTGTCATACCTTTATTGATCAGCGCAAGCAAAACCCGCTGTGAGTAGATCAATCCCAGCGTTTTCTCCATATTGCGCTTCATATTTTCCGGGAAGACCGTCAAGTTTTTCACAATATTGCCAAATCGATTTAACATGTAGTTCAACGCGATCGTAGCATCTGGCAAAATGATGCGCTCTGCCGAAGAATGAGATATGTCGCGCTCATGCCACAATGGAACATTTTCGTAAGCCGTCAGCATCATTCCGCGAATGACCCTTGCCATTCCTGTCATGTTTTCCGATCCGATCGGATTGCGCTTATGCGGCATTGCAGATGAACCTTTCTGTCCTTTGGCAAAAAACTCCTCCACCTCGCGAGTTTCGCTCTTTTGCAAGCCGCGAATCTCAACTGCAAACTTTTCAATCGATGTAGCAATTAAAGCAAGCGTAGCCATGTACTCGGCATGTCGATCACGCTGCAATGTTTGCGTCGAAATCGGCGCCGGCTTTAAACCGAGTTTTTCACACACATACTGCTCCACGAACGGATCAATGTTGGCATAAGTGCCGACTGCTCCGGAAATTTTGCCGACTTCAATCTCTTCTCTTGCGCGTTTAAACCGCTCTAGATTTCGCTTCATTTCTTCATACCATAGCGCCAATTTCAAACCAAACGTTGTCGGTTCTGCATGCACCCCGTGCGTACGCCCCATCATGACGGTGTATTTATGCTCCAACGCTTTATCTCTTAAAATAGCGATGAAATTTTCCAAGTCTTTTTGTAAAATTTCGTTCGCTTGCTTTAGCAAATAAGATAAAGCGGTATCCACGACATCAGTGGAGGTCAATCCGTAATGCACCCATTTTCGTTCGTCGCCAAGCGTTTCTGATACAGCACGGGTAAACGCCACTACGTCGTGCCTTGTTTCCTCTTCAATTTGCTTAATTCGGTTCACATCAAATGAAGCACGTTCACGCAGTTTTTTTACATCTTCATTCGGGATCACACCAAGCTCCGCCCACGCTTCACATGCTAAAATCTCCACTTCAAGCCAAGCTTTAAAGCGGTTTTCTTCCGTCCAAATCGCGCCCATTTCAGGACGTGTGTATCGTTCAATCATTCCTGCAACCTCCTATTGATCTCTCCGTCTTGTTTATGAATAGCTTGTCAAACATTCCAAATTTGAGTCGATTCGATATATGTCAATAGTTCCTCAATTTCATCACTGAAGAACGTAATATGTCCCATTTTTCTGTTGATTTTTGCCTCCGCTTTTCCATATAAAAATAATTTCCCTTTTTTCAGCAGCTCTTCGTTTTTCAACACAGGCTCTAGATGCTGGCCCAGTATATTCACCATAATTCCTTGATGAATGAGCTTCGTGTTTCCGAGAGGCAATCCGCAAATCGCGCGAATATGCTGTTCAAACTGCGATGTTTCACATAAATTTAATGAATAATGACCTGAATTATGAGGCCGGGGGGCGAGCTCATTTATATAAATTTCATCGTTTGCCACAAACATTTCAACTGCCAGCGTTCCAATCAGCCCAAGCTTCGCCGCCAATGTTTTTGCTGTTTCCTCCGCCTGTTCCTTCAACGAATCAGAAATTCTTGCAGGTACAATGCTTTCGTGCAAAATATTGTTAACATGAATGTTTTCGGCAACAGGCAATGTGCTGACTTCACCTGTCACGCTTCTAGTGACAATAACCGAAATTTCTTTGTCGAACGCGATCCATTTTTCCAATACACAGCGTCCGTTCTTCAACAAAGCTTTTGCTTCTTCTATATCTTCTTCTTGCTTTAGTACAAATTGGCCTTTCCCATCATATCCTCCGCGGCATGTCTTTAAAACACTCGGGATGCCTATGTTGGATACGGCTTGATAAAAATCATCTTCTGATTCAACGACTTCATACGGCGCAACTTTCACACCAGCGTTCGCCACAGCTTCCTTTTCCGTCTGGCGATCTTGTGTAATGGCGAGCAGTCTGCTTCCTTGAGGCAAGTAGGCGTTTTGCTCAAGCCAAGTTAACGCCTCGTAATCAATATTTTCAAATTCATACGTTATACAATCGCTCACCTTCGCAAGCTCTTTGATTGCATCCAAATCATCGTAACGGGCTGTGATTTCAATGTCGCTCACTTGGCCGCATGGAGAATTCGGTGTTGGATCAAGCACCGCCACACGATATCCCATATTTTTGGCAGCGATAGCCATAAATTTGCCTAGTTGACCGCCTCCAATGATTCCAATTGTACTTTGAGGCAAAAGTTTTTTATACAAGCTGATCACTGCTTTCCATGACGTTTTTTCTTATATATTCTCGCCGTTGTTCAAGCTTTTGCTGAACATCAGCATCATTGATTGACAAAATTTGCGCCGCTAACAGACCAGCGTTCACCGCGCCCGCTTTTCCTATCGCCACTGTTGCAACAGGCACGCCGCCGGGCATTTGCACGATCGAGAGCAGCGAATCCAGTCCGTTTAACGCGTTTGTTTTAACCGGAACTCCGATGACAGGGAGAGTTGTTTTCGCTGCAACCATTCCCGGCAAGTGTGCTGCTCCGCCTGCGCCTGCAATGATCACTTGAATTCCGCGATCCCTGGCAGTGCTTGCATATTGAAACATCCAATCAGGTGTGCGATGGGCAGAAACAACCTTTTTTTCATAAGGAATATTCAGCTCATCTAATATTTCACAGGCATGCTTCATCGTTTCCCAATCTGAAGTGCTTCCCATTATCACTCCAACGACAGGATTCATGGCGATGCTCCCCTCTTTATTTTTAATTATAGGTTGCCACCTTCGTTAAAAATCTTGACAATAATTGAAAGGCATAAAAAAAGCCCGCTTCTGCATTTTCCCTATCAATAAGGGAAAGTAACACAAACCGGGCATAAGCAATATGTATGCTCAGTTGAAAAATCTTGCCGATTACTTTCCCTCATAGTCCAACAATTTACGGTTGTTGGGTAGAAACTTTTGGGCCATATTCCCAAGATTATATGAGGTTTTAGTTTTCATATGCTGTTTTCGACTCCATCTTAACAATGAAAAATCATTATGTCAACGATAAAATCGAACATTATTTTTCTTTAAACACCGAATGTTCGGGTTTTGATGAACCTTGATCATGATCTGTGACGTTTTCACTTCCTTCTAAAACAAAAGAAAAGGATCAGACAGCATTTCAGTCTGACCCTTCGACTTCTTATTAATTGACAAGAAAGATGAAATAAAGCAGAAATACAATCGATAAACCATACAAAATCGGATGAATCTCTTTTCCTCTTCCTTTTAGAATCATCGTGATCGGGTAGAAAATAAAGCCGATAGCAATACCGGTTGCGATGCTGTACGTTAATGGCATTGTAATCAAGATTAAAAACGCCGGAACAGCAATTTCAAACTGATCCCATTTTATATGCCCTAAAGATGATACCATTAAAACTCCGACAATAATGAGCGCTGGAGCCGTAACAGAAGATGTAATAACGCTCAATAGCGGCGAGAAAAATAAAGCTAATAGGAAACATCCTGCCGTTATAATGGAAGCAAAACCTGTCCGCGCGCCTGCCGCAACCCCTGCTGATGATTCTACATAAGAAGTGGTTGAAGATGTTCCTAAAATCGCTCCGACAACTGTTCCCATTGAATCAGATACTAAAGCTCTGCCGATTCGCGGAAGTTTATTGTTTTTCAATAACCCTGCTTGATTGGCAACCGCAACCAGCGTTCCTGCCGTATCAAAAAAGTCAACAAACATAAACGTTAAGATTACGACAAGCATTTGTAAAGAAAAAATATCTCCTAAATGTCCTAAAGCTACTCCAAACGTCGGAGCCAAGCTCGGAATTTCCCCAATAATTTTATCCGGTTTTGGAACAAGGCCAAAAATCATTCCGACAACGGCCGTAATCACCATGCCGTAAAACACGCCGCCTTTCACTTGCCGAACCATTAAAATAATCGTAATAGTTAATCCAAAAATAGATAGAAGAGTATTTCCATTCCGCAAGTCTCCCAAGCCGACAAGAACAGCGTCATCATTAACAATTATGCCTGCATTTTGAAAACCGATAAATGTGATAAACAATCCGATTCCCGCACCGACTGCATGCTTCAGCTCCGGCGGAATGGAATCAATAATTTTTTCCCGCAATCCGCTAAGCGTCAGCAAGACAAGAAAGAGACCTGAAACAAGAACACCTGAAAGGGCTGTTTGCCAAGGGATGCCGTACGTCAAAACGACAGTAAAAGCAAAGAACGCGTTCAATCCCATACCGGGAGCAAGAGCTACCGGATACCGTGCCACAATACCCATGATGAGCGTCCCGATGGCTGCAGCCAACGCGGTCGCAGTGAAGACAGCTCCTTGATCCATTCTCAATTCATTGGGAAAATCAGCAACAGAGCTTAATGAAAGCGTTGCTGGATTGACAAACAAAATATAGGCCATTGAAAGAAAAGTTGTAATTCCGCCAATAATTTCCCTGCGGTAATTAGTGCCAAGTTCATCAAATTGAAAATATTTTTTCATTATAAAGTCCTCCTACAATTGGCTGTATAAAAAACTTTAAGCAAAAAAATAAGCGCTCCATTCCAAGGATGCGCTTGACCATGAGGTTGCTGAAAGCCCAATGTGAGAAAGGAAAAGGATCCTCTCCTCCTTCAGCCATCGAACCGTCAACACCTCGTAGTCAAGCTATTTACGGTAGCTTGGTAGAAACTTTCGGGCCATATTCCCGAAATTATACGAGAATGTTTATATTTATTATATAAAAATGATAATTCCGATTTATACAAGTTGGTCAGATTTATTCCCATTCAATTGTTGCCGGCGGCTTGCTTGTAATATCGTAGACAACTCGGTTCACGTGCGGCACTTCATTGACAATCCGCGTAGAGATCACTTCCAGCACTTCCCACGGAATACGAGCCCAATCTGAAGTCATGCCGTCAATTGAAGTGACAGCACGGATTCCAATTGTATGATCGTACGTGCGGGCATCGCCCATCACACCTACGCTGCGGATGTTAGGCAAAACGGTGAAATATTGCCAAATGTCCCGCTCTAATCCGGCTTTTTTAATTTCTTCTCGTAAAATAGCATCGGATTCCCGAACAATCTCTAGCTTTTCTTCCGTTACTTCTCCTAAAACCCGAATGGCTAATCCTGGTCCCGGGAACGGCTGCCGCCAAACGATTTCATCTGGAATACCAAGCTCTGTTCCAAGTGCGCGAACTTCGTCTTTAAAGAGTGTATTCAATGGTTCAATCAGTTGAAATTTCATATCCTCCGGAAGTCCGCCGACATTGTGATGCGATTTGATCGTTTGCGCCGTCTGCGTACCGCTTTCGATAATGTCTGTATAAAGTGTTCCTTGAGCAAGAAACTCAATGCCCTCCAATTTTGCCGCTTCATCATCAAAAACATAGATAAACTCGTTGCCGATGATTTTTCTTTTCTTTTCCGGGTCAGTAACACCCTTCAATTTTTCTAAAAAGCGGTCTTTTGCATCTACTTTAATGACATTCATGTTAAACCCTTCGCTAAACGTCTTCATGACGCTTTCCGCTTCCCCTTTGCGAAGGAGTCCGTGGTCAACAAAAATGCACGTTAATTGATTGCCGATCGCTTTATGGATTAAAACGGCTACAACAGATGAGTCCACCCCGCCGCTTAGCGCGCACAGCACTTTCTTATTTCCGACAGTTTTGCGGATGTTCTCTATTTGCATTTCAATAAAGTTTTCCATCGTCCACGAATTTGTGCACCCGCAAATGCGGAAAACGAAATTTTTCAATAGGTCGTTTCCAAATTCTGTATGGCGCACTTCGGGATGAAATTGAACCCCGTACATGTTCCGCTCATCATTGCTGATTGCGGCGAATGGACATGATGGGCTAACGGCGTCTACTTTAAAGCCGTTCGGAATATCGGCCACAAGATCCCCGTGACTCATCCAAACGATTTGATCATCAGGCAAGCCTTCAAACAACGGCGATTTTTCCTTTACTTGTAAAGCTGCTTTCCCATATTCCCGGTGCTTCGCCTTTTCCACTTTTCCCCCGAGCAAATAGGTCATTAATTGCATGCCATAGCAAATTCCGAGCACTGGAACCCCGAGTTCAAAAATCCGCTCGTCGCAGCGAAAAGACTTTTCGTCATATACGCTGTTTGGACCCCCTGACAAAATAATTCCTTTCGGATTCATTTTTTTGATATCTTCTATCGACAGCGTATGCGGATGAAGCTCGCTGTAAACACCAAATTCGCGAATTCTGCGCGTAATTAATTGATTGTATTGGCTGCCGAAATCTAACACTAAGATCATGTCTTGGATGTTCTCCAACGTGTTCACCTCATTATTTTGATGGATCAATATATTGTTTCACATCTGACTTCAAAAAAATAGAATTCTACCGAAAAAAAGGCAGAATTCTAGTACATCTACTAACTTCTGCCTTCATAGTCGGGTTATTTACGGTAACCCGGTAGAGACTCTCGAACCATATTATCGAGGATATACGAAGGAGCTTCCCGCTATGAATTTTTTCTTATCATACCAAGTGATCAAGACCCGGTCAAGAAGTTGTTTTTTTGATTAAATCTTCCCATAATTCTTTCGATTGCTCCCATTCCTTGCTTGGATCATCGCCCCGATACAGCGCCCGCTCATAAATGTAAGTTAATTGCGACATACTATTTGTTCCAAACATTTGATCAATCTGTTTTGCATATTCCCTTAACGTTTGCCCGTTTTCCCGTTTGTAGCCACATCTTTCCAGAGATTTAAGCAAAAGCCTGTATGCTTTCAAAAAATCTTTCTCATCATGATTCCATTTATAGAAGCTAGTCATCCAACTGGTCATCCATTTATTTCTCGTTTTGAAAAGTATTAACACACATGCCGCTATCAACAAGATGAAACCGATGGAGACAATAACAGCTGGTGATAGCGAAAAAGGGAATTCCTTTGGCTGCTTAGCATCATCCGTATCGATTTGTTCTTGACTTTCTTCCTCAAGCGGCTGACTTTGTTCTTGTTCGGCAGCGGATGAATCTTGTTGATTTTCATCTGATTGATGTGCAAATTCCTGCGGATTGGAAAAACCGATCGTCGGTTCAAAAGGGACCCAGCCAAATCCAGAAAAATAAACCTCTACCCACGAATGGGCATTGTTGCTAGTTACTTCATACACTTCCAATCCTTCGCTTGTCGTTTCCACAAACTGCCCTGGGGTATATCCCTTTACCCAGCGCGCCGGAATTCCGACAGACCGAAGAAGAACAACCATAGATGTTGAAAAATTGTCGCAATATCCTTTCTTCGTTTCAAATAAAAACTGATCGACATAATCTTCATCCAATTCCGGGACAGCCACATCATTCGTTTCATATACAAACGGTTCTTTCAAAAAATACTGTTCAACCGCCTTGGCTTTATCATAAAAGTTGTTTTTATCTTTTGTAATCTCCACAGCGAGATTTTTCACGCGTTCCGGAAGGCTTGCGGGAAGCTGCGTATATCGTTCAACCAATTCTTTTGGAGCACCTTCATTCGAGTGAACAGCCTGCAATTTTTCAATTTCAAACAAGGGATAAGAATATTTCAAAGAATAACTGGAAAGCCGTTCCCCCGATTCATTAAACATTGGGAATATATTCTCCGTAACATGATCGATGCGGTATTGATCAGCATCACTGGAAATTTCCTGCAATCCAAGCGGATAAATAATATGCTGATATGGATATTCGCGCTCAATTTCTACAGTCGAAACAAGCTGTTCCGTTTGAACCTGACTACTCGTCAAGTTTAAATACGGACCGATAAATCCATTTGCAATGGAAAATTGCCTGTCACTTGTCATCCAGCCTTTTCCTGTATAAACATCTTTTGTTTCAACTCGCCAATAATGCTGTCTTTCTACATACGCCCGAAAAGCAGGTGCATCGTTTGGAATGAACGGACCGCCCAATTGCTCATCATTGGTACCATAACCGATTTTTTTGACAACCGAATTTGACAAATGCTCCCCTTCTCCGTCCTGTTTATACTTCGAAAAATACGGTAAAGGGTCTGGCCATTGGGGGGCCGCTTTCGGAGCGAGCCACCCGATCGCAGCGGAAACAACAATCATTGCCAAAAGCGGCACAATCCATTTCCAATACAAAATAGACCTAAACGGAATTTTCTCCGAAAAAATCATCCTTTCAAAATAAAGAAGACCTAAAAGGAAAAATCCTACCACCGCTAACCGTATAATCGCATAAGTTGCATCATATGGCGAAAACGTATCTAATACTGCCACATACGTAATAGTTAAAATTAAAAATAATAAAATTCTTTTTCTCTGAATAATCCAATAGTTTAATAAATAGACAAGCAGCCACAATAATACAAAGAAAAGAAACGTCCGGAATGGAGGAGTCATTCCGCCGAAATACCTTTCGGTGATCAAGTTTAAGTTATAGCGAAGATCATGAATAAATTCTAAAATCCATCCTATTTCAAAAACAGAGCCGTTGTAAAACAGCTGATGAATAAAAAAGAAAATATAACATAATTTAACCGGATACGAGATATACCATTTTAGCTGCATAAATGTAAAAAAGAGAGAAATTCCGATAAATATAACGAAAATAACGGTATAGATAGAATCAGTCGAATATTCAAGCGGCCGCAGCCATTCCCACAGCAAAATAAACGATAGCAAATATAAACAAAAGTTAACGATTTGCTGTTTCATTATCGGCTTCCCACCCTTTGCGCTGCATCTCGGAACATGCCGGCGTCAACAGTGCGGACAGTTATCGAATGCCGCCGCAATTTATCTATTAGTTCTTGATCTCTTCTCGGCTTTTCAACCGCTTTTGTCACATGCCAAATGGTGACATGACGCGGCTTCGGAAACGCTAGAAGCTTGTCAATCAAGGAAGGGTGTAAATGACTTGTCATAATCATGATAGATGAATGCTGTCCCCATTTGTTCAATTCCTCTAAAAGCTGGTTGATAAACTCGTCCTCACCATCGCAATCCGCTACTGCCAAATGATACAGGATATGCTTCCAATGATGCTCATGATTTGATATAGGAAAAACTTTCTTCGTTTTCCCAACCGAAACTACCCCGAGCTTGGAACCGTTTTTGAGCACTGCTTTAGAGAACGAAGCTGTAAATGAGATAAGCTCTTCAAATGACGATGACTTTGTTCGATCGATGAAACAAACAATTTGTTGGCTATTCAGCTGCTCAAATTCCTTTGTCATGATCGAATGGCGTCTCGCTGTCGCCTTCCAGTCTATCCACGATAATTTATCTCCCGGTTCATATTCCCTTACCCCAGCAACGATCGAAACATCTTTTATATATCGTGTTCTGGCAAAACCTGCATCCTTTTCAAGTGAAAGTTGTTGGGGACGGTACTGAAACTCAAAAAATGGCGGATAGACCACAATGTGATTTTTTGCCGAATAAATGTTTTCTCTTTCAATGATTCCAAACAAATCTCCTGTTTTAAATCGCACTGTTTCAAAATGATGGGATCCCCTCGGAAGATTAGATAACGAATATTGGAATGAAAAACGTTTTTTCCACCAAGGAAACAATACAATCTTCGCTGATCCCGAATTTTTCAGCTTTTCAGGAAGGACATCCTCAACGATTCCAAAGAAAAAAGGGAAGGGAAACGGCTGTTCAATTTCGATAGTACAAACAAGCGGTTCACCTGCTTGGAATTCTGTTTTAGTTAATTTGCGCCGAACTCGCAGCTTCTTCAGCGGATAGAGAGCCAACGCAACAGAATAAACAACAAACGGCAGCAATGAATACAATAAAAACCAGCTGACAAATCCTCCTTGAAAAATGGCATATGCAAAGGAAGCCGCCACAAGCAATATTAAAAAAGCAAGGTTCCACGCCAGCCGTGTGCCTTTTAGCAAGCTTTTCATTGATTTCACAGCGACCTCACTACAGGCACAGGGATTTCGGCAAGAATATCTTCAATTATTTGTTCAGCTGTTTTCCCTTCATAACGCGCTTCAGATGTTAAAATAATGCGATGAGGCAGGACATGCATGGATAAATATTGAACATCATCGGGGATCACATAATCTCGGGCATGAATAAACGCATACGCCTGAGATGCCTTCATAAGCGCAACAGAACCACGGGGACTGACTCCTAAATAGACGGAATCATGGTTCCGCGTCTTATTTACGATGTCTACAATATAATGTTTAATCGTATCATCTACATATACTTGTTTGATTTCTTCCTGAAGTGTCGTTAATTCGTCTTTGGTGATGACTGACGTTAGTTCATCAAGCGGCTGTCCTTTTTCAGCTCTTGTCAACACTTCTACTTCTTCTGTAACGGAAGGATAGCCCATTTTCAGTTTTAGCAAAAATCGATCCAATTGAGCCTCCGGCAACGGATAAGTTCCTTCATACTCAACCGGATTTTGTGTCGCCATAACGAAAAAAGGTTTTTCAAGCGGCATTGTCACGCCATCAATGGTGACACTCCCTTCCTCCATGCCTTCAAGCAAGGCGGATTGGGTCTTTGGTGAGCTTCGATTTATTTCATCGGCCAAAATAATATTAGCCATAATCGGTCCTGGTCGGTATTCAAATTCAATCGTTTTCGGATTATATATCGATACTCCAGTAACGTCTGAAGGCAGTAAATCAGGTGTAAACTGAATTCTTTTAAAATCAGCCCCAACAGACTTTGCCAATGCCTTCACCATCATCGTTTTTCCAACTCCGGGTACATCTTCGAGAAGCACATGCCCTCCAGCAAGCAATGCCGACAAACTTAAAATGACCAGTTCACTCTTTCCTACAATAACTTTTTCAACATTTTCGACAATTTTTTCTAATTTTGGATGCATCGTCTCCCCTTGCATTTATAGGCCTCCCAATCATCATATCTGCACTTCTAACTCTATTATACAATTGCCTAATAGCAGAAAAAAACGATTCGTTTTCAAACTGTTTAAAATTTATTGTACATTGTTCCGTTTTCTTCTGAGAAAAGAAGCAGGAATATAAATTTTAGAATTTTCACAAATTTTATGTGGAGTATTCCTAGTTTTCCTGCTTCTAAATGAATGGGATGACGTCATGCTAAATAAAGTAAATGCAAGGGAATGATCGTTAAGAACGCTTGTATAGCATTGCCCAAATTTCTTTTAAAACAGGCATTTGTTCTTTCTCTTCTTCACTTACTTGTTCCCAAATGATTCCTTCCGGCTTTGAATAAGGAGTGTTCGTTTTGATCAATTCTTTTTCTGTAGCAATCCAATCAACCGTCAAATCATACGGATCAATAGGAAAATCGTCTTCTACCAGCTGAATGCTATGAACAGTCGTGACGACAGGAACAGAAGGCTGCCCAAGCTCCCGAATAATGGCATATTCGCGATCAGCATATCCTTCGCCTTTTCCAATTCTGCGCCCGTCCCTATGGACTGCAACCGATCCAACCACGATGAAATCAATAGTTGGCAGCTGATCGAGAGAGATCTCCCTTCCGAACGTATTCATATGTTTCAAGCTGGCGGCTTTTCTCTCTTCTCCTTTTGGCACCCATTCAGGCTTCACCATGATAAAACCGGATTTTAATCTTGGAGTTGGCATAAGAAGAGTCTTTCCATCAATTAGCACTTTCGTCCGAATTGGAAGCTGCGGAGCATCAGGGTTCACCTTTACGACGTTTGCCGATTTATATTCAGGCATCGAAGCAACAATTTTTGCAGCTTGTTCAGCTCCTTTGAAATTTGGAATTCTATTTTTCAGCGGAAACGGAAAGCGTCCAAGCTTCTCTTTTTCAAGCTGAGTCCATATTTTTTCCCTGACGGCCTGTTTATCCATCTTCTAAACCTTCTTCCTGCGCCGTGATTTAACCTTTACAAATAAAAAAGCAGTGGTGAAACTTTGTAAAAACAGCCAATTGACAAACGAAAAGATGATGTTTTCATATTCTATCTTGGGGCTCATAGAACAAGAACAGCGGTATACTCCGGGAATCTAAAATATGTGTCGGAAAATCAAAAGAGCTGCCATTCTTACGATTGCCCAATTTGAAAGCTGAAAGGTAGATACCATTTTGATTCAAGATGGGAGATAATTTTATCAATATACTGCCAAGTTCACTTCGTTTTTTTTAAGAGCTCGATTTGGTATTGATGAATCAGCTTATCAAGTTCCTGGCTGATTTTTAACACAACCTCAGATGTATATCCATATTTCTCAGCCAATGAAATCATATATGCTCGTTCATTTTCTATTTTAATAGATAGAATATTCATTTTATTCATTTTTCAGTAACCCCATTTTTTACGAGTTTTAGTAGTATTAATAGTACCATACTCTTACGAATAATGTAAAGATTTGTAATTTATTGAAGAAATTTGCGGGAGAAGGGGGTAAATTCCCCCATTTAAAAAGTATTGGGGTTTATTTTCTCGACCGTGTAGAAAAAAACGTTCCTAGCACAATAAACCCATTGTAAAATTTTTAAAATAGCGTTCACTTAAAAAATCGGATAATCATTTTTGCAAATTTCCTGAATGGATTGTATTTTCTGATGAAAATCCTCTGAAGCAGCCTGAGCGTGCAAGAGGGAGTAGAGTTTATTGGACAAATTGTTATGATTATAAAACTTGCGCTTTATTTCATTTTGACTTCAATGAGCCCTAAGAAAAGATACATATTGACCGCAGCATAAACATCAAAGAAGCCTTGGCTCGACGATAAATCAAACCCGCCAATTTCTCGCATCCTCTTCAGTCGGTAACGAACATACCCTAATGAAACATGCATTCTTTCGGTTGTTTTATATAGATGTCCGTTATTTTCAACATACCAATAAAGCGTTTCTAATAAATCTGAGCATGCTTGTCATCGTAGTTTTTTATTTTTTGAAGCATTGTATGTGAAAGGGCTTCCATTCCTGGTAAATTTTCAGAGCATATTAACTTCGCAACCGCTAAAAGCTCCTAAAATGCTTTGACTTTCGCATTGCTTTTAGAAAACTTCATAATCTTAATTGTTTTTTCTGCTTCTTTTAATCCTTTTTTCAAATCTGATGCTTGCTGACATAAACTGCTGATCCCCAATTTCATTTCAAAAGTTTTAATCTCGGAGAAAATCTGATCAATTAGCCATTGCCCGCATGAAACTTCAGATGAAAATTGACGGATAAAATCTTCAGGAATAACAGCAATCAGCTGATTGACTTTTGTTGTCATTATACATGCAAAACCTTGCTGCTTGAACAATTTATTTAAGTTTTCAGCTGCTGCAGTTTTATCATGATTAAGCGAATCTTCAAGCTCTTTTCGATTAAACTCTTGGCCGCTGTCCAGATGAAACAAAAACACATATTGCGGTTGATTAAGATTGTATCCCATTAATTTTAATCGGTAAGTAAGCTCTTCTTCTGAAAATTCCCCCCTAAAAACGGCGTTCAGCAATTCTCCTTTAATTCGCTGTTCGTTTTCAAACGCAGAAGTTTCATTTATTATTTGCATAGCACAAATGGATGCCGCCTTTTCAATGACGATATAGTCCAATTCCGAAAAGCCTTCTGATTCACGAATTAGTGAAACATAACCAAAAATGTTGTTTCTTACAAAAACAGGAGATATTAATTTTTCAAATGTATAGCCTTTTGCTGAAGAAACTTTTACCCGATTCGTATTACATTTTTCTTTTATATCTACTGTTTCCACTTTCTCCCACACATAATCAGCGCTGTTTAAATAAATTTTTCGAAGCGAATCGCTCGCTTCAATCAACTGACGGTGAGAGTTTTCCAGCAGAAGAGCACAATTCATCTCAACCGCTAAAGTGTTCAATATCCCCTTTAGTCCACACCCGTTTAATAGCGAATTTGTCAACTTTTCATTAATCATAAGAGCTTTCTTAAACATTTCTTTCTGCTTTTCTATCCTTATAAAAGCTTTGTCTAGCTCTTGTCCTAAATTTTCCTAATAAGGCAGCTCTTTTTCGATTTCTTCTCCCCAATCCTAAAACCGGTTTGGCAATCCAATGACAATGCGGATCACCCTTTCCTTCACACTCAACTTCTTTAAAAATTACTTTTCTACCCAAATGATTGCTCACATATCCGCCTGCAAATCCTATTAGTGTAAAACATACTGGATCAGAAGATAATCCAAAGGTTGCAATATGGTGTTCAGCTTCTTGTGAATGCTTCCAATAGCCTTCTGAATAATAATCTTTTGTTACAGGGTCGATATACAGCTCTTTAACTGAAATGCCTAAATCAGCCGTTATGCCGTGCATATGCGAACAAGCGATAAACAGTTCTTTCAATGTCAGCGTATGATAAGCATCTTTCCTTCTTAAATGATTTGAAAAATTATTGCCACAATCCCAGCCATACCGTAATAAAAAACCTTTAGCTCTGTCGAGACCTAAAGCTGAAATTAAATGATTTCGCAAAGTATTTAAGATTGCCCAGATTCAGGCAAAAATTTCATCATTTCGTTGGAGTCTAAAACTTCCCCCATTTCCGTCCCCCCTCACCACAAACTATTAGCATTTTTTATCAAAATTATCATAATATTTAATAAATTTTCAGGAAATTTTATATAAGATATCAGTAATGAACAGAATTGATTCTGTTAAAAATGTAAGCGTTAACAAAAAGAGGGGGGAGAATAATATGAATAAATTTGAAGAACAAATTTATAATTGCATGAAACCCGTTGAAGAATTGCTGGCTAAAACAACCAATCCACTGCATATTGCGATTCTTGAAAACTTCCGCCGACACGTGCATCTGGAAGGCGCCGGCATGTTCAATGAAATTGTTTCTTCCGATATGATGGTCGATCACCCCGTTTATCGTGTTACTTGGGGAAGCGAGCCTGCTGTTATTGAAGGAAAGGAAGGAGTCCTCAACTTCTATCATATTGCATCAAAATCAGTACTTTGGCATTCTGATGACTTGCTGGCTGTGGCTGATTGGGGAATTGCAGATGAACTGACTTTCCACCAATTAATTAAAGGCCAAGGATTGCTTGATTTAGGATTTGAAGTAGATGATCCGGACAAAATTTATCATTACTCAAGCCGTCAAGTATTTTTATGGCCGTATGATGAAACGGGGAGACTTAAGGGAGAGCATCTTTACGAAGATAAAAGTACAGTAAAAATTATAGAAGTGGATCCTGCTGACGTCATCACACCAGAACGAGTTGCCGAAATCCACCGGGAATGCTTGACAAAATTAGAAGCAGAAAAACCGCCGAAATATTGGACGCTGGAAGTTATAAAACAACAGCTGGAAGGCAAATGATAAAATGAGCTTTCATGAAGACGAACACACGATCATTCATTTTTTAAGTCTAGTACATCATGAATGAATGCCCGACGCGAGGGAGCTAATATAACTCTCTCGCGTTTTATGCATCTAAACATGGCAAGCTGGCAAATTTATGCCCAATTGTAATCAAAGCAAAAAAAGCCGTTAAACATTTCGAATCATAAACTAAACGATTGGAATATCAGCAAATCTATCATTTCCTTTAAGCTATTTCCGCCTTTACAGAAAATATAGAAGCTTCATAAATCCTTTCCAATCATTTTCTTCTGCACAGAAATCAAGCAGCAAACAGCCTAAATATGTTGATAATTCGGGAAATGGGCAAAAAAAATATATTGGCACATACACGTTTTTTATAAAAACATACTGACATTCATGACAGATAATACGGACTGATCTGGATACACAGTTCGTTTTGCTATTTTCCATTTTCCATTCACTTTCCGAATAATATCTTCTCTTTCTCCGAACAATTCCTCGGTTTTTGCTTCTGAACTTCGGCTGCGCTTAAATAGAAAATAACTTCTAACCTTATATTCATTAGAGCTAAAGCCAGGCTCAACGACCACATTGCTTATAAAATGCCTCTGCCTTGTAGGCGGGTTTTCAACCCAGGCTGATTTCGTATAAAGTCTTTCGACCTTTATCTCTATGTCCTTTTTCGAATCTGCAAAATAAGTCATTTCAGTATTCAAATTGCTTCCCATTTTGTTATCAACAGTTACCCGCAGGGGCATCGTGTATTGAATATCATCATCAAGCAATTCAAGCCATTCCCGATATTTTCGGTGGTCAAGCAAATAGGCCTCATAATATAAAAATTGAGAAATTTCATATTGAATATCACTATTCATGAGATTTCACCTCTGGCTCTTTCGTAATCAGCTCCAGCCAGTATTTATGCATACTTCTTGCAATATGATCTGTATAGCAAGTTGGGTACGCTTTTCCCGGTCCCGGAAAATTCTCATCCGGATCTAAGTGATCTAATCCCATTAAGTAGTTGAGCATATTGTTGTAGCTGAGATTTCGATCTCTTGCCATTAACCCTTGGCTGGCCTCAACAATGCGAGCCCAATTTTCCGTATCATCCTGTTCAAGAGTACCTGCCGCGCCAAACGTTGCAATAAAGCCTTTGTACGATTTTTCCTTATAATCTTCCGGCAGCGCCTTATCAATCATATACCAAATCCAAATTTCAACTTGATCGGGCCCTAACGGCCGCCATACTCTAAATTGAAGATGATTATACTTTGTTCCTTCTGTTCCGCTGCAAGAGCTTAAGAATGATAGATTTGGAAAAACTCCGCCAACAAAATTTTGAACTCTAGAAAAAATGTCCAATTGTTCTTTATTTAAATTTTTCTCAAACATCGACCACATCGATTCAGGCATACCTTGGTATATGTTATTCGATCTTCCAGTAGCAGATGTAATTACATTAATTCCATGTCCGTTTGACAAAACAACTTGATGTCCATATGATGCATACAAAGGATCGCTCGGTGTAAGCTTCAATTCCACGGCGGATCTATGAGTCGTTTGAACATGGTAAGGATCTGCCGCGAAATTTTCACTTGTCATTTTCCAATTTGCTTTTGCCACCCATCGTTGAGGGACTCCCCTCACTTCCATCCCTCCGTCGCTCCGGCCAAGCATTATATCAAAATACCATTTCATTTCGCCTAAATAATCTTCTAAAGACATAGCGTCAGGATCAAGATTTCCAAAAATCATTCCTTGATAGCTTTCAACACGAGGAACTGGGCGCAGTCCCCACTCGCTTTTATCCATCGATTCCCCAAATACTTTATTCCCTGCAACAACCCCGATCAGTTCACCGTTTAAATTATAAGTCCAGCCATGATAAGGGCATGAAAATGCTTTTTTATTTCCATAATCTTCTGTACACAAACGAACACCCCTATGAGAACAAGAGTTCAAAAATGCGTTGATTTCTCCATTTTTATTTTTCACTAAAATAATCGGGTCATCGACCATCATCCTCGTAACAAAGCTTCCTGGTTCTTTTAATTCCGATTCGTGCGCCAGAAACTGCCATGTTCTGCCGAAAATTCTTTCTTTTTCTAGTTCGTATATTTCCGGATCTGTAACTAACCATTGAGGAAATCGGCCGTTTTCTATATTTTTCTCAACTTCCTTCCAATCTATCGTTCTCATATCCGTTCCCTTCCTCCTTTGGTTATTGGAATATTCGGAATTCTATGCCGCCAAACTCCCGGCTTTTGGGCAAGTTAGGTTAGTACAGACCTGTTGTTTATACTAAAGCTTTAGTCTTTCTTTTTTGCTTATACCTAAATACGTATCTTTTATTTTTTCATCTTCCAGCAAATCGCTCGCTTTTCCTTGAATGACAATTTCTCCGCGATCCAATACACAAGCGTGATCTGCAATTTGCAAAGCTGCTTTGACGTTTTGTTCAATTAACAAAATGGTCGTTCCAAATGTTTTTTTCATTTGCTTTAAAATATTCATAATGTCTTTGACAATAAGCGGAGCCAATCCTAAAGACGGTTCATCCAGCATCATTAGTTTTGGCTTCGCCATCAGCCCGCGGCCTATGGCAACCATTTGCTGCTCGCCGCCGCTCAACAATCCGCCCGGTCGATCCAACATTGTTTTTAATTTAGGGAAAAAGTCTAGAACTTGCTCGAAATCCTCCATAACACTTTTTTTGTCATTTTTATATCGGTGATAAGATCCTAACAGCAAATTATCCTTAACAGAAAGATCATCAAAAATTTGTCTTCTTTCCGGGACAAGACAAATGCCTTTTTCAACGATCTTTTCTACTTTACCATAAGAAATTTCTTCATTTTCAAATACAATGGTTCCTGATCTCGGTTTATAAATGCCTGCTATTGTTCCAAGAAGGGTGCTTTTCCCGGCGCCATTTGACCCTACCATCGCAAAGATTTCGCCTTGTTTTATTTCAAAGTGAATCCCTTTCAAAACGTGCAAATATCCGTGGTACGTATGAAGGTTGTCTACTACTAACATTAGATTGCTTCCTCCTCTCCCAAATAGGCTGCAATAACTTTAGGATTGCTGGCAATTTCTTCAGGCGTTCCTTCTGCAATTTTTTTCCCATAGTCAAGAACTACAATTTTATCTGCAATCGACATCACCGTTTCCATATCATGTTCAACAAATAAAAATGTCATCCCTTGTTTTCTCATATTTTTCAGTACATTCACTAGATTGCGGGATTCCTGCGGATTCAGCCCGGCCATCGGTTCATCTAGTAAAATAAATGAAGGCTCTGCAGCTACTGCCCTGGCAATCTCTAATAATCTTTGATTTCCATAAGGCAATGTTTCAGCTCGTTCAAAAGCTAAATCAGCAATACCGACCTGTTCAAGGCATTGCAATGCTTTTTGCATTACCTCTTTTTCTTCTTTATAAACGTTCGGCAATCGCAGGCCTGAGCTTAAAATTCCAGTTTTTAATCTTATATGGCTTCCTGTCATCACATTTTCGATGACGGTCATATTATTAAATACTTGCAAATTTTGAAATGTTCTTGTCATCCCTAGACTTGCAATTTGATAAGGTCTTTTCCCGATGATGGAAACGCCTTTAAAGGTTATTTTTCCACTTGTTGCAGGGATGACACCTGTCACTAAATTAAAAAGGGTTGTTTTGCCGGCGCCATTTGGACCTATTACAGCAACAATTTCCCCTTTTTTCACTTCAAACGAAACATTTTCAACGGCATTTACACCGCCGAATGATTTTGAAAGATTTTCGACTTTTAATAATGTTTCCTCAGTCATGAATATCACTTCCCGTTGACTTCTTTGAAAATGCTGAAACTGGTTTATTTTTAAAGCTTGAAGTGATTCTTTTGATAAAATGAAAGATCGCTTTTGAAATTCCATTTGGCATGTATATTAAAATAACTACAAGCAGCACGCCGAAAAATACAATTTCGAATTCCCCGCTAGCATTGGGAATAATTTTCGGTACAATATCTTTCAACAATTCTCCTAAAAATACATATATCGCTGCTCCGATCAATCCGCCCCAAATATTCCCTATCCCACCGATGACAACCATTATTAAAAAGTAGATAGATGTCATCATTTCAAACAATTGAGGATTTATAAAGGTGACATAGTGTGCGTATAAGCTTCCAGCAATTGAAGCATAAACGGCGCTTAATACAAAAATTTGCAATTTATATTTATTAATATTTATACCAATTGCTTCCGAAGCAATTTCGCTGCCATGGATAGACATTAAAGCTCTTCCGACTCTTGATTGAACAATATTGCGCGCAAAGAAAATTCCTAAAAAGACAAAGATCCAAATTAAGAAGTAAAATTGAAAATCTGTTGAAAATGAAATGCCGAATAAGCTTAAAGGAGGTATGCCAAAAAACCCGTTTAATCCTCCAGTTATTGTTTTCCACTCTTTAAAAAATGTAAATATGATCACTCCAAATCCAAGAGTGGCTAAGGCTAAATAATGCCCTTTTAGTTTAAATACTGGAATACCAATGATTAAAGAAACGAGTGATGCAATAATCGCCCCAACTAAAATTCCTATCCAGGAAGGCATCTGCAATGTAGCCGTAAAATATGCAGAGGTATAGGCACCAATACCGTAAAAAGCTGCATGCCCGAGGGAAATTTGCCCTGCATATCCGATTAATAGCGTCAGTCCAGTCGTAACCAATGAGTAAAAACCGATCATAATGAAAGTACTTAAAATATAATTATTTGATTGAAAAATAAAAGGAAGAAGCATAATAACGACAAAAAAGATAAGAGGACCTTTCAAACTCCTGTTGTATATTTTCGTTAAATTGTTATCCATTTTTTCCTCTCCTCTAAACACGTTTTCCTGATACTTTCGAGAACAATCCATTTGGCATGAAGAATAATACGATTAAAAGAAGAGTGAAGCTAATGGCATCTTTATATCCTGAAGATAAATATCCTTCCGTAAAAGATTCTAATATTCCGATTAAAAATGCTCCGGCAATAGCAGCAGGTGCATTTGACAACCCTCCAATTACTGCAGCAATAAATGCTTTTAAGCCAATCATGATTCCCATATCATACGAAGCACCCGAAATGGGGGCAATCACTATTCCTGCGAGCGCTCCAAGACCAGCACTAATGGATACTGCCCAAAACGACATTTTTTGGGGGCTGATTCCCATTAGCCTTGCTGCAAAACGATTGACAACACAAGCTGTTACCGCTTTTCCTAAGTAGGTTTTATTAAAAAAGTAGTAAAGGACAGCTAAACTTAATAAAGAAATGCCGATAGCCCATAAGCTTTGCGGCTGAATGGTAGCATCCAAAAAATTGATATTCTGATTTCCAGAGAAAGGACGCAGCGCCAAAGGCTGAGTTCCCCAAATTAAAATGCTAATTCCCCGAAATACAAAAGCTGCACCTATCGTAATAATAAGAAGTGTTGCGGTTGATGAATTTCTTGCAGGATAAATTGCCAACCTTTCGAACAAACCACCGATAATCGTGACTATGACAACACTTACTGCTATTGCAATAATTAATGGAAAGCCCATATTGACAAACGAAATACAAGTAAGTGCACCCAGCATGGCAAAATCGCCTTGTGCTAAATTTAAAAGGCCGGTTATGTTGTAAATAATGACAAATCCGATAGCAATCAGTGCATAGATGCTTCCAATGGTCAGTCCAGAAAAAATTAACTGGATAAATTGGCTGGTCAGTTCCATTCCCACACTTCCCTTCTATTTTTGGTCTTTAGGGATCTTCCCCGTACTTTTAATCGTTGAAGATCCCTTTACAGCATTATTCTGCAATGACAAATTTGCCGTCTTTGATTTGAACCATAACTAAGCTGCTTTCATCAAGGCCAGTATGATTATCTTTCGAAAAATTGAATATTCCGGAAATTCCAACAAAATTTTTCGTATTTTCGAGCTGTTCTCTAATTTTTTCTTTGTCAGTTCCGGCTTTTTCAATTGCATTCACTAATAAATAGAATGCGTCCCAAGTATGGCCTCCAAACGTATTTGCGTCGTAGTTGAATTTTGCTTTAAAATCCTCTTTATACTTAATAAGTGTTTCTTTTTGCGGATCATTATCCGGCAATTGTTCAGCGACAATTAAACGCCCTGCAGGAAAAATAACTCCTTCCGCTGCTTCTCCGGTTAACTCAATAAACTCTTTAGTACCAATTCCCTGACTTTCAATAATGGGAAGTTTCATTCCTAATTGATGGAGATTTTTCGTAATAACTGAAGACTCCTGAGCAGTTCCCCAAACGATAATTGCCTGTGGATTTGATTTCTTTACGCGAGTCAGCATCGCTTTCGCATCATCAACAGTTGCTTCAAATTCCTCTTCAATAACAGCTTCAATGCCGTATTCACCTTTCAGGCGATTAAATTCTTCATGAGCACTTGTGCCGTATTGGTTGGCAACATTCAGCCAGGCAATTTTCGTTAAATTTTTTTCTTTCAAATAGGCTAAAATTTTAGGAATTACTACATCATCACTTTGTGTCGTTTTGAAGATCCATTCCCGTGAAGAATTATCATCAGGTTTTACAATTTGTTTACTTGTAGCTGATGCAATGAATGGAGTTTTTGACTTTTCTGCAAGCGGCACCATTGCTAAAGCATTTCCGCTTAGCGTACCCCCAACAACAGCCAATACTTTATCCTGCTCAATTAATTTTTTCATAGACAGCACGGCTTCATTTTGATCGGACTTATCATCATAGGCAATCAGCTCTATTTTCTTTCCATCTATTCCATCGTTTTCATTTACTTGCTCCACCAGCATTTTTACCGTTTCCATCTGTGATTTTCCTAGAGGAGCACCGCCGCCCGAAGCTGAATAAATAGCACCAATTTTAATGACATCGGAACCACCGGAATCATTATTTTTTCCACCGGCGCTTTCAGAATTTCCGCATGCTGCCAGCATAGAGAGAAATAACATCAAAATGATCAACGAAACAAATTTTTTCAACGTAACCCCCTCCTTTATTTTTGGCAAAATTCCTTAAAAGCTTTATCTTTCTTAGTGACAACGCTTTCATATTAGTGAAATCAGAGGACCACCCCTTTCCTTCGACCAACAAATCATCAATAATATTATATATGATTTAAGATATGGTTTCAAATATTTAAAAAATTCTATCTTTTCTTCTTCCTAACATTTTCTACTCATTCAAAATCCACTTGTAGAGAAAGAAGCTTCATCTATTGATTTTCTTCACAACAAGGGTTTAGAATTTGATCTTGTTATCTATTAATATATATAAAATAATATATGATATTAGCCAAAAAAATTTCCTTGAACAAATCCAACTGAGTACGATCAGTTGAATTTGTTCGAAATTGTTTTATTATGAAAATTTTTGCCGATTTCTGAATGCTTCTGCTGTATTTAATTTGTGTTGGCGGACAAATTCCTCAATTTGGTTGGGCGGAGCCTTTTCTCGAAGCAATCGAATAATTTCTTCGTGCTCTTTAATGGACTCTTTAGAGCGCTTCGGAACGAGTGTGAAACCATAAGTCCGTATCCGCTTCATCCTCTGCCAAATTTGCTTAATCTGCTCCTCTAAAAAGTTATTGCCGCAGTTTTCATATATTAAGGTGTGGAACTGATAATTTAATTCACTGAATTGCTCTAATTCAAAATCTTGCAGCGACTGTTTCATCTTTTCGTTTAATTCTTCTAATTTTTTGATCGTCTCCTCCTTTATAATATTAGAACTTAAAACAGTCGCGTAGCCTTCTAGCACCGCCAAAACCGAAATGGTTTGCAAATACTCTTTTTCGTTGATATTGCTTACAACTGCTCCGCTATACGGCTTATATTGAATTAAGCCTTCTGCTTCCAATTGGCGGATCGCTTCTCTGACAGGGATGCTGCTTAAATTCAGCTCTTTTGCAATTTGATCGATTACTATTCGATATCCAGGCCCGTAAGCACCATTTTCAATTCGTGAAAGAATATAATCATATGCAATTTGTGTTTTATTTTTTACCTTCTGTTCCATACTTATATCATATATTAAAGAATATATACTAACAAGCAAAACGAGTTAGCTTTCCATTATTGTTGAGCCGAAATCGTTTCGGCTTTTTTTGATTTACCAAACTGAGGAATGTGATGATCTCCAATCGCCACATGAATTACTTGAACCTCTGTATAAAAATCAAAACTATAATGTCCGCCCTCTCGGCCAATACCGCTATATTTCGTTCCGCCAAACGGGATTCTTAAATCCCTGACGTTTTGCGAGTTTACCCAAGCCATTCCGCTTTCAATCGATTGGACAATTCGGTGTCCGCGCTTCAAATTGTTCGTCCATACATAAGCAGCCAGCCCATATTTTACATCATTAGCCATTTTTATGACTTCTTCTTCAGTCTCAAATGGTATGACTGCCATGACAGGTCCGAATATTTCCTCTTGAGCCACTTTCATACCGTTATGGCAATTCAGAAGAAGTGTCGGTGGAACAAAGTTGCCGTTTTTCAATGATTGCGGAACGTTTCCTGAAAACACTTCTGCCCCTTCTTTTTTGGCTATTTCAATGTAATGTAAAACGGTTTCCCAATGTTTTTTGTGAATTAGCGGCCCTAGTTCTGTCGAAGAATCCAATGGATCCCCTACCGAGATATTTTGCACACGCTCTTTCAGCCGTTCAACAAAGGAATCATAAATCGATTTTTCCAAAAACAACCGCGAATTGGCTGTACAGCGCTCCCCGTTAAGAGAAAATACTCCCCAAACGACAGCATCCAAGGCTTTTTCCAAATCAGCATCGGCAAAGATAATTGCAGGAGATTTTCCTCCTAGCTCCATAGAGGTTTTTTTCAACGTATCTGCGCTATTTTTTATTATTTCAGCACCTGTTGTCGTCTCGCCCGTAAAGGAAATGAGCCGGACATCAGAATGTCTCACGAGGGACGCGCCAGCTGTTTCCCCAAAGCCGTGAACGATATTAAAAACTCCCTCTGGCAGTCCCGCTTCATGAATAATTTCAGCCAGCTTGTTGGCAGTCAGCGGAGACCATTCAGCAGGTTTTAGGACAACCGTATTGCCAGTTGCCAACGCCGGAGCCACTTTCCATGTTTCCAGCATGAACGGAGTGTTCCATGGCGTAATTAAACCTGCCACCCCAATTGGCTTGTAAATAGTATAATTAATAAAATCTCCGTCTACTTTATACGCTTCTCCTACCATGCGGCTTTTAACCATTTGTGCATAAAATCGAAAGTTTTCAGCTGCACGGGATGCTTGCTTTTTCGTTTGACTGATTGGCAATCCTGTATCTAGAGATTCCAAATAAGCAATTTCTTCCGCATTTTCTTCAATTAATGCAGCAATTCGTAAAATATACTTCATTCTTTCATCTACCGACATTGTTCCCCAAGGGCCGTCAGCAAAAGCTTTTTTGGCAGCTTTTACTGCTAAGTCAATATCTTCTGCAAATCCTTCCGCTACCTCATTGATTACTTCATTATTAAAGGGATTAATATTCTCAAAGCTTTTCCCTGCAACTCCCTCTACAAACTTGCCATTGATATAATGAAGAACTTTCCCAACTTTATATGTGGTCATTTCGATTCCTCCAAGCACGCAATTAATTTTTGTAGCGCTGATGAATGTTATTATATTTGTACGTTCCAAATTCACTAAATTCATATAGTTCTAAAGACAATGCAAGATATCTCCTTTTGAAAAGGATCGAAAAATGATCTTTCATCACAGCAAAGATCTCATCACAAACTGCTTTTTTATCCTCTTCAGTACGCCCAGCGCCAATCTTTAGCGTACCGTGGACAAAGGCATCGTCTTCAGAGCCGTCAGCCACACAATAATCTTTCAATTCAATGGCTCTAGATCTCACGCCTCCAATTGGAAATATATCGCTTTTGGAAATCAGCACATCATTAACTTTTTTCAGCAGCTCTGGAATTTTTGCCTCTTTTTTGATATTGTCGGTATATTCTAAAATAAAATGCGGCATAACGTCAGCTCTCCTTTAAAGTATTGGTGACGGAGAAAAGATTCTGAATGACAGCTTCATATAATTCGATTAATTAAACGTCCAATCCCTTCTATTTCTGTAATCACTTCATCGCCAACATTAACATTGACCGCTCCTTTAGGTGTTCCTGTGAGAATTATGTCCCCGTAATTTAAGGTCATAAAGCTAGTTAAATACTCGATTAACATAGGGATTGTAAAAATCATATCTTTTGTATTTCCTTCCTGCACTAACGCTCCATTAACGTAAGTACGAAGGACCAAGTTCATCGGATCTGGTATATCTTCTTTATCGACAAGCCAAGGGCCTATCGGGGTGAATGCATCGCGATTTTTCACGCGCAAATTAGGCCGGTAATAGTTCTCTAAATAATCTCTGACAGCGTAGTCATTTGCAACCGTATATCCTAAGACATATTCATACGCTTCACTAGCCTTGACATTACGCGCCATTTTTCCGATTACCACTGCCAGTTCACATTCATAGTGCATAAAATCTACATCAGGAGGACGTTTCGTTTCAGATCGATGCCCAACAATCGTATTCGGTCCCTTTAGAAACACAAGCGGTTCAGTTGGTGCATGAAATGACAGCTCTTTAGCATGATCTGCATAATTCAAACCTAATGCAACAACAGTCCGCGGGCTTACAGGCGGAAGCCAGACTACGTCCTTTTCTGTCACTTTACGATGATCATTCAGTTGAAGGAAGCCGTTATCTTCAATTGCTTCATAAATGGTGCCGTTCATAGCAACTCTAGCTCGTTTCATCGCACAGCCCCCTTCACATAATCCGCTTCATGAACAATTGTATTTTCTAGACTGCCTACACCTTCAATTTCAATGCGAACATGGTCTCCTGCCTTTACTAAAGGCGCTTGCTCAGGAACACCTGTCAGCAGCACATCTCCTGGATAAAGCGTCATAAATTCTGTTATATCAGCCAGCAGCCGAGCAACTGGCCGGATGAAATTTTTCGTGTTATTTTTTTGTACAAGCTTTCCATTGACAAAAACGCGAATGTCCAATGAATCAGGATCAACTATCGATTCCTTTTTGATGATCCACGGACCAACCGGATTAAATCCATCTCTTGCCCGCTCCCTAATCGCCGGACGATAAATGTTTTCGTGCGGAATTGCTACATCATTCACAACTGTATATCCAGCAACATATTGAAAGGCTTCTTCTTCCTTTACTTTAGTGGCAGTACGCCCAATGACCACGCCGAGTGCTGCCCCTACTTCTAATTCGTCTGCATCCTCAGGCAATGGTATGGGGCTCCTGTAGCCACTTAATGTGTTAATCGGTTTTATATATAAAATTGGCGCTTTCGGCGGTTCGTTATATGGTGAATGTGCCATTTGCTCACGATATCGATGAAAGACGCCTTGATAATTCAAAAGGACACCGTAAATCGTACCTGAAACCGGCGGCTCCCAAGAAAGCTGATTGACGTGATATTGAGTTCCATTTAAAAACATTGAATTGTTTTCTGGATCCACTTCGGCTTCCGTTATATTTGGCATTCCAAAAATTTTCACTACTGCATTGCCCATCCAATTCACTCCTTAGCAGGCGCAATACATCAGCCCTTTTTAGCTTGCCTTAATTTTTTACTTTCTCTAAAAGACCATATTTTTGCAGCGTTTGCCGAATTCTTTCTTGAAGCTCCTCCGCAGGCAAATCAAGAGGCAATCTTAATTTCGGCGTGATTTTTCCCATCATTCCAAGCGCCGCCTTTACAGGTCCCGGATTTGTCTCGGCAAATAAAATATCGTTTAATTCCATTAACTCGAAATGGAGGTCCTGAGCTCTCTTTATATCGCCTTCAAACCAAGCGTCATGCAATTCCGCAACTTTCGCCGGTTCCACATTAGCCGTTGCACTAATAGAACCTGCCCCCCCGATTGCTAGCATTGGATAGCATAAAAGCTCGATTCCTGAAAATAGTAAAAAATCTCTTCCGCAATGAAGCAGCACCCGATTCACATGCTCAAAATCTTTATTGGATTCTTTTGCACCGATAATGTTCGGGCAATCCTCCACTAAACGAGCCATTGTTTTGACCTCTAAATTTACAGCTGTTCTCCCTGGGATGTTGTAGATAATGATCGGAATATCTACAGAATCAGCTACTGCTTTAAAATGCTTATACAACGCATGCTGGGACGGCCTATTATAATACGGAACAATGACCATCGCAGCATCTGCGCCAATTTCTTGTGCAAATTTCGTTAGTTCAAGTGTTTCATCATGATTAGTCGATCCTGTTGCCGGAACAAACGGGACTCGGCCATTCACTGTTTTTTTCGCCAGCTCCATTACCTGCTTGCGTTCCTCCGTTGTTAATGAACTGGGTTCGCCAGAAGTTCCTGTCACTGAAATCCCATGGCTGCCGCTTTCAATTTGCCAGTTGATTAAATTTTTCATCGTTTCAAAATCAATATTGCCTTCCGCATCAAATGGAGTAACAACAGGAGCAATCGATCCTCTTAATCTTTGCTTTATTTCGTTATAAGACATATATAAGCAACCTCCTGAACAAAATAATTATTATCTGAATATTTCAAATCTAATCAATTTATTTTTATTATATATATAATCATATATGATTTCAACTATAAATTGTTATATGACTGTTCGGCTAAAAAGATCATAAACAGCAGCAACTGGTCGATCAAGCAATTGTTCTATGAACCTCAATTGGACATTATTTTTTTCTGCTATTCTATCCAATCCGTCAATAACACCCTCAAATAAGTAAGGTTTTAATGTTTTGTTCGTTATATGGCATAAACCGTTGTAAATGTCTCATTGAATTCTATTTGGATTTTATAAATTCCCGGTTTAGGCAGGAAATAATCATGATCGATTTGCGCTTTAAAAATAAAATTGTTGTCAGCATCCCCTCGTTCCATCGATTTGACTAAACATGAAACACGATAATAATCCCCAAGATAATGAGGTATTTCATTTACAAGGCCTGACTCTAGCAGCTTCCGAATCATGGAGGAGCTTATTTTTTCTTGTTTATATTGGATTTTCGGAATAGTCGTCACATCAAAAAATCCCGTTCCAACGTTTTTCAGCTTCTCCATATTCCCTTTTCCTTTAAAACCATACGTAAAGTCGAAGCCGGCAACGACATGTTTGCACATCAAGCCTTTTAAGTATTGATTCACAAAGTCTTGATCGGATAATTCAGAAAAATTTTTATCGAATTTTACAATATACAGTTTCTCTACCCCTAATTGTGAAAAGATTTCCATTTTGGAAGGAAGCGGCGACAGATAGGAGATAACTTTTCTATCCGTTTCAATGACTTGACTTGGATGTGGAAAAAACGTCATCACGGCAAATGTTAGTTTTTTTACTTGCGCGATTTCTTTCGCTTTTTCAATGATTTTCTTATGTCCTAAATGCACTCCATCAAAGAAGCCGACTGCCATGACACACGGCTCGGGCTTGCATTCCGCTAATACTTTGGAATTGTTAATATAAACGACTTCCATCCATTCACCCCGCGTTGGCATGACTAGCCAAATTTCTATATTTTCCTTCAAAAAATAACAATGGGTCACCTTCCTTCATATAAATGTCAGTCACCTTTCCAATGTATAAAGTGTGGTCGCCGGCAACATGTGTATTGTATACGTCACATAAAATATTTGCTAACGAATTGGGCAGCACCGGTTGATCACCGACCCAATCAAAAGTAACATTTTGTTTCTCTTTTAATTGGCCGGCAAAAAGCATCGATAAATCTTGTTGTTCTTCAGACAAAATATTTACTGTAAATTTTCCTGTCTGCTTAATGATTTCATTCATTTTTGCTTTTTCTCCAATTGAAATGAGAATTAGTTTAGGATCTAAAGAGACAGACATAAATGCATTTGCCGTCATTCCGCGTACTTCCCCATTTAGGGCAGTCGTAATGACAGTGACTCCTGTCGCAAACTTCCCCATCGCATTTCGAAACGTGCGATCATCCATGTTACACACCTCTTCCTACGTTTATTTATACTTGCCGATTTATCACGACTAATTTTAGCTCCGTCATTTCTTCAATCGCATATTTAATTCCTTCTCTCCCCATTCCGCTCTCTTTCACTCCGCCGTATGGCATATGATCGACTCGGAACGTCGGGATATCATTAATCATTACACCGCCTACTTTTAGCTCTTCAGCCGCATATAAAGCATGGTGGATATTTTTTGTATAAATCCCTGCCTGCAGTCCATACCGGGAATCATTTACATACTCAACAGCCTGTTCAATCGATGAAACCTTTTCGATTAACACTACAGGGCCGAAAATTTCTTGACAGGAAACTTTCATATCAGGTTTTGTGTTGAGTAAAACCGTCGGTTCGACAATATTTCCTTTCGCATTTCCCCCTGTTGCAACTATTGCACCTGTTTTTTTAGCTTCTTCGATCCAGCTGATGACACGGATTACATCATGTTCGGAAATCAGCGCTGAAACATCTGTTTGAAAATCCAGCGGATCTCCTGTTGTCAGCTTTTCCGATTCTTTCACAAATGCATTGACAAACTCATCATATACATGTTCATGTACGTAAATTCTTTGCAGCGAGATGCATACTTGCCCTTGGTTAGAAAAAGCCCCTTTAACACATCTTGGAATGATGCTTTTAACATCAATTCCTTCATCTACGATCAAAGCCGAGTTGGAACCTAACTCAAGCGTGACACGTTTCAAGCCTGCTTTATTTCTGATCTCTTTTCCGACTTGCGGGCTTCCTGTAAACGTAATCATTTTAACCCGCTCATCTTCTACGATTTTTTTGCCAACGATGCTGCCGCTTCCTGTTACAACATTTAATGCACCATCAGGCAGTCCTGCTTCCTGCAATAATTCAGCTATAAAGAAAGCAGATAACGGTGTTTGGGAGGCCGGCTTTAAGACAATCGTATTTCCGGAGGCAATGGCCGGTCCTACTTTATGCGCAACTAGATTCATTGGAAAATTAAACGGAGTGATAGCTCCTATTACACCGATCGGTTCACGAACCGTATAAGCAGTCCGATTTTCCCCGCCGGGCGCCGCATCTAATGATAGTGCCTCACCATGAATTCTTTTTGCTTCTTCAGCCGAAAATTTATATGTTTGAATGGTTCTTTGCACTTCCTCTAATGCTGTTTTGATTGGCTTCGCCGCCTCTTTTGCAATAATTTCTGCCGCTTCCTCTTTCCTCTTATCTAAAAGCATCACCAGTTTTTCCAAAATGTGTCCGCGTTCATGTTTTGGCATTTTCGCCATTTTCAGAAAGGCGTTATGTGCGGCTTCGATCGCTTTTTCAACGTCAGCTTCTGAAGCAATTGGAATTTCTGCAATTACTTTTTTATTATATGGAGAGGAAAGAGGAGCATAATGTTCTGCTCCTACCCAACTTCCACTAATAAACAATTTTCTTTTCATCGCTACCTCTCTTTTCTTACTTAAAATTAAATGACAAAATCAGGTTTTAGCTTTTGCACACTTGGTTCTTTTAGTTCAACTAACTCTCCGCTATGAATATCAAATACTTGTGATGCTTCATTAAACCAGCAGTCCGGTGCTTCATGCCCCCAAAATGTTTGGCGTCTTGGATCATTTATATCCCAGCGAATCGGCAGAAAATCCGGATCGCTTGTCAAGTAATCTCCATTGTATAATTCAATTCGATGTCCATCTGGATCACGCAAATAGAGGAAAAATGCGTTTGAAAGACCATGGCGTCCAGGGCCTCTTTCTATATTTTTCGCATATCCCATAGCCGCTAACACATCACAGGCATGAATGAGACTAAGTTGATCCGACAGCCAAAAGCCGATATGGTGAAGACGAGGGCCGTTTCCATTCATAAATGCCAAATCATGCACATTAGGTTTTCGATGCAGCCATGCAGCCCATAATTCATTATTTTCTGTTTCGGTATACTCAGAACACGCAAACCCCAGCTCTTTTACGTAAAAGTCATATGCTTTTTGTACATCCGGAACCATGCAATTAAAGTGGTCAATTCGCTGTATTCTTGCTCCTTTATATAAGTCATATCTTTGCAGCAGCCTTTCGACCGTGTCCATTCTGGCAAAAAACTCAACTGGAAGACCTGAAATATCCTGCACACGGAAAGCCCTTTCAACTGCATGCTGATTTTCTATCCATTTTGGATTCATATTTTTTTGTTGAAAATAGTCATATAATTTGTTTAAATCCTCATCGGAATAAACCTTGTAACTGATCGCTTCCACACCAGGCTGCTCTGCTTTTTTCAACACCAGGCTGTGATGATTATGTTCCTCATACCCTCTGAGATATAAATGGTTTTCATCAGCCTCTGTCACAACGAATCCTAAAGCGTTTTCATAAAAATCGCGTGAAGCCTCCAAATTTGTCACCAACAGTACCGCCCTTGCACAACGAATAATATTAAAATCTACCATCTTGAAAGTCCCTCCCTATTAAATTCCCCCGAGAATAGAAAATTTTCAGAAAAATATAGTTTGCTATAATCATATATGATATTGTATATTAAGTCAAATTCAACTCGCTATGCTGTCATGATCGCTTTCACAATTAACGTTTGGCACCTTCATTTATTGTTTGTTAAACAGTTGTTACTTTTGTAGTTCCTAAAAATTCACGAACCAAGTCTTTGAAATAATCTTTTTCGTACCCGTCAAAATAGACCATACCCATGCGGACCGGATCTCCAAAGAAATAATATTCATAATGAGTTTGACGGCTTCCAAATGCGCTCATTGTAATATCCCAAGCTAAACGGAACAACTGAACGCGCTCATATCCATCAATATTTGCTCCTTGCATCGCTCTTCTGACAATATCGCCGATTTCTTCATTATTAAAATCAGCTTCTGTCGGAATGGCCATTAATCCAGAAGCGCCAAGAATCCTTAAGATTTCCACTAAACGAGGGTAAATTCTTGGGTACCAATTTCGAGCAGCATCAAGCGCAGCAAAATCCGGCGTCATTGTTCCCCATTTATCAAGCTTTGCATTATGTTCTGCACGATATAAATGACTGCGCATTGTCTCAAGAGTCAGCATAATTTCTGTTCCTTTATCTTTTACATGCTGAAACTGTTCAATTCCAATAGCCTCCATAATTAAAAGGACAACTCCAAGTATAAATTCAGTTTTCACTACATTTTTGGCAACTACTTGATGCGACATGTGGACAACGGCATTCGTCTCACGGAAGGTTCGGTTGCAAATGGAAGAATTGCCGCAGACAAATACCCGTTCCCAAGGAACGAAAACGTTTTCAAACGAAACAATAGCATCTCCTTCTTCAAATCGCGACCCGAGCGGATGATCCCAATGACTTTTTCCATAGTCAAAGGCTTCGCGGCAAATAAATTTTACGCCTGGAGTATTATTTGGAATTGCAAAAGCTAATGAATACGGGTCATCCCCTTCACTTGATTTTTTAACTGTTGAAGGAAAAACTAATATTTCATCCGTTATGCCGCCTTGCGTAGCCAACAAACGAATCCCATCAACAATAATTCCATCTTTATTTTTCTCGACTAAATGCAAGGAAACATTTGCATCCTTTTGCTCATGCTGAGCTTTAGAGCGATTAATCTGCGGATGTATAAGGGTATGTGTTAAAGAAATATCGTTTTCTCTCGCATATTCATAATATTTTCTTGCGTTCTCCGCATACATTGGATCATCTTCTGCGAACAGATCATTCGCTATTCCCATTGCCATCACTTCAGCATTTAAATAATCTGGAGACCGCCCCATCATTCCGGCGGAAGTTCGAGCCCATTCCTGTATTGCTTCGCGTCTTGCAATCAGTTCTTCTTTTGTGGTAGGCTGCATAAATGTTATACCGACTTTTTCTCCTGTTGTTGGTGAAGTATACAGCATCTTATCAGCTTTTTCATATTGAAGATCGTAAAGCTTTGCCATTGATTGAATCACATTTTTCAATGCAGGATGCTCCGTGACGTCATCAACTTTCTCCCCATGAATGTAAACGCTGCTTTTCGCTTTCTTCAAACGCTCAATATACTCTTTTCCAGTTTTTGCAGGCATCTTCATTCCCCCTTAAATAGATTTTTTCATCCACAATTCGATTTACTTTTTTGAATCTTCAAAAATAATATAACATATGATATCATATATGAAAAATATGAAAAAAATTGGTTTTGTATATAAAAAAAATATGCACCTTCACATGAGGTGATCAGATTGATTGACATTAAACAGCTGAAATATTTTGCAGCGATTGTCGAGGAAGGACAAATTACACGCGCGGCGAAAAAGCTGCATATGGCGCAGCCGCCTTTAAGTCATCAGTTGAAGCAATTGGAGGAAACGCTTGGAGTCATTTTATTAGAACGGAACGGAAAAAAACTTGAATTAACGGAATCCGGGAAAATTTTCTACAAAAAAACGAAACAGCTCCTTCATCAATTGAATGATATGATTTTGGAAGTCCAAGAAATAAACGATGGAACGAAAGGCACATTATCAATAGGATGTGTGAAATCATGCTTTTCCTATTTACCCAAAACAATGCGGAAGCTTCTTGAGAAATTCCCCAATGTCAAATTCCATTTAAGAGAAGGAGATACATTCTTAATCAGTGAATTTTTAAAAAGCAGAGAAATAGAGGTAGGGATTATACGATTGCCCATTGATACCGATGAATATCAAACAATAAAACTGCCAAGCGATCCATATGTGGCCGTCATCCCGCAGCATTGGAATTATAAACATCATTCTATTCAAATGAAAGATATAAAAGAAATGCCTTTGCTTCTATTACACCGAATCAGCGGGAAAGGCCAGTATGAAATGGTTGTGAATGAATGCGCGCGGCATGGATTTGAACCAAAAATTTTATGCGAGTGTCCTGATGTAACGATTCTTTTATCATTAGTTGCAGAAGGTGTAGGTGCAACGATTGTCCCAAAATCTGCCGTTTCCAATTTTCAAATTCCAAACATTCAAATGCTGGAAATTGAGGATTCATCCATTACAGCTGAAGCATCGATAATTTTCGAAAAAAATCGGTACCTGTCTAAAAGTGCAGCGAATTTTATTAAGATACTAAAAACTGAATATCCGATTGATGATCAGCTTGGCAGACCGCAGCCAAATAAATAAATGCACACCGAAGAGAATTTTTGTTTGGAATTCATGTCTATTATAGTGGCACAAGGACTTAAAATTGAAATCGAGAGAAGACCTCGACTTAACTAGATTAAAAGGCTGGCTTCTTTTCTCAATATTCTACGGTTGTGTTCGCAAAATATTGGGCGGCGGATAGTTTTCATCAACTAAAAAGTGATGAAGAAATATATTTCCTCATCACTTCTTAGTTCCTGTTGTTGCCCATGTCAATTTATACGTAACTTTCTTTTTGGTTCCTTCGTTAACGAGCTTGAATCTGTAACGATCTTTTGGTGAAAATTTCGGTGAATCGAAACGGGTTGTGCCGTTTTTGTTAGCATTGATCGTTTTGATCGTTTTCCAGCTTCCTTTATTATTTTGTTTAATTTGTATATACAGCTTAAATGTTCCTTTTGCTGCACTTGAAGCTTCAATGCGTCCGTATGAGATGGAGACATTTTTTGTGCTGCTCGTCCACTTTTCTTGATAGCTTGGCGTTTCGACATAATTGGTAAAATAGCCGCTTTTGTATTGAAAAAGAGAAAGACCTGCTGCTTTTTTCGGAACTGCTCCAAAACTAGCAAAAGCAAAAAGTATTAAGACAACAGCTATTGCACCTATTATGAAGTTCTTTTTCATTATGAATATTCCTCCTATCCCATCATTATCCAGATTGATTATAATATGGGTGGATCATAAATGCATCCTCCGAATGAACTAACATAATTTAGTAGAAAGAACCGATTTTTGAAAAATAGTATCTTTCAATCTATGAATGACAAATTGCTGCTTCTCAATCAGCACACAGAGGAAAAATTGAAGGTCATGAAATTGCCGAAAACGTATTGAAAAAAACGCATGAAATAGTGCTAAATGTCCAGAAGTCCTGATTACGGAGAAGAGCGCTTTTAGGTTTTAAGTTGTTTTCAGCTGACAGGGACACTACCTAGTGAGAAAATCATCCTTTCAGCAAACAGACAAACTCGTCCAAGACGTTTGAATCGCTGCGCCCATTTATAACTGTGCTCCGACAAACTTGTATTAGATGTTATGAAACTGATCCAAAAGCGGGAAAGCTCGCAGCCTGTATTATTAACGCGCCGTTAAGAGGTAAATTGCAAAATCAACAGAGGTTTTGTGGACAAGCAGCCTTGATAACCTTCTTTGTTTTACTAGATAAATTGGGAAAATCTCCATGCTCAACTTTAGATCGGTCAATCGCTTACTTCCATTTTTCTCACATAAAAGACACCTTTAGAATACGTGCAGCACAATTTCTTCCATAATAGATTCCGCCTTGATGTAAAATATATGTTTGGAGGATAAAAACATGAAACCAAAGGTGATAGTATATAAAAAATTGCCTGAAGATATTTTAAACAGCTTGAAACAAGTATGTGAGATCAAATATTACCCCGACAGTGAAGACTATTCTATATTCTTGCATGACTTACATGACGCTGAAGGGATGATTGGCGCAGGAATGCGAATCGATCAGCATTTTTTAAAGCAAGCTCCAAAATTGCGAATTGTCAGCAATGTTTCGGTTGGATATGACAATTTAGACATTCAGGAATTAACGAAACGAAACATTATGGCAACCAATACACCTGATGTTTTAAATGAAACAACGGCTGATGCAATTTTTGGGCTGCTCCTTATAACAGCTAGAAGAATGGCGGAGTTAGATCGTTACGTAAAAGAAGGCAAATGGGAAGCCCCGATTGGAGAAAATTTATTTGGTGTTGACGTTCATCATAAAACACTTGGGATTATTGGCATGGGGAAAATCGGCACCGCCATTGCCAAAAGAGCACATTTCGGTTTTGGCATGAACATTTTATATCATAACCGATCCCGCAATCAAAAGGCAGAGGAACAATTTCATGCCATCTATTGCGAGCTTGAGGACTTACTAAAACAATCAGACTTTGTCTGCCTTATGACGCCGTTAACATCAGAAACAAAGCATTTAATCGGGCTAAAACAATTTCAATTGATGAAACGAAGCGCCATTTTCATCAACGGTTCAAGGGGCCAGACCGTCAACGAAAAAGACCTTATTTACGCGCTCCAAAACAAACTCATTTTAGGTGCCGGGCTTGATGTATTTGAACAAGAACCTGTCCCGAAAGATCACCCTCTGTTAAAAATGAATAATGTCGTCACATTACCGCATATCGGCTCAGCAACTTATGAAACGCGGTATGCAATGGCAAAACTGGCGACGGAAAATTTAATAAAGGGGCTGAAAGGATTATGTCCGCCCAATTTAATAAATCAAGAAGTGATGCGAAAGTGAATTGCTAATTTCAAACATTGACCATCGGAAACACTCCTTTCCAAAAAATCTTTTCAAAGAAAAAAGCGTTCTCCACGGAGGCGCTTTTTTTCTTTGAAAACATAAAATGTGAGTCCTTAAACTGCTGCTTGCTGAAACCTAGATAAATAATGATTCATTCAAGCCGTTCTAAGGTCAGCCTTTAGCTCCAGGCTGAGGAGGCTCGCACTCTTTTTCAATGGGCTGCTTTTTCTGTTATATTTCATTCGCTGCTGATGATTGTGCTGAAATAATCAAATCGTTTTCTTAAAGCATTCAGCAGTCATGGATGCTAGTTTTTATTTGCAGATCGGACGTTGGATGATCTGCTTTTTTTTACGTATTTACAGTAGATGAGCAAAATCACTAACATAAATTTACATCGAAACAAAAAAGGAGACATGAACCCGATTCCTTGGTTAGAATAGATGTGCCAACAAACCATTCACACAAGGAGGTTCATGTCTCATGAATAGATTAGCACATCATCAAGGAATCCACAAGTTTTTCACGATGTTGGGGTTGGCACTTTATTTTTCAAAACCTGTCATGAAGCATCTCGTTCATATCGTGGATGCGATGATCACGAAAGGCTTTTCTGGAACGTTGACCGATCTTCATCATTGGAGCTTTCACCCCAATCATCGAACGACACTCAGCCATTTTTTCACGAAAAGCCCTTGGGATGAAGAGACGCTGCTTGGCAAACTCCAGCAATGGATGCTTCATCGTGTCGAACGGATCGCCAAACAGAAAAATCAACCCCTTTTTGTTTCGATCGATGATACGATTTGCCAAAAAATCAAGCCTTCGTCACGGGCAACGCACGCCATTCAAGGGTGTGATTGGCACTATTCTCACACAGAGAAAAAGTCGATCTGGGGACATTCTCTTGTTTGGCTCATGGTTCATACGATGACCCAGGCTTTTCCCTTTGCGTTCCGCCTCTACGACAAGGCGGCTGGGAAAAGCAAGGGGGAACTCGCGATCGAGATGCTTTCTTCTTTGGATGTACGCCGTCCCGTTTATGTGCTGATGGATTCGTGGTATCCATCGCAAGCGCTCGTGGAAGCCTGTCTGAAAAAAGGATTTCACGTCATCGCGATGCTCAAAACGAACCGGATTCTCTATCCGAAAGGCATCGCCATCCAAGCCAAACAGTTTGCCCGCTATATCGAACCGAACGACACCCATCTCGTCACGGTGGGAGAAGAGCGTTATCGCGTGTATCGCTACGAGGGATCGCTGAAAGGTCTCGATGATGCCGTTGTGTTGTTGGCTTGGAAAGCCGATCAGCCGATGACACCTGAACATCTTCACTGCGTCTTGAGCACCGACCGGGAGCTAAGCGATGAAGAGATCTTGCGCTACTATGCCCAGCGTTGGTCGATCGAATGCTTTTTTCGACAAGCGAAAGACCAGCTGAAGCTCGATGGGTACCGCGTTCGTCAACGTCGTGCGGTGAAACGGTATTGGATCTTGGTGCAACTCGCTTATGTGTACAGTATGGTCGAGTCCAACCGGGATTTCTCTACTGGGCTTGATCTTCTCCGAACGAAGAAAGGGCATAGTCTCGTCGAGTTCATTTACCATGCAGCGAAGCAAGATATTCCCATTGATGTCGTTAAAAAACAGCTCCATGTGGCATAAGGGGTACTCCGTTTGTCTCTTTTGGTATGGTAATTATTGTTATGAAAATTGCTCATCTACAGGTATTTAGTTAAATAATTCGTGAAATGGAATTTTTTTAAAAAGATACTTTTTACAAAAATGTCATTTATGTTAATATAAAAAAAGATATTTCTATTTTCCGGTCATCAGATGACCTGTTTATCTGTTGTCAGAAAATTTAATAAAATGAAAGGAGGCGGACAAAGCTCTAAATGAACTGAAAGCTTCGTGAAAATGAAAGCGTTTAAACAATTCGATTTTATAACGAAAAATTTGAAGAAGGGGAGAAAGCCATGGTCAAGGGTAAATGGAAAATATTGATTGCCAGTTTAGTAGGAAGTGCGATTGAATGGTTTGACTACTTTCTTTATGGAACAGTTGCATCATTAGTTTTTAACCAATTGTTTTTTGTTAATGAAGACCCTACAGTCGGATTATTAATTGCCTATACTTCTTTTGCTTTAGCGTTTTTCCTCAGACCTGTTGGCGGAATTATTTTCAGCCATATTGGCGACAGGTTAGGAAGAAAGAAAACATTGGTTTTAACCCTTAGCTTAATGGGAATTGCCACATTTGGCATGGGGGTAATGCCTACGTATCAAGTGATCGGAATTTGGGCTCCTATCTTTTTGACTCTGTTGCGTTTCATACAAGGTTTAGCTCTTGGCGGAGAATGGGGAGGCTCTGTTTTACTAGCTGTTGAATATGCTTCAAAAAATAATAGAGGTTTTTTTGGAAGTGTACCTCAAATGGGAATTTCTTTAGGATTGATTTTAGGCACCCTTGCCCTTTCAATTATGTCACTTTTGCCGCATGATCAATTTATGTCATGGGGCTGGCGTGTTCCATTTCTGTTAAGTGCATTGCTTGTAATTTTCGGGCTGTGGATTAGAAAAGGAATTGATGAGACGCCTGCCTTTAAAAAAGCTCAACAAGAAGGAGAGGTTGCTAAAATTCCATTGGTAGACACTCTTCGCTACCATTGGAAAGAGGTTTTAATTGCGATGGGTGCAAAAGTCGTGGAAACTGCACCGTTTTATATATTTGGTACGTTTATTGTATCGTATGCCACTTCAACTTTGAATTTTGATAATACAGATGCATTAAATGCTGTACTGATAGGCTCTATCGTAGCTACAATCGTCATTCCGCTCGTCGGAAGCTTATCAGATCGAATCGGACGAAAAACGATTTATATTAGCGGAATTATACTCACTATTTTATATGCGTTCCCATATTTTTGGATGCTTCAACAAAATTCGGTGTTTTTATTAATTTTAGCAACGGTGATCGGCCTAGGCGTTATTTGGGGATCTGTGAATGCAGTTCTCGGCACAATGATTTCAGAAATTTTTTCGGCCAAAGTTCGATATACGGGAATATCTCTAGGCTATCAGCTTGGGGCTGCAGTTGCCGGAGGGACCGCACCGTTAATTGCAACCGCTTTATTAGTGGAATTTAACAATTCCTACATTCCTGTTGCCATTTATATTATTTTCGCTGCATTGATCAGCTTCATAGCTATTTGGTCTGTAAAAGATGGAGCGAATAGAGAGCTGAATGATAAAGTACAAATAAAGGCTTAAGAAAATTACAAAGCCCAGATTATTCCATTCCATGTGGATAATCTGGGCTTTATTTCTCACCATACTTGGGGTTGTTAATATAAAAATGAATAATTTTTCCATTAATAGGTATAAAAAAGCGAAAACTCTGGTATCGTAATTGTTGACTAGACAAACTAATTTATCAAATCTATGCTGCCATTACCATCTTTTTTATGGTTTCTATGCCTTCTGATGAAGTGCCTGCTGTTTTTCCAACCCAAGCAGCACCTCCATGCATTCTTTGTCCCATTTGCTTTTGGAAAAAATAAAATAAAACTCATCAAAAAGGGGGGATGGATACCGAAACAACGCACATCTTTTCTTTCGTATCCGCCTAGAAACGGGAAGGAAATTTGTCACCCCCGCCTTTTGATAATGAACCTTTTATTTTGCAATCTTCCTTATTTTTCATACTTCACAAACGGATCAGCAATGGTAATTTTTTGCGCTTCTGCATCGCTGGTGCCTACATATAGATCAGCTGTTCCATCCCCTTTTCTGATTAAACCGCCGCTGAAAACTACATTGACAAGGTCAGGCCGCTTGGCAGCGCCTTTCAAAAAATGGGATCTCGTTGCAATGAGTTCCATATCAGAAAATTTCATTGTATCAGGATCTAATACAAACACCATCGGATAATAATGGCGGTTCCCTTGTTCATCTTTGCTTGCTATATGTCCGAGCACACCAATCAGACCGTTAGAAAGCAAATGCAGTTCGTTTGCTCCTCCCCATTCTTCATCCGTAAATTGGCCCTCTAAAAGCGTGGCTTTTTCGAGATTTTCGGGATTAAGATCATCAAGAGTCGGTATTCGGATAAACCCAATTTTGCCGAGACCGCCTTTCTCGCCTTGAGGCCTTGTCAACACTCCAATTGATCCGTCTTTTAATTCAATCACTCTGATATCCTTCATGCCTTCAGGACCTTTAGCGAATTTTTCTAAATCTGCAATATTTTTCCCTTTATAAAAAAGCGTTCTCCACCAAAGTGAGCTTTTAAAAGTGGGATGCGGAAAAATTTCAACTCCGCCAAAAACTAAATCTCCGCCAATTCTCGTCACGAACGGATCCTGCAGCTGAAATTTCGGCGCTCCTTCTTTCGGAATCCACTTTCCATCCCGATTTACAAAGAAATATACTTCTGAATGCTCGCTGTTTCGAGGCTCTACTCTACCAGCTATGACAAGTTCCCCATCATCTAAAAACGGCGCCGAGATATTATATACGTCCCTATTTCCTACACCTTTGAAAATTAACTTTTGTGGATTGATCGGCTGAGGAGCATTTTCAAATTCTTTTAGCAGCTTAGCGCTTGACTTAATGCCCGTTTTCTCCAACCGCACAAAAGCTCCCTCCACACTTTTGCATTTCTGTTTCTAGCAAAGATTTTCTGATGTTTTATCATATTCAATTCCAATGATGCTTGACAATGATGTGTAACGGGGGAAAAATATTTTACAAATGGATTCATCATATTATTTACCTTTTCAAAAGAATTCTTTTAATTATTTTACATAACAAAAGTATTTCGTCAATTATATCATTTACAAAGATCAGCAAATTATTTATATGCCCTGCCCTATTTCAAATAAAACATTTTCAAAGTTTTTCCATTATTTCTTCAAGAGAAATTTCCGCACCTGCAACCGATTGATCCGATGCACCATAATAAATCCGAACTGTACCATTTTCCGTCAAAGCTCCGCATGTAAATACAACTTGACCGAAGAATCCGTTCATTTCATAATCCGCTTCAGGCTTTAAAATGGGTTCCTCCGTCTTAGCTAACATTTTCCCAGGATCATTCAAGTCTAGAAGCAAAGCACCTAAAGAATAGCAGTCGTTTTGATCAGCGCCATGATAAATAGCCAACCAGCCTCTATCGGTTTTAAACGGAACTGCTCCCCCGCCAATGCGGCAGCTGTCCCATCCTTTTTCGCTAAGACTAAGCAAATGCCGATGATTTCCCCAATATAAAAGATTGTCCGATTCAGCAATCCATATTTCCGGTCTGCCGATTCCTTTCGGTACAGGTCGATGCAGCGCATAGTACTTGCCATTAATTTTTTCAGGAAAAATGGCCACATCTTTGTTTTCAGGATGAAAAATTAACCCTAGCCGCCTGCATGTTTTAAAATCAGTTGTTGAGGCAAGCCCCACTCCAATGCCTTCAGGCGACACTGCGCTGTACTGAATGTAAAAAGATGCACCAATCTTAGTAATTCTTGGGTCTTCAATTCCCCATGCTTCACGTTCAGTTTCCGGATACATGAAAGGTTTATCATCAATGGTGAAATTCCGTCCGTCTTTGCTGCGGGCAAGTCGAAAATAAGATAAAGATGTGACATAGGCAGCTCTATGCATGGAATCACTGTAAAAAATCATTCTTGGGTCAGAAAAATCATATCTTTTGTCATTTTTTTGCAATTCCATCTCTTTCAGCTTTCCTTTTCCTGAAGAAAAATCGATATAAGAAATTTTCACGACATTTGGATCAGTACAGACAGGACGTTCAGCAACGCGCAGCAATAAAAGCACTTCGCCGTTCAACTGGGCAACACCAGCATTAAAAACTCCTATTACTTCATGTCCACGGTGAAAAGGTTTTACATCGTCCGGAGCAATCAGTGGATTTTCTGGAAAACGAAAAACTTTCACAACCAATGCCTCCTGTTTTAAAAAAATCTAGGAAGTTTTTTGAATTGCCATGTTATTTTTCTTCAATGTCCCCTTTTCAATTCCTGTTACCAATTGTGATCGAATGTTAAACAATCCATGATCAACGTTTGAATTATCTATCCAAAGAACATCTCATTCATGCCGCATCGCTAATATAAATATTCAGAATAAAAATCAAGGTTGATATGGCAATTTTCAATCAAAGGTAAGAGTTAAAGCATGAAATCCAGCTGTCCAAAAATCCACAAACACCTCTTGAATGGATTGGCAAGGCAAAACGCAGCACTTATGTATTGAAAGATGAGCCATTATTTTTATGGTGACAAAACAAACGAAAGATTGACATACTGCATAATGACAGGGATGGTTATCAAGGAGTGTACAGAGCAAATTCAAACAAAATTCTCTATATAAAAATGACAGTCCGATGGGTTCCTAAAATGAAGGATTGGGGAGGAATACTACTGTGAAGGACAAAAATAATCGAATAAAATTTGTAAATGTCCTTCATAGAGGCAATGAAGTCCAACAAGAAGCAATTGTATGTGCTGAATGTCCATCATAAAACTTTTGAAGAACGTAATTCAGAAAGAGAACATCAGAAAAATCCTTCATAAGACTTCTGAAGGATTAAACAAGATAGGAAAAAATGGTTTGTCCGATAAATCCCTAAAATGAAGTGGCGCCAAAAAGTCAGTTAACTTGGGCACCTCTCCAACGGAATATTTTGACTGTACCAAATGAATGGCTCCAAAAAGTCAGTTAACCCTGACTTTTTGGACAGCCCTACCATCTAAGCGTCTATTCATTTCGATTTTTTCCACCTTAGTCTGTCTTAAAAACGCTTGGCAGACAAGGAACTGATCTTTAGGGAAGATGCGAATCGAACCAAAAAAGTTCATGAGCGGACGAGGCCAGTGACGCTGGATGAAAGCATTCGCCGACAGTCTGAATGCCTCCCAAATAAGGAAGGCTAGACTTTGTTCAGCTGTTTTTATTCATTTGTATATTTTGCAAATGAAGCTCCAAGCAGGTAACAATAGTTCAAATGGCAAGAATAAGCTTTCCGCATAGCTCAAACAGCGGCTGAAAATTAAAGCCTAATTTCCGGATAAAACAATACTTTGCCGATGAACTCTTTTTTTTCTAAAATTTTTTCAAACATTTTCGGTCCTTCCTCTAACGTGATGCGATGTGTGATCAGCGCCTCAGCGTTTATTTTTCCGGTTCTCATACAATCGATGGTCGTTTTCCATTCTTTTCCCGGAAACGGAGACGATATGGCATTCCAAGATCCTAATACGGTTAATTCGTTTCGGACGATTTTTTCAAAGTAAAATCTTTCGACTAGGACGTCTCCGTATGGAATTCCCATAAATACAACCTGCCCTCTCTTTTTCGCTAATGAAAAAACTTGGGCGGAAGTTACAGGGGATCCCGCTGATTCTACAGCAATGTCTACTCCTTTTCCATTCGTCAGCTCCATGATTTGATCATATGCCGATTTTTCAAGAGGATTAATCGTAAAATCCGCTCCCATTTCTTTGGCAATATTTAATTTCTGATCATCGATATCAATCGCAAAGATTTCACTTGCTCCAAAAATTTTTGCCCATTGGACTGCGAGAAGCCCGATAGTTCCGCATCCCATGACAGCAACGCTGTCACCCGGCTGCAACGATGTCCGGTAAAGCCCGTGTACGACAACGGATGACGGCTCAATCAAAGCAGCGGAGTCATAGCTTATCTCGTCCGGTATTAAAAGCACATTTTCACTAGGCAATTTCACATATTCGGCAAAGGATCCCGGCTGTAAGGCTCCAATAACATGCAAGCTTTCACATTGGGACAAAATCCCTTTTTTGCAGCTTTCACATTTACCGCAATATAAAGCAGGACAGCCGACAACCCTGTCTCCTGCTTTTACATGAGAGACAGAAGGACCAACTTCTACCACTTCACCGGAAAATTCATGTCCCCAAATCATCCCTTGTACGTAAGGTCCCAGTTTTGCATATCTTGAAATGTCTGAACCGCATATGCCTGTTGCTTTTACTTTAATGATCACGTCGTTCTCATTTTCTATCCTTGGTTCACTAGCATCCTCGAACCGCAGATCTCGTTTTCCGTAAAGTTTTAGTGCTTTCATTTCCTATTCCCTTTCCCGCATGGTTTAATTTTCGTTATGAACCTTCATATCTTGCTCCGAACGAACACCTTTAGATTTATTTTTGAAAAGCTTGTAAAATGCAACTGCCAACACGATTGAATTTATGATAAATTGATGTTCAATATAAAAATCGCTGACCATTCTCCCATACGGTCCAAGAATAAAATCTATGATGCTCTCAATCATTTTTTCACCTTCTTATTGACATGTTTGTCAATACTTTACTTCTTCCCCTTTGCCAAGACTTACATGAGACATATCCCCACCTGCTATGCGGTGGGGAACAACTGATTATTCATGAACAGGAGTTAAAATAACTTTAATTGCATCGCCGCTTTTAATTGCTTCGTATGCTTTATCCCATTCAGAAATGTTGAATTGATGTGTTACAAGTGTTTTAGTATTTACTCTATTTTCATTCATCAAGGCTAAAGACGGCTCCCAATCGCTTGGTTTTTGACTGCGAGATCCGGTAAATACAATTTCTTTTTGAATAATTTTTTCCATATCAATAGGGATTTCAGATTTTGCATAAATGCCAACCTGTACAAATTGGCCTTTCTTTTTCAATAAATCGAGCCCCATGTTCAAAGCAGGTACAGCACCGGTACATTCAAATACTGCGTCTACACCGTAGCCATCCGTCAATTCATTGACTAATTGTTTGACGTCTTCTTCTTGAATGTTTACGGCATAATCCAGTCCAAGCTCTTTTGCCTTTTCCAGCCGCAGCTTGTCATTGCTTAATCCGGTTATGATAACTTTAGCTCCTAAATCTTTTACGACTTGAGCGACTAATAAACCAATCGGACCGGGGCCGAGTACTAAAACGACATCACCTTGATGAATCGTAGCTTTCTTAACTGCATGATGTGCACATGCAAGCGGCTCCGTCATCGCTGCAGATAGAAAATCTACATTTTCAGGAAGCTTATGAACACTTTCTTTACGTGCAATCAAATAGGTTGCAAAGCTTCCATCTTGCTGCGTGCCCAGCCCTTTTCTGTTGCTGCATAAATTGTAATCACCGGACTGACAGTATTTACATGTTCCGCATATATAATAAGTAGTTTCAGAGGTTACCCGATCTCCTACCTGAAATTCAGTTACATTCTCCCCGACTTCTGCTACTACACCGGAAAATTCATGGCCTAACGTAACGGGGGCTTTCACTTTGTAATGTCCTTCATACGTATGAATGTCCGTACCGCATATTCCGCTGTATTTCACTAAAATTTTGACTTGATCCGGTCCGACTTTCGGTTCTTCCACATCTACTATTTCCAAGTTCCCAAATCCTAGTTCTTTTTTTACTAAAGCTTTCATTTCTTTATCCCTCCAGCAAGCTGCAATATTGGAGACTATTAATTGAATAGCGCAAAAATTCTATAGATGACGTAATTGATCAGATTTCCACCTTGGTCGATACTAGAGATTTTGCTCGCTCCTTCAGGCATGTTAAATTTAGATTCTACAGCCATCTCAGTATGGAGCGCCGCCAAATCTGTCGCCATGTACAGTGACAGGGCGATTAACAACGTACCAACGATTACCGAATGAACAATGTTTCCTCTTGCAGCACCGACAATAAATGCAACAATGAAAGGAATGGTAGCTAAGTCCCCAAACGGAAGAACGTTATTTCCAGGTAAAATAATGGCGATTGCTACTGTGATCGGTACTAAAATAAGAGCTGTTGAAATTACGGACGGGTGACCAATTGCAACGGCAGCATCTAGCCCGATATAAATATTTTGTGCGCCGAATTTCTTTTGAAGCAGTTCTCTAGCTGATTCAGAAATCGGCATTAAACCTTCCATTAAAATTTTCACCATTCTCGGCATTAACACCATAACTGCTGCCATAGACATCCCGATTTCGATCGTATCTCCGACAGAATATCCAGCCAATAATCCTAATGCGACACCTAAAATTAGCCCCATAAAGATCGGTTCACCAAAGATCCCAAATCTTTTTTGAATCGTTTCCGGATCAGCATTTAAATTTTTAAGACCTGGTATTTTTTGAATCAATTGGATCAATGGGATACCAAGAACTGCGTATGAAACCGTGCTTCCCGTTGCAACAGAAATTCCCGGAAGCCCGAAATATTTATCAAGCATCGGAGCTGTCCAATCTGCAATTTTCAAGCAAGCAATTTGGAATAATACCGCGGCAATTAAGCCTTGAATAATACTGCCTGATAACGTATATACAATTGCACCGGTAAAAGTGTAATGCCAAAAATTCCAAATATCTACATTCATTGTTTTTGTCGTTTTTGTCACAAGCATCAAAACATTTACTAACAATCCGAGAGGAATGATAAAGGCTGCAATTGGGGAGGCCCAAGAAATCGATGCAGCAGCCGGCCAACCTACATCAATAACATTCAGTTCGATTCCAAATCGATCAACCATTCCTTGAGCTGCCGGCCCTAGATTATTGACTAAAAGATCAACTACTAAGAAAATCCCTACGAATGCAACACCAATCGTCAAACCGGCCCGAAAGGCTTTTCCGGGTTTTTGTCCGAAAATTAACCCTAGTATAAAAATCGCCACGGGCAAAATAACTGTTGCACCTAAATCTAAAAATGCTCGTATCGCATCAACAAAACCTTGCATATTTTTCCCCTCCTTAAACCCCTACCAAAATAATCAAACGTTTGTTTAATTTTTCAGCGCTTCCAAAATTTCTTTTTTCACTTCATCCAGTCCAATGCCTGTTAAGAAAGCGCGTGCATTAATAACCGGGAACGGGTACTCCTGCTGTACAATTGTTGTACTAATTAATAAGTCAGCCGTGTCCACATAAGAACCAACTTCTGTAATTTTTATTTGAATAATTTCACATTCAATGTTATGTTCTTTGCAAAGCTGTTGCACCGCATCATTAACAATAGTTGAAGTAGCAATTCCAGCACCACATGCGACTAATACTTGTTTTTTCTTCATTTCAATTCATCTCCTTTAAATCTAAACATTCTATAATTTTTGTTTTGATTAATGTTTTATTTTTTTCTGTTGTTAAAAACTTGATGACATCCTCGTTTTGAAAGATGCTTATCAGTTTTTGCAAAATTTTCAAATGAGAATTTTGCTTGTCGATCGCTAATAAAAACACAATTTTTACCGGAGTTTTTGCCTCCTGCTCCCCCATGATTCCAAACTCAACAGCGTCTTTTAGTATCGCCAAGCTGATCGCCTTTTTATTGACATGAACGGAATCCGTATGGGGAATGGCGACAGATATATTACTGGAAGTTGGGAGACCGGTCGGAAAGGTTTTTTCCCTCTCAATAATTGCATCTATAAAACTCTCTTTTACAAAGTTTTTTTCGTAAAGATGGTTTCCCATTACTTTCAAAACTTCTTCCTGATCCTTCGCTTTTAAGTCGCAAAAAATCAAAGATTCATCAAAATGCAAATCAATCACTGGTATATCACCTACTCCATTAATAAAAGAGCTTTTATTCTTGTGCATATAATTTCAGAACTTCATGTAAGTCTTTCATGCTTTGTGCGTTCAATACTTTATTCAAATCCTGTTCATTTCTCACTAAATTCATTAATTGCATGAATGCTTTTAAATGTTGATCTTTATCTAAAGCTGCAATCACAATGATTAACTTAATGGACTGATAGTTTTCAAAGGCTACTCCTTTTCGCAATTTCAATAAGCTCATCGATAAACGATTTACTCCTTCATCAGGTGAAGCATGTGGAATAGCTACATGTTCACTGATGACAAAATAAGGATCTGATTGGCAATGTTTGATCATTGCTTCAACATATTGTTCTTTAATGCTTTTATCCTTCAGCAAAGGCTGGGCCGCCAGTTTAATCGCTTCTTCCCAACTACGAACCGAATGGCGGAATATTATCGTTGAAGGAGTAATTAAATCGCATAAATTCGGATTTTTAATAGAATGATTTTCTAACTTGTTGTTAGAGCCTTGGTGAATATAGCTTTGAATCGCATTGTAAAGCTCTTTTTTATTTTTAATGACAGCATGCTTTTCAATAATTCCCATTAATTCTTCAACATTTATTACTTCAGGTACAAACCCATATAAGTCAGACATCACTTCTTTTCGCAATCGTCTTTTTTCTTCAGCACCAATAAAATGATCTACAAGGAAGAACTTTTTATTTGTTTTCAAATAAACTGGAGAAAAGACAATGTCATAATCCATTTCATATTGTTGGAATTCGCGCACAGACAATGAATCAAGAAAAATAAATTCAGGAAACAGTTCTCTTAGCGTCCCATACATCAATCTGGAAACTGATATTCCTTTTGGGCAGACAACTATGGCTTTCATTCTTTGGCTAATATTGTCGCCCTGCCTGGAAAGCCACCCGCCGATTAAAATTGTTAAATAAGCAATCTCACTTTCCGGAATAGCTGAACCGATTAAATCTTCCAGCGGTTTAACCGATTTTTTAACAAGATGATGCAATTCCTTGAAATTTTTATTGATATCATCAAGAACATCATTTGTATCAGTTAAATTGTATTTAATTCGAAAATAGGCGGGCTTCATATGAAGGACGAGCTTTTGAAGAAGCTGCTCTTTATCCTTCAAAAAAATGAACGTATTTTTTTCAAAGTTGTCGATCACTTGACTTAGCGCGCTTTTTAATTCAGGAATTTCTTTATCAATCTCCTCTTTAGACCAATAAACATTCGTTGTCAGCAAATTCAGAGTAATAAAGAGCCGTTCTTCCTCTGAAACATTTGGAAAATCATGCAAAAGTTCTTCCGTTGCCAAGTATTCTTTTGTGCCGGAAATCTCATTATAATTAAGGTTAAAAGAACCGATATGATGGCCTTTCCGTATTCTTCTTAAAATAAAAATTAAAATATAAGGCATTAACTCAAGTTTTTCGTCTGTAAATTTCAGATTTAACGATGCCTCCACTTTTTCGAGGCGATTTTTAAATTCCTCTAACTCATCTACAGATAATTGCGAAATCTGAATGATCTTTTCTTTTCCTTGATCTGCTGTCCAGATGCTGTTCGTGATAGAGATTAACAGTTTCCGGCATTGAAATTCGTCTCCCTCAATGACGTATCCATATTTTCTTGAATACTTGTATTCAAGGCCGTGTTGTTCGACAATATCCTTTACTTTTTTCAAATCGTCAATAACGGTATTCTTGCTCACTTTTAGTTCAGATGTGAAATGAGCCAACGATAAGGCATCCATTCTCGTTAAAATCATCAATATAATGAAATGGACGCGCTGCAGTTTCGATAAATCATAAAAATCGACTGATTGAGTATTTTCCTTTTCACTCAATACTTTTAGTAAACTCGGATCTACAACAAAATAGCCGTGATTTGTCCTTTCAATCTGAGGGAAATTTTGTTCATAAAGCCAATCATTGATCTTGGAAAAACTATAATTGATCTGTCTCTTGCTCAAGTTGAATTTTTGAGCAAGTTCATTGCTACTAATGTTTGGATTTTTGATTACTTCTTTCAAAAGACAATTGCTTCGAATGTCTAGTAGCATTTGTACCTCCTTTCTAAGCACAATTTTAGGCCACTTTTCCTAAAATTGATTACGCTTTCATTCCTTTTTTTGAATTTTCGCTTTACAATTTTGGGATGAACTGATCTGTTCTCGTTATTATCAAATATTAAGGACACCTTCTGAACGAATGACATCCTCCTTCTGATAAGTCTCATTTTCAGGCATTAAGGCAGTCCGAAATGGATGCTGCATCAAGTAAATGGATTTAAATCCAATTACTTATTTAATTTATCTATAGACTTCCCAACAAGGATTTAGAATATAAAGAAGTACAAGGTCAAAGATCTTACCCAGTCGCTTGTAATCAACAGCGACGAAAAAACTGTCCATCCGGAAAAGATAAGACGGGATTCGTTTGACACTTACTGTAAAATCGAATGTCCTTGGATGTACGAGCTCTTCTTAACCGTCTTGTTAGGAATCAGCTAATATACTAACACAATTACATAATGTTATTTATAATTTCATAAAAGAAACATAATGAAAAATATTTAAAATTTTATCTAAATTTTAAAATATAATTATAAAAAATCCATATTTTATCATAAATTAAGGAAAGATGTATGAAATCATAATACAAATTCTTATTATTCATTCGTATAAAAAACGTCATTTTTTTATTGAACTCAAATGAAATTTACTGTATATTCTAATTATTCTTATAATTAAAAATTCTATGGGGTGGGATTAGCTGATGAGCGATTTTTCAAATGAGAAATTCACGGTTGCTGCCGTACAAGCCTCTTCGATTTTATATGACAGGGAAAAATGCTTGGAAAAAGCTATTTCGTTAATTGAAGAATCCGCGAAACAAGGGGCTCAATTAGTTGTATTGCCTGAGTCTTATATTCCTGGCTATCCGTATCACATCTGGTTAGGAACACCAATGTGGTATCATGAACTATTTAAGGAATGGTTTCTCAATTCTGTAGAAGTACCTAGTAAAACAACTGATGCTTTATGTGAAGCTGCACGAAAACATAATATACATGTCGTTATTGGTATTTCAGAGCGAGATGGCAAAACATGCTATAACACAATTTTATTTATTGATAATAAAGGGAAAATTTTTGGCAAACACAGGAAATTGATGCCGACTCATGTTGAGCGTGTTCATTGGGGCATGGGAGATGGAAGTTATCTAAATGTTTATGACACAGAGCTGGGACGAATGAGCGGGCTGGTCTGCTGGGAGCATACTATGGATTTGGTACGTCATTCCCTTATCGCACAACGCTCCCAGCTGCATTGTGCCGTATGGGTAGGATTTTCAAGTATAACGGGTTGGGATACATTATTTGATATGTCTACTGAACTATCTGCGCGTTATCATGCTCAAGTAGGCGGATGTTTTGTTATCAATTGTCAAAGTACAGTCGACAAGGACAATGTGGAAAAGTTAACACAGACTGAATATCAAAAAGAGTGGATAAAGCCTGGAGGGGGCTGGACGGCGATTATCGCACCCGGTGGTTCCATATTATCCGGTCCTTTAAAAGGAAAGGAAGGTATTTTGTACGCTGAAGTTGATATGAAATTAATTGCTGATATGGCACATTGGCACGATGCCATCGGACATTATTCACGACCTGATGTGACTAGTCTTCTGTTAAACCGCGAGCCTTATAAAGTGCTCCGAGATATGAACAATGCCAATAACATTAGTAATCCGAAGAATGGAAGTGGTCATGATCAACAATCTGTTGATCAAATAATGAACTTGTTAAAGCAATTAGAACAAAATCTTCGAAGCAGTGAATCAGATGAGCTCAGCAGAAGATTATCAGAAATTCAGCGCGAAGCCGTTCATGCATTTACAAGGGGGAATTAACCATGTGTCTTTGTTCTTTCGGTCCGAATTCTGGTGTTCACACTTATGATGTGACAAAATCAAAAGTAACGTATTTCAAATATAATATCAATGATCGTACTTTAGTTACGAACAAACAAGAGCAAGCAGATAGTGAAGCGTTGCCTAAGGGAAAAAGTCAATCATTATAAGCATATGCAACAAAAACTCCCTTGTTTTTCTCGAAACTAGGGAGTTCTGAATGACAGAAATATAGCCAATTTTTCAAACGAACGAACATTCGTCTGTTCTTCATTATAAATCGCCGACCAGCAACCATTACGGATCAGCAGGTTGCAAATAAACAGAGACAAACAAAATCCGAAATGCTTCTGACCGCAAGCTGCCATTGACCGTCATCTTGTATGGAAAGAGCATCTTGAAATTTTAGCTCAGAGTTAAGCAGGAAAAATCAGGAGCTTTACAATCGGTATTTCGAAAGAACGGCTCTTCTTGTGATTATTTTGCAAAACGAGGTGCTCTAAGTATGCTCCTATAGTCTATGATTTCACGATTCCTTGACGCCACATGATCCAATATGAAACGGAAACTTTATTTTATACGCTAACTCTTGAAAGTCTATAAAAGGATTGCGGTTTCCCTGTATATAATAAATCGATTGGTTCCGATGCTTTTCATAGATGGAAACGGGAAACGATTCATGCCAGTGAATCAGTAAAGAAAGATTAATTTGTTTAAGGCTGCTTTTTTTTATTTCATTCGGGTATCGCAATAAAAAATACATCATTGCTCTCGCAACAGTACCTTTGCCATGTTCCGGTTCGAATCGGCCGTCTTTAACAACTCCGCAGCGATTGCGGATTTTTTCTTTTGGCGATTCCGGCTGATAAAAAGAAAAATCATGAAAAGGATAATTGGATCGTTTGACATTGCACTCCGGATGACAAACAAATAAATGATGCAAATCGCTTTTCATCGGTTCCCGTGCATGAAACCAAGACTGCGGAACAATATGTTCTGTATTATATTTTAAACGCAAGTCAATGCTTTTCATCTTTTTCAATAAAGAAATGTCCTTTTTGCTGACTATTTCTAAAAGAGCTTGAAATTGCTCATATCTTTTTTGAATTATTTCGAAATCTTCTTGTATGATTCGGCTAGGATCGCTTTTTTCGCCAGAATAGATGCTTTTCACTGTTCCATCCGGCTGCAAATCGACCCACGTATACAAATAATGATCTTTGCATATAAAATACGGCAGCTGATTTTTATGTGTTTTTTTCACTAGATTATGATAATGGTAAAATAGGTTCAGCCCCTTGATTTCTTTTCCGATGACATTTTTGTAATAATGCTCTATATCTTTTTTATCTTTTTCTGGATCATAATAAAACTTCGTGTTTTGGCGGATTTTTTCCTGATTCTGCAAAAGAGTAAGAGATGTCCGAGTACGATCTTTTTTCTGCCACTCCTTGTGCTCTGCAATATTTTTAATTAAAGGTGCATCTTTTCTCCTTTTTCTTCCCATCATTCCTCATACCTCAATAATTAGTATCATGCTTGCAAACAATGAAACTTTGTTACTTTTGCAGCTTGCGAAATACAAGAAAAAATTTTCATCGTCAACAGCCAATCAAAAACCTTCTATTATTCTTTATTAATGGAATAATGCCAAACTCCTTTTTCCATCTCCTTTCTAATTTTTCCGTTGAATTCTAAATAATCTAGATGTCCTATAATTTCAGACATCACAAGCGAAAACTGCTCCGAATACTTATTTCCATAATAGGCTTGGGCTAGACCGCTCGCGGTTGTTACCCCGTTTAAAATGAGATTCATAATTTTTTCCGCTTTTTTCTCAATCCCTTTTAATCTTTTATTTATTAAATCTTTCGGGTCTTGAATGAATACACCGTGTCCCGGAAATACGAGATCAAGAGGCAAATCCGAAACTTTCTCTAAAGAATGTTTATGCTGGAGTAAAGTCGGCATCCGCCGTCCAAAAGAATCGGGTTCGACAAGTGCGTTGCTGGATATATGCTGAATCAGCAAATCACCTGAAATCATCCAACGATGCTTTGGATCATACAGCGCAATTTGATCCGGAGCATGTCCGGGCACCTCGACAATTTGAAAATCCAAATGGCTGCTCTCGACTGGAATGATCTCCGCTTGGATAGCAAGTTTTCTGTTTTTCACAATCGATTCTTTTAAATAATCGACCTGCTTTCTCCCTGCTTCATGACATCCCATTTCCTCATATAATTTAGAAAAAAACTCCACCCTCATCTCAAGAAATTGGCGGTCTCTCTTTAAGCGCGGGATCGCATTTTTGTGGGCATAAACTTGAATGGGGTGATCCGCAATGATTCGATTCACTAATCCGACATGATCTATATGGTTGTGAGTTAAAATGATTTCGGTTAAGTCATGCAAAGCCAACCCGTTTTTTTGCAGCGTTTCCAACAATGCATTCCAACAAGCCTCATGATCCAAACCAGCATCTATTAAAGCAAGGGATTCTTTTGCTTTCACTAAAAAAAAGTTGATCGTTCTTAAATTAGACGGAACATCGACGATAATCGGGATGATTTCATAATTTTGCTTGCGAAGCTCCATATTTTTACTCCCCCTTTGTTTTGACGAACCAAATAAACCGCTTAAAACCCCCGACTTTAAAATTTGATACAAAGCGAAAAAAAGAGTTATGTGATTTGTTTCAGTCCTTGCAGTGCAGACGCTTACTTTAACCAAATCCCCATTTTTGCCATACCCTTTGGAAAATTTAGAACTGTATAAACATATTATATGTTTTTTTAAAAAGGTTTGTAAAAGAGAGGCTGCCAATTTATTTTCCATTTGTAACATGTAAGGCAATAACAAATATAGATCCGGTAGTACGGCCGCTGATTTCACGCTAATTTTACATCAAAAATCCCCATCGCCAACCGGCCGATAAGGTACTGTAAATTGACGCGCTTCATATTAAATACCAAAGCTCTTTACTGAGAAATAAATAACCCTCTTCCTTATTTTCAATGGAAAAGGGAAATCTGCTTGAACATTAAAATTCATAAATTCTTTTTTACATGTTGATCTAGGTCCGAAACAGGCAAAAGAACTAGCAGCTTCTTGCTAGCATTCTTATACATAAAATAAATCCGGTCGAATGAAAAAACGATTCAACCGGAAGTTAGTTTTTCAATAATTTCTGAATATCTTGCTCAAAATCAATCGGTTCGTCCCATGGTTCATATCTATTCACGACTTGACCGTTTTCATCAATTAAATATTTTGTAAAATTCCATTTAATATCGTTGCCAACCAGCCATTCAGGGTATTCATTTGTTAGTTTGATTTTTAATAGCTTTTCTGCCGTATTCGATTCATCAAATCCGCGGAACGGCGCCTCATTTTTCAAATATTCGAATAATGGATGAGCGTTTTTTCCGTTCACGTCGATTTTTGCAAACATCGGGAATGTGACGCCATAATTTAATTGGCAAAAAGAAGCTGCTTCATCGCTTGTTCCCGGCTCCTGTTGATCAAACTGGTTGCATGGAAATCCTAGTATTTCAAAACCTTGATCATGAAATTTTTTATATAGCTTTTGCAATTCTTCAAACTGGTATGTAAATCGACATTTACTAGCGGTGTTCACCACTAAGAGCACTTTTCCTTTAAATTCTGCTAAAGAAACTTTTTCGCCGTTTGCTTTTTCTACTTCAAATTGATAAATAGACATGGGAAACACCTCTTTATCTATTATTAAGTTATAATTATTATAATATAAAAATATTATCACGCAAAAAAATTGCTCTCAGTTACAAATTTGGAAACTTTTTTCCTGAATCAAAAAGAAGGTGAATGCCCGCCTATTTTTTCAATTTGAAGCATTGATTTTTTAGAATGGCTGCCTTAGTCCTCCTTTACTATAAAAATTTGGGAGCTCTCGGCGGAATCCATTAATTTTTGAAAATATAAATTTCCTAAATAACTCGAGCCTTCACAAGTATTGATTATTTTCCGGCGCTCGCAATTAAGTTGTAATTAGATACACTCACTAATTCCTTCATCCATTTCTTGTGTTAAAGTGATAAAGTAAGCAGGCAAAAGTTCTCCTTCAACCGTTCCATACTTATAAGTATTCAACCACTAGTGCCAGCTGGACTTTTTGTCCAATCTTTCCTTTATCTTAAGCTCCCGCCTGCAGATCATCATAATCTTTGAGTTGGCTTGAATGGACAGTGAACAAATCCCATCTAACCAAAGAAGATTTGGAATTTTTCTTACTAATTCTGCCAATTTAATTGTACCTCAAATCTTCCATATAGAAAATGATTCCGGACAACTTGCGTGACTTTTTCTTATTTTCAATGTTGTCAAGGCGTAGTGATCATAAATTATTGCCGGCAAGCAAACTGCTGTTAAGAGAAAGGATTAAAAAGCAAAAAAAACCGGGCGAAAAAATGGGTGCCCGGTTTGCTGTCTTATTTACTTGTTTCACTTAAATCTTTCACAGTTTATCCATTTATCCATTGAAGCTGCAAAAAATCTTTTATGTATATGATTCATTCACTGAATCTATTCAGCCTCATTTTTCCCTTCTATTGAAAAAAGTCGGATGAATAGCCAAAGATGAATGGAAAATATCCAAATTTTTATTCACTCGCAATCTTTATTTCGGTATTCAATCCAATTTCAGGGATATCTTTATTTTCCAAGTACAAAGTGCCCGGCAGTTCCGGTGTTGTCGATCCGTCAAAGCGCAAAGTAATATGCCCCAATGTTGTTAAGTTTCTTTGCACAGCATCGCCGACAGCCGTGATTTCAAATTTTTCATTATTAATATAAAGCTTCTGTCCAGCTTGAATGACTCCTTCCGCCTTTACGACATCAATGACATAACAAAAATCTTTCAGATCCTGCGGAGCTTCATTACCAAATAAAATAATCATTTTCTCTTTCAAAAAATGATCGGCCATTGTTCCGATTCCTTTTATTTTATTCTTATAAATGATTGTCATAAAGTCGGCACAAACCTGTTACGGTTGTGCCTTCCCTCCCATATGTCAGATTTTTGCAAAACTCATGATGTTATAATTACAAATTTACGAATCATAAAGTCCGAAGCTTGCCAGCCAAGCGACAAACACCCTTGGAACCCCGATTAAGAATCTTGAATAAAGGACGGACGGTACACCGACCTCTACTGTTTCAGGTTCTGCTTCTGCAAGTCCTAAACCTACAGGTATAAAGTCACAGGCGTTTTGCGTATTGATGGCAAACAATGCTGGCAGCGCCAAGTTTGGCGGGATATTCCCTTTGCCAATTTCCACTCCAATCAGCGTCCCGATAATCTGAGCGATTACTGCTCCAGGTCCAAGCAAAGGGGATAAAAATGGCAATGAACAGATAAACCCGATTAAGAGCAATCCCCATATATCGCCAGCCAGCGGCGACATGATCTTGGCAAATACGTTTCCGATTCCTGAACCTTGAATAATTCCAATCAGCAATGATACAAAAGCCATGAACGGAATAATCGTGTTAATCATTGTTTGCACTGCTTCACGTCCTGCTTGATAGAACGTGCTAATGACTTTTCCTGCGCCAAGTCCAATTTTCGTTAGTAAGTTTTTATTGGAGCTTGCTGCCATTGTTTCAGAAATCTTTTTATCACTGCTATATTTAAACTCTCTTTCAGGTTTTTCTTCCGGGATTTTTTCTTCAGCCGGAGCCGCCTGTCTAGCACTCTCTTCAACGGGCTGAATTTGATCCAACCCCACATCTGAAACGTAAATATCTTCCGTAATATATTGGGCCAACGGTCCGCTTTTTCCTGTTGGCATAATATTGACAGTTGGAATGCGTTTTTGCGGATAGATGCCGCAGCGTAATGTACCGCCGCAATCAATAATTGCAAGCGCAATCTCTTCATCCGGTACTGATGTTTTAAAACCGTTGACCGGCTCGGCACCTGTCAGTTCAGCAATTTTGTCTACAATTTCAGGCTTTGCTCCTCCGGTAATATAAACAATTTTATTTCTTTTTTCCGTCGGTGTAATGATGAGCGGTCCGCCAAAACCGCCGCTGCCCTTCACAATTTTTATCGACCGATATTTAGCCATTTCCCATTCCTCCTCCTTTTCTAACGATGATGTAACGTTACTTCTGTTTTCAATTTAATATTTTGCTGTTTTTCTACTATTCTTGTTGTAAAATCTGTAATCCAGCCTGCGAAGAAGTTCATCACGAGACCGACAAGGAAATAACGGACAGCCAATTCTGCAGTGCTCAAACCTAGTTTCTCAATTCCAGAGGCAATACCGAGCCAAATAAATAATTCCCCTGGGTTTATATGTGGAAATAAACCGTTGCTGGTATGGCAAAAATATGCACCTGAAGCGAAATAGCTCGGTTTATATCTTTCCGGCAAAAAACGTCCTAATGACAACGCCATTGGATTCCCTAGCATAAATGAACCGACAAGCGGCAAGACTAAATATCTTAACAACGGGTTTTTAGAAGATGCCATCGCAAGTTTATTGACCCGCTTTTCTCCAATAAGCTGAATGAATGTATTCATACAAACCATCAATAGCAACACAAGCGGAACAATGCTTTGCATCCACGAAATAAATGTTTCTGCGCCAGTTTTAAACAAATTCATAAAACCTTCAGCAATCGTAACAATAATATCCACGTTCCTCACCTCTTCATGATTTTTTTACCGAAACAATGTTTTCTGCCTGCATCATGATTCGTTTAAAGATACTCGGCTTTTCGGGAATTTCCCCGCCGCTCATAATAATCTTATAATTGCTGACCGCATCCAAAATAGCTGATTTCAATAGCTTGTTGCAATGAGCCATATCGGCTTCTCCAAGCGTTTTTATATTTTTGCCCGTAAAGCCTTTCAATTCCCGAACTTTCGCTAAAACTGTAACCCCTTGTATTTTCATTGCTTTCAGAATCTTCCCGCTGTCGGAAACGGCAAATAATACAATGGTGCCCGCCCGAATTCTGCCGGGGCGCTTTCCGATTGCCACTTTTCCAATCTTTCGCAGCTCTATATACGCTTTGGCAAAATGTTTAATTTGAAAATAACCTAATGCCAATTGCACGATAAATGCTCCTGCTATAAAAAGCATAATGATGATCAATTGCATCCTATCACATCCCTAAGATTGATGATGAACTGCTTGCTTGTTCGAGGCATTTTGTAAAATCTTCGTAGCTGGCTGCATCGGCCAATTCCTCTACCTGTTTCTGATCAGAGGCGATTTTGATGATTTCATCGTAAATTTTAATCAGGAGGCTTGCATCATTATCGGCTTTTTCCGGTATTCCCAACAGAAAGACAAGCTTGATTTCCTTCCCGTCAACCACTGCTTTTTCAGGAAAAACACCGATCGCCATTTCAATCTGATTGGACTTGTAGTTAACTGTATGCGGCAAGGATATATACCGGTCAAAAACCATTGATCCTTTCTCTTCCCTTTCTCTCAGCCTCTCTTTAAACCCTTCGTCCAAATAGCCTTTCTTGACTAAAACGTCGATCATATCATTCACATTTTCGTGGTAGCCTTTATTTGTATCTAAGACGAAGAATTTATCTTTGTTGAGTAAAAGTTTTAAAATTGAACGGTGATTGCCAAAATCTTTCATTTTAAATTTTTTCCGATAGGTCATCTTTTCTATTTGCCTAGAAACACTCGCTTCGTCAAAGATTTCGTTAATTATGATGACAGGTGGATCAATTGCAAAATGAAGCTTTACTGTTGAAAAGACCATATCGTATTGATTCAAAAGCTCTTTTGAAATTTCAATTTCAGAGTAAATATCAATTTGAGTATTTGGATTTAATATGCGCTGCAGTTGAATAGAGACTAATTTGGCAGATCCCCGCCCGGTTCCGCAAATGACTGCAACTTTTTTTAATGCTCTCGTTATTTCATCATGTTGGGCAATGAATACTCCGAAATACAAGGATAGGTAGCCAAGCTCATCTTCAGGAACCTTCAGTCCATACTCTTTCTCAATTACTTGCCCGGCAATTTCGGCCAATTTAAAGGCGACAGGATACTTCTCCTTCACATCAGCCAGCTGCGGATTTTTCAAACGCACATCAAACATCAAGCGGTTCAGCATAAAGGTTAAATGATACAGAATATCTTTGAAAAATGTTTCATTTTCGAAAATAATGCTTTTATCAAACCCTACTTGTTCGATTATTAAGTCCAAGAGACGTTTAATATCGTCGGAAATTGTAATGTCTGCAATTGTTCGAATGTTTGTCGGCGTTCTTCTTCCCGCGATCGGCAATGTTATAAACAGTATTTCAGGTTGTGAAATTTCAACCGGCAAATGCCGTTCGATTACGGAAACGATTTCTGAAGCAATCGAATAGTCCTGTGTATTTAATAGTTTGTTATATTTTTCATCCAATTCCGTAAGAGGATGATTTTTTATAAAACGATCCAACATGACAATAATAAATTGCATTAACTTTTTTTGGGTGGTAGACTCTAAATTGTAGTGATTGGCAATCTTCATTATTTCTTCTTTAATATCTTCATCCAGCGGGTAATCCCCGTATAAATAGTCATAGACGTTATCTAATATAAAAAAACGGATATCCAGTTCATTTCCTTTTAGGCTCATCCCGCTGTTCGGTTTTCCATGAATGGCTAAATTGTAAGATTCCAACGCTACGGCAGCTTTTTTTATTTCATTTACAAGAGTTGTTCTCCCCAGATTCATGTCAAAAGCGAGCTCATCCAGCGTATTCCTTCCTTTGCTGTTGATTAATCGATCAATGATAAAAGCGATACGCCTTTGTGATGAATCCAGCATGTTTTTCTTCTTAGAAACGGTTTCAATGAAATCATCAAACCTATGCCCATCTTCAATAAACAAATGGTAGCCTTTTCCCTTTTCGTTTTTGATGGCTGCAATCCCATTCAGTTCACTGTTAAGTAGCTTAATATAATTGCGGATTGTTCTCGTGCTGACCCCCAATGAGTTGGCAAGATAATCCAAAGAACAATAGGATTTTTTTTGAAACGTTTCTAGCATTTGAACAACACGGCCATCAATTGTAAAATCCAACAATATTCACCACCTTTTACGTAAAAATAAAGTGACATAGTTTCGTCTATCAGTCAAAGGTAGTGATTGGAATTTTGTGATATTTCGTTATAGGACCATTTTTTTAGGCTGCTGTGATCTTAACCGCGGGATTTGCCTCCAGAAATATTAACTGTCGTACCAGTAATATAACTTGCACGGTCTGAAGCCAAGTAAGAAACTAAATCGGCTATTTCTTTTAGTTTACCCGGACGCCCAAGAGGAATGGAATTGCTGTAATCCGTTGACAATTGATCAACTGTGACTCCTCGAGTATAGGCAAGCGCTTCATTATAAGCATCTGACGTCAAGCCTGTCGGTTCGTTGATGCCAGGCGCCACCGCAACAACCCGGATATTGTATTTGCCGAGTTCTTTTGCCCACGAACGAGTGAAAGCTATTAATGCTCCCTTTGTCGCGGCATAGCAGCTTTGTCCAGATGATCCTTCCTGTCCGGCTTCGGAAGCAATATTGATAATAACTCCTTTATTTTGCTTAATCATTTCTCTGGCAGACGCCTGTGCACAAAGGTAAGGACCTTTTTGATTGACAGCTACCATAAAGTCAAAATCTTTCTCATTCAACTCGTATTCAGGTTTTTCACCTTTGACATCGACTAACAGTCTTGGCAGGTTGACTCCGGCATTATTTACTAAAATATCGACTGAGCCGAATAATTTCACGGTTTCGGCCACCATTTTGTCAACGCTTTCTTTTTTTGTAACGTCACATTTTAGAAAATAAGAACCATTATCTTGCGGTCCTTCTTCTCCATTTAAATCGGCTACAACAACTTTTGCCCCATTTCGGATCAGTTCGTTTGTGATATGTAATCCGATCCCGGAAACGCCGCCTGTTACAATCGCCACCTTTCCTTCTAATTCAAGCCATGAGTCACTCATTACGATCTCCTCCTTTTGATCTAGTCTCTGCTCATTAGATGCTTTTAGTGTAAAATGTTTTAACCTTTTATTTAATACACAGTTTTTCACTTAAAATTGAAAAGTGGTGCATGAGCGGACAAAACGGTGGAAACAGATTGGAGCTGTAGAAATGAAAGAAAGTCTTACCTGCTTTCAAGGGTGGCTATAAGCCAAAAGACATATAAAAGTACGGAGTAACGAGAAAAAGACGTTCAACGTTCCAGAAGAAATACCGTAATGAACGCAAGCGCACGACGTAACGAAGCGATATTCGTTCATGAAAGCAAAATGGTGTAAACCGCACGCTTTCAGCAGCTGATAAATATATGAATGAATCGTATTGTTTTATTTTTATTGCATGAATTTTAGACTACAGGAAATCTATGATTTATTAACGAAAAAATAATCTTTCTTATCAAATGAAGGATTAGACTATAAATCCCTAATTTTTAGTCAAAAAACGATGCAAAACTTATCATTTCAAAGGCAATGGGTGTTGAACCACGATTGTATTCCTCCTTGTATTCACTAACGGGAAGCAGTCTTCATGTTTTCATTTTTACACTATCAAATGTGTGGACTGAATTTGCAAGATTTAATGCTTTTGAATTACTCTAAATTGCTGATTTTCATTTACATAATATTACAAAAAAGTTTATTACGGCATCATACTTAAGGGAATAAGACAAGCTTAATTACTTGTGAGCGGCAAAATAGACTTATAGGAATATTAAGTGAGGTCATCATTTATATACCTACTAATGCCCAATTAGAAATTAGACTAGTTTTAAATGAATATAGATTCAGGAGTGAAAAGATTGCGCAACATTCATTTTATTATTCATTATGGTTTTTTTGGTTGGCTGCAATAATGTAAATGAATTAATGAAAGATGAGAAAACTGCAAGTTACGGAATTTTTGAGCTGAAATTAAAAGCCCCCAAAGCGGTTAAAAACAAACAAGAATTTGATATCATTGCAGCTTTTAAAAATAACGGAACTGAAACAACTTTATTTCATAGTAAACCAATAATAGAATCGTTCATTATAAAGGATAAACGAGGTGAAGTAATTTATTCAAAAGATTAAACATCAAACAGAGTTTTATATAAAGACGAAATCAAGCCTAATCAAAAATTTGAGGAGAAATTTCATATAGCTATAGATAAAACGGGAACATATTATGTAGCAGTCAACACTTCCAAATTATCTGAGAGCGAGGATGTTGAAGGCAAAAGATTTTCCATGAAGAACATAAAAATAAATGTTGAACAACAACATATAAGCAATCTTACAAATTAAACCCGGCTTTTATTATGATCCCTCTTGTGCAGACAGTTAGGAAAAAGTTTAACCTTCGTTTTCTGCAAGAAAAAAATACAGAGTGTTGCAGTATATCTTTATCAAAATTTTGAATAAATGTATATGTGATCTATCCATCAAGGGCTTGGCGTGAATCCTCTGTAGCCATGATTCTTTAGTCAAGCGCCAGCTTCAACAGTTTTGGCAAAACCAAAAAAGGTTATCATGCAAGCTCCGACAAGAAATGAAATTGCAAGAGGAGCAAGTTTTGGCAAAACCAAAAAAGGTTATCATGGCTCCTCTTCCATGTAAAGCCCCATTGCATATCACTGCATAAGGATTTTGCAATTCTCTGCACTTTTATTTTGCAAAAAACACCTAACCTGTCTCACAGAGGGATTTTTCACGGAAATAAAAGGATAAATATACTGATGAGTTTCAATGATGGTTGTTTAGGAATCTTAAACAGGAACGACGTTTAGATAAAAAATTTCTTGAAATATTCGTCAGTAGGTTAAAAAATGCGAAACCTCAAAAAAGATTGATCAAAAGCATTTGCAGACCAGAGGAAACTTTTATCGTACTGCCTGAAGGCCACATTTCGTATAGCCTTTTTAAACATCTACTCTACTATCGGAAATGACAAAATAACCGATGTTCCTTGCCCTTCTTCACTTTCAATTTTCATCGTCCCGTTATGTAAAGCAACAATTTGTTTGACGATTGAAAGCCCGAGGCCTGTTCCCCCTGTTTCTCTTGAACGCGATTTATCTGTCCGGTAAAAACGTTCCCCTATACGATCCAATTCTTTTTTCGGTATGCCTATTCCATTATCCCGAACGATAACAACAGCCCGCTTCTCTTTCTGATACAATGCAATGTTGATCATCCCGTTTTCGAAGGAATACTTAATGGCATTGTCAATCACATTACAAAAAACTTGATGCAGCCGGTTCATATCTCCCATAATGATGATTTCATCATCTAAATCTGTTTTGATGGATATATTCCTTTTCTTCAGCGCAGGCGCAAACAGTTCTAATGAATCAAGAATCAATTGGGAAAAGGCGATCGGCTCTGCTTCAAGAGTCATATCTTTGTTTTCCAGCTCATTTAATTGTAATAAGTCGTTTATGAGCTTCTGCATTCGCGTTGTTTCTTTATTGATGAGCAGAAGATGATTTTTCGCCTCTTCTTTTGATGAATAAGCTTCATCCAGCAAGATTTGCGTGTATCCTCCAATATATGTGAGAGGGGTTCTTAATTCATGAGCCACGTTGGATAAAAATTCTTTCTTGCGCTCGTCTTGTTTTTCAAGAGATTCCGTCATTTTGTTGAAGGCGCTCGCCAATTCTCCTATATCATCTGACGTTTGGATAGGAACTCTTTTAGAAAAATTTCCGCGGCTGATCTCTTTTGCAATCGTTTGAATAGTTCGCAGCGAACGAAAGATCGAATGAATTGAGTACGTGATAACAAAATAGATCAATACGAAAAAGATTAAACCGAACAAGATTAAAATCGGAATGCCTTTACTAAAAACCTCTGGTATTTCGGCTAAAGGAATATAAATATATATAAAACCTATTAAGTTCTGTTCGTGGGTTAGCGGGAATATTGCTCCGACAATCTTTCGATCCAATTCATGAACATAGCCCTCTTTAACTACGTATTGCCCGGATGAGAGCTTTTTCTCATCTTCTTGACTGATCAGATGTTTGTAATCAATTTGATACGGAAAATGTTGATGAAGCTCATCTAATTGATCAACAGCTATTACTTCATAAGGTGAAATGAGATTATACCATTCAATTTTTTCTTTAATATCTTCACTAAGCGAGCCGTAATGAAAGTGAGCAGCTGTCTGCTTTCCTTCAAAAATAAGCCGCTCTTTCACACTGCGAATGTAAAGCTCTTTATATAGGAAGTGAATGAACAGAAAAGAAAACAAGATGGAAAAAATGATGCTGATGAAAAAGAGCAGCAATACTTTCTGACTAACTGAAAAATGTTTTATTTTTTTCAAGACGGCACCTCAAACTTGTAACCGATTCCCCAAACGGTTTGAATTAGATGGCTGTGCTCCTTTAATTTTAGACGAATCGTTTTAATATGAGTATCAACGGTTCGTTCACTTCCTGCATAATCGGAATCCCATATTTGGTCAAGCAATTGACCACGTGTAAATACTTTTCCTTTATTTTTGGCTAAAAGGAATAATAGATCAAATTCTTTTTGTGTGAGCGCAAGCCTGCGGCCTTCAACAGTGACAATCCGGCCTTGAAGATCAAATTGCAACGGTCCAATAGCTGCTATTTTTACATCGCTTGCAATTCGATGTGTTCTGCGAAAAATCACTTCCATACGCGCCAAAAGCTCTGAAGGATGAAAAGGTTTTACTATATAGTCATCTCCCCCAATCTTTAAACCTTTCACCTTATCTTCCTCATTCCCTTTTGCCGTTAAAAAAATGACTGGAGAATCAATTTGAAGATATTGCCGCATTTCCTCGACTAAAGTAAAACCATCAATGTAAGGCATCATGACATCAACGATCAGCATATCCGGGTTTTCCTTTTTTAATCTTTCAAGTGCTTCAAACCCGTCTTTTGCTTCCAAACATATATATCCTTCTCTTGTCAAATACGTTCTAATCAGCTTTCGCATCTTTTCTTCATCATCAACGATTAACACCTTTAAAGACATCAGCCACTTGACACCTTCTCTCAACTTATTAAATGAATTTTCTAATTTATTAATTATAACCAGAAATTATGAAATTTGTTTGAAGTTTTTCATAAATTTGTCCTAGTAAGCTCCGAGCGATAGAAAGGCAAGCAAATGCTTCACATGACTGTCCATCATGTTTAGACCTCCTGCGATTGGATTTGACAAATTGCCAATTTTAAAAGCAAAGGCCAGTAAATGAATGTAAGAAAGGAAACAAATGTAAAAAAATATCCAAATAGGCTTCATAGTTTTCACACAATTATACGCTAACCTTCAATTAGAACAATGACACTGAAAAAAGGATTCCGTCATGAAAAAATTATGGTATTTAATCGTTTTCTTGATGCTTTTTTGGACACATCCATCCAGCATCCATGCCGAAAGCACATTGCAATATCTGATTGATCAAGCTCCAGAGCACTCAATCGTGAGAATACCGAGAGGCGTTTATCATGAATCGATTGTGCTCTCAAAACCTGTTACGTTACAAGGAAATGGACAAGTAACCATTCAATCCTGCCGTAAAGAACCCGTCATCTCCATCAAAGGTCAACGCGTTTCAGTAAAAAACGTAACTGTCATTCAATGCAGCCAAGAGAAAAACGCTGCCGCCATACAAGTATCAGGAACTCATCACCGAATTGAACACGTTCATATTCGTACAAAGGGGATCGGGTTAAAGCTTGAACACGCCTATCACACCGTCATCACACAAAGCTCGATAAAAGGTGAAAAACAACATAACGGGATTGATTTATGGAAGTCAGAACAAAATGTCATTGAAAAAGTCAGAATCGAAAAAGTGAGAGATGGGATTTATATAGAGCAAAGCGATTATACAACGGCCGTCCAAAACCTCATCCAGCAATCAAATTACGGCATACACATTATGTATTCTGACCACATAACAATTCAAAAAAACATTTCCAAAAATAACGTGGCAGGAGCGATGGTCATGGAAACAAAGGGTGGAAAAATCGAAAATAATGAATTCATTTTTAACAACCGCAATGTTCATGCTCAGGGGATTCTTTTATTTGATGCGACAGAGACAAAGGTGGTTCGCAATAATATTTCTTATAATCGAGTTGGTATTTTGGCCGAAAGCGCCTCCAATAACCTTATTTTATCCAATGAAGTGCGTGGGAATTTTATTGGCATTCAATTCAAAGAGGCGAACGGAAACATCGTTTCAAACAATACGTTTATTAGCAATGTAAATGAAGCTCAAGCTTTGAGCAGCTCGGACAATGAAGTGAAAAGGAATTATTGGGACGCCTCTCTAAAGCTTGATGCCGATGGATCCGGTTATAGCGACATACCTTATAAAACGAATCCGTTCTTTTTAAGTTTGACGAAGGATATTCCAGAATACCAGCTGTTTTTCCATTCACCAGGCATGGTTGTATTGCAAAAATTATGGAAAAGTCCAGACAATGAAGCGATGACGGATGACTCGCCGCTTATGACAGCTAAAATACAAGATGAATCAAAGTCATCTTCTGGAGTGATCATTGTTTTCAGTCTTCTCTTGTTTTTAGGAAGCATTACTTTATGGAGGATAGGGAGGAAAAAAGAGGATGCGTAAAATGTATTTCATTTTCATGTTATGCGCTCTACTGATTATCACTGCTGCGTGCGGAAAAAAGGAAGTGTCGCCAAGAGCCATTGATGAAAAAAACGATAAATGCGCTCAATGTAACATGGCTGTAATGGATAATCAGTTTGCAACACAGCTTATTTTAAAAAATGGCAAAACATTCGTTTTTGATGATATCGGATGTATGTATAAATGGAAAAGCGAAAATAAAAATGAAAACATCGAAGCGGAATTCGTCAGAGATTATCATTCGAAAGAATGGGTTGAATCTGATAAAGCAACCTACGTGTATGATCAATCGATACGGACGCCAATGGCCTACAACGTCATTTCTTTCCAAGATAAAAAAGATGCTGAAGCCTTCATTTCAAAAAATAGCGGAAAAATATTAAACTTCGATCAATTGCAAGATCATAAATGGAAAATGAATAAAGAAATGATGGAAAAGAATATGCAGGATGGTCATACGGATATGAATGGCGACCACAGCCACATGGATGAGGGCAATGATCATTCACATGAATGAAGGGCAAATTTATAAGTGCCCTTTTTTTACAGCGGGAGGAGTTATGCGGAACATATGGAAAGCCGAATGGCGTTTGACAATCAGGCAGCGTTCTTCTTACACGTTTGTGTTTCTATGGATTTTCGTTTTATCATTACTATTTTTGTTAGAGCGGAATAACCCTGCTCTCACAGGCTATACAAACATGACAGGCACAATCGCCAACATTGTGCTGTACATCGTACCACTGTTTATGCTGGTGGCTGGATCGTTTTCCATCGCGAATGAAATGGAAAATGGCCAGTGGAGTCTTTTATGCACGTATCCGTTGCCGACTATTGCCTATTGGGTTGGGAAGCTTTGCGGGCAATTGACCGCACAATCTGCCATCTTCAGCTTAAGCTTCAGTTTGAGCCTTTTGGTCGGCACTTTATTGGGAAGTTCATTATCTTTGAAATGGGTGCTCATTTTATATATTTTTTCTATCTCGCTAATATGGTTTTTTCTCGTCATCGGCTTGACCATTGGCTCGTTTTCAGAAACGAGATGGCAAGCTCTCATACTTTCGGTCGGCGTGTGGTTCTTTCTTATCATGATATGGCCGACTGCAGTCATTTCCGTTTTGAGCTTTGTCCCTTATCCGATGATAGCTCCGCTTTTAAAGGCATCTTTATTCTGTAATCCGGCGGAATTGCTCCGCATAGTATTTGTTGTTCAGCTTGACGGCGGAGCTGTTTTTGGACAATCATACGACGAGCTCATCTCTTTTATGCAAACAAAAGCGTTATGGGTGCTGTTCGTCGGTTATATGTTCATCTTTTCAAGCATCATGCTTGCATTTTCCGTCTGGAAGCTTGAAAGGAAGAAAAGACAATGACAACATTACAAGTCTCCGACGTTTCAAAAAAATATAAAACAAAAGTTGTGCTTTCTTCCATGTCACTGGAAGCAAAAAAAGGGGAATGCATCGTATTATGCGGCGGAAACGGAGCCGGAAAAAGCACGCTTCTTCGCATTTTGGCGGGTATTTCAAAACCGTCCTCCGGGGACATTGTTTTAAACAATATCAGTCTAATTAAAAACAGAAAAAACTATATCGAGCAGATAGGCTACATGCCCGATGATTTTCATGCTCAGCAATTCATGACCCTTCAAGAATTTTTATCATTTTATGCCAAACTGCGGAAAAAAGATCAATCATCTGTAAAAGACATTTTAAAAAAAATAGGTTTGGAAGAATTTAAAAGAGAACTAGTGAAAAATGTATCAAAAGGAATGAGGCAAAGACTATTATTAGGACAAGCATTGTTAGGAAATCCAAAACTGCTCTTGTTAGATGAGCCAACAAATGGTTTAGACCCATTTTGGATTGATCAGTTTGTCAATTTGATAAAAGAACAAAAGATGAAAGGCACAATCATCATTTTTTCCACTCATATGATGGATGTTGCCGCAGAAGCAGGCGATCAAATTCTGTTTATAAAGGAAGGCTCTATTATTGACCATATGAAAAATACAATTCATAAGGAAAAAACCGCATTGCAATTGTTGAGGTTATATCGACATGATCTATAAAAGTTTTTGTCATTGCTTAAAAAAAGGGTGAAAACAATGGAATTTGAAAGAATAGATGCAGTAGCAAAGGATTCAAAAGCATTCACTGATAAACAAACGAAAGCTTCTTTATATAAAACAGTATGGAGATGGCATTTTTACGCAGGGATTTTTTTCGCACCGCTGATTATTTTTTTGTCTATTACCGGAGGAATTTACCTGTTTAAACCGCAAATTGAAAATTACATGTACCATGATCTTTATTACGTCCAACAAGGTCAGCAAAAAATTTCATCTACAGAACAGATTCATGAAGTGAAAAAGAATTATCCACATGCAAAAATTACAGGTTTTACACCTTCCGTTGCACCGGACAGATCATCTGAGGTTGAAATAATGGTGAACGGAAAAAGTATATCTGTGTTTGTCAATCCATACAACGGCGACATTATTGGAAAGTTAAATGAGAATGCACGCTTCATGGCATGGGTGAAAGATTTGCATAACGGTGAATTATGGGGCGGCACCATTGGAAACTGGTTAGTAGAGCTCTCCGCTTGCTGGTTCATTATCCTAATTATTACTGGTGTTTACTTATGGTGGCCGCGAAATAGAAAATCTCTTTTTGGGACATTGATTCCGCGAATAAACCTGAGTAAAAGAAACCGCACGTTTTGGCGCGATATGCATGCCGTTACAGCAATCTGGCTTTCTCTTTTTATCGTCGTACAATTGTTTTCTGGACTCATGTGGTCCGGTGTTTGGGGAAGCATGGCACATCGTATCGTTGATCCCATTTCCGGAAACCCGGAAGGAGATCAACCATGGGAAAAATATGCATTTCCTAAATCAACAATTCCAACAAAAGAAATAGCAGATGTTCCTTGGGCAGCTGAAAACTTACCTGTGCCCGAATCAAGTCCCAATGGGGTGAAAACAATTTCTGTTGATAAAGTTATGCAAATTGCAGAAAAAAACAACGTCCAACCGGGATATAGAATTGCATTTCCTGATGGAGAAACCGGTGTATATACGATCTTTCTAGATCCTGCTGACGTCTATCCTAACCGCCCACTGCCTTGGGCGCAACAAACGCTGCATATAGATCAATACAGCGGAAAAGTTTTAGCTAAATTTGCATGGAGTGACTATGGTGCATTGGGAAAATTAATTTCACTAGGCATTGCATTTCATCAAGGAGAATTTGGATTCATTAGCCAGCTTTTCATGCTTGCATTAACTATTGGCATTATAATGATTGTTGTAAGTGGCGTTATAATGTGGTGGAAGCGAAAACCGAAAGGCAAATTGGGTGCTCCGGCTTTGCCAGAAAACTTTAAAATGTTAAAGGGAGTAGCCGTCATTGTCATTGTTCTAGGTCTTTTCTTCCCATTAGTAGGCGCGTCACTATTGATAGTGTGGGTTTTGGATTATTTCGTCATTAAAAGAATTCCCATTGCGAAACAGTGGATCGGGTAGAAAGCTAAATGGGAGTATCACACGAATAATGAATAAATTGTTATCAACCATTTACTGGCACCAGAGCCAATAAATCATTTCGCCTGTCAGCTCATCGATTGCATACGTCTGATTCCGTGAATCCCAGGTCAAGAGAGGAAAGTTTTCAAGTTCGTGCGCGCTGGCAGGCGCCTTCAATGTTGGCACATGCTTTGCAGCAGCTACCCACTCTCCCATTTTACTGGAATAACAAGTATAACTCCTCTATCTCGTCCACAAAATTCAGGTAACTTCCTTTTTACAAAATTGACCTGAACAGCTGGCAATAGTTAGTCATGTAATGAGAGTCTCGTTCCTTCCCGCTTAAAAGGAGTTGGAGGATAGTTTCTTTTTCAGCTCATCGAGCTCTTCTTCAGTTAATTTTGTAACCGACATAATAACTTCCTGTTCTAGCCCTGAACGAAGCATTTCTATGGCTACCTGTCGAACTCCTTCTTCCCGGCCCTGCTTCAACCCTTCCTCCCATCCTGCCCGCCGTTCGCCTTGGAGGTTTGACAATTGATCCCGCAGCCATTTCAAACGCATTTCGTATTCATAACGGTTTACCGGGTTGACACTTAAGCTTTCCCATTCTTCCAGCGCTTCACGAATTTCCTGCTCATTCATCGCAAACACCTCCAGTTTCGATTTTTCACTTTTCGCCATCCCTGGAGACATGAAAAAAATTTAGTTCATATCTCTTTTCACATAAAATGAACTATTCTACTCATGGTCAAAAAAGTCATTCATCCAATAGTTTCTTCTTCAGCTCATCTAGCTCTTCTTCAGTTATTTTTGTAACCGACATAATAACTTCCTCTTCTAGCCCTGAACGAAGCATTTCTATGGCTACCTGTCGAACTCCTTCTTCCCGGCCCTGCTTCAACCCTTTTTTCAGCCCTTCCTCCCATCCTGCCCGTCGTTCGCCTTGAAGGTTTGACAATTGGTCCCGCAGCCATTTCAAACGCATTTCGTATTCATAACGGTTTACCGGGTTGACGCTTAAGCTTTCCCATTCTTCCAGTGCTTCACGAATTTCCTGCTCATTCATCGCAAACACCTCCAGTTCACTGAGCATAAACTCATCGATTTTCCCCTTTTTGGCGTCTACTGCTGACAGCATCATCAGCCATGGATACTCTGGCAATCGTTTTATTTCTCTGTTATATTTCTTCCATTTTACCATAAACTGCTGTAAATCAATGACGTGAAATTCAAGGTGCGGACTCCAAAGAAAATGTTCTTCATCTTCTCGTATATGGAAAACCGTATGAAATCGCTCCGTTTCATGAGGAAAAAGCCGATAATTAATGATGGTAATCATAAAGGTAGGGGGAAGCATGCTGTACGGCTGTCCTTTTGCTAATGACCGGGAGAAAACCCTCGCCCAGTAATACAAAATTCGTTCCGGTAAATCGTGCTGATTAACGATTTGAATTTCCACATTAATGCGCTCGCCTCGATCCGTCAGCACCAGTACATCAAGCCGGTTCATTTTTCCATCTTCTGTCTCTTTCGTCAGCTCTGTGCTTTCAAACTGAACATCGACAATGCGATCTGCTTCGCTCCGATGTAAAATCGCATTCAAAAAAGCAATGGTAAGCGACTTGCGGTTCGGGTTGCCGAACAGCTGCTTAAACATGAAATCCATCTTCAAATCGAGGTATTCTTTCATAGTGAAGATCGTCCTTTCGAGGGAGAATAAAAATTAAGAGGAAAACATAAGAGGGGGAAAGATTAAAAATCGTAACAGCTAGGGACAAGTATTAATATTCTTACCAAACAGAACATATGTTCTGTAAATAATATAAAACTAACTATAAGAAATGTCAACCTAAAATTTCAAACTTACTGTAGTTGAGCAATTTTCATTACAATAATTACCATGTAAAAAGAGACAAACGGAGTACCCCTTATGCCACATGAAGCTGTTTTTTAACGACATCAATGGGAATATCTTGTTTCGCTGCATCGTAAATAAACTCCACGAGGCTATGTCCTTTCTTCTTTCGAAGGAAGTCAAGCCCGGTAGAGAAATCGCTGTTGGATTCGACCATACTGTACACATAAGCGAGTTGCACCAAGATCCAATACCGTTTCACCGCCCGACGTTGACGAACGCGGTACCCATCGAGCTTCAGCTGGTCTTTCGCTTGTCGAAAAAAGCATTCGATCGACCAACGCTGGGCATAGTAGCGCAAGATCTCTTCATCGCTTAGCTCCCGGTCGGTGCTCAAGACGCAGTGAAGATGTTCAGGTGTCATCGGCTGATCGGCTTTCCAAGCCAACAACACAACGGCATCATCGAGACCTTTCAGCGCTCCCTCGTAGCGATACACGCGATAACGCTCTTCTCCCACCGTGACGAGATGGGTGTCGTTCGGTTCGATATAGCGGGCAAACTGTTTGGCTTGGATGGCGATGCCTTTTGGATAAAGAACCCGATTCGTCTTGAGCATCGCAATGACGTGGAATCCTTTTTTCAGGCAGGCTTCCACGAGTGTTTTCGATGGGTACCAAGAATCCATCAGCACATAAACAGAACCGTGCACATCCAAAGAAGAAAGCATCTCGATGGCCCATTGACCCTTGCTTTTCCCATCCGCCTTGTCGTAGAGGCGAAACGCAAAGGGAAAGGCTTGCGTCATCGTATGAACCATGAGCCAGACGAGAGAGTGTCCCCAAATCGACTTTTTGTCCGCGTGAGAATAATGCCAATTACACCCTTCAATAGCGTGTTTCGCCTGTGACGAAGGCTTCGTTTTTCGGCAGATCGTATCATCGATCGAAACAAAAATGGGGTGATTCTTTCGCTTGGCCGTTCGTTCCACATGACGAAGCATCCACTGCTGGAGTTTGCGAAGCAAGATTTCTTCATCCCAAGGGCTTTTCGTGAAAAAATGGCTCAGTGTCGTTCGATGGTTGGGATGAAAGCTCTCATGATGCAGATCGGTCAAGGTTCCCACAAATCCTTTCGTTGTCAGCGCATCGATAATATGAACGAGATGCTTCATGACCGGCTTAGAGAAATAAAGGGCCAGCCCCAACATTGCGAAAAACTTGTCGATTCCTTGGTGATGTGGTAGTCTATTCATGAGACATGAACCTCCTTGAGAATGGTTTGGTGACACATCTATTCTAATCAAGGAATCGGGTTCATGTCTCCTTTTTTGTTCGGATGTAAATTTATGTTAGTGAATTTGCTCATCTACAGAAACTTATTAATAGGAATTTAAATAATGAAGTTTTTTACTAGATTTTTGAACGTTTCCAGCCCGCTACAATTCAAAACAGCAGAGACAGGCATTTTTTCAGTTTTACTGTAAACGCTCAAGTAATGCTGTTAAAGCCTTACTGCATCATATAACAATAATGAAGATAAAAGAGGAAAAACATTTAGATGAAGAAAAAAACAGAAATGACGGAAACCTTCATCGTCTCGCTTGATACAGGTGTCCAAAAGTAATGCACTTCAATAAAAACATCCATGAGTAATTTTACTCCCCACCCATGCATGAAAATCCATCATTCCTTCCCATAATGGATATGAACGCAAACAGTTTTGAAAGACGTTCTCTTTAATGGTGGTTCGACCCTGTAATAAAAACTGTTTGAGTCCATTTGGTGTTCCACCCATTGTCAGCCCTTTTCGTGTGAAAAGGTGACTACGAACAGAAAAATGCCTAACGTGCAAATGGACTCCCTGTTTGCGAATTTATCGATGGAAGGAGTAAGAATCATGGATGTTCTTTATCATCGTTGTGCAGGATTAGATGTCCATGCCGAAACAATTGTCGTTTGTGCTCTTCTTGGAGAGGAAGAACACGTTCAAAAGGAAGTTGAAACATTTCCTACTTTCACGAAAGACTTGTTTCGTCTTCTGAAATGGTTAGAAGATCGTGGTGTCACTCATATTGCGATGGAGAGTACGGGCGTTTACTGGAAACCTGTGTTCAATATTTTGGAAGATTACTTTGACATTACACTTGCCAACGCTCAGCGAATCAAAAATGTACCGGGGAGAAAAACCGATGTTTCCGATGCAGAATGGATCGCCAAATTGTTGCGTTACGGATTGATCGAGAAGAGTTTCGTACCTCCTGAGAACATTCGAGAATGACGGGATTTAACTCGCTTGCGCAAAAAATGGATCGGGCAGTTAACCGCGGAGAAAAACCGCATTCAAAAAGTGTTGGAATGTTCCAATATCAAGTTAAGTTCCGTGATTTCGGATGTATTTGGTGTATCTGGGCGAAAGCTACTGGAACGTTTAATGAAACAGGGATACATCGAAGAAACCGAAGTCGATGCTTGCATTCACAGGAGTATGAAGAGGAAAAAACAACAAATTCAGGATTCTCTCTTTGGTACATTGACCAACCATCAACTGTTCATGATTCGCCAATCGTGGAAGCACATCGAATCGTTGGAAAGTTTACTTCGAGACATCGAAGAACGAATCGACCAACTCTTACAAGTATACAAACAAGAGATGGAGCTTCTTGTGACCATACCGGGGGTCAAGAAGGAAACCGCTGCCGTGATTATCGCTGAAATCGGAGTCGATATGGGACAATTTCCAACGTCTCAACACCTCGCTTCATGGGCGGGAGTCGCGCCGGGAAATCATGAAAGTGCTGGAAAACGAAAAAGTACCCGAACGACGAAGGGGAATCCGCATATCAAATCGGCGTTATGTGAGGCGGCTTGGGCTTTGTCTCGATGTAGGAATCAACGTTTGGCAGCGAAATATTGGTCATTGGCGGCACGCAGGGGAAAGAAAAAAGCACTCGTTGCGATCGCGCACCGAATGCTTACCATCATTTACTGCATCATTTCTCGAAAAGAACCGTTTCGAGAGCAGTAAATAAATTAGTATAACCAAAAAGGTTCAGAAATTTACGAGATACCTAAAAATAAGGTAGCTCTGCTTTCCTATTTCCTTTTTTTGGTCGTTAATAGGGTATCCAATTTGATTGTGGGGTATACCGCTTCAGCCATGGTTAATTGATTTTCACAGAAAAAAGACCTTGCCAGCCTCCTGAAATGTCCACCTTAAACCATATAGCGTAGGTAGAAAAAAATGCTGGCAAAGTCCAAGATTCATCGTCTTAAAGTTTTCGAATCCCATAAACTGAATAGCCGATACTAAAATTGTTCTAATGAGATTGATTGTCTTAAAGTTTCGAGCCCCTCTCGATCAATCAAATTTCAAAATGGCAGGGATTTATAGAAATCAGTCAAAAAATAGGCAGATAAAAATCAGAAGGTATAGCGGCATGATGTTTCTGATTGCTTGCCGAAGCTCTAAAAAATGAATGTAAATCGTATCAGACTGTCTGTTATTTTATCGAGTCTGGAGGAAGGAAAATCAGAAGAAGGAAGCAACCCCGCGAATTCCTGCTTCATCGATCTCCAGCCCGCTATCAGCAAGATCGTGCTTTGTCCGCTATCGCTTGGCTTATATAAGATCAACAAGCTTTTCCTGCTTCATTCTGTAAATGATGAATATCGTACTGATCGCGATCAATACAAGAAAGGTGCCGATTGTAAGCATAAGCGGATGAAGAATCGCAAACAGTTCGCCAACAAGGTATTTTAAAGAACAATAGCTTAGCAGCACAACGATCGGGACAAGCGAGCCGATCAATGTGATGTAGTTTTGTGCGATCCGTGAGAAAAATACTGAAAAGAGCGCCGCAACAATGGCAACAATATAAATAGCAATCACCGTTGTGATGATATAGCCTTCAAATGTAAAGTCAAACCAAAATTCGAATGCCACTTATATGGGACATTGATTGCCATTTTAGTCACGCAGACTCTTCTGTTCCAAGCCCGAAGGTATTGGCATCAACGGGAGGGAATCGAGATCAGTGAATGGAAAGCGCTTAATATCCTCCAATCGTATTGGCATCGGTTTCTTTTGCATCCCCAAGCGATGGAAACCGCCCTTCCATCTCTCCTGTCTCTGTTAAGGAAACACACGAGGAAAGACCGAAGGAAAGGAGAGGAAACGGTATCGGATCTTTTAAAGAAATTGGGGATATGGTAGTGTGGGTTATGGATATAAATGCCAAATAACCCTCTTCTTGAGGGTTATTTGGCATGCCCAGCATTTGGTTTTCTCTTCATCCTTTGATTGATTTTTCGAACATGCGTATCATCCTAAAAAATTTTATACCGCTAACTTGACGGGTATGGGGTGACTAACCCCCGACCTCTCACACCACCGTACGTACCGTTCGGTATACGGCGGTTCAATTAAGTATGACGTAGTGCTTGATATCTTTCGAATAGACTTCTTAACCCTCGACGCTTCCAATAGGAGTTGTCGAGGGTTTTGTGTAGAATGGGACTGCAGGCAATCCGCCAATATTTCTTGCGTGTATTGCCCCATTCGAATGCTTTATGGCTTGGAACTTCTAATCCTCTGAGTTTCCGAATTCTTGTTTTCGGGGTTTTCCATTCTTTCCACAAACACATCCGAAGCCTTCGTCTAATCCATTCATCAAATTCTTTGAACTTACTTGGTGTTTCTGCCAAGGCAAAATATCCGCACCATCCCATTAAATACTTATTCAGTTTCTCAATCCTTTTCTCCATTGGATACGGTTTCGACCTTGATGTAATTTCACGGATCTTGTTCTTCAAACGTTTCACACTTTCGTTCGCAATCCGTACCTTTGGAGTCTTATTGAGTGTGAAGCTGAAACCGAGAAACTTCCGTTTCCAAGGACGGTCTACCGCCGATTTCTCTTTATTTACCTTGAGCTTTAACTCCTTCTCTATAAAGTTCGTAATGGAGTTCATGACACGAATTCCTGCTTTCTTTGTTTTCACATAGATGTTACAGTCATCCGCATACCGAACAAACTTATGTCCACGTTTCTCAAGCTCTTTATCCAATTCATGAAGCATGATGTTTGATAAAAGTGGACTAAGCGGGCCGCCTTGAGGCGTTCCCATGTCCGTTTCCATTACCACTCCATTGATCATCACGCCTGATTGAAGATACCGGCGAATTACCTTCAGTAGAATTCGATCTTTGATCGTTTTCGCCAAGATCCCCATCAGTTTGTCGTGATTCACCTTGTCAAAGAATTTCTCTAGGTCTATATCGACTACCCAACGATATCCTTCTTTGATATAACCCTTTGCTTCCCTAACCGCATCATGTCCCCTTCTACCTGGTCGGAAACCATAGCTATGGTTCGAGAAGGTCGGATCAAAGATTTTCGTCAACACTTGGGCAATCGCTTGTTGGATGAAACGATCCGTCACGGTAGGGATCCCTAGAAGTCTTACTCCACCGTTCGGTTTCGGGATTTCGACTCGACGGACGGGTAAGGGCTTGTAGGTTCCTTCTCTCAACGACTGTCGAATGGAGTCCCAATTTTCGTAGAGGTGTCTTCGTAGGTCTTTTACGGACATGCCATCTACTCCGTGACCTCCTTTATTCTGTTCGACTCGTTTCAGTGCCGCCAGGAGATTTTCCCGTGACAAAATCATTTCCATCAACATTGATATCCTCTCCACGTGAACGAATTCTTCTATTTGTGCCATCTTCTGCTCCACCCTCTTGAAGTCCCCCGTGGGATTCACCACTTCCTCCTTCAAGTAAGTCCTATCGGATTGTCTGCTTCCACACAGAAGATGAACGCCTAGCGATTCGTTCTCCTTAATTGTTCAGTCCTTCCTCTTTCGTCTCGAGCTCGAAAAGAGTACTATGACTTCTGCTGACTTCTGACTGTTCAGTTATCTATCACTAGATAGGTTACCAAGGTTACTTGGCGTGCCAGCCAGACCTCCCCGGGTAAGAGTGTAATCTTTCCTTCCATCCATCTGCTTCATTTACTCTGTATCACCTTCGGCAGAAAGGGCTTTGTTTTGTCTTGCAAACTCACCCAGTGATACCTAGCCTCATATGAAGTTCGTGTTCCGAGAGACCTTAAAGTTTGCCGCTCGCTTCCTTCAGATTCCGCGTCGCCACGGACACCCTTGCGTTAAGCTAACTGCTACTTCTGCCTTCGCAGCTCGGGACTTTCACCCTATAGATTACACCCATGCCGGGCGCACACACAAAAGAAAGCTTGTCGTCTTTTTTCACGCAAGCTTTATTTTACAATAGTAAAGTATTCTCTGATAAAACTGTTGTAACCGCCTGATAACTTTGAACATTTTTTGCTAATTAGTAGTGGACACTTTACTGGAAGTTAGTGCTGGCATTTTGTCACTTTACTTGGAGCCTCTGCGGACAAGATTATTAGCCAGGAAGCCAGATATATCAATGAATCTGGCTCAGCCGACAAAGGCTATCATGCCCGCCTCTCCAAATAAAGTGCACGTCACTACTGGAAAAAAGTGTTCAATCTTATTCAGCATTTTTAGGTAAGAAAGTGTTCATTTCTATTTGGCGGTTACAACTGTCGGATCTCAATATTAATTGTATAAATTAATCTTTGTTTTCTGCTATTTCTTTATAATATTTTTTGAAACTATACCCTTTAAAATTAAAATTCCGTATTTTATCTGTATGTTACTTTTAATACCATTACGATTACATAATGTCTTCTTTTTTCTTTACCCACCTTGTGAATCTTCATTTTATAGTGCATACCAATATTTTATAAAAGCGGCTATCAACTTTGACGAAAACCTGAATTATCTAAAAAGAATTCTCAAAATCTTCTTTATCCGGAAGCAGTAGTTTAATGTTTTTTTCTTCCAGTTGTTTTTTCCAATTTTTAGGGCAGTCCCAATCTGATATTATGATAGACACTTTGTCAAGTGGGCATATATGTGCGAAAGTGGATTCGCCTAATTTCGTATGATCTGCTAATACGATGAGTTCTTCTGATCGTTCTATCATAATGTTTGAAATATGTGCTTGGTTCAAGTCATAGTCTGTGATGCCTTCTTTGAGAGAAACTCCGCCTGCCGAAATAAACGCTTTATTTGCTTTTAGTTTATATAATGCTGTTTCAGCAAGCGGCCCCGTTGTTGACTTCTGGTTTATATCAACTTCTCCGCCTATAAAAATAATTTTGCCTTTAAAAACTTCAGTCGCCAACAACATTGCCGGCCCTGAATGTGTAATAAGAGTAACGTTTTTTTTGTTTCCTAAATACCGTATCATTTCCAACGGAGTTGTTCCATTCCCGACCATTATGATATCTCCATCATTAACAAGAGAAGCAGCCATTTTGCCGATCACTCTTTTTTGCTTCGAGTTAATGGCAGACTTTTTATCAAATGGAGGCTCCCACGGAAAAGAAGCAGCTAGAACAGCTCCGCCGTATACTTTTTTCAACCTCCCCTCCTTTTCTAATCGGTCCAAGTCCCGTCTAATCGTTTCAGTTGATACATCGAGTGTTTCTGCTAACTCAGAAACATGTAATTTTTCTTCATCTGCCAATTTTTTTAGTATAAATTTTTTTCTTCGTTCAAACGCCAGTGACACAAAAAATCCCTCCAAATTTTCAGCATTCAGGAGCTGTCCCGTGAGTGATTATTCCGCTTATGAATACCTCTTTTTATTTCAAAAACGTGAAATAAAACATTTCTTAATTTTTAATGTCCTATTGGGACTTCCTCCTATCTACCATTCATAAAATTAGATGCTTCCATTAAGCCATAGCATCTAAGCTTTCAGGAATCGTTTGCCCTCCATCTACTATAATCGATTGTCCAGTAATGTAGCCTGCCTCTTTTGAAGCGAGAAAACATGCAGTATAAGCAATATCGTCAACATGTCCAAGTCTTTTTAATGGAATAGAAGCAGCCATTTCATTAAGATAATTTTCACCTAAATTCTCTAAACCTTCAGTAACGATATTCCCTGGCAGTACAGCGTTAATGGTAATATTGTATTTAGCTAGTTCTAGCGCAGCTGATTTCATAAATCCTAGTTGTGCTGCTTTGCTCGCTCCATAGTGAGACCATCCTTTGTAACCTGTTAAAGGGCCTGTAATGGAAGATGTCAGAATAATTCTTCCATATTCTGCATTTTTAAGATAAGGGAGGGAGGCCTGTATCGCGTACAAACTCCCTTTGGCGTTTGTATTCATTACAGTATCCCATTCTTCACCCGTCATCTCCTCAATTGCTGCACTTGGGAAAATTCCTGCATTTGAACATAGTATATCTATTCCACCAAACATATCTGCTACAGACTGTGCAACTTTTTTCATCGAATCCAGATCTGCAACATCTCCTTGAAAGCTATTTGCACTTCCACCGTCTTTTCTAATCTGTTCAGCACATCTCTCTGCCGCTTCGGCATTTCTAGCTACGACCGCTACATTTGCACCTTGTTTTGCGAAAACGACTGAGATTCCTTTTCCAATACCTTTGCTTCCTCCAGTTACCATAACGGTCTTTCCTGCCAATGACGTAAACATGGTTCAATCCCCCTCTATTTTCAATAATCATACTTTTCAGACATCTAAATGCGGAGGCAATTTCTTAAATCCTTTTGTCTTAATTGTTAAGTAAATGACTCCTATTGCCAGCCAAATTGTTCCAATAAGTTGGGCAACTGGATCCATACTGATCCAAACATAAACTATTACGAAAAAACCTAATAATGGAAGAACCAAATAGCGAAGATGCCTCCACCCTGTCGGTTTCCAATTTGGCACACTTCCTAAACTTAAAGGTGCTTCTCCTTTTTTCTTCACATAATATAGCCAAATGACTGATAAATTCAGTGCTGCAAATCCAAACAATGCTCCGTAGTTCACCAAATTAGATAGTGTCGCTATATTGGAAGAAAGACCTAAAATAAACTCAACTGCAACTATAATCACAATGCTCCAGTGAGGCGTTTTCCACCTTTTGTTGACTTTAGCGAAGATGGACTTCGGCAAAAGTGTATCTCTTCCCATTCCATATAATAGTCTTGCACCCGCAGCAGTAGCTACCAAGTTAAAAACTGCCAATTCAGTTAAATATCCTGCTGTAAAAAAGATAGCAAATCCTTCTCCTCCGGTCATTTTTGAAACTTGAAACAAAACAGTGTTCATCCATGTTTCATCGCTAATATGCTCTTTCCAATCGGGAATAGCTAACATCCCGACATACCCACACATAAACATTGTTAATGTTCCAATTCCAATACACCAATAGATGGCTCTTGGAATATCCCTTTTCGGTCTCCGTGTTTCTTCTGACAGCGTTGTGATCGCATCAAAACCAAGAAAGCTGAATACTGCAAGAGATGTAGCTGCTATTAAACTTGACAAGCTTTCAAATTGAAAAGGCTGTGTGCTGAACAATGTCCCTGTTCCAAATCCGTCAAGGTGAACAGCTTTTGCCCATACTAAAATAGAAGCCCATACGACAAATTCTCCAAGAACTAACAGCCAAAGACCCATTTTAGAAAGAAGTTCCACACCAAATAAGTTTAATAATCCTGTTCCAATGGAGAAAATCGCAAGCAGAACCCAATAAGGAACGTCAGGAAAATACTGCTGGGCGAAAAAAGCTGAGCTAGATGCCGTCACGGTTGGAATTAAAATATAGTCTAATGTTAAAACCCATCCAGCTATAAACCCAAAATACGCATTCCATCCCCTGCCGACATAGCTGTAAACCGATCCGGCAAGCGGGAAATTCCGAACCATAACAGAATAACTAAAAGCTGTTAAAAGCATTGCAATACCTGCAAGCAGATATGGAAGAGCTACCGTCCCGCCCGAAGTTTGCAATAGTATTCCAAAAATAATGGCAGGAGCAATGGGAACCATATAATTCAACCCAAATGCTGTAAGTTGCCAAACATTCATAGTTCGTTCGAGTTCTTGTTTATAGCCGAATTTAGATAAATCGGCTGTATAATCCAACAATCCTTTTTCTTTTTCTTGGGCAAGCATATCGTTGCACCTCCAAATACTTCGTAAAATAAATTAGTAAAGTAGTTAACCGTTTTTTATCCATAGCGGTATAAATATTTTTCTGCCAATGGTACTGTTTGGAAAGTAAATTCTGCACCCATTTTTTGGGCAGTTTCATTATCTGAATGACTGCTGATCCAGCCGATTAGCATTAACCTGCGAAGCATTATAAATGTTGGAATCTCTTCTTCCTCTTCCTTTGAAAGAGTTCGAACTTTTTTATATCCTTTCAACCAGGACTGTATTAAATCAGGTACATAATCCTTATGTTCTATAAAACTTAAAGCAGCAGCCAAATCATATAAATACCAGCCAAAACCACAATCATCAAAATCAATGACTTTTAATTGATCGCTCTCTACAAGAAGATTGGCAAGCCGCAAATCTGCATGGATCAATCCGAAACGGTCCGGCGTTTTTCCAAAACGGTTCAATCTGTGATATATCGTATTAGATACTTTTTCAAACAGCTGCACAAGTTGGGGAGTGATTCCTAACCCGTCCTGCCATCTCCCCCATTTTGCTTTTTTTCCTAACATTGTTTCATATTCCCATGTAGGACGGCAGATTATTTTGGATTCTTTCCAATTTTCAACATGGTTGTGCAAATGAGCCGTTATTTCACCAAGGTTTTCAAAATTAAAGAGTAATTCATTCTCATTCATTTCATCAGGAGTTTCGCCCTTTAAATAACTGAACATGACACAATGGTATGGTTGTCCACTATTATTGACGTCAGCAATCTCCTGAATGAACTGTCCATTAGCGCCTGCAATCGGTTCAGGGACAATGATGGATGTATGATTTTTAATTGCCATCATCCAAATGAGCTCAGCTTCAAGCTCTTTTTTCGTATGATAACCTGGACGGTTCAGTCGCAAAATAGCTGATCCCTTTCCATCTTTACGTTCAGCTAAATATGTTATGTTTTCTGAATAATTTAACAGGCGGATGGAAGAAACCTCCGGATAAAATAATTGAACCGCTTTTTTGGCAATTTCACTATAAAATTCGATCACATTACTGTACGAAGGACTTCTCATTGCACACATTTTTCCCCCTCCATTCCACGAAATATTTTTATTGCTGAACTAACTTTGATGCTTGTTTAATACTTCTTTCAACCTTTTCGAGCAATTCATCACAGTAATCTTTGCTGCAAAGAAGCCCAGGCTTAAATTGCAGCACTCGTGGATCAAGCATTGAGTAAATAGCCCATACACCGTTTTCGTATAATGAACGCATAACATACTTTGCTCCTTCTGGATGGTTAAATTCCAGCCCCATCACAACCCCCAATTGACGTATACCTACAAAAAAGTCAGAGGTTCCACGTTTTATGACTTCCAATCCTTTTCGCAAATAGTCTGATATAAACTTAACATTGCTCCTTACTTCCTCTCTCTGGGTAATCTCCAATACTTTCATCGCAACAATGCATCCAAGTTCAGCACCCCCAAACGTAGATATATGGGCAAAACCATCTTCCATCATCCATTGGCCTGCTTTTTCGCTCACTACTGTCGCCGCAATTGGATAAATCCCACCGCTCAACCCTTTGGAAGTGACTAGAATATCAGGTTTTACACCATAATGTTCTATCCCCCACATTTCACCTGTTCGCATTAGCCCTGTTTGCACTTCATCCGCAATATATAAGGCATCATACTTCTCACATAAAGCTTTTACGGCTGCAAGATATCCTTCTTCTGGAAGAGGAAACCCGTAAGTTGCAGGAATTGTTTCTACAATGACACCAGCAACATCATGCTTCGAAAGCTCCTTTTCCATCTCTTCCAAATCATTAAATGGGACATGTACAAATTCGTCCTTATCACCCTCGCTCAAAAAAAGACGCGAGTATCGTTCGTTTCCTAGCGCCAAAGCTAACCCTGTATGGCCATGATAACCATTTTGAATGGAAACTATTTTCTTTCTTTTAGTTGCATATCTTGCACATTTAATTGCTACATCGATTGCTTCTCCTCCGCCACTTGACAAAATCGAATACTTAAGATTATCGGGAGTACAATAATTTAGTTGTTCAGATAGTAAAGCACGAGCAACAGAAGGAAAATGGTGATTCCCTATATCGAATTCTTTTAATCCTTCCTGCAGCGCATCTATGATTTCAGGATTCCGGTGACCAAGGTTGTATGTTCCTCCATTTAAATGAACATCCATCAATTTTTTTCCATTTATATCATAAAAATAATAGCCTTCTCTTTTACCGATCACTAAATCAATACCATCTTTTTTCCATTTCAAAGTTTTTCCAGGATTCCACCACTTAATCGATTTTTCTAAAATATCTGCTTTACTAACACTGATTGTTGCGATCATGCTAATCCCGCCTTCCGATAATATTGTTATAAATTATTACATTTAATGTTATATATTATTAATAAAACCACAACTTGCAAATTGATTTTTTGTGTTTTCTTGTGGTTTTTAGTTAAATAATAATCCTACTTTTCATCTTTGTCTTAAAATATGTCATTTTTTATTACATATATTTTGGAATTTATTTAAATGGTACTTTTTTTAACATATATTGAAGAGCGGTATCAATGATAAATGCCACAGAATTCATCATGAATTTCTGTTGCATTTTTACAGTTTTGTGATTTATTTTTTAACCAGTTCTCTACCACCTATGGAACAACAAACTGCAAACTAGTATATTATAAAATTTGTTTATTACACATTGAGATTTTTTCATAAAGTTTATCATTATATCGTAAAATGAAGGTAACCAGCACTTTTAACACGAATGATTCGTTGAAGGAAAAGCTACGGGATATAAATGACCAAGCTGCAAAAAAGAATAAGAATTGAATAGTTATTCTTTCGGTTCCTCAAATTACTATACTGAAAGACTTAAAATTCCCATAAAAGTCATTTAACATTTTGTTCCACATACATACAATTTAAATAGAGATTGTTACTAGAAAAAGGAGATCTTTATGAACAAGATTTTGTTATCGAATATGACGGTATATGCTGAAGAACGAGTTTTCAAAAATGGATATGTATTAATAGAAAATGGGAAAATTCTTGACGTTGGTCCTCAAGAAAAGCTGACTGTTACAGACGAACAGGTTGAAAAAATTGAAAGCAAAAACAATTATGCAGTCATTCCTGGTTTTATCGATTTGCATATTCATGGAGCAGCAGGCGCTGATACGATGGATGCAACCGTTGAGGCAATTCGCAAAATGGCAGCGGCACTCCCCCGGGAAGGAACGACGAGTTTTTTAGCAACAACGATGACAAGCTCTGAACAGCGGATTGAAGAAGCTCTGATCAATGTAAGAAAGTACATGGAAACAGCAAATGAACCCGGATATGCAGAAGTGTTAGGAGTCCACTTGGAAGGTCCGTTTATTTCACCTAAAAGAGCAGGAGCGCAGCACTCAGAAAATATTCTCGAACCGAACTTGCAGTTATTTAAAAAATGGCAGCATATGTCCGGCGGAGCGATAAAACTTGTGACATTGGCGCCTGAAAGAAAAGGTGGAATAGAATTAACCGATTATTTAAAACAAACAGAAGTTGTCGCCTCCATCGGGCATTCAGATGCTTCTTATGCTGAAGCTGCTAAAAGCATACAAGCTGGCATTACCCATGCAACCCATTTATTTAATGGAATGAGCGGATTGCACCATCGCAAGCCGGGAACTGCTCTAGCAGTGCTCATGCATGATGAGGTGTTGTGCGAAATTATCGCAGATGGCATTCATGTGTGTCCGGAAATGGTGAAATTTGCTTATCAAAACAAAGGAAATGACGGGCTTATTTTAATCACGGATGCAATGAGAGCGAAATGTCTCGGTAAAGGAATCTATGAACTTGGAGGCCAAAAAGTCCGAGTGAATGAAGATCGGGCAGTTTTGCGGGATGGGACGCTGGCAGGAAGTATTTTGAAGCTGAACGATGCAGCCAAAAACATGATGGCTTACACCGGATGTACGCTTCAAGACATTATTCAAATGGCAGCCGTTAACCCTGCTAAACAAATAAACGTTTATGATCGCAAAGGAAGCATTGCAAAAGGAAAAGATGCTGACTTAGTTGTTTTAAATGACCGCCTTGAAGTAGTAATGACATTTTGCCGCGGAAAACTTACCTATTCACAACAAGAAATGTGACGAAGATATTGCTGCCAGCGAAAGATTACGGTGATATGAGCATGAAAGCAGCACAAATGATTAGGTAAACAAGAATTGAATTTTGCATTAAGACGGATCAGTTATTGCTGCTTTTACACAACAGCTCACATCAATAAACAAGTTCGCTCTGTGAATCTAGATGAAGATGTGGACTGCATCCATTTAATAAAAAATAGTTACGATCATTTTGTGAAAAAACACCATGCTGATCTTGCAGCGAATTCAACGCCAAATGGATGAACCGGCCAAGTTTAAAAATGCAAACTGTATGTGCAATTAATTGCTCAACTGGGGGGATCGATCTTCAAGTTTTAAGGTCGGATTGAGCATCTTCGGAGACGCCCTTTAGCAGCACTTATCAGAATCGGTATGACTAGCAATCGTTCCATCCTCCCCTCTTTTCTTCTTCGATACTTTCAAAACGCAATTTGCATGATTCATTGTTTAGCTTCACGGTTTCCTTCTCTAAACTTACCGACGATTTCCTTTAGCAGCTACTGACCGCCCCGTTTTGAGCTGTTAGGGGGCATTTCAAGATGATAGAAAGAAATTAAACTATTGCTAAATATTAATTGAAAGCGTCTAGGCAAGTATATCTATGATTTTATATATTGATTCAAATTGTTTAATTTAGCATTTGGGATGAACACACCATGTCGGAACGACTATGAGCATGTGGGTAAATAGATCATCACCCCTAAAACGATTTGATCGTTTAAGGCTAATATGGATGAATCTTCCTCTTTTTTATGTATTTTTCTATTGCTTTTTCTCTCTTATTTTTGTATAATTTAATCGATATTTTAATTTCTCTCTTTTATTTTTGATTTTTTTTAAGGGTCACCGTATTTCGATGGTCGAGATCGAGTACGGTGTTTTATTTTTGTCTTAGTAATGAAGCAAAATATCTGTTATAGCTTTTTGAAGAAACAGCATGCTGATCAAATAGCAATGTATAACACAACGTTTGTTCCAATGGCTATAGAACCCATTTTTAAGAATTTATCGTAAACTTCTTTGCCCGAAAATAAGAAAATCAAAGGAAAAGACAAGACCATTAAAATCATTAAATAGATTCTATATTGTACATGTTTCTTTCTCAGATACAATTATCCCGTTCAACAATTTCAAAGTTAATATACTTGTTTACTCTCTAAAAAAGTTCCTTCGGTGTTCTCACCACTTCGTATTTAATCCTTAAATTTGATAAAAGATGTTAATGGATGGAAATTTTTATTTCCTAAAATGATCCGTTTTTAAAACAGCTTCCTTTTCCATCGTTTCAATAGTTTGATTTAAAGCATCTTGATCTAAACATATCATAAGCTCTGAACCCCTTGTTTCAGCAATAATCAGTCAGTCTGGATTATTCCGTAATGACGCTTTTATCTATTTTTCATAGGATTATCTTGTTTTCCCTTGATTTTCGGTTAGAGTTCTCCAAACTGATTATATTTTACCGGATACAATTCTTTTATATGGCTATCATAGTGTTTTCGACTTTTTTAGCCATAAAAAATCCCCTCCTAGGTTCATATCAAATGGCCTCTTTTTTTACTGTCTACCTGTAGGGGATAATACCAGTCAGCTTCAATAATTTTGGAAAACCAAAAAAGGTTATCATGGCCCTCTCTCCATGTATAGCCCCTTTGCATATCACTGCATAAGGATTTTTCGATTCTCTGCCCTTTTATTTTGGAAAAAAACAGAAACCCTAATGAACTGGAAGCTGACTATGAAGTGCCCAGTTATCAACGATACTAAACTTAGGTTGTGGAAATCCAAATATTGATACCTGAACCATTTGAAATTTAGAGAAATTAAGAACAAAAATAAAAAAATTTTAACTTCTAATCAAGTTTTTTATTTGAACATTTTACATTTTTTTGTTCTAAGAGCCATAAGACTCTCAAAAGAAAAAAGGACTTCACCCCTCATTTGCAGAATTTTTGATGTGGCCTAAACACAATAATTCGCTAGGGGGAAGTCACTTTGTACATTCTACAAGAAAGTCTATTTTCCTTTTTGAAGAACTGTAAATTTTAGATTCTAAAGAAAATTTGCCAAATCTTTTTTAGTGCTCTTGATTTACGTCCCTTTGCTAAGCAATTCTTCACCCCAAGGGGGGCTGAAGGTCATTCTAAGGAAAGGAATTTTAAGAGCTCTTATTGCTGCTCCATTAAAAGGTTTTGATACGTTTACAGCCCTTCGTAACCGATTGGATTAAGACATTCATTCCGTTATCAATGCGGTTTAAATCGGTCGACCTGCACCATCTATCTCTACTTTTAGTACAGTATTTTCCATGAACACACTCAAAAAAATCTAGCAGAAAAAATCTTTTATGATCTTGTCCAGATAGGCCAAGCTGAAGGCGTGATCAATGGAGGGCATCAGGCTATCGATAGTGCCGCCATTAACGCCTATGAAAAGAACAAGCCTAAAAACAAACAGGCAATGCAAATTGGGGAGCAAAGTTTGATTCTTTTAGCAATAAAATCACTTGGTTTGGCCATAAAGTGCATCTTTCTGTAGATACGTGAATTACCGATTGTGATCGAAGTAACTCCAACTCATGTAAACGATGGAGAAGTCGACCCAACATTGATCGGAAATGTGACAGATTGTACAAATTTCCAAATCGAATTTCTGATCATGGATGGTGGATATAACCAACTTTATGAAAAACCGATTAGTTTCTATCAAATTGAAAATTAACAGCTGTTAAAAGCTCCCTGCAAAAAGTCCTTTATTTATAAATATCCCCGATTGACAAATATTTCGTTTCCAAATACGGTTCAATGCCTTCCACTCCACCTTCACGGCCGATTCCGCTTTCTTTCATTCCTCCAAAAGGAGCGTGGGCAGCAGATGGAGAACCGTCATTCCAGCCGATAATTCCGAAATCTAAATGCTCATGCAGATAGATGCCTGTTCTATAGTCATTTGTAAAAAAGTAAGCGGCCAGACCATAAGGCGTGCTGTTTGCAATATTAACAGCTTCTTCTAATTCCTGAAACGTTGTGATTGGCAAAATGGGTCCAAATGTTTCCTCTTGCATAATCTTCATGTTCTCATTGACATTTTTGAGAACCGTCGGATAAACAAAGAAATAGCCTTTTTCCTTATTTGCATTGTATTTATTGCCGCAAAGAACTTCAGCACCTTTACTGATTGCATCGTTGACCTGCGAGACAATCTTATTAAAGCCTTTTTCATTAATAACTGGCCCAATTTGAGTTCCTTTTTCCAAACCATTTCCAACTTTTAATTTTTTAACTTCATTTGTTAATTTTTCAGCAAATTCCTCTACAATGCTTTCATGCACTAGAACTCTGTTTGCACAAATACATGTTTGACCGGCATTTCTGAACTTGGAAGCTATCGTTTGTTCTACCGCCAAGTCAATATCAGCATCATGTGCAACAATGACCGGTGCGTGGCCGCCTAATTCCATTGAAACATGTTTAACCGTACTGGCACTGTCTCTGATCAATAATTTTCCTACAGGGGTCGAGCCGGTAAACGTAATTTTTCTGACATATTTGCTTTCCGTAAATATTTTTCCTACCTCACTGCCATAGCCATTCACACATTGAATTACATCCGCTGGTATTCCGGCTTTATGAGCGAGCTCAATCAATTTCATCGTTGTTAACGGGGTATCTTCTGCTGGTTTCACAACGAATGTACATCCAGCTGCCAATGCCGGTGCAGCTTTTCTTGTCATCATTGCGGCTGGAAAATTCCAAGGAGTAATGGCTGCAACCAATCCTACCGGTTGGCGGCTGACAATGATACGTTTGGATTCCGTATTTGCAGGAATTGTTCGTCCATAAAGCCGTTTCGCCTCTTCTGCATACCAATCAATGTAACTAGTTGCATAGTCAACTTCACCCAATGATTCGTGCAAAGGTTTACCGCTTTCCATTGTCATGATCTTTGCAAGATCATCTTTATGTTCTTGGATTTTTTTAGACCAAAGCTTTAATAGTCTCGATCGTTCATGTGCATTTATTTTTGACCACTTTCGGAAACTTTCATGCCCTCTCCGCAATGCAAGATTAATCTCTTCTTCTGTATCTGCCTTTACTTCCTGGATCAACTCACCTGTTGCAGGATTCGTGACTTTAATCGTCGCTGCCATCAAGGTTTACCTCCCTCTGGGTTTTTCTTTGCCGGGATATAATAATATATAACGCCACTGGTTAATGGATTCCCGGCAATTTTATCCTCAGTTTCTTCACCCAGTTCATTGAGCAAAAGCTTTTTCCAATATGGATAACCCTTTATTTAATTCCTCGTCAGTAATAACCAACGGAGCTAAAAAGCGTATAATATTTCCATCAATACCAGCTGAAAGCAATAAAAGACCATGTTCATTCGCATATTTCAGAATTTGATTCGTTTTCTCTTTATTCGGTCGTTTGTTCTGACGGTTATCTACGATCTCCACCGCTACCATAGCACCTAAGCGGCGAATTTCCCCCACAAACTCATGTTTCGCTTGTAATTCCAGCAGTTTTTTCTCAATCTTTTGTCCCAGTATTTCTGATTTTGTGAGCAAATCCTCTTCTTCGATGATATCAATGACTGCCAGTGCGGCGGCACAAGCTACAGGATTCCCAGCATACGTTCCACCCAGTTCACCCGGATCGGCAGCATTTAAAATTTCCGCCTTGCCTACTACACCGCTTAAAGGCAACCCGGCAGCCAATGACTTGGAAACAGTAATCAAATCCGGGACAACATCAAAATGTTCAATTGCAAATAATTTGCCTGTACGGCCAAAACCAGTTTGAATTTCATCTGCCACAAAAACAATACCATGATCATCACAGAAGTCCCTGACAAATTTGACAAATTTCTTCGGCGGGATAATAAAACCGCCTTCCCCTTGAACAGGTTCCATTACGATACAAGCAACCGTTTCAGGTGCCACAGTAGCAGCGAAAAACTTCTTGAATTCTTCAATCGTCCAATCAATATATTGTTCATCTGTCATATGATCCGGTTTTCGATACAAGTATGGATAAGGAGCTTGATACACTTCTGAAGCAAAAGGGCCAAATCCGAATTTATATGGTTTGACTTTGCTCGTCATGCTCAACGTCATATTCGTTCTTCCATGAAACCCTCTGACAAATGAAACGACCGCTTGTCTGCCTGTAAATTTACGGGACACTTTAACTGCATTTTCGACTGCTTCCGCACCCGAATTAAAAAGAATAGCTTGTTTATCAAAGTTGCCTGGCGTAATCTTGCATAATTTTTCTGCCAGCTTAATGTATCCTTCGTACATGATCACATTAAAACCAGGATGCAAAAATTTATCGACCTGCTCTTTTACAGCAGCCGTTACTTTAGGATGACTATGCCCTACATTTAAAGTTCCGATTGCCCCTGCAAAATCTATCCATTCATTCTGATCAATGTCTACGATGGTAGCCCCTTTTGCATGATGCGCAATACTTAAATTTCCATTGCTCACCCCTTTAGGAACATACTTTTTCCGTTTAGCCTGCAAGTCTTCCATCGTTGTCGATGATGCCATTTTTTCATTGCCTCCTCAAAATCAATATATATACGAATTATGCCAATTTTCTGTTATAGTGAAAAGCACCAGTTTTCTGATTTTTCAGGTACCAGTTAAAACGTTAAACACTCTTTATAAAGCTAGGGGGTATGGTAAAAACTTAAAATGCACACTGTTCTCATTTACCTTCCAATTCACTTTCTATATAAATTAGAAATCCTTCAAAGGGGATTCTCGTCAAAGGCTAAGTCGACGAGACATCTTTAAATTTTTTCACAGAGTCTTTTCTAGAACCAAACAGATACAAGATTGTTCCGATTCCATACCACCCAAACACAATTAACCATTCCATAGGCCAAACAAGCGCAGATGGCATTCCAGGTAAATAAAAAGTAATAAATATAATACTTAAAATTATGGCGATAACTCCAGTTAATTTCCAATTTCGTATCTTATATGGACGTTCTAAATCAGGTTCTGTTTTTCTAAGTTTCATAAATGAGATGGAAACAAGCATATAACCGATGACAATTCCAATGCCACCAGCATTTACAAACCAGTTTAAAGCTGAATGCCCTAAAAATGGTGCAAAAAAACCAAGTAATCCTAAAAAGATAATGCCATGTGTCGGTGTCTTATATTTTGGATGAATGTAAGCAAACCATTTTGGAATCATCCCTCTCTCCGCCATGGCAAATAAAATTCGACTTCCACCAATAATGAATGCATTCCAACTTGTCACGATTCCGGCAACCCCACCAATCACAAGAATTGTTCCAAACACTGGACTTCTAAATAGATTCGTCATTGCATCAGCAGTAGCAAGTCGGGTAACCTCGAGTTGAGACGGTGTTAATCCAACTGATACCCCATATGCAATTAAAATGTAGAAAACAATGGCCAGTATAATAGAAAAAATAAGTATCCTACCTATTACTTTTGGTGGTGCTTTTACTTCTGAAGCGATTTGCGGGATAACATCGAACCCTACAAATAGGAATGGAATCATGATAAGAACAGTCATCACTCCCCCCACTCCTTCTCCAAGAATTGAATTCGTATGCTCTGAACCTCCATTTGCAAATGCTCCAAAAACTAAAACTAAGCCTATTAAAATAACAGCAATAGTTAAAATATTTTGAAAAATAGCAGCCGGTTTAATTCCAAAATAATTCATCGATGTCAACAACAGCGAACCAAAGGATCCAATCAAAACCCAAGTTAAATAAATATCCCATCCTCCGAGATTCCATAAAAAGAGTTGGTGATCAACAGGAATTATATAATCAATGACGGTAGGTAATGCAACTGCCTCAAAGGTAATAACTGATACATATCCAAACAAGACACTCCATGCAGCAATATATCCCAACCTATCATTAAAGGCTCGCTGGACGAACACTAATCCACCGCCAGTTTCAGGTATTGCAGCTGCTAACTCTGCATAGGTCAGACCAATAAAAGTAACAAGCAGCCCACCAAACAAAAAGGCAATTGCCGTTCCTAGAAAACCTGCTTTACTTATCCAATCACCAGAAAGAACAACCCATCCCCATCCAAGCATTGCTCCAACAGAAAGAAATAGAACATCGGCTCTTGACATTGATTTTGAAAATTTATTACTCATTACTCTCACTCCCTTTTAAATTTATTAAGAAAGTATTATTATAAAACATTGTAGAAAACAAAAGCTTTGTTCCGTCACATACGAATACATAATTAGAAAATGCACATTTCTATAACCATCTCCACAGCTTTTGCATTAATAACGGAAATCGCATAGACTAAAAACAATTCTAAGGAAAAATAAAAGCCTGAATCCCCCTTACATTTTTATTTTCTTTTTATGTTACTATTTCTAACATCATTTATCCTGATAATTTACACTGATAATAAATAATATTATGATAAATATATTAAAAGAAAAGTACCAGTTTTCTGATTTTTCAGGTACCAGAGGGAGAGATAGATCATGATATTTTTTCAAATAGATAAAAAGGATAAGTCAAATCATATCTATCAACAAATTTATAAATCGTTAAAAGAAGCGATTTTAGAGAGAAAGATTCCTACCAATGAGAAATTGCCTTCCAAAAGAAAATTAGCAGAAAAATTAGGAGTGAGCATTAATTCGGTTTCAAATGCGTACGAGCAGCTCCTGGCTGAAGGATATATTTACGCAATTGAAAGAAAAGGCTACTATGTGGAAAATATTACACAGTTCAACAATCAAAAAGAGGCTAAAATGAACTTTCCAGATGATTTAAAAGAAGAATTCTCCAAGAAAGATGAGGGATGGCTTTCCTTATCACATATGACGGCTGACATCTCCATGTTCCCGTTTAAAGAATGGATGAAGTGTGAAAAAATAGCAATAAAAAATCACAAAAACGAACTTTCGGACATTTCTCATCCTCAAGGTCCTTACCTTGTGAGAAAAACCATCTCGCGTATGATTGCGCTTACACGCGGTGTTAAATGCGAACCAGAACAAGTGATTATCGGCCCCGGGACACAGCCCTTGTTACGTCAAGTGTTGGGCATGCAGAGGGAAAATATAAAAGCTGCAATTGAGAACCCTGGGTATTCTCGCATCTACCAATTATTAAAAGATATGAATTTTGAAGTTTTTCCAATCGATCTTGATAAAAAAGGAATAGACATCAAGAAAGTGGAAGCTTTGAATCCACATTTCCTTTTTATCACCCCGTCACACCAATTCCCGACCGGAATCATTATGCCTATTTCAAGAAGAATTGAACTTTTGAATTGGGCCTCGGCTTCTGAAGGAAGGTATATTGTAGAAGACGATTACGATAGCGAATTTAAATACGGAACGGACAATATTCCGTCGCTGCAAAGCCTAGATCGGAATCAACGCGTGATTTATGCAGGAACATTCTCCAAAACGATCATGCCAAGTTTCCGAATCAGTTATCTCGTTTTGCCTCCCGATTTATTAAGAGAGTACAAAAGACATTTTTCATATTGGATACAGGGAAGCAATACACTGAATTTATTTACGCTTCACTATTTTATTGAAAGCGGCGAGTACGCAAAACACGTCAAGCGCATGAACAATCACTATGAGATGAAAAGAGAAAATCTGATTAAGGAATTGAAATGGAAATTTCGAAATAGCATTAAGATTAAAAATGTGCCGGCAGGACTTCATTTCATTGCGGAATTCAAAACAGATAAAGGGTATAAAGAAATTGAAGAAAGAGCAAAAAAAGAAAAACTTGAAATATACTCCATGAAGAGGTTCAATTTACTAGGCAATATCGAAGAAGGAAAAAAAATTATTTTGGTTATCGGATTTGCCAATATAAAAAATGAAGACATACCAGTTGCCGTAGATAGATTGTACCGTGTTATTTATTAACTTTACATCGGACGAATAGCCGCTTTAGGAACAATGCCATAATGTTTTAAAATGATTCATCTTGGTTAAGAATGCTCAATTTCTATTTTCCGCTGTGACCTTTCCCCTTTCACTTATAATATCTGTCCGTAGTTAAAAGAGAACTATCAGCTTTTATACGCACAACCCATTTAAGAGCAAAAGAAATGATTTTATTTAAAATTTTTCGATCTGACATGACTAAATGGGGAAGGTTCTTAAAAGCCTTTTTTTCTTCTCCGATCGGACCTACAAAGTCATTAAACTGGCTCATGAAACGTTGACAAGAGCTGGAAAAGAAAACCCAAGCATCGCCGTGTGCGGCATCAACCCTCACGCTGGAGAAAACGGACTGTTTGGCAATGGAGAGGAAGAGGAAAAACTCATTCCCGGCATCCGAAAAGCACAAGTGGAAGGAATCAATGCAACCGGACCATATCCGGCAGATACATTATTTTACCGTGCGGTGCGCGGAGATTTTGATATTGTTGTCGCTTGCTACCATGACCAAGGGCACGCCCCTATTAAAGTGCTGGGGCTGGAAGCCGGAGTAAACATCACCGTCGGCCTCAAAGGCGGTATCATCCGCACATCTGTCGACCATGGAACAGCCTTTGATATCGCAGGAAAAAATCTGGCGGACGAACGCAGCATGCTCGAAGCCATTCGCGCCGCTGTCGAACTGGCTCCGAAAGTTTAAACACCAACCTTTTTGCTTTATTTATCTGTTTTTGGCAATTAAAAAATGTATGAATGACAAAATACGAATATTCCATTCCCTGTATAAAATTTTAGGTCTATATCGCTTGACACGGAGCTTCTGCGGACATGTTTCCTAGCGAAAGGAGCGAGCGCCAATCCTTGCTTCGCAAGGCATCAAGCCTAACATGTCCGCCACTCCATGTAAAATTTCTATTCGGATCATTTATGCTAAATAAGCAGTATGCTCAGATATGGTTGTTCATCTACTTGACCTTAATTTTTGTCCGGTTAAGTCAATTCATTTTAGAACCAATTTTTAAAATAAGTTCTTCATAAATTTTTAGCGATGAGGCAACAAGAAAGACGAACAAGAGCGCCCAGATGGCGGCTGGTAGTTATTTCTGTTTCCATGATTTCAATGACGGAATAGCTTTCGGCAATGTCCTCCTTAAAACCTCTCATCAGCTTTTCGGCGCGGCAGGCTTCTGTGGCTTTACCTTCAGCAAAAAGAAAATGCCAAGGAGCACCATCATCAAAAGCGATCCCATCGCCAACCGATTGGCAATGTTTCCATATGAATGAAAAAGGAGGGTAATGCTTCCATAAATCGCTGGACCAATGATGGCTGACACTTTTCCAGAAAAAGCGAACAGTCCGAAAAATTGCCCTTGCTTATCTGGCGGGGAAAGTTCGACTATATATGTTCTCGAAGTGACCCACATCGCTCCTAAACTGACGCCGAACAAACTCCCAGCAATCCAAAAAGATAGCTTGGAAAAAGCAAGCACCCCTATCGCCAGTGCGATGCACATCACGATGCCGACATACAAAACCGCTTTTTTGGCTCCCTTGCTTCTCGTAATATAGCCAAAAAGAAAGGAACCGATAATACTCGAAACTGTGGAGACTAAATATAAAAGGATGAACTCCCCTGCCGTAAACCCGGCAATGACTTTGGCATAAACGGACATGATGGCGATCGTCGTCGCCACCGCATCATTCAAAAAGAAATAAGCAATCATGAAAGTAAAAATGTTTTGATACTTTTTCATTTCTTTCAATGTTGCATAAATATCCCGATAACCTGCAAAAAATCCGGCCTTTCGCTTTAAGGCATCGGCTTTTTCGGCTTCTTCTTTGACAAAGAAAAACAGCGGGAAAGAAAAGAGGAGAAACAAAAGGGCGCTTGGAATAAAAGCCCGATAGTAATCCATTTCTCCAACAAACGGATACACAGCGAGCCCGACAAGCGTTCCGACATATCCGACAGCAACGCCAAAACCGGAGATAAGCGGTATTTAGAGCATGCAGTGCGCCAATTGCCATTGGATCGCTTCCGATAATAAAAGCCGTCGGCAGGCTTCCTTTCTTAATCGCCTGTTTCATGATCTTGTAACCTTCACTCGTCAGCCAGTCGGCAATGTATACATTTTCTTCCTTGAATAGTTTTCTTTCTTTCATGATTTTTTCAAACGTTTCTATTCTCGGATCGCGATTTTCAGACTTGCTCAAATTGTCGAGAGTTTTAATTTGCTGCACCCCGCCGATATAGCCGATATTTTGATGATTTAATTGAAATAAATAGTCAAGCACTTTGGCGGTGGCTTTCTTAAAATCTGAAATCACGACATCATATTTTACATGCGAGTCATTCGGGTCATAATCAATAAAGACGACATTAGAATTATGGTTATAAAATTCCTCCAAATTTTCGATATCTAAAGAGCCGATGACAATAATGCCGTCCAAGTTGCTCAGTTTTGAGGGATCACCATTGCTGTTTACCCGGTAAATCGTCGAAATTTCCATCCCAAGATCTTGGCAAGTTTTTTCGCATCCAACTCGAATGGACATAAAATAAGGATCGTTATACTCATATTCTTCGGAATATATGATGACAAACCCAATATTAAAAGATTTTTTTCCCTTCTACCGGAAGTTTTTTCGTTTTTTTCCGCAGAGGTGTATAGTCCAATTGTTTTGCCGTATCCAAAATACGTTTTCTCGTATCCTCGGCCACAGATAATGTCGGGTCATTATTCAATACTCTTGATACAGTGGCAGTTGAAACATTTGCCAGCTTCGCAATATCTTTAATTGTCGCCATCTCCACAACCTCATTCTAAACATATTTTTTACCAGTAGCATTGCATTAAGTTAATTTTAATTTGTCAAGCCCAATTTTATGTTAAATTTCATCTTTTTGGATATAAAAAAACTCCTTATAATTAGGATTGGCAGTCCTATCCAAATCCTAAGAATAAGGAGAAACCATTATGGATAAGAATACCACAGAATCCACAATAAATGAACTATTTAAAGAGATCGATCCAATAACTTTTTCAAAACTAATTAATGTGATTGACGTTGACAAATACATTAAAAAATTAACGGCGTATAAGTTTTTACAACTTTGTATCATCGCTCAGTTAAACGAATTGGAAAGCTTAACAAAATTGGCCAAACATTTGAAAGACAAGGAAGAGTTGCAGACATATCTGGAATTTGATGCAATTAGTACTTCGCAACTTTCTCGCAAATTAGGCCAATTATCCCCTCAACTGTTTGAAAAAGTATTTAAATATCTGGTCTTAAAGATCCAAGGGCAAATGAAAAATGCCCCGATCATCCGAAACATTGGTCGTCTTCTGGTCATTGATTCTACCACGATGAGCATGAGTTTGAGCCAATATCCATGGGCAACTTTTCGTAAGACAAAGGCTGGTGTTCGACTCCATTTAAAGGTTGTTGTAACGAAGGATATCACTGTTCCGGATCAAGGGATTATCTTACCCGCGAAACATGCCGATCGCACACAGATGGACGAACTCATTGAAATCGATCCAAATGCGATTTACTTGTTTGATCGAGGGTATGTCGATTACAAACAGTTCGACCGCTTATGCCGAGAAGGGGTGCGATTCATTACCCGGCTTAAAAAGAACGCAGAGATTGAAGTTTTATCGGAACGGATTCCCAATCCAGAACGTTTGATTTATAGGGATCAGATTGTCATTTTAGGAAATGACCGTAATCATACCAAAATGACTCATCCTCTCCGATTGATCGAAACGGTCGACAGCGAAGGGAATCCCGTGATCATCATAACCAATTGCTTTGATCTTTCTGCGGAAGAGATTGCAGATTTATACCGATATCGCTGGAAGATAGAGACCTTCTTTAAATGGATGAAACAGCACCTTAAGATAAAAAGATTTTATGGAAAAAGTCAAAATGCCGTTTACAATCAAATTTGGATCGCCCTAATCACCTATTGCTTACAGGCCATGCTCCAATTAAAAGTGAATCACGATGGTCCTTTATTAGAGATCAAGCGAACTTTACAGAATCTGCTTTTTAAAGGTTTTGACTGTTTTGTTCGCTCCCTTTTTAAAAAGCCAATTCGAACGTCCAACGGTCGGAAAAAATACCATTGGGAAAAAGATTTTGAAACCATCGTGTACCAATTTGAAGAAGGGGAGGTGGAACACCTAGACGATTTAGTTTATGATCCAATGTTTCTGTAATATATTACCAAATTGTGGAAATGGACTGCCGATTAAGACGTCATTGTCCTTTTAAGCTTGCTTAGAAAGATTGTATGTCTGAATATTCAGTTACATGAAATAACTGGAATTTTTATTGAGCTTGACAAACATTAAATTTTTTTATGCAACGCTACTGATTTTTTACTAAATTTTTCTGTCATTTTACCAAAATTTTAATTTACAAACAATAAAAAAGTCCGCGAAAGTGGGTAATTCTATTGCTGCACATTTTCCCTGAAAAATGCAAAAAAGAATGCCTGAACATGTTTTTTGTTTTAATGGAGCCTTGGAAAATGCTTTTCAATAGCTTAACCCACCTTGTTGATCAGAGACGATTACGCTTATGGGTTCCCTATGTTTCAGCCTTTCAAAAAACTTATGAACTATCCAATCGTTTTAAACAATCGGCCAATTTAGAATGCCAGCTTCTTAGCAGCCATTCAATAAAGGGCCTAAACGGATAGTTTAAAAAATAACAAATAATCGCCTTATAAAATCTTTATAATTGGAAGTTACACTTTCATTACGAGATTCATGAAATGTTTGAATCATAGGAAGTTGAATCGTGATTGTCTTTTGAAACTGGAGTAAACATTGAAACAGCCACCTTTTTGTTTCAGCAACACACACCTCTTTAAAGTTTCTTCAAGAGAAAGGGGAATCGAAAATGGAGAAATACATTTTGAAAACTCACCATTTGAGTAAATCTTTTGGCAAACAGTTAGCGGCAGACAATGTTTCTTTAAAGGTGAAAACAAACACGATCTATGGACTGCTCGGGCCAAATGGAGCCGGAAAATCAACGACTTTAAAACTGTTAACAGGGCTTTTACATCCCACATCTGGCGAAATTATATTTAACGGTCATCGATGGAGCAGAAAAGATCTTAAAGACATAGGTGTACTTATTGAATCACCGGGTCTTTATGGCAATTTGACCGCTTATGAGAATCTACTTGTTCATACAAAGGTACTAAATTTACCAGAGTCAAGGATACAAGAAGTGCTGAAAATAGTTGGTTTAGAAAATACCGGTAAAAAGAAAGTATCGCAATTTTCGTTTGGCATGAAGCAAAGATTAGGTATTGCTAAAGCACTTTTAAATCATCCAAAGCTTCTTATTCTCGATGAGCCAACAAACGGGCTTGATCCACTAGGTATACAAGAATTGCGCAAGCTTATAAGATCCTTCCCATTGCACGGAATGACTGTCATTTTATCAAGTCATATCTTATCAGAAGTGGAACAATTAGCAGATCATATTGGCATCATTCATCATGGAAAACTCAAATATCAAGGTGAAATCGAGAAAAATAAAGATTTAGAAAAATTGTTTATGGAAGTAGTCAGTGAAAAAACGAAATAGGGAGGAAATGAAATAATGCTCAATATGATACAGTCAGAAAATTTAAAATATAAACGTACATTTACAAAAAAAATTGTATATATTTCTCCTTTCTTTTTTATATTGAGCATTTTGCAAAATTAGATTTTTTGGATAAAAGTATAAAAAATAAAGCACTCGGCAAATAGCTACCAGCATGTTATTTTACAAAATATTACAATAATCTTGTTTTCGGGCATACCTACAGAATTTTTCACATTGAATTTTTTTAAGCGGCTTTCTTCCCTTTATTTTCCTTTGCCATCGCTAGCGCTGAAACAAGTAATACAATAGCGTTCAGGTAAATATGGGTCTTTACTTTTTCAATTCCCCATACATGTAGGGAGTTCGCCGTAAGGTAGCTTTTCATTCTTGAATTACAGCGTTCTACACTTGTCCTCTCGTTGTAAAGCTCTTTCCAACGTTTTGTATCACGGTGCGGATTGGAATATCGGCGCACATCCTTTTTGATGTCGACTTTTACCACCATTCCATAGTTGGAAGATGAACAGGCTGCCATTCCTAATGGGCAATCCACTTTGCCGGTTGCGTGAGGACATCTGAACTTGAGCTGGTCCTTATCAGCTCCCCAATAAGTCATTTCATAACCCATGGAACAACGCGGAGTTCCATTGGAAGAAATCCCTTCAGGAGGCTCTTTTTCGTTGCGCAAATTGAGCGGGATAATGGCTTGCGCTCCAATGTTTTTGGCTGATTCATAGTTTTTTAGTTGGTCATATCCGCCATCCATGATCAGAAATTCAATTTTGGATTTGGTACGCTCTGCCACTTGCTCTATTAATTCTGGTGCGACTTCTCCATCGTTCACATGGGCAGGGGTTACTTTTATGGCTATTGGCAGTTCGCTTGCGGTATCGACTGAAAGATGCATCTTATAGCCAAACCAGGTAATTTTATTGCCGAAGGAATCATATTTTGCGCCCCAATTGGCATTACCCGTTTGTTCACTACGCTTTTTGGGCTGTTTCTTTTCATAGGCATCAATGGCGGCACTGTCGATGGCCTGGTGGCTGCCGTCAATTATTCCTTCCTCCTGAGCTAACTGTACCAAGTCAAGGAAGATCTTTTCAGCCAGCTTTTTTTTGGTAAGTGCCGCAAAAACCCGGCTGAGAGTGGAGATAGACGGTGCGGGGCGATCAATCGATAAACCGCATTGATAACGGAAACGAAGGTCTTTATCCAATCGATGATGAAGGGCGGTAAAGGTGTCGATGCCTTCGAGTGGGGCAGCGATGAGAGCCCTTAGAATCCCTTCTCTGGAATGACCGTCAGCCCCTCGGGGTGAAGAACTTCTCAACTGTTTAGCATAAGGGCGTAAATCAAGCGAGCTAAAAAAGATAGGTAATTTCTCTTTTGACTCTAATTTTTGCAGTTCTTCAAAGGAAAATAGGCTTTCTTGTAGAATATACAAAGTGACTTCCTCCTTTTGAATTTTTGTGGTTTCGTCACTTCAAAAATTCTACATTTTAGGGGTGAAGTCCTTTTTTATGTCTTTGAAATCCTTATGGCTCTTGGGTCAAAAAATATGCAAAATGCTCATATTATATGCCATTCTTACAATGCCTACTATTCATTCAAAATATAATTATTTCGAATATACAGTATTCAATTGGTGGCCATTACTATTTATGCCGTTAGGGACAGCCTTGATATCTTCACTTTCTGCAATGAGGGAAAAAAAGTCAGGAAACTACAGAGTTTTACGATGTCATGATATGAGTTTAACACATATGTGGTTCAGTAAAATCATTGTGATTGCCCTATATACATTGTTATCATCTATTGAACTCATCTTCTTATTGTTCATATTAAAATTTTTTCTTCCTAACAGCATTACATCAGCAGTTGTAGTAATACAAGCAAGTCTTGCAGTTTGGGTCACATCTTTGGCATACATCCCTATAGGCTTGTTTTTGGCAGAACGATTCGGAACAGCGGTTTCTATTATTGTTAGTGTTTTAGGCATCGTCATAGGAGTAGTGATGGCCTCAGAACCTTATTGGATTTATATTCCGTGGAGCTGGGGAATGAGGCTAATGTCTCCTATTGTAGGTGTTCATCCAAATGGAACCCCGCTGGAAACAGGAAGTCCATTGTTAAATTCTTCTGTTATTCCAATGGGAATTGTCGTCTCGATTGTATTTTTTATTTTGCTGTCATTTGCGACAGCGATTTGGTTTTCTAAAAAAGAGGTGAACTGAATTGTCTTTTCTTCAAGTTCTATCTTCCGAATGGATAAAGACGAAGCGAACGGCGATTAGACTTATCGTGTTTGTCACACCAATCGTTTATCCAGTTTGTATGTTATGGTATTTTTCTAAATACAGTAATCCTTCATCATGGCAAATTAAGATATATAGCGGCTTTTTCGAGGTGTTAACAGTCTCTATACCTATCATTGTCTCTCTACTTACAGGTCTTATATCGTTTCAGGAAGAAAAATCAGGAAATTTTATCGGCCTGTTAGCAGAACCAGTTTCAAGAGCAAAACTTTATATGAGTAAACTAGTTTTGCTGATTTTATCAGCAATCATGGATATATTCTTGGCCACTTTCCTTATGCTGTTAGGGATGAGTTATATATTACATGTAGACGATGTTCATTACGGATTATTTTGGCAAGGTGCACTGTTATCAGTGATTGGCTCGCTTTTTCTTTTTTCAATGCATATATTTATTAGCTTTGCATATGGGATGGGAGCGTCTATAGCTATTGGAGGGGGCGGTTTCCTTATTTCAGCTATCATTGGAGCAACCGTTGTTGGGGATGACATGTGGCCATTTATACCTTGGGCTTGGGCTGTTAGACTTGCAAAAATCCCCATATTGTTGATGCCTGAAGCAAAGCTTGCTAATGGAATACAGCCATCAGAGCTCTTTCTTCAAGAACTGATGAAAGGCATGATACCGGCGATTATATGTTTTGTGTTCGCAACAATCGGCGGAATAATATGGTTTAATCGATGGGAAGGAAACAAATCATATGAATAATAACAAAAACAATCTTGTAAAGCACGATGAAGCAGGAAAGGAGAAAATATGCATTGAAAAGAAAAAATTCTATATTTTCCCTTTTATTGATCGTTTCAATTTTTTTGGGAGGTTGTTCGCTTATAAGCGAGTTAAAACATACCGCAACAAAAAATATGGCGATTGATAAAAAACTACCGATATATGAATTAAACAAACAAAATTTTAAGGAAATAAGCTATAAAGATAAGACTTATATTATCCAAGAATCTGTCATTAAGCCTAGTTATTTACAAGAACCTATTGGGAGAGTTTCCGAAAGTATTACAATTAATGAAGAACATGAAATATTAAGCAAAAAAGAACTTAGAAAAGTTGAAGTTCTTCCAAATAAAAAAGAAGAAAAAAGATTTCATTATAACTTTGGCTGGGTATACAGCATAAAAAATACAAACCCAGACGAAGAAATAGCAGTTGTCGTGAATAACCAATATCGTGTGGCAAAAATGCAAAAATAAAATTCGCCACAAAAAGGTGGAATCAAGAGCGACGATAGAATGAATTGATTTTCTATATGGACAAAAAAGATGGAAAAATGAGCGCAAGCGCCGCATGAATAATGGGATTTAGAGTCAAAATTCAAGAAGGAAGCCGAAAACATTAAGCGTTATTGAAACTTATTACAAATTTATGATATTTTCCTGTTCCTTTATATAAAACTCTACTGTCGCTCCACCTTTTTCGTTATTATAAGCCAAAATCTCTCCACCAAAATTGTTAACAATTTTTTTCGAGATATAAAGGCCTAAACCGATATGATTTTTGTATTGTTCATCTTGATAAAATGCCTCGAACAACATGGACGCATCCTTTTGTTTAAATCCGATTCCTGTATCCATACATTTAAAGAAAATTTTATTGCTCTCATCACCTAGTTCATCATGTACCTCAAGTTTAATTTCTCCATTCGTTGTAAATCTCAGGCTGTTATATAAAATATTATCTAAGACCCTCATTAACATTGACTCATCAAGTAAATAAAATTGTTTACTTAAATTGATATCAAACTTAATATCTAAGTTCCTTTTATTATAGGCCACTGCTGATATTTCTTGCTTTTTCTCTATAAGCATTTTATTCAAATCCAATTTCTTAATATTTAATAAAAAATTCGCCTTTTCTACTTTATATAACAGCGATAAATTATCTGTAAGCATGACCATCTTATTACAATTATTACGAATAATATCTAGATGGGGAATGATATCAAAATCATCATGGTTCTTCAAATCAGCAATCAAATCCATTTGTCCTTGGATCACCGTTAAAGGGGTTCTTATGTCATGGGCAATTGATGACATCATCATCTTGCGTTCATCATCTAACTTTGATAGATTTTCAATGGTTTCTTTCAGTGCGTTGATCATTGTATTAAAAGAATTTTGTATTTTGATAAATTCCCATCTTTTAAGCCCGTGCACCTGAAAGTCAAAATCACCATTCGAAATCTTCTCTGCAGCCTGAAGCAATACTTTGATATTATTAAATAATGACTTATATAGTTTAGATGTAAATAAAATCAAATAAATAATAAAAAATATTAACGGCGAGATCAGCAGCAAAATATAAATCAATACCACTCCGGGATTATCCTTTATATTATTAATTAAGAACCCAAAAGGAGCCTTTATGACATAGACAGCTTGGATAGAGTTATTATGCTGAACAGGTACATATCTATAAACATACTTTCCTTTTACAATCTCATGATTTATGACTTTGCTGAAATTTATTTTATTTTCTACAACCCCCTTATCCCCATACATATGATTACCGTTGATATCCAAAACTTCACCTTGGATGTTTTCATGATAGGACTTTAAATCAATTAATTGTCCTTTTAAAATTGATGATGAATTTTCTTCGATCTTTTTTTCAATTAAATCTATATACTTAACATAATAGTTAGACGGTTTGATGGTATTGTTGTTTGTTATCACAAATATCAACAGAAATAAGCATATATATGTGATAAGCGTTGATATAAAGGTTGATAGGAAGACCTTAACAACCAATAAATAAAAATCTCTTTTTATCGTTTTATCCTTTTTCATATGTCACATCCCATTTATATCCTAATCCATATAGCGTTTTAATATAAGAATGTTCCGGATCTAAAGAGCGAATTTTCTTTCTAATATTTTTGATACTCTCTGTAACTGTTTCTAATTGACTTTCTGAATCGAATCCCCATACGCTTTCAAAAATTCTTTCTTTAGAAAAAACCATATTCTTATTCAACATTAATAGTTTAATGATTTCATACTCTTTTTTTGTTAAATGTAATTTAACACCTTTACAAAAAATTTCATTAGCTAAAAGATCTATAGTAATATTTTTAGAGCTTAGAAGATGCCTTTCATTCGATCTTATTCGCTCTTCTCGTCTTAAATGGCAATCTATTCTAGCCTTTAATTCCTTTAAGCTAAAGGGTTTACTAATATAGTCATCTCCACCTACTGAAAGAGCTTGAATCTTATCTTCTTCTAACGTTTTTGCACTTACAAATATGATAGGACAATCCAAACTGTCACGGATCATGCTACACAATTCCATTCCATCAATGCCTTCCATCATAATATCCAATATAATTAAATCAAAATTATTATTGATAATCTGCAATGCCTCATTCCCGCTATGAACAGTTTCAACAAAGTAATTATAAAGCTCTAGGTATTGTTTTATTGTAAGGCAAATATCTTCATTATCATCAACCACTAAGATTCTCTTTTTTTTATTCATTATCCCCACCACCTATATGAATTCTTGGAATAATTCGGGACAATATAAAAAATAATGATGTAACCGAATAGAAACTCGAAGTTATCTGTCTTAATGGCAAATAACAACATTCCATTCCCTATATAAATTGAGAATCTAAAGTTTTTCTAATGTTTTTGGAAATTTTTTATTGCAATTGAAAAGTGCAGAAAAATGCAATGAACATGCGAATGTTTGCTGCCATATTAATTCCTTTTAATATCACACGAAGACAGCAAATGTTAGGTAAACTCACATATCAAAATATTTTAAAATTTCAAAGAGTTTTTAGAGGTTTTTTAGGAGTGAAGGAAACGATTTTAAAAAAAGTGAATCTAATGGAAGAATGGTTAAGATAATTATTGTTGCGGATGCATCGAAATAAGAAAAATTACTTGTCGACGTTTATGAAGACAGGGAAATATAAATTAGGGATGGAGGCAGCTTGTTTAAAACAAAGACCTTGATGCTATAATCAAACCTCTTGTAAAGTGCAAAATAAAAATTCAGAGTTTTGCAAAGAAATACACAGGTCTGAACTGTCGCCAAGTGCAAACAATGATCCGAAATGAGGATCGAAGGAAGCGAATTCCCTCCCTTTCGCTGATCATACCTTTAGTCCCTCAACACTCTCTCAGCAAGTTGGACAGATGACTGGCGCCATACCCAACTACTCTTTCAACAAATGACAGATTTTTCTTCCGTCAAATCCAGCATGCGCAATTTCTGTTACGCTCAGTCCTTTTTCAGCCACTTTCGCACTTCCTCTTCCGCAAGTCCAGTAAGATCGGCAATGTCTTTCGCCGCCATTCCTTTCGCCGACATATGCCGGATCATGTTCTTCCGTTCTTCTTCCCGTCCTTCCTTTAATCCTTCTTCCCGTCCTTGCTTTATCCCTTTTTCCAACCCTTCCTCCATCCCAGCGCGCCGCTCGCCCAGAAGGTTGGACAATTGATCCCGCAGCCATTTCAGCCGCATTTCATATGCGTAGCGATTTTCCGGACTGACGCTTAGCTTCTCCCACTCTTCCAACGCTTCGCGAATTTCTTGCTCGTTCATCGCCAACACCTCCAGTTCATTGAGAATTGTCTCATCAATTTCTCGTTTTCGGGCATCCACCGCCGACAGCATCATCAACCAGGGCCACTCCGAAGATCGTTTGATCTCACGTCTGTATTTCTTCCATTTTACCATAAATTGTGATACATCAATGGCGTGAAATTCAAGATGCGCGCTCCAAAGAAATTGTTCTTCATCCTCTCGGATATGAAAGATGGTGTGGAAGCGATCGGTTTCATGCGGAAAGAGCGGGTAGTTGAGGATGGCAATCATAATCGTGGGCGGAAGTTCGCTGTACCCTTGTCCTTTGAAAAGCGACTGGGAAAAGAGCCTCGCCCAGTAATACAAAATCCGCTCCGGCATATCGTGTTGGTCAATGATTTGAATTTCCACGTTGATCCGCTCGCCTCGGTCGGTCCACACGAGCACATCCAGCCGGTTCATTTTCCCCTCTTCTATCTCTTTTGCCAGCTCCGTGTTTTCAAACTGCACATCAACAATCCGGTCATGGCCTGTCCGATGCAAAACCGCATTCAAAAAAGCGATTGTTATCTGCTTTCGGCTCGGGTGGCCGAACAATTGTTTAAACATAAAGTCCAGTTTTAAATCGAGGTATTCCTTCATAACAGGGATCATCCTTTCGAGGAGAATTTGGAGAGGAATAGAGGTTCATCTAAAGAAAAGCCAAAACCATTGACAGAGTTTTCAGACAAAAAAGAGCCCATCGCCTTTCTAATACGCACTTCTTGACAAATCCCAACCGGCAGCCGTTCTAATGAAAACTTTGCCACCAGATATATCGGGAACATATGTTCTGTTAATGCTATTGTAATATACATGATCTTCTCTTTCAACCACCAACATTTCGACAAATTTCGAACCAGCCAAACACCATTCCAAAAGGGTTAACTCCCACTCCCTTGGAAATAGATCCCAATTGTCTTCTGAAAACAGGAGGATGAGTAAAATTTTCCTCATTTTCCTTAAATGTAAATGGAGGCGGAAATGAAGGCGTCGTCTTTATTGGAATCGATCGAAAGAAAAGACAAGCACTAGCCATGATCCGCGCCTCATCCGGAGAAGATTGTACGAGTTTCATCATAGTCCGCATTCCTTTACTGTATGTCCCGCATTAAAAAAAGGAAAGGGGGAGTGTATGAAAAGAGGTACGAAGACTTGCGGCAAATCAAGACCCACATTGAAGCGCAACAAATAATCCTCCGTGAGATCATTAGAAAAACCACTCGCATTTGGCGAAAAATAAATCTTATGATTCGAATAATTTCGGAAGTGCTGAAAGATGTGCGATGAAGAACCCGGTTACAAAGGAAAAGGCATATATAGATGGCGGAAATCAAATATTTGCACCTGAACAAATGAAATTGAGACGTAAAGAGCAAAGAGCCTTCCTCATAAATCGATTTTCGACTTATAGCTGTCCCCTTTATGGAATAACGTTGAAAGATCATGCAATTCAGTCAAGCCCTAATATTGTGTAAAAGCCGACTCCCAGCTCAGCAAACTTATGCCTGCGAAATAGAACCGCTTTCCGCTCGCTCCTCTTTCCATAAATTATTAGACTCATCATGGAATTCCCCTTTTTGTACAGTCCCTTCAACGGCCAAATCCAAATTATTGTGTAAAATCATACTCCCAGTCTAGCGAACTTAGGCTCCCGGCAAATCAAACCGCTTCCTTTTCACACAAAATTCAGGACTTAATCGCCTCCAACAAGTTTTTTAGCTTTACTTATACAAATTCCAGCCGCAATCAACTAAACGCAACAGGCAAAATTCAACCCACCATTTCATATCCTAAAGGATGAGAAATGGTGGTTTAATATTACTGTGTTGTATACCGCTTCCTTCCATTAAAAAACAAACTCCACTGTCGGATTTTTCGTTACACAATCAATATGGACATCTGCTTTAACCACTCCGCCAAAGGTGTGATTGGAACCGAATGCAACGTGGACGGTATTGTACGCTTTTTCATCTTCCAAAATAACGCCTGTGATTCTTGCTGCATAGTTTGTTCCGATGCCTAACTCGCCTAACAAACGTCCGTTTCCATCCCCGAGCAGCGCCAGTAATTGAGCACCTGTCTCACCTGTGGCATCTACCAACCTCCCCTTTTCAATCGTTAATACAACAGGTTCATCGACTAAACCTATACCTGCAATCGAACCTGTAATTTCAATTTTTCCTACCGCCTGTTCTTCTAATGGAGCTATATACGCCTCACCTGAAGGAAGATTTCCGGATGCCGCTTTTCCGCGGAAAACACCTGTACTTGGTATACCATCTCTGCCTTCAACAGGAATCTTTAATTCATAGCTGTCGCCGGTTTTAATAATAACCATTTTTGCCTTTGTTAATTTTTCCGCTACTTCATTTGTTTCTTTTTCAACAATGCTATAATCTGCACTCATCGCACCATTCAAAAACATATCTTCTGTAATTCCCGGCATGGTAATGACACTAACTCCATGTTGATTGGCCGTTTTCCTTGCAGCAGTATGGGTCAATGAATGTTTCGTTAAACAAAAGACAAGATCAAATTCCAGCATTTTTTCTGCCGTTTCCTGCGGAGGTTCTTCCCCTGATTTACTCCGATCTTCCATTACATGAATTTTCGTTTTCCACCCATCATTTTTTAGAGCCTTTTCAAATTTTCTCCCTAACGATTCCGTACTATTATCCGTTAAAACAAGGATAGATATATTTTTGTCTACTGAAAAATTATTTTTCATTAAATTATGAACGGTTTCTTGAAAACTGCTCATACCTTTTCACTCCTTATTTTGCGTAAAATATATACTTGCCAAAACAAAAATGAAAGCGATGATCGTACCGAAACCGAGTGGTTCATCCAATAAAAAAACACCTAACAGAATCGTGGTAATTGGCATCAAATAGGTAATAAATAAGGCAAAAATGGCGCCGCCGGATTTAATTAAATAAAAATACAACAGATTCCCGATACCCGAATTAAATACGCCTAACATGACAAAATAGAAAAAATTATTTCCACTATTTCCACTAAATAAATATTGATAGCTATCAAGATCAAATAAAAGCATAAAAATACCGGAATAAATACTGCCGACAGCCATTGAAACAAAGGACAATGTGTAGACAGAAACCGAACTCAAAAACTTGCCTGTCAAAATCGAAGACAATGTATAAAAACTGACTGCTACTAACAGAAATATGGCACTCATAACCTGAAATTGCCCAGAAAATCCAAAAACAAAAGATAATACTATACCGATAAAGCCAATGGCGACACCTAATAGTTCTTGTCGATGAACCTTCTGTTTTAATAGAAAAACACTAAATAAAACGCCAAAAATCGGACCTGTTGCATTGATAACCGCACTAATGGTTGTATCTAAACCCTTTTGGCTAAAACTCATAAATACCCATGGAACACCTGCTCTTAACAAGGTAATTCCAATTAAGGCACCCTTATTTTTAAAGTCTGTTTTTTTCTTTTTCAATAGAACGAATGGCAACAAAACCAGACCGCCAAATAAACAACGATAAAAAACAATAGAAACCGCATGAAAATCTGGTAAAAGCAATTTTGTAAAATAAAATGTCGATCCCCAAAGGAGGCTTAATACAAATAAAGCCAATACTGGCATTTCAGATTACATCCTTCCATGCTATAGGAAAACGAAAGCGCCCATTAAGCGATCTGCTTCCAGGCCTAGAGCCGCAGGACTGTGAACAACATCGGTGAAACAGCATCGCATAAAGAAAAAGCGAATGCTTTTTCGGGGAGATAAAAGGCACGATGGGGCTTGTGATCCGATGTTGTCCAAATCGTACGGAGGCGATGGAAACCTCGCTCCTGCTAAAGCACTTCAGCATTTAAGTTCAAAATGTAATTTCTTACTTTAAAAAGAGATCCGGATAGATCCGGATCAACTAAAAGACATATTCTGCAGCAATCCGTGCCACAAGTGTACGTGGAAGAATCACCGGCAAACCGCTCCCTTTTTTCGCTTCAAGTTTATGGGTTTCATTGTACCCCATACAATCCAACACAATTAACTCTGCACCCTGTTCTTTTAAGGATGCAGCCGCTCCGGCGATATCGCTTTCTTCATAAGGAGAAGCGGCTGCCGTTACCAATTCCAGTCCGACGCCCTCCCATTTTTTCGCTAATGAATGCCGCTGCTTTTCTAATGGAACCACTAACCCTAATTTACTGCCGCCCGTCATAATGGCTTGAACTGTATGCACTAAAATTTTATCCGGATAAATGATTGGTTTTGTTGTCACTAATGTTGGAAAATCACCGGTACATAACATAATCACTACTTCCACATCTTGTTCCAATTTGGTCAATTCATCCTGTAATAATGGAAGCAGCTTGCTTTTTCCAATCTCGACTGATTGACCATTGCGGAGTCGGGAAATATAAACTGTGTCCGAACCCTCAGGTTTGATGGCATCCATCGTTTCTTCCGTTAGCCGATCCAATCCGCCTCTTTCCACGATTTCTACATCCGCACCGAAAATTTTTTGAAAGGAAGGAGTGGCATCTGTGCGAGGGGATTGGCCGATTGTTAGTACACCAACCTTAGCCATGATTACTCATCCCCTAAAGTTTGCAAATGTTTCATGGAACCATAGAGTTTCACTAAGCGTTCATATTCTTCTTTATCATAAAATTCAAAGTTGCCTTGAGTATATTCTTTTGCCACTTCAATGCAAAATCTTACAGCTTGGGCAATATCGACTTCATGGCTAGCACCAGTACCGCATCCCGGTACAGCTGTTTTGGCAGTGATAGCGACGCCGACAACCGGTGCATCTGTTGCAACGGCAGGCTGAAGAATGCTATTTAAGTGGTAGACGCCATTGCCGTATGGCGTAATATCTTGCGTTGTGACAGCAAACGTGACTGGTAAATCACCCGTTGTCATTTCCATAATTCGCAGTAAATCATCATTGAATTTTAAAATATATCCTGATTTGACTGTTGGAGAAATCGCAATGCCACGGTGGTTTATCACTTTATTTCCTTTCGTTGTATCAATCGATAAAACGGCGTCCATTTCCGGGACTACTTCATATCGATTCATTGTTAATATATCAACAGGAGAATCCATAAAATCTACAGGTTCATGCGGCCGTGTAGGCGCATCCGGACAAATATGTGTCGTTACATAAACATCACCGGGCAGCCGATCCCCTTTTTCGGACATGATTGCAAGTTTTAAAGCTATTGTTACAGCCGCAGCTGCTCCATCACCGTCGGAAACAAATCCAATCCGATTTGGACGTGCGCCCAAACCGCCAAGTCTTCCGACAACACCCAATGTCGGAGCATGTCCGCCGCTCGATTTCCCATTTGTCCCTTTAATTAATATTTTGACAAAATCTGTTGACCCATTTTCGCCAGTTACTGTTGTGTAGCTTGCTTCCACATATTTTTTTCCTTCAAATAAGCGGACAACCGCTTCTCCATTAACTGAAGCATCATCTAGTAATTCCAAAACTTCCATTGTATATTTTAAAGACATCCCAATCTCTCCTTATACAATTTTTTTATTAATAACAGGTTCAATGGTTTTTAACAAATTGTGGTTATACATGGTTGAGCTTAATTTCAAATTCTCTTTTGGAACGGAAATGACGGCTACTTTCAGTCCCTCTTTCACCTCAGCACTGACAACCGGCATTCCTGTTTCGGCATTGAAAGTCATAATTAAATCAGGAAATGTCCCTTTTCTCTGGCCATTGACTTCGACTGTCATGTACTCATTCCAAAATGTTAATTCCAAGTCATCAACTTTTACAAACCCTACATCAAAACCGCCTTTTTCTTCAAGCTCGCAATAACTAACCGTTCCGGAATGAATAACACGCCCTTTTAAATGGGACGCAACGGCTTCAATTCTTTCCGGTCCCTCCGGTGCTGACAAAAAGACTTCGCCGAGTTCAATTGCTTGAGTAATGCCGCCTACTGCTGCATTTTCTTTTACATAATCAACAGTTACCGGATTTCGGCAAACGGCAACCATTCCGCCCGCTTCTACTGAAATACTTCTGACAATTTTACCGGCTGATTCCAGGGATGATTTTACGACACCTTCCACTTGTCTTTTCCCTTTTCCGCCGGCAAATGACTGGATCGAAACATAACCGTCAACTTCAGACAAATTCATGGAGCCCATCGCCCCTGTTGGATGGGCGCGTCCGTTGCTTGGCGCATCAATAACCGGCAGCCCGGTTGCCGCTGCCTGCAGCCAGCCATTTATCGTTGTTGCTGCCCCATTTTCATTTGTCATAAGCGCTTTAATAGGATGGTGAAACTCCTTTTGCATCCGGTTTACAGTCTCAACAAACTGGTCGGAACTAACAGAAGCTTCCTTAGAAGACGGAGCCCCTACTAATGAAACATTGACTACATAATCGCCGCCCTGTAATTCATCAATTGAAACTAATTCCGGCTGGCCAATGGAAAAAGTAGACTCGGCTTTTTGGAGACCGTCATGAATCCAGCCTCCGCCTCCCCCGCCGAGAATACAGCCGCCGTAAACGGCTTTTTTCGCATCTTCCATCGTTAATGTTTTTCTAACCATTCTATCACCTCATTATTTCGCTTTAAACACGGATGAGAAGAAACTATATAATGCATCGCCGGCAATAAATCCAGCTGCGGTCGTATACATCTTATTTTCAGCTTCAGATCCTATAAATTTGATAACAAGAACGCGAATTATTAAACCGACAATAACAGCCCATCCTGCTAAAGGATTCATAATAAGCAACCCAGTAGCCAGCATAATGCCCAATTGTCTTTCCGTACCGCCAATCAGCTGAATGATCACCCCGGGAATGGCCCATAAGAGCAACATAAGACCAACATTCCCGCTTAATCCAGACTTAATGGTGGATGCATATACATGATCAACCGGCGGAACTAAGCCTTGTCCAAAAAAGTTCTTGGAAAATAGGGCAACCATCACAATCGCGATAATGAACCCGATAAATGCACTTTTCAATTGTATTTTCCGTCCATATAATTCTTGTTCAACGGAAACGCCAGTCCGAATGATGTTGCCGGATTTCAAATCATATCCAAAATCTGCAAAAGCAGGTCCTGTTGCTGCTGTAAAACCGGTCAGCAATGCTAATGCAACTGGCGGGAAGCCGAGTATCATGCCGATTAACAATGAAATAAGTGTTACCGCAAATGCCGGGAACCAACCGGAGTGCATAGCCGCAATCCCGACTATAATTTCATGCACTAATGCAGCAAAAGCAGCAAATATAATGAAAAGAATCAATTGACCAAATGGCATTTCAGTAATGAGCCCGCCCATGACGGCAATTAGAATAGCGATTCCTAAGTAAAGCAGGAATCCAAAACCAAAACCTTTTTTAATATCGTCAGCACCGCGGGTATATTCGTATCCGCTTGTGTCTGTAACTTTTCCACCTTGTTTTCTCGTTTTCGTAAAAGTAATGATAAACTGAATAAGAGCTACGAGACCTGCGCCGATCATCATGCCATGTGGGATATAATAGTCTCCTAAATTCAAGCCAAACAACGGTTGCGAGTATCCGTTAAGTAATAAACCAATACCGAACATGCTCAAAGCCCAAAAATTCCCGATGAATGCAACACCAAAGGCCGACATGGAAATGCCGAAGTGGGATCCAACTAATCCGCCAAGAATCCCCAATCCAAGATATTTTGCCTTTTTACCGCCTTCATCACCGGCTTTCAAAGCTTCGGCCGTTGCAACACCTGGAGGCCATACTTCGTTTGCCCCGAAAAGTTTCGTATCGAAAACTTTATAAAGGATAAGGGCATCGGTTAAAAGCGCCAATCCGGCTCCGATTAACATTGGGATAATAAGGTCCGGCAAGCCCATTACAAATGGAAGTCCAATTGGTATTAATAAACTATTGGCAGCCCCAAAAGTGGCAGCTGAAATGGATGTCTGAACTAAATTTTGATTTTCCAACGACTTAAATTGTTCAAAAATTTTAATTGGAATTCTCGCAAATAACATGGCGATTAATGCGCCAATAATGGATGTATTTGGCGTAATACCGAGCGTTGTAATTAGTTGCATCCCGATAATGGCGCCAAAAATAGAAATAAGAACAGAAAAAATAAAAAAGGTTAAATTGAATGTCCTATTTTGCATCTTTATGACCCCTTTTTAATTAATTGATAACCAATCCCTTGCGCCTCCACTAAATCGATAACAGGTACGGAAATTTTTCCGTTTAAATAATCTTTAAGTCCAATAGTGGAAAAACCTGTACAAGCAAACAGGATACAATCGGCGCCAGAGTTGATGACATCCTTTACTACTTCTAATAATTCATCTTTTGCCGTGGAAGCGAATAAATCGGTTGTTTTTCTAAGAGAAGGATGATAGGAGTATGAATGGAATTTCCTTCCCAATTCCTCTTTCATTCGTGCTGGAGGTGCGTCGGTAATGCCAATGATGCCAATACGGTTTCCTACCATACTTGCAGCATGCGCCCCACAACCCCCCGCGCCTAAAACCGGCAAATCAATTTCATTTCTTGCTTCATCCAAGCCTGGATCTGCAGCACAACTAATGGTAATGGCATCAATGTTCGGTTTTTCCGCCAATTCTTTAGCTAACTCAACGATTTTGGGTATGGCTTTTTTCTCCGATTCATCATCGTATATTCCATTAGGTTGCGATGGAATACAGCGTGTGACCGATTCTATGGAAAAATATTCTTTCAATTTCTTCCCGTGTTCATTTAAAATTTTTTCATCATCAGTTGTTAAAACACGAATAATTCCTAACAATTCAACCACCTCTATCGGATTTTTCACCATTATAAATTTTTCAACTATTTCTATAAATGCAAAAAGAGTGAAATCATTTTCTTTCTGAATTATCCATATTGTGCATTGTTGATCTTTACGCAAATGATCTATTTGATAAAAAAAGAGTCTCATCACCATATTCTGTGATGTTCACACAATTCCGGCAATAAGTTAGCGAGATTGATACTCAATCTAGAGTAGCTCCTTCGTCAGCTTGCAGACCACTAAGTGGGTAGAATGGAAGAGGTCAAGCGCTTTCCTTGACGGATTCCATTCTACCAACTACAATGCGGAAAGCTGATGAAGGGCATGGTTAAGCAACCTGATTTTTATAAGTTTTACCTGTACATTCCAAAAATACACGTAGCCGAAATCTTTCAAGGTTTCTGAAGCCAAAAGCACGTCTTTTGATGTTCTTACTCTTATGGTTTGTACCTTCAATCCGGCCATTCGTAAAAGGGGTAAGAAAATATTGTAAAATTTGTGCCTTCCAATTTTCTATCGTCTTGGCAACTTGATGAAATGAAGGAAATGGGCTGCTCCATGCGAGTTGAATCCATTCTTCTAAGAGTGAATCAGCTGTATCATAGTCATTCACTTGGTATATTTTTCTAAATAGTTCTTTTAGAAAATAGGCATATGACAATTCTGAATGCTCTTTGAGCATCTCGTCTAATTGTTGTTTTTCATTAGCCGTTAACTTTTCAGAACCTTTCAAGAGTTTAAACCGTCCCTTTTTTAGTCCAGGAGTTTTCTTTCTAACTTGGTCAAGTGCATGTGTCACCTTTTGCACCACATGATATTTATCAATGACGATACAGGCCTCTGGGAATATAGATTTAACAGCTTTATGGAAGGGATCCCACATATCCATAACAACGGTATGAACGCATTTATCAGACAGAATCTTCTTGGCAAGTAAGATCTGAGTTGAACGATAACTCCGTTGATGTTCCATACCAAGCACACTCCCGGATTGGGTATCCATAAGAACTGTTTCATATCGGTGACCCTTTCGGACAGCGATCTCATCAAGGCTAAGGATTAATTCATTGTCTTCTAAAACACTTTCAAGAGTTTCTAAATGCTCCTTCTCTTTTTCTTTAGCAACGGAATAAAATATTCTCTCAACGGTTGTATAAGGTATTTTTTCCTTTCGACTCACTTCTTGGATAGTAGAGCCAATGCACATTTCGTACAGATATTCTCTGTACCGATTGGTCTGATGCTTATTAGGACGGATACATTCAAATGTTTGTGAAAATCCCTCATTACAGTTGTGACAACGGTATCTATACACTCTGACAAATAAGAAAAGGGGCTTACCTAATACGGACAAGTCACGAACCTTTCTTGTCCGCCAGTCATGGGCATGACTAGAAAAAAAACCGCAGTAAGAACAGCGTTCTTCTGTAGTATTTTTCTCAACATGTAACAAACTGCAATCTTCAAGAAACACTTGTTTAACAACTTCAAATTCTGGCAAATCTAGTGATACGGAAAACACTTTAGAACCTCCTGTTATGTTAAGTCACGCTAACATTATTGCCAGGAATTCGTGAGTGTTTTCCTTATTTTTTGGGTTAAATCACAAAATGTGGTGATGAATCTTTTTTTCTTAAAGTACAAATACTGTCCATGTCTTGATGATAATGTAATAGTGTTATCACTCAATATTACTAAATTGAGGATGAAAAAATGACTAATCAGAAACCATTCCGAAGTAAAAGTTTTTATTTAAAGGATTTTTATTCCATTATTTCTGTACCCTAATTTTATGCATTGTACCTTATTACATCTTTTTTGTGTTTAATTCCATATAGTAACATATATTTAGTTTCTAAAATTGAAATTTTTTGTCGGAATGGAGGATTTTCATGGACGAGCAACAATCAAAATCGCTTCGAATTTTGTCATTATATGAACGTCTTTGCCAAGGAGATACGATTTCGAAAAAGGAAGAAGCGGTTCGTTTTGGTGTGAATGAAAAAACAATTCAGCGTGATATTGATGAATTGCGTACATACATCGCCAATAATTTTGAAGCATCAATGGTATTAGAATATGATCGGAAGAAAAATGGCTACGTATTAAGACGAAATGAAAACATTTGGTTAACGAATGAAGAAATACTCGTTTTAGCAAAAGTATTACTGGAAAGCAGGGCATTTCAAAAAGCAGAAATGGATCAGTTATTGGATAAACTCATTTTGCAATCACAGCCTGAAAATCGACGATTTATCCAAGAAGTGATTCGCAACGAGCGCTTTCATTATGTCCCGGTGCAACATAATCAATCGCTGATAAACATGATTTGGGATTTAAGTTATGCGGTACGAACGAAGCGAGTGACAATTATCGATTATCAAAAGGAAGGAAATGATTCTCCTGTTAAAAGAAAGCTCAAGCCTGTTGGAATCGTTTTCTCTGAATATTATTTTTATTTAGTAGCGTTTCTCATAGACTACGATTTTAGTTTTCCGACAATTTATCGAATGGATCGAATTGTCGATTACTGTATTACTGATGAGCGTTTTAAAGTTGACTATAAAAATCGATTTGAAGAAGGAGAATTTCGAAAGCGAGTCCAGTTTATGTATGCAGGTGAACTAATGAAAATTACGTTCCGTTTTTGGGGACCTTCCTTACAAGCTATTTTAGATCGATTACCGACTGCAAAGATTATTGCAAAAGATGAACAATCCGTCACAATTGAAGCAGAAGTTTACGGCCGTGGCATTAAAATGTGGCTTTTAAGCCAAGCGCAATATTTAAAGTGTTAAAACCTGAAGAATTTCGGAATGAAATGAGAGAAACGATAGAAAAAATGTTGAAGAACTATAAATAAGAATAAATATACACATCGTTATTTAAAAGTAATTTTGTCGAAATTTATCGTTTTTTTGTAGATTTTATCCTAAAAAATTATAGTAAAATATACCTGCAAATTTTTAATTATCAAAAGCCTGTTTATAAATCTAAAAAACATCTGTATTTTCTACTCAATTCTTTAACTATGATTATAATTATTCGCTAGGAGGGCAACACAGTGACAAAAGAAAAAATAAAAACTCTAGAAGTGCTAGATGAAAAAACGAAAAAAGTATACACGCGCGTGTTAATAGCCTTCATAAAAGAACAGGGAGAATTACATCCAAAGCAACTTTCTGATTTATATTTATTTATGTCCCAAATTGGACTGAGTTCTGAATCACGGCATGACCTTCGTGCTTTTCTGAGCAATGATTCAAACGTATCTTTTGTTGATGTACTTCATTGTTTGATGAGTGAGATGCAAACGTTAAATAGTGAAGAACAAGAAGCAATGAAATTTTCAATTATTAAAGATTTAGCACGTTTAATAAAAGCAGCAAATTATAACCCTCGTTTGGATAACAATCTAATAATTACAGCTGAAAAGTTTTATCCTGAAAAGGCTGAAGAAATTCTAGCACTTGTTATTAAATCTATAGATAACGACGAAAAATTTCTTAAAGATGAGATTTCCATAAGTGAATTTGAAAAGAGGACTAAAGATTTAGCTTCAAAAGCCGCAGCAGTAGGGGTTCCCATTGCAGCTGTATATTTTTCTGGAAGCGTTGTTGGATTAAGTGCAGCTGGCATTACTTCAGGCTTAGCGGCGCTTGGATTTGGTGGATTGTTAGGTCTCAGTTCAATGATTACTGGAATTGGGACAGTTGTCATTTTAGGAGTCATGGCTTACAAAGGAGTTCGTTGGATACTTGGCAAGAACGAACGTGAGTTACGGAACAAACGTGAAAAGCTAATCCAAGACATATTAAAAACACATCAAAAAGCAATAAATATACTTATAGAAGATATTAATGAACTTGCAAATAAATTGGAACAATACATGAGTCAATCCAATCGGAATGAAGAACTGCTTGAAAAATTGAAACGTGAGCTTGAGATATTTAAAGCTGCACTTAATTCTTTAGAAGAAAGGAAAGAGCAATTTGAAATTTAACAAATATGAGCGTATTGTAGCATACCAGAGACTTGAACTTCTTGATTTGAGACGGTTATTTTCCGAAGTTGAAGTCGATTTGCAAGATTATTTATCTCGTGAACAACGAATTAATATAGAAGCAAATATAATTCAAGATGAATTATCTAGTATAAGACAACGCCTAGAAGCATTAGGTGTCGATTTCAATAAATTCGAAACGTCTACATCACCTAGTGTGAAAAGTATACATATCCCTGTAAAAACGTACCGAAAAATTGAATCTACGGATTTTAATAATGATTTCAATCGTTTATTACAACTGGCTGATCAACGGTTGAGTGATGCCGGCATCGATTTAAAACGAGATCCTTTATTACAAATTATCAGCCAAAATGAATTAAAACAGAGTCAAGATGATTACTTAAAAAATTTCGGAAATATCGAATGGACAAAATCTGACTACCTTATTGTTTTGATTGCTGGGCTTGTTGCAACCCTTCTTGATATTTTTTTAGTGAAAATTCCAACTGATACTAACTTTTTAGGTAATATGCAAGAAGGTTCTCCAATCACAAAGTGGATTAAGGAGAAATCTTCAGAAATTCACAAATCATTTTTTGAGGATTTGGAAAAGAAAGCGAAAGTGGTCTTTGATGCTTCAACTGACGTTTCTCTTGATCAAGAAGTTGCCGGTTTAAATCCACATTTTCATCGACTTATGAGTTTTGGGCACGATCCCATTCTTGGTTTTATTTTTGGAGTTATTGATGTTATGAAAGGAACCGGGACATTTGTAGATAAGTATGGAAATCTTATTGTTGCTAAAAATAATGGATACTCACCGGAAAGTAATTTTTTCATCGCAATCATTAAAGTATTTCTTCATTTACTTTCTGATATTTTTACAAAGGCAGGGATTCAACCGCCGTTTTTCACACTTGTTCAGCTTATTAAAGCTAAATCTCCATTTGTACTTGGTCCTTCTGGTGAAAAGGTTAGTTGGACCGATGTTGCTCGCTATATGTACAAGCATGGATATGATTTTCGTCATTTTTTAACTACGGGCATTGTACCAGCATCAGTTGATATTATTATCCGTTTATACTGGTACGCTTCAAAAATGTTTTCTGATGATCCAGAAACCCACTTTCCAAAAGCAAAGCTAGCATCTTTGTTAATGCTGGGTCACTCTATTGCTTTATCTGGAAATTTTATAAAAACAGGGTTGATTTACCATATGAATCCCCTTGCACTTAATTGGTCACAAATTCTTCGCATGGTTCCAATCGTTATTTCTTATATAAAAGAAAAAATTGAGAGAGATAAGAAGATACGTAAATCTATAGATAAGGAATGGATATTATTGTATAAGGGGATCTAGGCTATGGTTATTCAATGACAAGGAAATGTTTTAAAAATAAAAAACGAAAAAGCAATTGTAAGAAATATCCAAATAGCGAAATCGTGATAGAAAATGTCAATAATATCACCAAAAACATCTAAAGTTACATTCTCATTAGCCCCCTAATGAATTTGGACACTCGATAAGGTGTTTTTTATAATCGAAGTGACCAATGAAGGGGACTTTTGATGTACATGAAACGAAGAAAACATTCGAAGGAATTTAAGCTACAAGTAGTGAAAGAAGCATTAGAAGTTGGAAATAAAGCATTGGTAGCTAGAAGATACGAGCTTAGCCCGAATCTCGTGCAAAGATGGGTGAAGGCATACGAAGAAGGACAGCTAGGACAAGAAACAGTTACCCATTCCTCTTCAGCTGAAATCAAAAGGCTGGAGGAAGAAAATGAACAGCTCAAGAAGCTATTAGGGGAAAAAGATTTAGAAATCGCGATTTTGCGTGATTTGATAAAAAAGAAGAACCCTCACTTACTGAAAAATTGGAAGTAGCCGAGCAGTGGAGCGAGAAAGGATATCCGATTACAAAAGTATTGGAGATTCTAGAAATGAATCGCTCAACCTACTATTTTTACGGAAATGAAAGAGTTTTATAAAAATATTTTTAATCGAGTAGGAGGGAGCGATTAACTCCCGTCCTCTCACACCACCGTACGTACGGTTCCGTATACGGCGGTTCAATTAAGATAATTGACGCAAGTCTTTATAACTTCCGTGAATAGCTGTTCTCTTTATGCCAGTGGTCACTCCACCCTCCAAGAGATCTCCCACGGGATTCACCGCTTCCTCCCTCAAGTGAGGTACTACGTTTTCTGTGTTCATCATGACTCACTGAATGCCAAGGGCTATTCTCTCTTAATTGTTCGGTCCTTCTTAGTTGTTCTAGACCAACTAATACTATGACCTCTGCTGACTTCTGACTGTTCAGCTATCTATCACTAGATAGGTTACCAAGGTTACTTGGCGTGCCAGCCAGACCTCCCCGGGTAAGAGTGTAATCTTTCCTTCCATCCATCTGCTTCATTTACTCTGTATCACCTTCGGCAGAAAGGGCTTTGTTTTGTCTTGCAAACTCACCCAGTGATACCTAGCCTCATATGAAGTTCGTGTTCCGAGAGACCCAAAGTTTGCCGCTCGCTTCCTTCAGATTCCGCGTCACCACGGACACCCTTGCGTTAAGCTAACTGCTACTTCTGCCTTCGCAGCTCGGGACTTTCACCCTATAGATTACACCCATGCCGGGCGCACAAGTAGAACCACATAATGCATAATGAAGGAATATTTTCATCTAATTTCAAGATATATCGTTAATTTCTTTGTTTCATTACTAAATATATCCTCTCCTATCTTTTGATAGGGGAGCTTTGTTTTGCGTGCTTATGGTTTTAATTTCCAAGGACTTTTTATTGTTTTTCGTATCATTGAGGTATTTCCTTTAAAAATCAAACAACTATTTTTTAACACTGATATCTATCCCGCTCCTATTATTTTTACCAAAGGGAGCGGGATTTTTTGTTCTATCACTATTGTTATATTTTTGATAGGAAAGAAAAGGAGAGGGAGAAGTTTAAATCCATTCTTTGCAGAAAAGCCATCAAATCAAAAATCACTTCCTGCAGCAAGAACTACCCCTAACCCCAAAAAAGTAAAAAACGCGTAAGGTTCGCTCCGATAAAACTCACGAATAGAGAACAGAACGCGTACTGTTGCGTAAAGATAAACAAATATAACTGTTGTAATGCCGGCAATTGTTCCAACTGATATAACTCCTGCAACAAAATTTTGTCCGACTGCATGAAACGTAAATTTGTAAATACCTTGATATTTCAAAAATTTTTAATTAAAATTTAATTGTAAATATTGTATATTATGTATATGGTGTATATGTAATACATATACAGTTAAAAGAGGTTTTTCTATGAAAATAATACTTAAAAACAGTTCCGAACAACCTTTATACCAACAAATAAAAGATCAAATTAAGGGTGCCATTCTCCGTCAAGAATTAAAAGAAGGAGAAAAACTACCTTCCATTCGTTCACTAGCAAATGATTTGCATGTTAGTGTTCTTACAACGAAAAGAGTATATGAAGAGTTAGAGAAAGAAGGCTTTATTATAACTATTGTAGGAAAGGGGTCATTTGTAGCGTCTGAAAACATGGAAATGTTATTGGAATCTAAAAGGCATCTGGTGGAAAAAAAGCTCTCAGAAGTGTGGCAAATGGCTAGAACTCTTGGAATAAATAAAGAAGAACTTTACTCAATGATGGATATCATTTTTGAAGAGGATGATGAATGATGAAAGCCGTTTTAGAGGTAAATAACTTAAAAAAAGAGTTAGGTAGTTTCAGCTTAGAACAATTAACTTTTTCACTAAAGGAAGGCTGCATAACAGGATTCATCGGTGTAAATGGTTCTGGGAAAACAACAACAATTAAAACCATTCTTGGACTTTATCCCAAAGATGACGGTAGCATTAAATTTTTTGGTAAAGATATGGAAAAAAATGAATGCGAAATAAAAAATCGCATTGGTGTAGTTTTAGACGAAGGCTATTTTTATGAAGAGATGACATTGAAAGAAATGAAGAGTATTATTGCCCCAGCATATACGAATTGGGATGAATCTGTTTTCTTAAACTACATAAATCGTTTCAATTTAAAATTAAACCAGAAAATTGCCACTTTATCGAAAGGTATGCGTATGAAATTTGCTATTACTTTAGCTCTATCTCACCATGCGGATTTATTAATAATGGATGAACCAACAAGTGGGCTTGATCCATTAATTCGTAATGAGTTAATGGAAATACTTTTAGATTTCATGGAGGAAGAGGGGAAAAGTGTTTTCTTTTCTACTCATATTACGTCTGATTTAGAGAAAGTAGCTGATATGCTTATTTTAATCGACAATGGCAAAATCGTATTCAATGAAAGTAAAGACGAACTATTAGAAAGACACGCTTTGATAAAAGGGGATAATCGTTTAATAAATGAACACTCGACTAAATTATTTTTAAGATTACGTCAAACACCATTTGGATTCGAAGGAATTACCAATAAAGTAGATCAAGTATGTGAGCAAATGAAAGATATTATTATAGAAAGACCCTCCATTGAAGATGTAATGTTGGCTTATGTAAAGGAGAGATAAAATTGTTGCTTCATCTCGTTAAAAAAGATTTAATTTTAGCAAAAAAGTATCTATTGGTTATGCTTATTTTTGCAATTGTAGCACCTATATTTAACAATTCAAAATTAGGATTAAGTAACGGCAGCTTTATAAGTTTTCTTACTACTGTTTTATTTGTGGAATATATTTTGTTTAATATGATTTCGTTTCAAGAGGATAAATATAAAGGGGCAGCCCTTCTTTGTACAACTCCATATACTCGAAATGGTGTTATTAAAGCAAAATACGTATTTATTCTCGTCATTTTTATTGCGTGCTTTCTTTTATATAATCTTGCTGCAGCAATTGGTGCATCATATGGGTTAACACGGTTAAGTATTTATAGTGTAGGAGTAGCTCTTCTTATTATTTCTATTTTTTTCGGTTTATTAATTCCTGTTCAAACTAAATTTGGGTATGAAAAAACAAAATATATCTTTTTTATTACGGTCTTTTTAACTCCATTTATACTGCCAACTATTATTGAATGGTATCAATCTATTGATATTAATATCAATTTTAACTTACCAATACCTCAATCTATAAAGGATTGGATACCTTTTGCTATAGCTGTTTTAATGGGATTAATTTCAATGATTATATCAATCCGAATCTATTCAAGGAAAAACTTATAATCATTTTTTGAGGTGAATATGAATGAAAATAATCATATTTTTATTTCGTCTCATCACCATATTCTGTGATGTTCACACAATTCCGGAAATAAGTTAGCGAGATTGATACTCAATCTAGAGTAGCTCCTTCGTCAGCTTGCAGACCACTAAGTGGGTAGAATGGAAGAGGTCAAGCGCTTTCCTTGACGGATTCCATTCTACCCACTACAATGCGGAAAGCTGATGAAGGGCATGGTTAAGCAACCTGATTTTTATAAGTTTTACCTGTACATTCCAAAAATACACGTAGCCGAAATCTTTCAAGGTTTCTGAAGCCAAAAGCACGTCTTTTGATGTTCTTACTCTTATGGTTTGTACCTTCAATCCGGCCATTCGTAAAAGGGGTAAGAAAATATTGTAAAATTTGTGCCTTCCAATTTTCTATCGTCTTGGCAACTTGATGAAATGAAGGAAATGGGCTGCTCCATGCGAGTTGAATCCATTCTTCTAAGAGTGAATCAGCTGTATCATAGTCATTCACTTGGTATATTTTTCTAAATAGTTCTTTTAGAAAATAGGCATATGACAATTCTGAATGCTCTTTGAGCATCTCGTCTAATTGTTGTTTTTCATTAGCCGTTAACTTTTCAGAACCTTTCAAGAGTTTAAACCGTCCCTTTTTTAGTCCAGGAGTTTTCTTTCTAACTTGGTCAAGTGCATGTGTCACCTTTTGCACCACATGATATTTATCAATGACGATACAGGCCTCTGGGAATATAGATTTAACAGCTTTATGGAAGGGATCCCACATATCCATAACAACGGTATGAACGCATTTATCAGACAGAATCTTCTTGGCAAGTAAGATCTGAGTTGAACGATAACTCCGTTGATGTTCCATACCAAGCACACTCCCGGATTGGGTATCCATAAGAACTGTTTCATATCGGTGACCCTTTCGGACAGCGATCTCATCAAGGCTAAGGATTAATTCATTGTCTTCTAAAACACTTTCAAGAGTTTCTACATGCTCCTTCTCTTTTTCTTTAGCAACGGAATAAAATATTCTCTCAACGGTTGTATAAGGTATTTTTTCCTTTCGACTCACTTCTTGGATAGTAGAGCCAATGCACATTTCGTACAGATATTCTCTGTACCGATTGGTCTGATGCTTATTAGGACGGATACATTCAAATGTTTGTGAAAATCCCTCATTACAGTTGTGACAACGGTATCTATACACTCTGACAAATAAGAAAAGGGGCTTACCTAATACGGACAAGTCACGAACCTTTCTTGTCCGCCAGTCATGGGCATGACTAGAAAAAAAACCGCAGTAAGAACAGCGTTCTTCTGTAGTATTTTTCTCAACATGTAACAAACTGCAATCTTCAAGAAACACTTGTTTAACAACTTCAAATTCTGGCAAATCTAGTGATACGGAAAACACTTTAGAACCTCCTGTTATGTTAAGTCACGCTAACATTATTGCCAGGAATTCGTGAGTGTTTTCCTTATTTTTTGGGTTAAATCACAAAATGTGGTGATGAATCAAAAAAGAGAGACGAACCATTTATTTCGCCTCTCTTAAGCTATTTTCATGATTTTTAAGCAAAATATTAAAATAAAACGATTTTCCGAATTGTTTAAATCTATATTTAGTAATTGTTCAATTTTTTTCAATCGATAGGTCATCGTACGCCGATGAATAAACAGAATTTCTGCCGACTTTGAAACATTGCCATTTTCCTGTAAATAAACTTCCAATGTTTTTAATAAATCATTCTTTTTATCTTCCAGCAATGGCGCCAAAAAGTTCAGTGCGTATTGTTTCGCAAACGGGTCATCAATTAAATTTAGTAAAAACTGATAAATTCCCATTTCATTATATGTGTAAACATATTCTCCCTTTTTTACATTCGAACCGACTTCGATGATTTTTGTAACAGATTGCACGACCGTATCGAGGTTGGCTCCTTTTCCAAAATAAGGACTAATCGAGACATATAATCCCCTTAAAGGATCCAATTTATTGTACGCCTCTATTTGGTTTTTCCACCGTTGGACCATTTCACTATAATTCTCTTCAATACCTGTTAGGAGCGCATAAAATTTTCTGTTTTTCATAAAGATAAACACTTGACTTTTATGAATTTGCAATTGCTCAATGAAATCCATTAACTTATTTCGAATTAAACCTTCATAGTCAATCAAAGACGGATTGGAATACGGGATGTTTAAACTGTCCGAATAAAAGTGAATAATGACATTATTCTTTTCGTTTGCCTGATCCAAATGGTCAAAACCCTTCAGAAACCCATTCATTTGTTCATAATCGTTTAGACGTTTTCTCTGATTATACAACTGTTCTTTCAATAATACATCTTTTAGCTTGTTCCCCACTTCTTCTAAATGATTTTGAAAGACAGGATCCGTGATTAAAGAATTGATACAGTGAATGTGGACAACGGCAAATACGCGGTTTTTATAAGTAAGCGGGATAATCATTTGCTTTCGATATCCTTCTATACTAAATAAAATATTTTTCGTGTGTGAAAATTTAGTTGTCCACTCCTCCAACATTTCATCATACCGCTGATAGGTTGGCAGTGAAAAAAGTGCCGTTGACTTTCTCCATCCATCGGATGTAAAGTTTTTTGCAGCATATAGAAGTCTTCCTTCGTTATCTTCTATATAAACGGATCCATTTAACATCTTTGATAGCACATCAAGCGCTTCTTGAACCGAATCGATTTCCATTGCTCCAAATTTTGACAAAGGATTTTCCGAACGACCCTGTCCAAAATACTTCTCTTTATATAAACATTCATAAAGTGGTGTTAACACGTTTATATAGGAAATGTTTTTAGGCAAAGAGATGATGGGAAAGTCATGTTGATTGGTAATGGCAATCATTTCTTCCGGAAGCGTATCAATAAATCTTCCGACTTTTATAACTAAACCAGCCGCCCCAATCGATATCAAATCCTTTACAACTTGAATTTGTTTATCCGGATCGTCTTTTATTGAATAAAAGGTTGTTAATACTAACATACCGGGAGTTGCCCAATTCAATACTTCCGGTACTTCCATGACTTCAACGGTTTCTATTTTCCGGAAAATCCCCTTTTCACCAGCAACGATCTTTCCTGAAGCTAATTCGCCAATTTTTAATGCATCTTTTACTTTCATCCCTTCATCGCCTCGAAAAAAATTTGAAAAGGAAATATTTTTTGAACATTATATCACCAATTGAAAAAGATAGTAATACAAAATTGTTGAGAGTAATGGAAATAGTTCGTATTTTCGTAAAAATTTTTCAGTTAATGAGGTTGATTGTTCGTTTTATAGATTTGGAAATATAGGGCATATCTATAGGTCAACCCGTTATTCTCCTAAAAAAAACCAATTACTCTATTCAAGTTTCTAAAGATTGACATTAACCGAAATTGAATGGTTTACGACAAAAAACCGAAAGAACGAAACCTGAAAGAGACAAACAAATGCCCGGACGTATATGCAAAACAGCCGCAACGGTTTGGGAATATTATCAACAAAAGAACATAATAGGTGAAAACATCTAAAAAATGCGGCGATGTCGTTTCAAGATGAAGTCCAAGAATTTGTGTAAAAAGAAGCGGACACAAAGCGGTTCTATTTCCGGAGATATAAGTTTGTTGAACTAGGAGTCGGCTTTTACACAAACATTAGGATTTAACCTCATTTCAATATGCGCCTGATAGCCGACAATCCTTAATCAAACGTTTAATTAAGAAAAAGCGGGCGAAAAAACTGCTTCCTGTTTTTTGTTGGGGGCTAGCCAGTCATGAAAACATATGAAATGCCGAATACACTGCAGCGGCAAAAAGTCTATGTCGGAACGAAAGAATACTATGCGAAAACAGTGACAAATCAATCGTATGGAATTTCATATGAGCGCTCCAAAGGAAATGTTCCTCATCTTAACGCAAATGAAATACCGTATGAAAGCGGCCTGTTTAATGAGAATATAAAGGGTTGTTGAGGATCGTAACCATAGTGAGAGGATGTTCGGAATACGCTTGTTCCAAGGAGAGCAAAGGAAAACAGCCTTGCCAATAATACAATACCCGATCTTGCAAATCATGCTTGTGAACTATTTGAATTTCTACGTTCATCCGCTCTTACGTTTCTTTCACAAATTCCGTATTTTCTTATTGAACATCAACAATGCGGCCGCGTCCCGCACCTATGAAATAACAATTCATAAAAGTGATGGCAATCCGCTTTCGGCTTGGATGGCCGAACAGCTGTTTAAACATGAGATCCATTTCCAAATCGAGGTATTCTTTCATGACGGGGTTGATCGCTGCCAGCCGTACAAAAGCTACAGTCCACCACCGTCCGCTTTTCAAAAGTAATGATCCGCATTTACAAAAATAGAACCATCACTCCGGATGGGGACAAGCAGAGGAACAATTCTAAAATAACATAAGGAAACTTACCACAAAGCGAAAGTAAGTTATAATGAATGGTAGCAGAAAGAAATGAGATGGGTGGATTGATAAACATGAAAATCAAAACATTATTGATTGCTCCCTACCCTGGTTTAAAAGAATTAGCCTTAACCCTTGCCAAAGAACAACAATTGCTGGACATGACCGTTGTACAAGGAGATTTACGTGAGGCGATTCCTATTGCGAAACAATATGAAAAAGAAGGCTATGATCTCATTATCAGCCGCGGCGGCACCGCGCAGCTGCTGCGCCAGCATGCATCACTGCCAGTCATTGAAATAAAAGTCTCCGGCTATGACATATTGCGTATATTGACATTGGTCAAAGACTATAACGCACATCTTCGCATTATTGGATTCCCCAACATATGCCAAGGTTTTATTTCTGTCTCCAATCTTTTAGGCGTCCAAATTCCTTATACCATTATCCATGATCAAGAAGAGGTAGAGGAGGCCGTCCAACAAGCGAAGGCCGGCGGCGCCCAAGCGATCATCGGAGACACGATCACGTGCAAGACAGCGGAAGCGCACGGGCTTCAGAGCATACTGATTACTTCAGGCAGAGAGTCCGTGATCGAAGCGTTTGAACAAGCAAAACAAACTTATCAAATTATTGAAAACACCGCCAAACAAACAAAAATATATCAACAACTGCTGCAAAAAACAAAAGAACCTATTGTTGTTTATGACGAAAATGGCACGATACAATTCGCTAATTCCTCTTTTCAAAAGATATTGCGATTTATCAAAAAGGATTCGGATGAATCTTCTATTTATGCGTATTTTCCGTTTCTCCACAATGCGTGTGCGCAATTATGCAAAAAAATTGAACCGATCGAAATATTGTACACTTTCGCAACCGACGATGAACTGATGCAGTTTCGGCAAGGATACCTTAAAACGGATAATGCCGAAAACCAGTATTACCTGCGGTTTTCGGACGAAGAGAAGGAAGACCGGCAAGAATACGGCCTATCCGTTGCTGCCATTCAGCCAATCATGACTTCCTTTTCACAGATTCCCGGGAACAGCCAACTGATGCAAGCAGTTATTAAGCAAGGAAAAAAGGCTGCGGCGCATAATAAGCCAGTAGCATTATACGGAGAAAAAGGAACCGGAAAAAAACACTGGCCGGAATCATTCATTGTGAAAGCAAGGCGCAAGATGGTTTTCTGCTGCTCATCCGGATCTTAGAAGATCATCGCGAGATTGCAGACTATCTCAAACTCATCCTCGTCCATTTGGAAATGGGGACATGTTTTTTCCAAGGTGTGGAACGTTTGCGGTTGGAACACCAAAATCATCTAGCGCAACTCATCGATCAGACAAAAGCACGCATTATTTTTTTATTTCATGATAACCCGATTGATTTGTTGCGGCAAAAAAAATTATCGGTTCAAATTTTTAAACAATTTAAACAAAACCAAATCCGATTGCCGTCCCTAAAAGAACATGCGGAAGATTTGGACGAATATCTCCGAAAATTTATTGCGCAATATAACGTCAAATACGGAAAGCAAATTGTAGGTGTGCAGGAAGAAGCGCTAAAGTGGCTGTACAGCCGTACTTGGAAAAATAATTTACAAGAATTAAGCAGTGTGATGGAACAAGCCGTTCAGTTTGCGAATCATGAGTATATAAGGAAAGAAGATTTCAACGACATTTTGAAAAACACGGATGATCACACTCAACTGGGCTGCTCCGTGATTGATCTCAATAAACCGCTCGCCGAAATTGAAAAAGACATTATCTGGAAAGTATTACAAGAAGAAGAGATGAATCAAACAAGAGCAGCCAAAAGATTAGGGATTAATCGGAGTACGTTATGGAGGAAACTGAAATAACGTTGCATTATGCAACATTATTTCAGTTTTTTTATTATAAATCAAAAAATTGTTGATAAATTAAACATAAATAAAATATAGATGTAAGCGATTTCTGTATGCGTTTTTTTATAAAACTGTTTCATTTTTAAACATAATTGTGAGGGAGAGATGAAAAAATGAAAATCAAAGCAACGTTGGATCGCATTCCAGGGGGAATGATGATCGTTCCACTCATCGTGGGAGCCATCATCAACACATTGTTTCCGAACGCAGCGAAAACTTTCGGTTCGTTCACAGGCGCGCTGCTGACAGGAGCGTTGCCAATCCTAGTTGTTTTCTATGTGTGCATGGGGGCGACGATTGATTTTAAAGCCACTCCGTACATCCTTAAAAAAGGAGGCGTGCTGCTCCTCAGCAAAGTAGGCATCGCAGCAGTGATCGGGATCATTGCCGCCCAATTCCTCGGCGAAGGCATGATTAGCGGAGGGATGTTTGCAGGGTTGTCAGTGTTAGCCATCGTAGCAGCCATGAACGACACAAACGGCGGGTTGTACATGGCGTTGATGGGCCAGTTTGGCAAGAAAGAGGACGTCGCTGCTTATTCGATCATGAGTTTGGAATCAGGTCCGTTCCTGACGATGGTAACACTCGGAGTAGCAGGACTTTCCGCTTTCCCTTGGCAAACATTGGTAGGTGCGATCTTACCCTTGGTCATCGGGATGATCCTTGGCAATTTGGATCAAGAGCTGCGCGAATTTCTCGGGCGTGCCGTTCCAGTGTTAGTTCCATTTTTTGCGTTCGCACTGGGGGCTGGTCTGAACTTGCTGAACGTGTGGAAAGCGGGAATTGCAGGAATTTTGCTGGGGATCGCAGTTGTACTCATTACGGGTACGGTGCTTTGGGTCGTTGATCGATTGACCGGAGGCAATGGCATAGCCGGACTTGCGGCCGCTTCAACAGCCGGCAATGCAGCGGGCGTCCCTGCGGCAGTTGCGGCAGCCAACTCTTCGTATGCTCCGGTAGCTCCCGCAGCCACTGCATTGGTCGCTTCCTGTGTCATCGTCACCGCCATCTTGGTGCCAATCGTCACCGCTTGGTGGGCAAAACGGATCGGGGCAGACAACAAAGCAACGGTTTGATGGACGGAGGGAGACAAGATGAACAAACTAGCCATTATTGCCGATGACTTGACAGGCGCTTCCGATTCCGGAGTGCAATTCGCCAGGAAGGGGCTTGCCACGCAGGTCTTGTTTGATCTAACCGGGCTGTCCAGTGTGAGGGATATAGAGGCAATCGTAGTCGACACCGATAGCCGATCGCTTCCCGCGCTTGACGCATACCGGCGTGTACAGAATGCAGCGAAATTATTACAGGAGATGGGATTTCGCCACCTGTACAAAAAAATCGATTCCACCCTTAGAGGAAATATCGGAGCGGAAATCGATGCCATTTACGATACAATAAAACCGACATTTATGATAATTGCACCGGGTTACCCTCAAAACGGGAGAACCATTTATAAAGGGCATCATTTTTTACACGATACATTGCTGCATGAGACAGAATTATCACGAGATCCGAAATGCCCGATAAAAGAATCATATGTTCCCAGTTTAATAGCAAAGCAGACGAAGCGCCCTATAGGGCTGATTGACTACCAAACCCTTCGTCTCGGATTTGACAAAGTCAAAGAACAGCTTGATCGTTATCGGGCAATAGGTATTCCTTACATCATCTTTGATTCCTTAAGCGAGGAAGATTTGCAGGACATCGTCCGATACGTGTGCCGGATCAATGAAAAAGTCGTATGGGTCGGATCGGCAGGTCTAGCCAATTATCTTCCCGAAGCTTATCACCTGCAAAAAACAAACAAAGCGGACATGATCGAGCCAATCGAACGGCCCATTCTGCTCGTCGTAGGCAGTGTAAGCCAAGTTTCCCGCAAACAGCTCGATCGCGCCCTTTCTTTACAAAACGTGAAAGGAATACCGGTAGATTCGATAAAACTCGCAAGCAATGACCAGTACCGTTATGAGGAGATGGAAAAGGCCTTTCACCAAGCGGAACAATGGGCTAAACAAGGTTATCATGTCGCTCTCTATTCTTCCGCTTCGCCAAATGAAATCAAACAGGTGCAGGAAATAGGCAAATCGAAAGGATTGAGCGCAATCAAAATAAGCAATTTCATCTCCCAAAGCCTAGGAGAAGCCGCCGCTAGGTTAATTCAGAAAGGATATTTTGGCGCCATGATCTTAACGGGCGGCGATACGGCAAAACATGTTTGCGATAAAATCGGGGCTAAGGGTTTTGAATTGCTGGATGAAGTGGAAACAGGAGTGCCAATAGCGAAATTAATTCATGACTCAGGAATGTACGTAGTAACAAAGGCGGGCGCCTTTGGTTCGGAAAATACATTTATTCAAGCCATTCACCAATTAAAAGGAGTAGATGCCAAATGAAACCTGTCATCGGAATCACGATGGGAGACGCTGCCGGTGTAGGGCCGGAGATTATCGTAAAAGCTTTGCAAAACCGATCCATTTATGAACAATGCAATCCTTTAGTGATAGGAGATGCAAAAATATTAGAACGGGCAGTTCAAATTACCAATTCCAAACTGGCCATTCACCCTATTTCATCGGTAAAGGAAGCAGCTTGCCAATACGGCACAATTGATTGCATCGATTTAAATTTGCTTCCCGCCGATTTGCCTTTTGACCGGGTATCAGCAGCTGCAGGCGATGCCGCATTCCAATTTTTAAAACGCGCCATCGAATTAGCGAAAAACGGGGATATTCAAGCCATTTGCACAGCTCCTTTAAATAAAGAAGCCCTGCACAAAGGCGGACATCAATACCCGGGACATACCGAAATTTTGGCCGATTTAACGGGCACTCAAGATTATGCAATGATGTTGTCCTCTCCAAAACTTAAAGTCATTCATATCACCACCCATGTCGGGTTAATTAAAGCGATTGAAATGATTAATCCCGATCGGACCTACAAAGTTATTAAGCTGGCTCACGAAACGTTAACAAGAGCGGGAAAAGAAAACCCAAGCATCGCCGTGTGCGGCATCAACCCTCACGCTGGAGAAAACGGTCTGTTTGGCAATGGAGAGGAAGAGGAAAAACTCATTCCCGGCATCCGAAAAGCACAAGAGGAAGGAATCAATGCAACAGGGCCATATCCGGCAGATACATTATTTTACCGTGCAGTGCGCGGAGATTTTGATATTGTTGTCGCTTGCTACCATGACCAAGGGCACGCCCCTATTAAAGTGCTGGGGTTGGAAGCCGGAGTAAACATCACCGTCGGCCTCAAAGGCGGCATCATCCGCACATCTGTCGACCATGGAACAGCCTTTGATATCGCAGGGAAAAACCTGGCGGACGACCGCAGCATGCTCGAAGCCATTCGCGCCGCTGTCGAACTGGCTCCGAAAGTTTAAACACCAACCTTTTTGCTTTATTTATCTGTTTTTGGCAATTAAAAAATGTATGAATGACAAAATACGAATATTCCATTCCCTGTATAAAATTTTAGGTCTATATCGCTTGACACGGAGCTTCTGCGGACATGTTTCCTAGCGAAAGGAGCGAGCGCCAATCCTTGCTTCGCAAGGCATCAAGCCTAACATGTCCGCCACTCCATGTAAAATTTCTATTCGGATCATTTATGCTAAATAAGCAGTATGCTCAGATATGGTTGTTCATCTACTTGACCTTAATTTTTGTCCGGTTAAGTCAATTCATTTAAGAACCAATTTTAAAAATAAGTTCTTCATAAATTTTTAGCGATGAGGCAAACAAGAAAGACGAACAAGAGCGCCCAGATGGCGGCTGGTAAGCTATTTCTGTTTCCATGATTTCAATGACGGAATAGCTTTCGCCAATGTCTCCCCTATAACACCTCTCGTCAGCTTTTCGGCGCGGCAGGCGCCTGTGGCTTTACCTTCAGCAAAAAGAAAATGCCAAGGAGCACCATCAGCAAAAGCGATCCCATCGCCAACCGATTGGCAATGTTTCCGTATGAATGAAAAAGGAGGGTAATGCTTCCATAAATCGCTGGACCAATGATGGCTGACACTTTTCCAGAAAAAGCGAACAGTCCGAAAAATTGCCCTTGCTTATCTGGCGGGGAAAGTTCGACTATATATGTTCTCGAAGTGACCCACATCGCTCCTAAACTGACGCCGAACAAACTCCCAGCAATCCAAAAAGATAGCTTGGAAAAAGCAAGCACCCCTATCGCCAGTGCGATGCACATCACGATGCCGACATACAAAACCGCTTTTTTGGCTCCCTTGTTTCTCGTAATATAGCCAAAAAGAAAGGAACCGATAATACTTGAAACTGTGGAGACTAAATATAAAAGGATGAACTCCCCTGCCGTAAACCCGGCAATGACTTTAGCATAAACGGACATGATGGCGATCGTCGTCGCCACCGCATCATTCAAAAAGAAATAAGCAATCATGAATGTAAAAATGTTTTGATACTTTTTCATTTCTTTCAATGTTGCATAAATATCCCGATAGCCTGCAAAAAATCCGGCCTTTCGCTTTAAGGCATCGGCTTTTTCGGCTTCTTCTTTGACAAAGAAAAACAGCGGGAAAGAAAAGAGGAGAAACAAAAGGGCGCTTGGAATAAAAGCCCGATAGTAATCCATTTCTCCAACAAACGGATACACAGCGAGCCCGACAAGCGTTCCGACATATCCGACAGCAACGCCAAAACCGGAGATAAGCGGTATTTCCTGTTTATTCCCCAAACTGGAAATCATGGAATCGTAAAAAACAAGGCTCGAATGGTAAAAAAACTTTGCTGCGACAAATAAAAGCACGATTATGACAAAAGACGCCGGCAATCCAAACATGGCATTCCCAAGATTCGAATATCCGGCAACACCCATAAGCAAAGTTGCCGTAACCGAAAGAGTCGTAAAAATCCCAAGCCATTTCTTTCTTCTCCCGGTCCGGTCAATCCATGTGCCGTATAAAGGTGAAAATATCACTAAAAAGAAAGAGGCTAACGCATTCGCATACGAAATAAATGTACTGGCGATCTGGTTCAAGCTCTCGCTTTTTCCCACCGTTTCCGAAACATAAAGCGGGAAAAAAATCGTGTTCACATTCGAGGAAAAAATCGTATTCGCAAAATCATACAACGCCCACGATAAAATCGGCAACGAAACATACAGTTTCCAGCCCGGCTGCCTCTTTGTTTCATACGCATGCGAGGCAATCTTCTCCACTGCACCCTCCCCCATTCTGTCGGTGATAAAACGGCCGCAAACCGTTTATTCCATATATAGATTACTTTTTATATTTAATGATTTTGTTTCATGAATGTAAATTTTTCGAAAGAATACCTCTTGCTTCCGAAAAACGATAGGTTTCATTTTTTGTCAGAATATAATTAATATTTTAACAAATAAATGTGCATTTGTGTATGAGCATCGTTTTCCGGAGTCAGTCAAGACTTTGTTGGAGCTTTTTTGGTTCGCTGAAAACAGGTGTAAGTCATAGGTTAGCGAACCATTTTTTGAATTTCCTGCGTAAGTGCTTTTGGACTCTCATCCCTTGTCATGACAGACGGATATGTATACTTTTTTTACCATCCCTTGAGTTCAGACAGGGCATCGAGTGGTGACAGGCACCTGACCCAAGCAAAAAAATAAAAATGGTTCTGTTCGTCAATATCTACAAATATGTCGTACATTTCGTGTAGACAATAAAGTTCGGCAACAAACGCTTTGTAATCTAGGGAGGTTAGAACATTTATTAGAGAATGGCTCTGTCGATAACATAATCGAGGGATTAGCCAAATTTTCAGAGCGTTACTTTGACCGAATTCACGGGCAAGGCTCTTCCTCTTCTGTCTCCGTGCTTTGGACAAAAGAGTTTGGGCCGGTTTATCTGTTCCGAAAGATATGGGAAAAGTTAGGGCTTGGTCGGCTATTACGTAAAATCATGCCGTAAAAACAACTTATTAGACACCCCCGTGTTGTGGGTAAAGTCCAAAACACCAGTATTTTCGGGCTTTTCTTTAGTGTACTCTGTCAAACTTTTAGATATAGTAATAAAGCTTGTAGACTGTCTAAGCAGAGACTTTGTCAACAAGCGAAAGTACTAGCTGATGTTTTGTATTTTCAAGAACTGACTAAGATAATGATCCTAAATTCAAGGTCTTCCTCCTGTAATCCATTCAATTAAATATCCTATAAACATTAAAATACAAAATATTATAAACATGATAAGTTTATAAATCATTTAATTCCCCACTCTATTATTTTTTACAAGGTGCTATACTAAAATAAGCTGCTACTGCTAAGGCAGCTCTTTTTTCGTCAGATTTCATAAATAGAAGAGCGGCAGTTATCCCAGCTACTAAAGCTTTATCACAGCCACAATCGAAATATCCTTTTACTTTATAACAAAGATCATGTGTCATACATAAAGAATCTAATTTATTTTTTGGTACACCGCCACCATGTCCAGGTCCGTACCATTTTCCCCAAACTGGCATACTTCTTAATATTTGAGATACAGATTGTGACTCTTTTTTATTTTCAATATGATTAATTAAATATATACGTTTTACCTACGGCCGAGTAGAAACAAAATCCATTCCCGAGGGAATTCGGCGATTTGCCCAATCGCTAGAGTCCATGATACCAACATGCTGAATGACCAGCATGGTTTCTATTGAATAATACCCGTAGCTCAAAAATTAGGGGATATAAAATAGCTCTTGCATGGAAAAGTCCTTTAAAAGGAAAGTGCGATCTTCAGTTTCATGCAAGAGCACTTTCATTTTTTTCGCCTACCGAGTGCTACATTTATTTTTCGATGGCGCAGCAAAGCCTTATTAGGCGGCAGGTTTTCTAACGTTTCCACTACTTCTTCGGATGAATAAGCCTAAACCACTGCCAAACGGCTTCGACAAATGACAGGCAATCTATTTCAACCACTTTCGCACTTCCTCTTCCGCAAGTCCAGTGAGATCGGCAATATCTTTCGCTGCCATTCCTTTCGCCGACATATGCCGGATCATATTCTTCCGTTCTTCCTCCCGACCTTGCTTTAGCCCTTGTTTCAACCCTTCCTCTATCCCCGCACGCCGCTCGCCAAGAAGATTGGACAATTGATCCCGCAGCCATTTCAGCCGCATTTCATACGCGTAGCGATTTTCCGAACTGACGCTTAGCTTCTCCCACTCTTCCAATGCTTCGCGAATTTCTTGCTCGTTCATCGCCAACACCTCCAGTTCCTTGAGAATCGTCTCATCAATCTCTTGTTTCCGGGCATCCACCGCTGACAGCATCATTAACCAGGGCCACTCCGAAGATCGCTTCACATCACGTCTATATTTCTTCCATTTTACCATAAATTGTGATAAATCAATGGCGTGAAATTCAAGATGCGCGCTCCAAAGAAACTGTTCTTCATCTTCGCGGATATGAAAGATGGTGTGAAACCGATCGGTTTCATGCGGAAAGAGCGGGTAGTTGAGAATTGCAATCATAATGGTGGGAGGAAGTTCGCTGTACCCTTGGCCTTTGAAGAGCGACTGGGAAAAGAGCCTCGCCCAGTAATACAAAATCCGCTCCGGCATATCGTGCTGGTCAATGATTTGAATTTCCACGTTAATCCGCTCGCCTCGGTCGGTCCACACGAGCACGTCAAGCCGATTCATTTTCCCTTCTTCGAACTCTTTTGCCAGCTCTGTGTTATCAAACTGCACATCGATGATACGATCATGGCCTGTCCGATGCAAAACCGCATTCAAAAAAGCGATTGTAAGCTGCTTTCGGCTCGGATGGCCGAACAATTGTTTAAACATAAAGTCCAATTTTAAATCGAGGTATTCCTTCATAACGGGAATCATCCTTTCGAGGAGAATTTGGAGGGGAGCTGAGGTTTATCTAAAGAAAAGCCGAAGTTATTTGCATATTTTCCAGATAAAAGAAAACGCATCACCTTCCAAAACGCACTTCTTGACAAATCTCAACCAGCAGCCGTTTTAATGAAAAATTTGCCACCATATATATTCAGAACGTATGTTCTGATAATGTTATTGTAATACACTTTATCTTATCTTTCAATCACCAATGATTCGACAAATTTTGAACAGGGCCAAAAACTATACCAAGTTCCTCCTTCCTTAGAAATAGATCCTAGTTGTCTTCCAAAAAACAAGAACATGAGTAATCCTTCCTCATTTTTCTTAGGTTACCATTTTAATTAGCAAAGTGCCGGTGTGTTTAATCCTGCCGTGGTGACCGTCGGGAAAGGAGATAACCGTCAGTATACCGAAGCATATCTGCGTTTTCAAGCCCACTACGGGTGAAGTACAGCCGTGCAAAAGGTTGTTCACTAACCGAACCAAGTTTGTTCCACATAAGCACAAACATATTTCATTCGACCTAAATCTTTTCCACATCAGACCTTCCACATCAAGCCTAATATCCAGCACTCCGCACCAAATCCCCGCCACATTCCATACTTTTCGTATTCCAACGCTTGACATGTTCGCGGCGGTGATTATAATTAATTAAAAAATTGTTAATAATTTTCTTACAATGACTATGAAGAGGAAAAGTAAGGTTCAGTTATTTTTCACAGAGAGCTTCGGTAGCTGAGAAGAAGCAAAAATACGAACCCGAACAATGGCCTCTGAGTTGCGTGCTGAAAGTATTATTTTCGTGTTTTATCCCAACAAAGCACGAAGGTACGAGTAGGTTCCGCCGAGTTTGGTACTCGTTACAAATACCACAGTATGAAGGGATTAAGCCCGTAGTACTGGCAGAGGCTGTTTTGTGCGAGCAAACAGTGAAGTAAGGTGGTACCACGTGAGCAAAACCACGTCCTTATCTATATAGATAAAGACGTGGTTTTTTTTATAAAACAACAATGTATGGGGGAAAATTTATGAATCGTTTTTTAGTTATTCAAACTGATTTTGGATTAAGCGATGGAGCTGTCAGTGCAATGTATGGAGTCGCTTTGAATGTTAATCCCAGCCTGAGGATTTTTGATTTGACCCACGATATTCCCCAATATAATATTTGGGAAGCGTCTTATAGGCTGTACCAAACGATATCGTATTGGCCAAAGGAGACGGTATTTATTTCTGTTGTTGATCCGGGTGTCGGTTCAGAACGGAGAAGCATTGTTGTGAAGACAAAATCAAACCAATATATTGTGACACCCGACAATGGAACGATCACACATATAAAGAAGTATATTGGGATCGAAGAAGCAAGGCTGATCGATGAAAAGGTAAACCGGCTGCCAAATTCCGGGCATTCTTATACCTTCCATGGACGTGATATTTACGCTTATACCGGCGCACGGCTTGCATCCGAAGTGATTACGTTTGAACAGGTGGGGCCGGAAATTCCAATCGATTCGCTAATTGAACTGCCGGTTTTAGAAGCCTATATTCAAAATGGTGCGATTAAAGGGAATATTGATATACTTGATGTCCGATTTGGAAACTTATGGACCAATATTGATCGCAGCTTGTTTCAGAAGTTAGACGTAGATTACGGAGATTCTTTTGAAGTAACGATTGAAAATGAAACAAGACAAGTATATAAAAATATTATGACGTTTGGCAGATCATTTGCGGATAGTCATTTGGGCGAGCCTTTGCTTTACGTCAATTCGCTCGACAAAATCGGTGTGGCAATCAATCAAGGATCATTTGCGAAGGCCTACCATATTGAAGCAGGTGCCAAATGGAAAATCACTATCTGCAAAGTACCGAATTTCGTATATAATGGAAATTCAATATAATCATAAAAATGAAAAAAGGAGAGGAAGTTCATGAAAGAAAACAATCTATCGATCAAAACAATCGTAGCAATCGGAATTGGAGCAGCTGTCTTTGTTATTCTGGGAAGATTTGCGTCCATTCCAACAGGGATACCAAATTCCAATATTGAAACAACTTATGCATTTTTAGCACTTATGTCAATTATTTTTGGGCCTGTCGCAGGCGGTTTCATCGGACTTATCGGTCATGCGTTAAAAGACTTAATATTTTATGGATCTATTTGGTGGAGTTGGGTTGTTGTCAGCTTGCTTGTCGGATTTTTAATTGGTCTGGCTTCTAAAAGCATCGATATCGAATCTGGTGAATTCGGCACTAAAAAAATTATTACATTTAATATTGTTCAGGTGATTGTTCAAGCAATCGGCTGGTTCCTTGTCGCACCTTCTCTTGATATACTGATTTATGCTGAGCCAGCAAATAAAGTCTTCCTGCAAGGATTAGTTGTTGGAATTTCCAATATGGTAACAGTTGCCGTCATTGGAACACTTCTTCTTTTACTCTATGCAAAAACACGCAGTCAAAAAGGAAGTCTTGATAAAGAATAAAAGCACATTGTGAGTTTTGACAACATATTTACTTACAGGAGCTTTTACGAATGAGAAAACGAGTGATTGAATTTCATAATTTTAGCTTTAAGTATCATAGCCAAAAAAATCCAACATTAAAAAATATTCATTTAAACATTTACGAAGGGGAAAAAGTTTTAATCGTTGGTCCTTCTGGATCTGGGAAGAGCACCATTGGCCACTGCATCAATGGTCTAATCCCCTTCTCTTATAAAGGAGAAATGACCGGAAGTTTAAAAGTAATGGGTCAGGAAACAAAGGAGTTAAATATTTTTGCTTTATCAAAAATGGTTGGTACTGTTTTACAGGATCCTGATGGCCAGTTTATAGGATTAACTGTTGGTGAAGACATAGCTTTTGCACTGGAGAATGATTGCACTCCGCAAAAGGAAATGTTCGAGATCGTAAAAGATGCTTCCAAAATGGTCGAAATGGATGATTATTTGCCTGCCTCTGTCCATCATTTGTCAGGCGGGCAAAAGCAGAGGGTTTCCCTCGCTGGTGTAATGGTTGACAAAGTGGATATCCTGTTGTTTGATGAACCGCTCGCAAACCTTGACCCCGCTACTGGAAAGTATGCAATGGCTTTAATCGACAAAATCCAAAAAGAAACGAATACAACCGTTGTCATTATTGAACACCGTTTAGAAGATGTTTTATATCGCCATGTCGATCGCATTATTGTGGTCAATGACGGCTCAATAGTAGCTGATATGAGCCCTGACCAACTTTTAACAACTAACATTTTAGAAGAGACGAATATACGGGAGCCGTTATATATTAAAGCGGTCAAATATGCCGGTTGCGAACTAACTGAAGATATGCATCCTGCTGATTTCAATCAGTTTAAAGCGGATTTATGCCGAAAAAACTTGTTGGAATGGTTTGAAGATTCAAATCCAAAAACGCCAAGTAAAGAAGGAAAAACAATTTTAGAGCTGAAAAATATTTCGTTTAGCTATTCACCAGGTCACGAAACGATAAAGGATGTTTCTTTTTCAATTAACAAAGGGGAAATGGTGAGCATTGTTGGAAAAAATGGAGCAGGGAAATCTACAATTACAAAATTAATTTGTGGATTTGAAAAGCCTTCCTCAGGGAGCATATTGTTTAACGGCAAGGATATAACAAACGAAACGATTAAAGAACGCTCGTTAAAAATCGGCATGGTCATGCAAAATCCAAATCATATGATTTCAAAGCATATGATTTTTGACGAAGTAGCCTTAGGCTTAAAGGTTCGCGGCGTAGCGGAAGCTGAAATAAAAGAACGCGTCGACAATACATTAAAAATTTGCGGGCTGTACCCATTTCGGAATTGGCCGATTTCAGCATTAAGCTTCGGTCAAAAAAAGCGGGTTACGATTGCTTCCATTTTAGTGTTAGAACCAGAAATCATTATTTTGGACGAGCCAACTGCCGGACAAGATTTTCGCCATTATACTGATATTATGGAGTTTCTTGTTCAATTAAATCGGCAAGGCGTCACGATTATGATGATTACTCATGATATGCATTTAATGCTGGAGTATACAGAAAGAGCGATTGTATTTGCAGAAGGCAGGAAAATTGCCGATGACTCAGCTGTCAATGTCCTTTCTGATATTGACATCATCGAACAGGCAAATTTAAAGGAAACGTCTCTTTATAATCTGGCATTAAAAACAGGAATACCAGAACCGAGGAAGTTTGTGGAACGTTTCATAGAATATGATCGGGAGGTAAGGCAGGTTGGCAGCCGAGATGCTATCTTATATTGACCGAAAATCTCCTGTTCATCAGTTGACAGGTGTAACAAAGCTAATATGCTTTATCTTATGGTCGACTGCAGCTATGCTGACATACGACACTCGTATTCTACTATTTTTATTTTTAATTAGTATTCTCATTTTTATTATTTCAAAAATTAAACTTGAAGAGATATTGTTTGTTCTTTTATTTATTTTAGTATTTCTTTTCATAAACAATGTTGCCATTTATGTCTTTTCACCGCAAGAAGGAGTAAAAATTTACGGCTCCAGCCATGTGTTATTTGAAATATCTGGAAGGTATAACGTCACATTGGAACAACTTTTTTACCAATTGAATATTACGTTAAAATATTTCACAGTGATCCCTGCGGCTTTGCTTTTTATTGTGACGACTCATCCGAGCGAATTCGCCGCTTCCCTCAATCGCATCGGTGTGAGTTATCGAATTTCGTATGCTGTTTCTTTGGCATTAAGATATATACCGGACGTACAGCGGGATTTTCGGAATATAGCACGCGCCCAACAAGCCAGAGGCCTTGACATGTCCCGCAAAGAAAAACTTCCTAAACGGATCAAAAATGCCGCCTCCATCCTTGCACCGCTTATCTTATCAAGCCTAAACAAAATTGACACCATCAGCAACGCAATGGAACTGCGCGGCTTTGGCAAAAACAAAAAACGCACATGGTATAGTGCAAGACCTTTCCAAAAAAGTGACTACTTTGCAATCGCTCTGTTTAGTATTCTGTTCATTGTCACCTTAATCATCACATTCCATGATGGAAGCCGGTTTTATAATCCGTTTTAAAAATACTCCTACTGATCGCATCCAGTAACGCTGTTTGTTGCTGGATGCGTATTTAATGAAAACATTTAAATTAGCCTTATTTTAGGGGTGGGCAGGTTGCTTCCATGGGCCACTAAGCTGGCAACCCTTTTTTTATGCAATCAAGTTCTGCATTTTTTGTTGCAGAACTCTGTATTTTTATTTTGCAATAAACACTCATGCGCATCACCTAAACAGAACTGCCAACATTTGTTACGCCAATCACTCCTAGTTCATCTTCCCATATTCGTGATATGGACATCAATCCCTTTATTCCTACACGTTTCTTCTTAATCCTTTTTCCTCCATAAACTTTTTACGAAAATATACCTGTGACGTATGGACTGCTCCATAACCGACCGCCGGCACGCCCCTATTAACCAATTAATAGACCGAATATTCAGTTAACAGCACCCATAAAAACTAACCGCCCCATCAAGGGCGGCTCGACCATTTGGTCCCTTTCCACTGATGCCATTTCCACGCGCTTTCGATGGCTGACAAGTGACAGGCAGCCTCACCCCCTCACAAATTCAGCATATTTTTTCTTCCGCTCTGTTTTTGTGCCTGAAAGGTAATCTAATAATGCATCCATATTCATAAATTTCGGAGGCAGCGATTTTGGATGCATATACAAATAAAAACTACTCCATCGGTAAAGTTCCGGCGCATGTACCATATGAGCTTCTACCGGGTTGAGATGAATATATCGACTCACTTCCAACATTCCGCTATCATTGTCAATCAATTTACCATAATAACGCTTTTCAAATACATGTCCCGTCAAACGATAGCGAGTATTATAATAATTTGCATACCGTTTGTTCATGAGCGCCATGACTTTCGAAATCGGCTCCTGTTTTGAGCGCAGCTGCAGGTGAAAGTGATTCGTCATAAGGCAATATGCGGCTATTTCAAACGGGATTTTTTCATGTAGCTGGTGGAGGATATGAAGAAAAGCGAGAAAATCATTTGTTTCCTTGAATAGGGGATCACGCCGATTGCCGCGGCAAACGATATGATAAAACCGATGGGGCACCCAGATCCGCTTTTGCCGTCCCATTCTTTTTACCTCGCTGTTGCCTGTTGCTTCGTATATGTTTTCAGCCATCTTAGCGTCATCGCTTCCCAAAGCGATTCATCTGCTATCTCTTCGGTTCCCTTTAAATCGGAAATAGTCCTTGCCAGCCGAATGATTTTCGTTTGCACACGATTGCTCCATTGATGCTGGGATGCCCATTGCTGCAACAGGTGTTGCTGCCTTTTAGCAAGCGGGCTTTTTCCCATTAATAACTCAAAAGGAACACGCCCATTCGTTATTTCTTTTCCGTAACGTTCATATTGCTTTCTTCTTGCTTCTTCTACTCTTTTCCTTATGGTTTCCGAAGATTCCGAAACCCTCGTTTCTTTGGTGAAATCAATGACTTCCAATGGTAATAAAACATCCATCCGGTCATAAATCGGCCCGGAAACACGATTTCGATACGCTTGAATTTGTTTCGGACTACATGTGCAATAGCGCGTTCTTGAGCCTAAATATCCGCACGGACACGGATTCATCGCCCCAAGCAAAATAAAGTCCGCAGGATATGTCACCGTCGACGAAATACGGCTAATCGTCACTTTCCCCGTCTCTAACGGCTGGCGAAGCATATCCAGCGTCTTTTTTGCAAATTCCGCCATTTCATCGAGAAATAAAACACCGCGATGTGCCAGCGACACTTCGCCAGGCTTTGGGTGCGTTCCCCCGCCAATTAAAGAAACCGATGAAGCGGAATGATGCGGATGACGAAAAGGTGGATAGCCACTCTCGATTTTTTCTCCTGCCAGCTGGTACAAACTGATCACCTCTAACTGCGCATCATGAGAAAGACCCGGCAAAATCGACGGAAACGTTTCCGCTAACAAACTTTTCCCGCACCCAGGCGGTCCAACCATTAACACGTTATGTCCGCCTGCCGCTGCGATCTCCAATGCACGCTTTGCTTGATGATGGCCAATAATCGATTGAAAATCTCGATGATGCTTTCGAGGGGAGTCCATAATTTCAGGAGAGCGAAAAACTGGGGGTAACGAAAGAACACGTTGTCCATGCAGATATTGCACCGTTTCTTCCAACGTCTGAACAAAGATACAATCGAGATCTTTCAAATGATGAAGCGGAAGTGTGGGATCATACGGAAGGTATATTTTTTGAAAACCGAGCTTCTTTGCTGCCAATATCGCTGGAAGCATGCCATCCACCGGCTGAATCGTTCCATCCAACGATAACGAACCTAAAAACGCTGCATCGGAGGAAGCCGGCGCTGTCAGCTTGCCCATTGCCTTCAAAATCCCAATCGCCATCGCCAAATCAAACATCGGGCTATGCTTTTTCCGCTCCGGCGGAGACAAATGAACAACAAGCCTTTTATCAAAAAAGTCGCATCCGAAAGCATAAAGCGAAGCAAGAACACGTTCCTTTGCCTCTTTCACCGATGCATCCGGCAACCCAACAATCACCATCGCCGCAATCCCCGGCACTTCCTGCACCTCCACCTGCACTCGATACCCTTCTAACCCCCTTAACCCAATGCTTAAAATCTTCACCGTCACTCATCCATCCCTCCCAATCACAGAACATTAGTTCTTACCCATTATTGTAATACCCTCCCTTTTATCTTTCAATTACCAATATTTCGACAAATTTCGGGCGGTGACAGGCACCGAACCCAATCTTTCTGGAATGTAAATCCATTACGGAAGCCAGGTAGCACCAACCGTCTCTCAAAGTATGAATGTACGTAATATCCGTAACCCATTTCTCGTTGATGGTTGTCGTTGAGAAGTCCTGGTTCAGCAGGTTATCGTGTTCTTCCATCTTGCCCTTATTGGAATGGGGGCGGTACTTTTTTCTGATAATGGAATAAATGCCTGCAGCCTTCATCAAACGCTGAACCCGTTTCAGGCTGACTTTGAGCCCTTCTTTTTCAAGCATATGGTGGATCTTCGGTGCTCCGTATCTCTGCTTGCTTTCCGTATGGATTTTTCGTATTCTGTCTGTCAGCTCCCGGTTTTCCCGTTTTGTTTTTGACTCTGTTTTTTGTTTGGATTGATAGTAGGTACTTCTCGGCACGCCAAGGACCGTACACATGGTTTTAAGGTCATAATGGTGTTTGGCTCTTATCTCGTCAATCATGGATATAACAGTGGTTTGATCTACTTCTTTGCGAATATGGCCATAGCTTTTTTTAAGATTTCGTTTTCCTCTTTCAGCCGGTGCAATTCTTTTTGCAGGTTCAGAAATTCTTCCGGGGTAAAAGAGCCCCCGTCATCCAGCTTAACCGGTTTTTGTTTTCTGATCCATTTGTAGATTGTCGTTTCAGACAGGCCATATTCGTTCAAGATCTGTTTTACTGGTGTTCCAGTTTGATAAATTTCCTTAAATTCAGCATGATAACTTTTACGTTTTTCGCTTGTGTTACCCATATCAGGACACATCCCTTCGTTAATATTATATTTCACTAAAGGGTGTCCATGAAACTATACTAGCATCACATATGTTTTCGTTCGTCGTAACACAATCGCTCCCTAGATCAATTCATCTGTGATCTCTTTATATTGGATTCTGATAACAAAGTAAATTGAAAAGCGATTTATGAGTGGAATTTGTAGTCAGCAAAACTTAAAATCTGGACGGGCATTATATCGTGTGTGGAAAAATGCGGTCCGGGAAGGACATCACGGAAGAAGCGATGAGCTGTCGTAGCCAGTACCACCAAGTTTGGGAAAATTTATATGTCAAAGAGATCACCACTGGAGATAGCAAGACGTGTCAGCGCTATGTATTGTGTACAGTCCAAAAGAAGCGGAACGTCAAGACAAGAGCGAAAAAAACTGTTGGAGACACTGAAAGCGGAATTGGGAGGGCTTCGGCAGCTGCCGAATAAGGCCAACATAAAGCGACATGCGGTGTCAGAAAAATGTCTCCTGCCGAAACTTATTAGGCTCTGTATTTATGCCATTCCCACGCGCTTCCGCTGATTGGTTCCAACAAATATTCCAAATATTCCGCTTTCCAGCCAAGTTCTTCATAAATTTTTTGCGATGATGCGACAAGGCGCGCCGGGGCGCCCGGGCGGCGGGCGATGGATTCAATGACAGCACGGTGGCCAGTGACTTTTTCGCATGTTTCAATCACTTCTTTAACCGAATAGCCTCGGCCATTGCCAAGGTTATAAATGGCGGTTGTCTTTTTCCCCGCCAGCAACACTATGAAAGGATTTCAAATGAACGATTCGTTCTCTACATTAAATGTACAATCTCTACATCCGAATGAAATTTTTGTAAATACTCTGCCAATAAACGGCGATGGCAATGATGCGGAGTATGTTCACTACATAACAGACAAACCGTTTTCTTTCCTATCAGGTCCTTGTGATACTGTTCTACCTTTCTCCTCTTTAACAAATCCATATACTTTTTCTCATAATCTTCCCAAGTGATTTCCTTATTTTTATAAGCTTTAAGAATCTCCTCGGTTGGGGCAAGAAGCGAATCGTGAACGTAGTCAATGCCCAAAATTTCCAATATGAATGATAAATCATCTTTTTTCGCATATCCTGAAAGTTGAGACGTGTTATGCAGCCGTGTATCAATAACCGTATGAACATTCTCTTGTTTTAATAGCTCCACAAACTTTCTCAACGATTTCTTCGAAAAACCGATCGTACATATTTTTGCTTTCATTCTTCCGCTCTCCTAAAACAAGCTTAGCTGTTCTGTCTTAATAGGGTTTAATTCCACAGCTACAACTCCATACGGCTCGAAAAACTCCCCCACTAAACGACGATGGCAATAACGATGATCCTCACAGAAACAAAGCAATACAATATCCTTTCCTAGAAGCAATTTCTTATAAATATCTCGAAGTGACCTTAACTTTTCCTCTTTCCTTAGTTCAGAAAGAAAAGCATTTTCATACAAAGGCCACCATTCGTTTGGGTTCGTTCCTTTCCATTCCCTTAGATAATGCTGAAACAGTTGAGGAGAAGGTGATAAGCTACGAACAACAATAGCGCCCGGTATATCATGACCGGCTCGCGTGATTTGCCATATTTCCGCATGAGGCGGCGCAAATTTTAGCCCCCTTACATTCGAGGTATATAACTTTCCCCTCGGTTTTTTCATTCACCTTCCCTCCTTCCCTTTTTATTAAGTATACCATTAGATAAATGCAAATATCCATTTTCAATCTGGATATTGTTGTGGATAAGGAACAAATGGATTCGTGATAATACTAATAACCATTGGATATTCACGGTAAATGTCCTTATTAGGTTCTTTCCTTGCGAGCCCAACACAGAGATATAATTGATTAAATTCATCAAAACGAACAGAACGATGTTGGAAAACTGAACGCCATTTTAAATCAGTCACGGGATAGCCTTCCTTAAAGGTATTATTACGATATTCATTTCCATTAATTGTGAAACAAACTCGATTCTCTCCAACCACCTTTCGTATTTTATCTGCATTAATCAAACATAGAGAACGTCCGTTAGCATCTAACGTATCACATAGCGATTGCTCATCATCGAGATGTCGCTCAACAAACGTACATAATTGCTCATTACTTAGTTCATTACATTTATTTACAGAATTGTAATCTAATATTTTGATATCTTCCGTGTGTCCCGGCGATTGAGGATCGTTATATTTGACATAATCAGTAATTTCCCATACGTCTCCCGGCTTAATGAATGCACTATCACAATATCTATAGGTTGGCCAAAAGCGGTGATCAGGTGGTAGAGGTCTTACCCATTCCCCGTATTCAGTCATACCTGCAATGCAATAACGATCATACGTTTTTGTAACGGCAAGAATCACAATTTTCAATGTTTTATCCAAATTCACCATCCCCTATTTTTAGATGAATTTGTTATTACTGCAGATGGACAATTTCGGGTAATAAAGAGCCTGTCCCAACATCAATAAAAGCTATCGGTGTATTTGCTCATCTACAGTAATAATACTTTTATTTCGATATTGATCCCCTTAATCCTTTTTCTTCCACAAAAATTTTATGAAAATATACCTGCGACATATGGTCTACTTCATAGTTTCTCAGCACCGTGCATCACCTGGCTAATCGATTTTATACAGAATATTCCGTTAATTATATCCACAAATAAATAAACCGCCCTACCAAGAGCGGCTCGACCATTTGGACCCTTTCCACTGATGCCATTTCCACGCGCTTTCGATGATTTTTTCCAACGAATATTCCGCTTTCCATCCCAACTCTTCTTAAATTTTTTGCGAGGATGCGACAAGATGCGCCGGGTCGCCCGGACGGCGGTCAGTGTATTCAATGACTGCTTTACGTCCCGTGACTTTTTCACATGTTTCTATCACTTCTTTAACGGAATAACCTAAGCCGTTGCCGAGATTGTAAATAGCAGTTTTCTTTTTACCAGTCAACAATGCTTCCAGCGCTAAGCGCTAAAATATGCGCCTTCGCTAAATCGGTGACATGGATATAGTCACGAATGCATGTCCCATCTGGTGTATTATAGTCCGTACCAAATACAGAAATTTTGTCGCGCTGACCTAACAAATGCTGCAAGACAATCGGAATTAAATGCGTTTCTGGGTTATGGTCCTCACCAATTTCTCCCGACTCATGCGCCCCAGCCGCATTGAAATATCGAAGGACGACATAGTTCAAACCATACGCAGAAGCAAAATCCGCTAAAATTTGTTCGATCATTAACTTCGAACGGCCGTATGGGTTAATTGGATTTGTTGGGCAATCGTCCGTAATTAATTCGACATTCGGAATCCCATACGTTGCCGCAGTAGACGAAAAAATAAAGTTTTTCACATTATATTTCAACATTGTTTCTAGCAACGTTAATGTAGCAGCAACGTTGTTTTGATAATATTTCAGCGGATTCACCACTGATTCGCCGACTAAGCTGTTCGCCGCAAAATGCATGACAGCTTGAATCGGGTATTTTTCAAAAATCGGTTCAAGATCCGCTTTGTTCCCTAAATCCCCTTGCACAAACACCGTGCGATCATCCACTAAATATCGATGACCAGTCGATAAGTTATCAAGCACGATTACTTGCTCTTTTTCCACTAACTCTTTCACTAAATGACTGCCGATATAACCGACGCAGTCGACAACTAGAATCACGGTAATCCCCCTTGAGTTGATCGATTCCTTCTAGGGTTTTTTTACCCATTTTAGTAATACCCCCAATTTGCCCTAAAATGAATTTTGCCTCCCGTTGAAATGATTTGTAGGAGGTTGTTATATTGACCTATGTTTCATCTAATTAAAATTAAGGCAGGGTTTACTGATTTTAAACGTTCGGGTTATTGGATTGCCAACGTCAAACATTAGCACACATTTCTTGATTTTTCAAATTTTTATGTAAGATGATCTGCCAAGTTAATACAGTGAGTTTTATATATGTAATAAAATTAAGTCAATCCAAATAATAGGATTTTAAATTTGTATTAGGGAATATAAAAATAAAAACAAAGAGGTGTTATTACAATTGGAAAAAAGTACTTTACTAAAATCTGTTGGCGAAGGTTTCCGATTTGAAGAAGTGACTGTAGACGAACTCATAGCCGGGTACAAAAATCGTGAATACACAGTTCAAGAGGTTGTTCAATCCTATTTAAATAGAATTGAACAATTTGAAAAGATTTATAACGCATTCACCTTCATGAACCCTAATGCTTTGGAAGACGCGAAAGAAATGGATCGTCTGTATGAAGAAGGAGCTGAACTTGGACCACTGGCAGGGATTCCAATTGTTATAAAAGAAGCGGTGGATATGGCAGGATATCCATCGACATTTGGCTGGGCACCTTTTTGTAAAAAAGCAGGCGGGATCGAATTAATGCCAACAAAGGATGCCCCGGTTGTAACAAGACTTAAAGAAGCGGGAGCGATTATTCTTGGTAAGACTAATATTCCTGCTTTTAGTTGTGCCTATAATGCAAACAATAGCTGGGACGGTCCGACATATAACGCAGTAAATCGGTCGATTTCACCAGGCGGAAGCAGCAGTGGTACGGCGACTGCTGTATCAGGAAACTTAGCTGTGCTGGGCGTCGCCGAAGAAACGGCCGGATCCATTCAAGTTCCTGCAGCAGCTCAAGCCTTAGTTGGAATTAAACCTTCCTTCGGATTAATCCCAACAACTGGGGTGACACCTCTTGCCGGCAGTACTCGGGATGTCTTGGGACCGCACGCTCGTACTGTCCAAGACGCTGCAATTATGCTGAGTGTGATGGCTGGGTATTCAAAAGAAGATCCTAAAACAATTGCTGCAATCGGGAATATTCCTAAAGAAGGCTACACTGCTTTTCTTAAAAAAAATTATCTAAAAGGCAAACGATTCGGCTTGTACGGACCGGGATGGCGTACACAGGAACTCTCTGATGAAACGAAAAAGCTTTATGCTTCTGCCATTGAAATACTAAAAGCACAAGGTGCAGAGGTAGTTGAAGATCCGTTTGCCGGGACAGGGCTCGCTGAGTATGTTTCATCCAAAAATACTTTCTTAGGAATGGAAACATTTTTTTATGACCTTGAAAAGTACCTAAAAAATCTGGATCCAGAGGATAAAACCCTTTCCATTAAAACTGTATTCGACAAAGCGGGGGCGGTCCCATGGACAGAAGATGGACCACTTGCTTTAGTTTCGGATTTTGTCAATGAAGAGAAAGCTATGGCAGATCATAGTGTTTTACCAGATTTGACAGAATTCAATGAAGTGAAAGGTGAATTGCTCCGAATTATCTATCAAGTGATGGAGGACCAACAGCTTGACGGATTTGTATATCCTCAAATGCCGACTGCAATTCCAAACATCCAAGAGGAAAATATACAATCAACAACAATATCAGAAATAAATATCAGCGGTTTACCATTGATCACAGTTCCAGCTGGCTATTACGAAAACGGATCCCCGTTCGCCTTAGCCTTCTTTGGAAAAATGTGGAGCGAAGCCGCACTAATTGGAATGGCCTACGCTTACGAACAAGCCACAAAACACAGAAAGGCCCCTACTTTAATCAGGTAAAAACAGGCGAATCATCTATATAATCCAGATGATTCGCCTGCTTTCTTTATTAAATAAAACGCAGATATAATTGAATACCTCAAAGCAGTCTCTTTTTCAGCAATCAAAACCGTCCCTTCATCCTCCTATGTTAGCCTAACATCGAACAATTGTATTTATAAAATAAGACTCTCTGAAACTTTATTTGAAATAATAATATATTCGATCCTTATATCATCTAATTATTTAAATATATTTCCCTCTTTCTAGTCTCTATCTAGCTAAAGAATATCTATAATCTGCGTTAATAGGATCCAACTCCGTGATAATCGTTATCTGTTTCGACAATGCCATTTTGTAATATCTTGATTCCTACTGTAATAGAGTTTTTCATACGAATCCGTTGATCATTATAAAAACTCACAATATATTCAAATATGCTTTGTTCCGCTTGCTTACGAGTTTGATAGTCTTGAAGAAAAACAACGTTCATTTTGCTTTCTTCTTACTTCTTCCACTTTTTTCCTTATGGTTTCCGAAGATTCCGAAACTCTCGTTTCTGTGGAAAAATCAATGACTTCCAATGGTAATAAAACATCCATCCGGTCATAAATCGGCCCGGAAACATGATTTCGATACGCTTGAATTTGTTTCGCACTACATGTGCAATGCGCGTTCTTGAGCCTAAATATCCACACGGACACGGATTCATTGCCCCAAGCAAAATAAAGTCCGCGGGATATGTCACCGTCGACGAAATACGGCTAATCGTCACTTTCCCCGTCTCTAACGGCTGGCGAAGCATATCCAGCGTCTTTTTTGCAAATTCCGCCATTTCATCGAGAAACAAAACACCGCGATGTGCCAGCGACACTTCGCCAGGATTTGGGTGCGTTCCCCAGCCAATTAAAGAAACCGATGAAGCGGAATAATGCGGATGACGAAAAGGCGGATAGCCGCTCTCGATTTTTTCCCCTGCCAGCTGGTACAAACTGATCACCTCTAACTGCGCATCATGAGAAAGACCCGGCAAAATCGACGGAAACGTTTCCGCCAACAAACTTTTCCCGCACCGAGGCGGTCCAACCATTAACACGTTATGTCCGCTTGCCGCTGCGATCTCCAATGCACGCTTTGCTTGATGATGGCCAATACTCGATTGAAAATCCCGATGATGCTTTCGCGGGGAGTCCATAATTTCAGGAGTGCGAAAAGCTGGGGGTAACGAAAGAACACGTTGTCCTTGCAGGTATTGCACCGTTTCCTCCAACGTCTGAACAAAGATACAATCGAGATCTTTCAAATGATGAAGCGGAAGTGTGGGATCATACGGAAGGTATACTTTTTGAAAACCGAGCTTCTTTGCTGCCAATATCGCTGGAAGCATGCCATCCACCGGCTGAATCGTTCCATCCAACAATAACGAACCTAAAAACGCTGCATCGAAGAAAGCCGGCGCTGTCAGCTTGCCCATTGCCTTCAAAATCCCAATCGCCATCGCCAAATCAAACATCGGGCTATGCTTTTTCCGCTCCGGCGGAGACAAATGAACAACAAGCCTTTTATCAAAAAAGTCGCATCCGAAAGCATAAAGCGAAGCAAGAACACGTTCCTTTGCCTCTTTAGCCGACGCATCCGGCAACCCAACAATCACCATCGCCGCAATCCCAGGCACCTCCTGCACCTCCACCTGCACCCGATACCCTTCTAACCCCCTTAACCCAATGCTTAAAATCTTCACCGTCAATCATCCATCCCTCCCAACCACAGAACATTAGTTCTTATCCATAATTGTAATACCCCTCCGTTTATCTTTCAATTACCAATATTTCGACAAATTTCGGGTGGTGAGCGCCACTTCCGGATATTGCGAAAACGCTGCAAAAAGACGACAGAGTGGATGTCATTGCCTGGATGGAAAAAGAATCCGTGCACGTCATATCTGGAGTTCGGCCGGGAAGACTCATTTTTAAACCGAATGGGCCATTGGTGGATGAGTATGAACAATCGTGGGATCTAGCAGGAGATGCAGGCGTTTTGAATCTTACGGTAAAGAACAATAAGATTTTTTATGATGAATATCCGGATGCACTGGCCCGATTGTACAGCTCGCTGACTTCTCATGGAGGAAATTATCTTGTTGCAAGTGCTAAACCGGGATTTGAATTTATCGGTGAAGGCTCTCCAACTCATGTTGGAGGAGCAAGCCACGGGGGGCTTCATAAACAAGATTCGCTAGTGCCGATGATTATAACTGGCACCGATTCGTCCCCAAAACATTTACGCATGATTGATTTAAAAGATTGGATTTTAACACTGATTGATTGACGCAGATAAACAATCAGCCTCTCGCTGACAACACTCCTTCAGCGGGAGGCTCTCTATTTCCTTCACATTTCCACGATGCCGCTTCCATGCACTGAAAATATTATCTTCAAGCGAATATTCCGCTTCCCAGCCCGGTTCCTTATCCATCTTCTTCGAGAAAGAGACAAGCCGCGCCGGGGCGCCCGGGCGGTATATTTATGACAGCTATGCAGCTGGTTGCTTTTTTACATGTTTCAATGGCTTCGTTAGCGAAACAGCCTTCGACCAGCGGCAGGCGCCTATGCTGGTCACAGGCTCCAAATTTCCATTGCCTTTTTGACCAGTCTTTCTTGTCTGGAAAGAATTTGGTCCTTTGTCCATTCCTTTTCCTCTAATATTTCTTTCGTAAGATCAAACGATACTTTTTTGTTTCGCTTTTCATAAATTTCCTTTTTACGGTCAAATGAATAGTATTGTGCAGCAGAATTTTTCACACCGCTCAATAAAGTCAAATTTCCAAGCTTATGAACCAATTCTTGATGAACATCAGGCGTGAAACGTTGGATCCAATATTCATCTTTTAGCTTTTGCGGAAGGATGTGCTCCACCGTAATTCGTCCATGGAATTGTTTTACCACGCTCTGATCTTGGCTTTCTTGTTCCAAGCGAAGGAGTATTGCTTTTACAGCAGGAGAATGGTAAATATCCGCACGTATCAATTGTTCAAATTCTTTATTATCCGCATATTTTTTAACCGTTTCAATCAGTTCATCCGCTGAACATCCTTTATTGATCAAATTAATCACTTGATAATAAACCGTATTTCGTTTTGTTTTGCCAAGCCGGCGAACCCAGTTTTGGTACGTGATTTTTTCCATTAATTCAACAAAATCAGCAAATTCCATATCCGGCACCGGTTTATTTAGAAACGCAAGCACAGGAGGTATCCACTCATCATGAGCGACCCGATGGAGGGAAGAGATGAGTTTTTGCGTCTTAAGATGATTATCGAAATCGTTTTCCATAATTTTTTCATAATGATGAGCCGAGCGCAGGAGAAATTCAGCGAAACGAGCGGGAGCTTCTTTATATTCTTCAAGGATCTCATCAAACTCTTGATAAAGAATTTCCTGCTGCTTGTTCCCTTTGATCGAAGTCCGCAAATGGCTTAAGAAATTATCCAGCTGCCGAATGCCAACGATATTCTCCAGTTCATTCCAACATTCTTCCACTCGGCTTCTCTCAAGAGGCTTACTTTCACAATATTCAAACAGCCGGTTTTTTAATAAATCCCCGTTGGAAAGAGACATTCCTCTCGCATTTAAGACATTAAAAAGCCGGTAGGCGGAGGTAAAGTTATCGGTGACCACAAAGACAACATATACATGTTCTAAAATATAATTGACCAACCGCCGCAACTCGACTTCGCTTAATTCTGAAACTACTTGTTTGATTTCAAGCATATTGTCATAAAACTTCGCTTGAGTTTCACTCATTTCTTGTGCAGAGCTTATATCTTCCCCCATGAGGATATACTTCTGGAAAAATGCTTGATCTTGCTTTCTGACTATCAGGCGAGGCTGCTCCGGTTCATCCGTATAAGGGTTTACCGGCATAATTCGTTTTTGAATATCCTCTACACTAGAAGGATGCGTGATCAACTGCTTCATAACCGCAAAAATAATATTTAAAGTCGTTAACCGCTGCTGGCCGTCTACGACTTCATAACGGCGGTTGCGTTCTTTTTCAATCGTAATAATCGATCCGATAAAGTATTCAGGGTCATTACGCTGATAAGCTTGGCAAATATCTTCTATCAACTCGCGCGCATGGCTTTTCTCCCAAGAATACGGCCGTTGATAAGGAGGAATTTCATAAATTTTGTTTTCCGTCAGTATCTCGTTGATCTTTTTTTCACTTGCCTCCACTTCACATCATCTCCTCTAAAGAAACAGGTTTGCTTTTGCACACAAATCTATCATACAAAAATTTTAAGTTTTTACAACTCTACCGTTTCTAATACATGTGAATTCCCAACAGTTATTGATAATTTCTTCCCAAAAACCAATCCATATCATAGTTTTGTAATGATTGAGGAAGAAATTTTATGTAAAAAAGGATTCCTCGTAAGCGAAGATAACAAAAAGCAATCTTGAAGCATCTATGGGGTAGTTATGGAGAAGTTCACCAATGAAATGGATACAGCGGGTATAGCTAGAAGAGGAAGCAGAGGATCTCTATAACCATGATGCAAAACATAGAGGGAATTCGTAATTTTACATTTCAGAACATATCCGTCGTAAATAAATTCGCACAAACGAATAAAGCAATCCCCCACATGCGTCAATAACCACATTCGCCAAAAGCGCCATCCTCCCCGGTTGAAACGATTCAGTTCCTTCTTCCGTTTTTGAATATAAATCATTTTTCCATCCACTCCAACTCCTCCAGCGACTGGACATCTTGAAGAATGTAGCGGATCGTTTTTTATCGACTTTGGCAGCTGTTGAAAGGATAACATTACATACCTCCCGATACTACTTATTATTATCCCTTTTAAAAATTGGTTTTAACTGATGAGCTAGCTCCTGAACCATATCTTTTGTGGTGATATTGTCGGACAATTCCCCTCGTTGATACGCTTCAATTAATATATGCTTGAAACGATCGGTTTCTGGTCGCAAAGTCTTTTTCTTCGGCACAACAGTCACCCCCAACGTAAAAATGCAATAAGCCTCCCGCTGAACAACTTCAACAGGAGGCTTTGAATTTACTTAGTATTTCGGCTATGCCATTTCCACGCGCTTTCGATGATTTGTTCCAATGAATATTCCGCTTTCCAGCCAAGTTCTTCATAAATTTTTTGCGAGGATGCGACAAGACGCGCCGGGTCGCCCGGACGGCGGTCAGTGTATTCAATGACGGCTTTACGTCCCGTGACTTTTTCACATGTTTCTATCACTTCTTTAACGGAATAACCTAAGCCGTTTCCGAGATTGTAAATAGCTGTTTTCTTTTTACCAGTCAACAATGCTTCAAGCGCTAAAATATGCGCCTTCGCTAAATCGGTGACATGGATATAGTCACGAATGCATGTCCCATCTGGTGTATTATAGTCCGTACCGAAGACAGAAATTTTGTCGCGCTGACCTAACAAATGCTGCAAGACAATCGGAATTAAATGCGTTTCTGGGTTATGGTCCTCACCAATTTCTCCCGACTCTTGCGCCCCAGCCGCGTTAAAGTAGCGAAGGACGACATAGTTTAGCCCATACGCAGAAGCAAAATCCGCTAAAATTTGTTCGATCATTAACTTCGAACGGCCGTATGGGTTAATTGGATTTGTTGGGCAATCTTCCGTAATTAATTCGACATTCGGAATCCCATACGTTGCCGCAGTAGACGAAAAAATAAAGTTTTTCACATTATATTTCAACATTGTTTCTAGCAACGTTAATGTAGCAGCAACGTTGTTTTGATAATATTTCAGCGGATTCACCACTGATTCGCCGACTAAGCTGTTCGCCGCAAAATGCATGACAGCTTGAATCGGGTATTTTTCAAAAATTGCGTCCAAATCAGTTCGGTTCCCTAAATCCCCTTGCACAAACACCGCGCGATCATCCACTAAATACCGATGACCGGTCGATAAGTTATCAAGCACAATTACTTGCTCTTTTTCCACTAACTCTTTCACTAAATGACTGCCGATATAACCGGCTCCGCCGACAACGAGAATCATATACAATCCCCCAATTATACATTAACGATTTGATGGACTATCGTCATTACCGCGTTTTCTAATGCGGCAACGAATTCTTCGCTCTCTTGTAACGATGTTCCTCTCACCCCAAAGTAAAACTTCGCTTTCGGCTCTGTGCCTGATGGACGCAAACAGAACCATGAATCATTCGCAAGATGATATTTCAATACGTTCGAACGAGGCAAGTCAATCGGTTGCTCTTCCCCGGTTGCTACAATAGTGCGTTTGCTTATCAAATAGTCTTCAATCATGACAACTTCCACACCGGCGATTTCTTTCGGCGGTTCTTTGCGGAAGGCCGCTAAAATGTTCGCAATTTGCTCGGCGCCGTCTTTTCCTTTTAACGTTAGCGAGCGCAATGATTCTTTATAATAGCCGTATTTCGCAAAAATCTCTAACAAACCTTCATACAATGTTTTTCCCTGCGTTTTATAATAAGCCGCTACTTCTGCTGCAAAAATTGCCGATTGCACCGCATCTTTGTCGCGGACAAAGTCGCCGATTAAATAGCCATAGCTTTCTTCATAGCCGAATTGGAACGTGTATTCTTTCGTCCGTTCAAACTCGTTAATCTTCTCGCCAATAAATTTAAACCCAGTCAACGTATCGATCGTTGGCAAACCATAATGCTCGGCAATCGCGCGGCCGATTTCGGACGTCACGATCGTTTTCACAACGACGCCGTTTTTCGGCAAGATTCCTTTTGCCTGCTTTTGCGATAATAAATATTCCAGCATCAACGCGCCCATTTGGTTGCCTGTTAAAACAACATATTCGCCATCTAAATTTTTCACCGCGACACCAAGCCGATCCGCATCCGGGTCTGTCGCCATTAAAATGTCGGCATCGATTTTTTCGCCGTATTGAATCGCTAATGCAAACGCGGCATGCTCTTCCGGATTTGGGGAAGAAAAGTTGCTGCTTCAATTCGGCGTCGAGCTTTGGATAGGAAAGCCATTTCTCGATAACGGCCTAGTAGTTCGGGATGTAACAGTCACCGAGCACCATAATTTATCGTGCAACGCAACAAAATATTTCCATTGAAGCCGTCCAAAATATCTTCATGTAGCATAACAATACCCTATTTATCTCTGAATATAAGGTGATTATTTCAATAAATAGGTCTCCAATTTTTACTAAAGTGTAAAAAATTAATCACCAAAGACTGTAACATTTCGCTTGACGGTCACAACAACAAGTAATAACTATAGCTCCATTGCGGATTTTATATCTGTCTTAATTTTTGTTGTAGATATACCAACTGTCCTTGGTAAATAAATTACCTCGCAATAATCCTTTAAAAAGTCAAATTTCCCCTTCCAATCATCTCCCATAACAAAGATATCAACATCGTATTTTATAATATCTTCAATTTTTTGCTCCCAACTTTTTTCAGGAATTACTAAATCAACGTACCGAATGGCTTCCAAAATACCTTTTCTCTGTTCAAAGGAATAATATGCTTTTTTACCCTTTAACTCATTAAATTCATCAGTGGAAATCCCTACAATCAGATAATCTCCATATAATTTTGCACGTCTTAATAAGTTAATATGACCAATATGGAGAAGATCAAATGTACCATAAGTAATGACTCTCTTCATTTTATTTCCTCCCCCTCTATATGTAATAATGTAAAAGTGTGCCTTTAGAAGTTTGAAGAGAATTACAATTTAAATTATTCGAATATTACCTACTAATTATTCTCCTTATATAGCTAAATATCAAGTCAAACATCTTTCCATTTAAATTTGATTTTAATAAAAATAAAAGAGTAAAGTATACTATGATGCCAATTACAAATTGAATAATTATTGTTGTTATCCCTACATCTAAATGTCCTCCAATATAATAAATTATAATAAACATTGAACTACCAGCAACAAAATATTTCCAAGTAGAATAAATCATTTTTTTAATTTGTAAATTATGACGCACTAAATAAAGTTGTACTGCAGTTACTGAAAACTCCGAAATAACCGTTGCTATAGCTGTACCAATTGAATGATAACGGCCTATTAAAATTAAATTTAAAATAAAATTAACAATTGCACCTATCACTACCGATAAAGTAAACCCTCTTACATTTCCAGTAGACAGTAAATACTGATTTCCTAATACGTTACTCCAAGCAATAAATAGAATAATTGGACTAATCATACACATTAATATGCCTGTTTTACTAAAATCCATTCCAAAAAACCAAGGTGCAAAGTTAACCGCAATTCCAGCCAATCCAAACATAAGTGGAATAGATAAATACGAAACAAAATCAAAAGAATTATATATATATTTTTTTACTTTATTTATATCACCTTTTGCAAAAGTATTAGATACCCTTGGCAACATAACAGTACCCATTGCTGTAACAATTGACAAAACTACTTTTACTATTTTATCGGCATTATCAAAATATCCAACTTCATCAGGACTGGAAAATATCCCTAACAGCGTTTTATTTAGTACAACATAAATCTGGATAGCAATTTGAGGTATAAATAAAGATATAGAAGGCCTCAAATGTTTTTTAATATCGTACCAAGATATTTTTACTTTCTGTACAGTTTTCGGCAAATACAAACATAACGAAAAATTTCCGAGTAATTGTGATAAAGCTAATATAAAAACATATTTCCATAAATCTGTTGGAGAATTTACAAACAAAAAGGTACAAATAACCCCTACAATTTTTACTAACAAATTTCTTATAACAGTTTTTTTAAAATCCTCTAACCCCATAAATAGCCAAGAAATATCTATAGCAGCTGCAATAATATATATTGACTGTATAAAAAATATCGTTTCATAGTTGTCAACTAAAACTAAAAAGATAAGAAAAAGAAAATAAGAAATAAATGTTGTTATTAATTTTAATGTAAAAATGCCCCAAAATGTTTTGCTAAGTTTTATTTTATCATCTCTTACATATGCTATTTCACGGTTTCCATATAAATTTATCCCTATGGATCCTAACAATATAAAATATTGAATAATTGAATTCGTATAAGCATTAATTCCAACTCCAGTACTACCTAATACCCTTGATATGTAGGGAACTGTGATAACAGGAACAATTAAAGTGACAATTTGATAGACTACATTGTAAATGTAATTTTTTGCAATACTCATTTTTATACCTTTTCTACTTTTTTTACTTTATTAGGAAAGACAATCTTACATCAAACTGCTCTCTCATTATTTTTTATCCGAATTCGTTTTATCACTCTGTAGATGATCAAATCCGCTTGTCCCCAAACAAAGCCTGCCATTCAAGGGTGTGACTGTCACTATTCTCACACCGAAAAGAAGTTCGTTTTGGGTCATTTCCTTGTTTGAGTCATGGTTCACACCAAGACTCAAACATTCCCCATTGCGTTCCGTCTATAACACCATGTCGTGGTGCTATTGATATGGAAAGCCGATCAGCCGATGACTTCGGAGCATCTCCATTGCGTATTAAGCACTGATATCATGAAAAAATTTTGCGTTATTATACCCAAATACCGGTCCATCAAATGCTTTTTTCCGTCAGTCCAAAAACCAACTAAAACTGGATAAGTACCGGGTTCACATCCTCAAGTGGTCAAACGATATTAGATTTTGTTCTAGTTGCCCTATGTGTATAACCTCACCGAATCCGGTAGCGATTTTTCAATCGTGTTGGACGAGATCCCGAAGAAAGAGAACATAGCCTTGTGGAATTCATTTATCATGCGACCAAACAGGATATTCTCCTTGACGTAGTCAAATAACTGCTCCATGCGGCCTAAGTGGTACCCTGCTTGTCTCTTACATACTAGGGATTATTGTAATTGTAATGGAAAATGCTCATCTATAGTTAATTATTTACCTGAATCCGTGACAGCTTCTTCTCATAGGTACTCAACAATCCTATCATATCAAGATTTAAACTTATTTTTGCATATTCACCTATTGGGTCAAGTGTAACACGCATAATATTTGCTCATTTATTGAGCTTTCCCAGCCATTTGCGCAAGTTTTTATCACGGATTCAGGTATCTAATGAATCAGGAAACTCTATACTCGGGTTAAAAAATAATCCAGCAAAATACCCCTTAATAACAATTTGTATTTTTTTAAATTTATTTGTATTTTTTTCTTTTAGTATTCTCAATATTGTATAACTCGTATGAAGGAAAAACTGGATAAATTCTTTCACCCCCGATTTTTTAGCTGTATAAACTTTATTTCTGTATCTATAATAATATCTATTTAATCTATCTTTAGTATCATTAATTATATCAACATCAATATTTTTCGCCATTTTATGAGTAACAACACTAGTACTAACCATATAGCCCGGATACTTTTTTTTGCTTATCCGTTTAGTAAATTCAGTATCATCACCCCAAATAAAAAATTCACTTATTGGGAAACCAACTTCTTTCAAAATTTCCTTTTTTATAAATAATGATACAAAAGTAGCTGATACTACTCTTACTAAACCATCAATTATATATTCAGACCATAATTTATCTGGTTCAGGGATGTTCATTAAACAAGGAGAATCGTCAATCCATTTTACATTACTGGAGAGAAAACCCCAATTAATATCATCTCTTATTGCAAAACGTAATAAATTCTCTAACGAATCCTTTTTTGGTATAGTGTCATCATCCATAATCCAAATATAATCAATATCAGCCTTATATGCTAGTTTTAACCCATAATTAAACCCACCAGCACCTCCCATATTTTTTTCTAATCTACTATAAATAATATTGTTATATTTTTTTGTTAGTTGCTCCACATAATCTCTCGTATTATCTGTGCTCGCATTATCTACTATAAATATTTTATCCACTTTAACTGTCTGATTTAATACTGCATTTATACATTCCTTCAACAATTCTAACTTATTAAATGTTACTATTATACAGCCTACTCTTTTCATTAAATCTTCACCTTAATTTCTCTATGATTTATTAAATCATTACTATTCTATAGATAAGCAAATTTACTAACATACATAAATGCACCTTAAAAAGTTAACTTCTACATCACGCAGCACACCCCAAGCGTTGAAGCACTTCTTCCTAGCGTTGGCAAATGTAGTCCATAAACCGGGTAATGGCCCGGTCAATATCCAAAATAGATTGGCTATGACCGCGTCTTTAAGCCATTTCCACAGGCGTTCGATCGGATTCAGCTGTGACGAATAGGGGGCAGAAAGATCAAATGAAACGATTCCCCCCTCCTGTTGCTGTTCTGGCGTCAAAAATGGCTCACGGCCGGGTGGGGATTTCCGGTCGAGCAGGAGATCCAGTCCGCCTTCTTTGAATAAGGACACATAAAATGCCACGCTTTGGCGGCACAGATTGAGCATAGCCGCGATTTTCTTTGCCTAGGTATCCTTCCATGACAAGGCGAACAGCCATGACACGTTGACGCAGGGAAACGTTTTTGATTTTTCGCTCCTGCTTTCGAAGAGTACGTGGTGTCCATCCGTGATCATGAATGCTTTTCAGCCGTTTCATTTTCATTCCATTCCTTTTTTGGTCAAGTTCTTAGGAGCAGTATAATCGGGATGTAAACGACTTATACGGACGTTAATGCTTCAATGTGCACCTATAATAGATATTTACGAACAGATAAAAAAGAAGACATGAATCCAATTCCTTAAGGAGGTTCATATCTCATGAAAATCGACAAGTTTTTGTTATCCATGAAGCGAGTCGTCCGAACTTCGAACATGGAAACGATTGAGGCTACACTACTCTCATCGCCGATCTTGCATGTGGATGAGGCAAGCCTACGTATCGATGAAACCAACGCCTGTTTGCATGGTCACATCCACTTCTACGCATACGTACTTGGCCCCCATTGTTCTCAGGGAAAGACCTTTACTCTAAGGATGGGATTGGCCATTCTTCCTCATTATCAGGGTACGATGATACATGATGCATACGGGATTTAATCTAAGTACATGCAAACGACACATGCGCTTTGTTATGCCCATCACCTTTGGGAGTTAAAGGCGTTTACAAAGAACCCTCGTATTAACTATTTTTTGTATTATTAAATATATAGTCAACTACTTGTTGAGTAGCCTTACCATTACCAGATAAATATTTTTTCTTAAACTGTATAGTTTTTTTAACCTGTTCACTGTAGTCTAAATTCTTAATCATATATAGTAATTCTTTTTCCGTTCTAATTATTCCATTCGGTATTTCTTTATTAATATCTAAATATAGACCTTGATACTTAATATACTCATCATAATCATAAGCAAAACAGAACATTGGCTTTTCAAGTATAGCATAATCGAAAAAAATACTTGAATAATCACTAATCAAAAGATCAGAGACTACCATTAATTCATTTAGATTCTCATATGATGTAACATTTATCACATTATCCAAGTTAATTCCTTTAATTTCATCAATTTTATCTACAAAATAATGTGCCCTGAATAAGATAACATATTCACCTAAGATTCTTTTCCAATTATTAAAATCAATTGGGGGATTTATAAAGTTTCTAAAATCTTCATCAACATTATTGCCTCTTACAGTAGGAGCGTATAGTATAACCTTCTTATCCTTAGGGATATTTAATTTTTTCTTGATATTATCAATATCATATTTATTATGATATAATTCATCATTTCTAGGTAAACCTGTTATCATAATTTGATTATCGTCAATATCAAAAATTCGTTTAAAAATTTCAGCATCATATTTAGATTCTGCAAGAGTGATATTTGCATCTTTAAATTCAAACCATTTTCTCGCAAATACCTTCGATTTATGAACACCTACCTCATCTATTCCTATTTTTTTTATAGGAGTACCATGCCATGTATTGATAAATAATGTATTTTTTCCATGAAAATTAAGATATCTTTTAATACCTGAATTAGTAACCCAAACCCTAGACTTTATTGCAGTAATAAAATAGGAGAGCGAATCAATCTTTACTTTTTTAGCTCCGTCTATTTGATAATTATTTGGTTTAATAAATGCCCAAGTAAATTCCCAATCTTTAAATCTTGGATCATTTCTCATCCACTCAAAAATAGCCTTAGGACTATCGCTATATTGTCTTCCACCAAACGATACAAAAAGAACAGTTTTTTCTTTTGGCTTAACAAACAGACTTATAATATTAATAACAAGAGAACCAATATAATAGTATAATAGACTTATAAATTCACTATTCTGCAAATAATATTTAATTTTATTTCTCAAAAATATACACCTCCAAACTTCTTGATGATGTATAAAATTTTGTGTAAAGCATTTTACTAGATCAAAAGAAAAAGGTAGGGTATTCTCAGATTGGACTAAAAACCTTAGAAAAAGGTGAACCCCACCTATGTCTAATAGTATACCGAATGTAGCTTACATTACACAAAATTCTTGACGGTATCAACTTCTTACAAATAAATTAAACTATTTTTAATGAATAACTTATAAACTGCAGATAAGCAAATTTGATAACGTAAGTGTTAACTACTCATCTTATTGCTATAAATTTGCTTATAGCTCTATTTAACCCCTCCTGTTTTTCCAAAAATGAACATCCGAACCGATCACCTAGATGTATCAAACAGGGATTAGAACCGATGTCCAGTTCGTTCAAGGACTTTACCGACAAATCCATTCACTTCAAGCCACAGTTGCCCAACAAATGCAACTCATTGAGCACCAAAAACAAACCATTTCCCAGCTTCAAGCCCGTATTGATCAACTGGAAGCACGCACGAAAAAAACAGCACAAATAGCCATTTGCCTCCTTCCGCGTATGTGGCGCCGGTTCGTTTGCTTTCTTCACGGGAGAAGACCCGATACCGTCTCGGTGGACAGCCGGGGCATCCCGGAAAAACGCTTCAACCGATAGAGAATCCAGATCACATCATCGGCCACCGGGTCACGTCCTGCGCAGACTGTGGAGCTTCGCTTGAGCACATGCCGCCCCGTTGCCGCCACATCCACCGCAAGGAGACCGTGGATTTGGAAAACGAAGTCCCGCGCAACTCTTCTGTGATTTGGGTCATCTTTCGGGTAGACACCCCGTTTACCTCCATTTCCATGAGTGCCAGTACCAGAGCTTGTTCGCTCCGTTGATATTATCGTTGAAACAGCTCGGTGGAGAACTCCCCACCTCTTGTCCGTGAAACGCGCAAGGTCAATTGTCCTACCCGGGTTGTCAGCTGGCGTGTATACGAACCGTTTCGATCGCCTTCTCGTTCTTCCGTACGCTCATAATGGCGAGCCCCTCAGCTGTTCTTCTACTTGCGCCTCGAGGGTTGGATTCAGAACTTGTTCCAGCAGCTTAGCCAACCCCTCATCTCTGGTAAATAGCCCATGCAAAAGTTCATCGTTTACGGCAATATGGTATTGAGCCATGGTTGCATTCCTCCTTATGTATAGTGTTTTGCTCACTGTTTATTTGACCAAAGGGGAAGCAACATGGCTCTTTTTCTATTTCCCTTTTTACACAATTATACGGACTTAACTCGGAAGTTAAAGAGGTTTACAGAGTTGTGCCACGATTGAAAAACATGAAAAACCCATGCGGAACTCACTTCATCGATTATTGATGTGAGAACCACTCGATATAGTCCTCCCACTTGATTTTGGGCATCTTTTGTACATGAAATACCTTCTTTGAGCTGGGTTCATGAAACGCTAGCAATCGGGTGAATAGTTACTTTAGTCTAACTTTATTCACTTAAAACATTTTTATAATATCGTCGCACAACAACAAAGAAGAAAAACATAACTAAATATATGCTTTCTGACCAATCAAAAACAAATAATGAACAAATTATATAGAAAAAAACAAAATAATGTGCAGAATCCTTAATTAAATCTAATATTTTTATGTTTACGCTATTATTTTTATAAAACTTTGCCTTCTTACTTAAACTCCGAAAGTCCCTTAATAACTTATATATATAAATTAATATAAACAAAACACAAATAGTTCCAAATTCAGCCAACCATCCAAAAAATACGCTTAATATAGGATAGAAATTTTCAGCTTTATAGACATTTTGGAATTCATAATTGAAAGTCGTCCAAATTGGCACATTTTTAAACAAATAATAATCATGGTAATTCCAACCAATCCCTACAATAAAGTTTTTTAGCCATACTATAATAAGTGCTATTGTACCTCCAATTCTATTCATTGAAGAACCACTTTCAGCTTTGTCAAACAAATATTCGTTCAATATATTCATTACAACTGAACTGTTTATTACTATAAAATATCCGACAAACCCAGCTATTACAAGTAGAAATCCAGTTTTAATCTTTCGTTTCATTGGTAAGCTAATCCATAAGGAGAAAACAATTAAAAATATAGCTAATATACCTGTTGATGTTTTTGCAAAGAATAAAATGATTATTATACTTATCAATAATAAATAGAAGATAACTGGATTATACTTCGAATTAATTGAAAAAATATTTGTTTTATTTTTTATTGAAGATAATATAAACGGTACAAATATGACTAAGAGCTGCGCTGCCAAATAACTCGATTCTTGATTTATCCCATTAATTCTACCCATTGTTTGCACATAACTGCCATTATCATACCACGTTCTATCAAATCTTTTTTCAAAATTACCAATAATACTAACTATATCATCAAAAACTGTAGGAAATAATAAATATAAAAATTGTACATAGACAATACATAATGAAATAATTAATGCAATGCCATTACCTTTTATAAATAACTGTATATTATTTATATTATTTACAATCATTTTTACAGTAACATAATGTACCAATATACAACCTAAAAATATAAGAAATTTAACAAACTCTTTAATTGGATTTCTATTAAGGGTATCATTTCCAATATCTGCATAACTTAATAACATTGCTAACAGTTGAAAAAAAATAACTAATATTAGGCAGATAAAAACTTTTGAACAAACTAACCCTTTAATATTCGCTTTTTTTCTTAATATAATAGAAAATATAATCAAAAACACAAAAATATAAATTGGTAACTCTCTTAAATAACTAACGGGAAGATCGTTTAATTGTTTAATAAATAACGAAACTGGTAATAACAGAATTGACATTTCATTAGGCACCCTTTTTCTACGAAAATGAATTCCCTGTTTGTTTAAGAAAACTGAACTACCATATTTAATTTTACGGTTTCTCGTATAATTTTTCTATATGTACCTTGAAAAGTTAGCCTTTACATCACGCAGCACACCCTAAGCGTTGAAGCACTTCTTCCGGCCGCTGGCAAATGTAGTCCATAAACCAGCAATGGCCCGGTCAATATCCATTTGAGCCATTTCCACAGACGTTCGATCGAGTTCAACTGAGACGAATAGGTGGCGGAAAGAGCAAATGAAACGATTCCCCCCTCCTGGCGTAAAAACACTTTGACCATCTTGGCATAGTGGATGCGGGCATTGTCCAGTACGGGCACGATCTATTTGTCAGGGTAATGTTTTTTTACGATTCTCAAGAAATCTAAAAATATCGTGGCATTGGCGGTCTCCACCCGATGAAGGATCGTGTCTCCGTTAAATACATTCACGGTCCCAAAGAGCGAAACGTGGGCATGATGGCCATGCTTTTGCTGGCCCATTTCCGACCAAATGGTCCGCAGGATTTGGTACGAGCGGACATGGATTTGCAAGTTCATCATTTTTTCCGTACGTAGTCATCTCTCATCAGAGAGAGCTCACAATTTTGTACATCAAATCCACCCCAACAGTTTCCTATAAAGGGTCTCACCACCATTAAGGTGTACGTTATATACTGTTGTGATATCTATAATTATGGTTGAGAACTAATAAAATTACTCTATAAGCTATAAGAATTTTACTTTTCTATTCAAAAAAGATAAAATTTTCCTAAACCAATTGATTTTTTCAAGATTAATTACATTAACTTCGAATTTTCTTAATCTGTTATATTCTAACCAAACATTAAATAATCTTTCTGATATAAATCCAAAAACACGTTTCTGATAATTATCGTACTGACTAATATCTATCCTATTTTCTAATTCAAATAAGATCTCAAATAACCAATTGCAATATTGGTCAAAGTCCTTTTTTTTCATAATAAACATGTTATACAAATGTAATTTTTTATCTTTCATTACTTGATCAAAACTCATAAGATATTCCGGAAATTTTTCTGCTATTATTTTTCGTGTCTCTTCTAAATCACTTATATTATGTGCATTCTTGTAATGTGACCATACCGTTTCAATATAATAGTTTCTTTTTTTTGGTAAAATTACATCGTATTTTTTAATTAGTTCTATTATAGAATCTTCATCCAATATTATTTCAAATTTTCTATTTCTGTATAACATCTGCTGTAGTACATTTTTCTTAGTAAAATATCTCCTATAATGGCATAATCCAATATAATCTACATCCAAATTTTTCCAAGCCCAATAGAGTCCCGTTAGTTCACAAAAATTAGGGTTTTTTAATGATATGTTATCTCCAGTATTGTCACCTTGATAACCCAAATCTTCTTTACCTTCTCTACCTACATGTAAAGGTAAATACATATGATCGTCAGGCATTTTATATTTTTTATGTGTTGCTACCAATATTTTTATAACTTTATTACTCATCTTTAAATTCCTTTTCTACAGTTTTTAGAGCTGAACCAATTACTTGATGCATATCATAATACTTATATGTTGCAAGTCTTCCTCCGAATATCACATTTTTCTCTTGGCTTGCTAATTCCTTATATTTTTTATAAATTTCATTATTTTTATCATCATTTATAGGATAGTAAGGTTCGTCCCCCGGTTTCCATTCTTTTGGATACTCTCTTGTAATGATAGTATCTTTCTGGGTTCCAAATTCAAAATGTTTATGTTCAATAATTCTCGTATATGGTGTTTCTCTATCTGTATAATTTACCACTGCATTACCTTGGTAATTTTCTACCCCTTTAAGTACCTCGGTTTCAAAACGGAGACTCCGATATTCCAATACTCCAAATTTATAATCGTAAAATTGGTCGATCATGCCTGTATAAACTATCTTATTAGCCAAAGCTTCCAACTCACGTCTGTGTTTAAAGAAATCAGTATTTAAGTGTACTTCAACATTTTCTAACATTTTTTCAATTATCTTCGTATAGCCTCCAATAGGTATTCCTTGATATTTATCATTAAAGTAATTGTTATCATAAATAAATCGTACAGGAAGTCTTTTAATGATAAATGCCGGCAAACTTGTTGCTGGTCTTCCCCATTGTTTTTCGGTATAACCTTTTATTAACTTTTCATAAATATCTTTTCCAACTAAAGAAATGGCTTGTTCTTCAAGATTTTTTGGATTCTCAATTCCAGATTCCTTTCTTTGCTTTTCAATGATTTTTTTTGCCTCTTCCGGTGTCCTAACGCCCCAAAGTTGATAAAAAGTGTTCATATTAAAAGGCAAATTATATATTTCACCTTTATAATTAGCAATTGGAGAATTAGTAAATCTATTAAATTCAGCAAATTGATTTACATAATCCCAAATAGTTTTATCATTTGTATGAAATATATGTGCTCCATATTTATGGACATTAATTCCCTCAATATTTTCGGTAAAAACATTTCCTCCAATATGGTTCCTTTTTTCGACTACTAAACATTTTTTTCCTCTTTTTGTTGCCTCATAAGCAAAAACGGAACCAAAAAGTCCTGCACCGACAATCAAATAATCATATTTATACATTTAATATATTACACCCTCCACTTTATATTTTGTTAAACTTTATAACCTGTAAAATATGCACTATTGATTATACTTATAGTTTTTAAAATTATTTTTATGTCGCGCTCGCACTTTAACTCCCTATTTTGAATATACTCCAAATCCAATTCCACCATTTTCTCAAACCCTAAATCATTTCTCCCACTCACCTGCCAAAGAAAAGTACACCCCGGCGTCACAAGCAGCCGCTGTTTATCATACTCTGTATATTGCTCTACTTCCCTTGGCAGCGGCGGGCGTGGTCCGACTAGACTCATATCCCCTTTTAATACATTCCATAATTGCGGTAGTTCGTCAATGTCCCTATTGCGCAAAGAAAACTCCTTTTATATGAAGATAGGCAAACCACTTTAATAAGCACCCTTCCTTAAAAGAACCATAAATACGGTTTTTACGAGAATAACTATATCTAAAAGCAATGATTGATTATATACATAAAATAGTTCGACATCTACTCTTTCAGGATACCCGACCTCACTTCTTCCACTTACCTGCCAATAGCCTGTAATTCCTGGCTTGACTGATAAAAACTTTGAAACTTCCATTCCATACTCTTTTAGTTCTTCTTCAACCACTGGTCTCGGTCCAACCAAACTCATTTCCCCTTTTAACACGTTAATCAATTGGGGAATTTCATCAAGACTCGTTTTGCGTAAGAAGCGTCCTAAATTTGTAATTCTTGGATCTTCGTGTGGTTCTAACTTATAATTGTTTCTTAAATATTTTTCATACAATTCTTTATCTGCTTTCAGTTTCTCCTCTGCTTTAACAAGCATGGAGCGAAATTTATAAATATAAAATTTTTTTCCGTTTTTTCCTACACGAACTTGTTTGAAGAAAATTGGTCCTTTCGAGTCACCGAATAAATAGAAGATGCTAATAATAAAAAAAAGCGGACTTGTTAAAACAAGTCCAATGATTGCTCCGATAATGTCGATTGTCCTTTTCGTAATAGCGTATAGTTTAGATGTATCTTCTAAACTTTGAAAGGAAGTGTATTCTACACTGTGATTAGAAGCAAACACTTTTTGTACAGAATTCGACTTCGACAACTCCCCGTCCCCCTTTATTTCTCTTCTACTTTCATATCGCTTAATATTTTCTCCATGAATTGAATAAGATCTTCTCTTAACTCCTGATTCTGCAATGCAAATTCAATAGTCGTCTGTATAAAACCTACTTTTTCCCCAACATCATATCGTTTTCCTTCGAAGTTGTAGGCGAAGACACGTTGGATTTCATTTAGTTTTTGGATGGCGTCTGTTAACTGGATTTCGCCGCCAGCTCCGATTTTTTGTTCTTCTAAAAACCGGAAAATTTCAGGCGTTAGTATGTACCGACCCATAATGGCGAGATTGGATGGCGCTGTTCCTTTTGCCGGTTTTTCGACGAAATTTTTGACTTCGTATCGTCGGCCCGTTTGTTCGAGCGGCTCGATGATGCCGTAGCGGTGTGTTTCTTCTTCAGGAACAGGCTGTACGCCGATGATCGATGCTCCCGTTTTTCCATATTCGTCCATCAGCTGTTTTAAGCAAGGCTTGTCCGCCTGCACGATGTCATCTCCAAGAAGTACAGCAAACGGTTCGTCGCCGATGAATTTGCGGGCGCACCAGACAGCATGTCCAAGCCCTTTTGGTTCCTTTTGCCGTATGTAATGAATATCTACTTTGGAAGATTGGCGCACTTTTTCCAAGAGATCAAATTTTTCTTTTTCCACTAAATTTTGTTCGAGTTCAAAGTTGTTGTCAAAATGATCTTCGATCGCTCTTTTTCCTTTTCCGGTGACGATGATGATGTCCTCAATTCCGGATTCGATCGCTTCCTCTACTATGTATTGAATCGTCGGTTTATCAACGATCGGCAGCATTTCTTTCGGCATCGCTTTCGTTGCGGGCAAAAATCTTGTTCCGAGCCCCGCAGCTGGTATGATGGCTTTCCTCACTTTTTTCAATATACTCACTCACTTCCCTTTGTACTTTTTGTTTATACGGACCTACGTATAATCTATTCATCAATAGAGCATACGTAGATTCATATCGGTTTTGAAAAAAAATAACCACTTTTTGTTTCCAGTGGTTTTCCAGTTTTGTTTTTTAGTTTTAGCATTTTTTGTTTAAATACTCTTTATTTAGTTCCCTCTGTTTTAGGTAAATTATTTACTGACAATTTGCAGACTGTTTAATAAACAAAGCTTAATATGTTTGATGCAAATTTCAATTAAGATTTTTTATATAAGTCAATGTTTTCCTGTTAAATTTTATCAATACTTTCTTGTGTTTGTTCAATATTGCTTTTTTACTCAATCCAATCACTCATAAAATAGTATAATTTTCCTTTCCATGCAGAGTAAAGAATGCTTACAGCTGCCTACAATTTTGGGCGTTATCCAGTGAATTCTTTCAATATACCGTGTTATTAAACCGGGCATCGAACCCGCCCTCACACCGCACCATCGACGACTAGCGTCTAAGGTGTCCTTTTGGAAGCACCCACAGCGCGGCCGAGTGCCTCTATTGATAAAGGTAAAGAGACATCACCTTTAAAAAAATTCTAAAAAACAATATATAGAAAAGGCGCTAATAGCCAGTCATATATTGTAATTTAGAAAATTCCAAAAAACTTCTTTTTTTTGATGCGCTCGGGCGGTTCTTTGTAAATCGCTTCGTTTCGAATGACGCAGTCGGCGTTTTCTTTGAAATATTCGACCGCATCTATGCCAAATTGTTCTTCCACTTCCGCAAAAGCTTCCTGCATGTGAAAGCTCCTATACTTCAAATCGTGCGCATCTGAAGCAATAAAATGAACAAGATTGGAATTTAGCAACTCGAAAGAAAATTTTTTAATTTTGCTGCCAAACGTTCCCGTAAGGCTTGCTGCTGTCAGCTGTGCTGCCGCTCCTTGCTTTATAAGCTTGTACAAAAGGTCGGGATTTTGCGCAATTTCGCTGTTTCTCTCTGGATGGGCAATGATCGGATTCAGCCCGGCCATCATCATATCAAATATCAACCGTTCCGCATATCTTGGCACATGGTTTGAAGGAAACTCAATTAAAATATAGTTTGACTGATTTAAACCGCCGCAGTTCCCAGCCGAAAAGTCTTCAAGCAGTTCCCCGTACAGCCGGATCTCTTGGCCGGGAACTACTGTAAGCGGAATTCCTTCTTTTTTCAATGCTTCATTCAATTTTTCTGTCTTTTCTTTAACGAAGTTCCATTCATTGTCAAACTTCCCGTTTTTATGGTGCGGTGTAGCGGTAATGACCGAAATCCCTTGACAGACAGCCGCTCGCGCCATTTCGATGCTTTCCGTCAAATGCTTCGCTCCATCGTCCACTTCCGGCAATATATGACAGTGCAGATCAATCATCATACGACACCATCCTTCAAATCACGGAAAAAAATCAGATATTATCATTTTAAACAAGTAGACTGTTTTTTTCAAAGAAAAATAGGAAAAAATACCTAATTTTTCCCGCCGTAATAATAGTAATAATGGCTGTCTTTCTGCGGCTTGCCGTTTAATACAACTCCTAGCAGCTTGCTTTTTGCCGACAACAATGATTCTTTTCCTTTTAACGCTGCTTCTCTCTCCGTTTTTCCGCTTGCCACCACCATGATCGACGCATCGACTTGATTAGCCAAAATTTGCGCATCCGCTACCGCTAAAAGAGGCGGAGAATCAATAAGCACAATGTCGTACTGATCATAAGCTTCTTTGAGCAGCTCCACCATGCTTCTCGATGACAAAAGCTCGGCTGGATTCGGAGGAATCGGTCCGCTCGTTAAAACGTCCAAATGATCAACTTCACTTACCGACACAGCTTCCTGTAAAGTCGCATTTCTTAACAGCACGCTCGTTAATCCGTGAATGTTTTGCAGACGGAATGTATAATGAACTGTCGGTTTGCGCAAATCAGCGTCAATTAACAGCACCTGCTTCCCTTGCTGAGCAAACACAACAGCCAAGTTTGCCGTCGTTGTCGACTTCCCTTCTCCAGGGCCAGTTGATGTAATCATGATTGAACGAATTTCATGGTCCACAGACGAAAATTGAATGTTAGTCCTAATCGTCCGGTATTGTTCAGAGATCGGCGATTTCGGGTTGAGCGCCGTGATCAATGTGCGCTGTTTTTGCTTCATTCCTTTCGCTCTAGGCGCCATACGTCTCACCCCTGACTCTCGATTTTTTTACCGCTTGATTCATTGTCGAACTGTTCATTTCATTGTCCATTTCAGAAATTGCCCCAAGCACAGGAAGCTCCAAAAGCTTCTCAATATCCTGCTCCGTCTTTACCGTGTTGTCAAGATACTCAATCAAAAACGCAAGTCCGACGCCGGCCATCAATCCGACAACAAACGCAATCGCCATATTTAAGACAGGCTTCGGCTTGACAGGGGAAGCATTCTCTTTCACTTCCGCTTTCGACAAAATGTTGACGTTGTCAACGTTCATAATATTTTTAATTTCCTTTTGGAAAACGCTCGCGATCGTGTTGGCAATATTTGCTGCGTGCTGCGGGTCAGGATCTTGAACGGAAATGTTGACGACCTGCGAGTCCTTTTCGCTTCCGACCGTAATTTTTTCATTTAATTCGTCGACCGTCTCGTTTAAACCCAGCTCTTCAATCACCAGCTCCAAAATTCTTGGACTTTTAATAATGACATTGTATGTATTAATGAGCTGCAAATTCGTTTGAATTTCGTTGTATTGAAAAGCGGCTTGGTCATCCTTCGTTTGGTTGACTAAAATTTGGGTGGAAGCTTGATAAATCGGAGTAATAAAAAAATAGCTGACAATGCCGCTTGCCGCTGTTGCAATCGCCGTAATGAGAATAATTAAGCTTATCCGTTTTTTCAATATATCCAATATCTCTTTTAAACTAATTGTTTCTTCCATGTTTACCTCCGTTGCAAAATATGTCATTACCTATCAATTTATTATAATATTAAATTCTTCCAACATCTAGTTGATTCGACAATTTTTATAGAGAATTTTGTCCTTTTTCAGAAAAAAGCGTAAGGAGGCGAATCGTTTCAATTCACCTCCTTACACTTTCTTCCTACATCGTATTCAGCAAAATTGCGGCAGCCGCCCCAATGGCAACAGCAATAACCGGAAAAGCGATATAAAGGCACATTTTTTTGATTTTTCTTCTTGCTTCGATTTCTTCCGGCGTCAACCATTGACCTTTCAACCCTTCACCCTCCCCTTCCCCTGATGCGCTTCTCCTAGCAAATACCAAGAAAGCGTCATCAAAAACTTCACAAATCCTTACAAAAATAATATGAAGTAAGAACTACATTACCCATATCGGTCAGCCGCCTTATGATGTTTACAGGAAAAAAGGCTTATTTTTAGTTCGGAGGAGATAGAACAATCAAACGTTCCCTAGCTTTTAAAACATGCAGAATGAAAGGAGATGTCAGATAAGTCACTTAAAATAAATCAAGTAAAGAAAAACAAACCGTTTTTCTCTACTTGATTTCGTATATTTCTATTTTTGTTTGAAAGTATCTGGCGGATGCCAGCTACTTTCAGTATGTTGCGGGATAATGCCACAATCCCACAGCTATGATACATACACCTTTTTAATCTCGTGTTCAAGCTGTTTTAATAATTCTTTCGTAGTGACATGTTCGTTTGTTTCACCTTGCTTATACGCATTAAGGAGAATTTTCAGAAATTCGTCCTGGATCTTCTTTGTCTCTTTCATTCTGAAAAATTTCCTTTCTTCAAATTTTTACAAAATTAAACAGCAAGATATGACAATTATACTAACATCAAATCAAAGTTGCAATAGTTTACTAGACAAGAATAGTGTTCGATTTCGCATTTTGCGCTATAATCGTAAGGAACGTGTTGCTATAAACGACAAAGGAGCGGACTTCTCATGCCTTCCCATATTTTCGATAAACAATTAGTGCTTCATTGTTCAGAACAAGTGATAAACATGCTTTCCCCTGAAACAGAGGAACAACGTGAATGGATGAAAAAAGGGTTTCTTTTATATAGACAAGGAAACGTGTTTAATGTCAAGCAAGAAGGAATATTTATTACGGCGGCAGTTGAGGACGTAAAGCGCGCATATGTCAAGCTTGATTTGGAATATTTCCAGCTGTCAAGCTGCTCCTGTTCTAATGAGTTTCCATGCCGTCATCTCATTGCTGTTTTTTTATATATTTATGCATTAACAGACGATCTCGGTGACTTTTTTAACAAGTGGAAAGAAAAACCGAATAAAAAGCTGGCCGTGTTGAAGGAGGAAGGCTTGATTCAAAAAGGAATGAAGCCGAGTGAACAACCGGCCGACGATTGGGCGGAGCTTTTTAAAGGCGAACTGGACAATGTTGAAACACTCTTCGGTACACAAAGAATTTATGCGATTTGGTATAAAGTGTATCCTCTTCTGAAAAAGAAGGAGCCTAAAAACCGAGGGTTAAAACCTCTCTACCATATCATGCTGGCAAGTAGTCTGCTTGTTGAAATTTGCCGTTTTTGCCATCAAAACGAAACAAATACAAATTCGCCAGCTCTTTTCCAATACGCTGCTCAAGTGATAGAAGAATTGCAGCTTGAGATCATTGAACATGTAAAGCAAATAAAAACAACGCCTTTACCTTTTTCCGCTGATCCCATTTTACATGACATGAGGGATCACATCCGCGAGCTTTTGTTTTGCGGCAAAGCTTTTCTCTATGAGCGAGTCGTTATTTACCGGATCATCTGGGAGTATTTACTGAACCGAAAAAAGTGGATGGAAGAAGAGCGGACGATGCTTGAACATCGAAAAGATGATGAAATGAAAAAAGGCGGTTTGTTCATTCTTGAATGCGAACTCGCTATTTTCCATTTTGATTTTTTGGACAAAAACGATGACCGCATCATCCATTATTTGAACGAAACTGAGCTTCCACTTTTGCCGTTATTGTTTGATTGGATTATATCGATGAATAAAAGAAAAGAATTTAAACGGTTCCGAAAATGGGTTCCGGTAATTCTTGATCAAGCCAATTTGTATATTCAAGTAGAATATTTTTACGATCGACAAGAAACGATATATTATTTATTAAATGAGTTTGAACATTACCGTGCTCAAGTTGGGGATGACGAGACGTTCGAACACGCTTGCCGAAAGCTTCTTCCGTACAGCTATGCAGTTTATCATGAATATTTAATAGAAAAAGGCCTGTTTCATACATGGGCGGAGCTTCAGCTTTCGATCGGTTTCTCTCTAGATGATGTAGAGAGCCGGCTTCTTACTGTCATTGAAAAAAAAGCACCCGGTGTGCTGCTTCCCCTATTGCATCAAGAAATTGCCGGCAAAATCGCTGCAAAAAACCGATCAAGCTACAAAGACGCTGTGAAATATTTAAAAAGGCTGAAACGCGTTTATAAAAAAATGGGCGATATGGACACTTGGGAACACTATTTTCAGCATATTACGAGCGAGTATAAACGCCTTCGCGCTTTTCAAGAGGAGCTCGTAAAAGGAAAATTGATGTAATACACAGCTTAAATATCAAAAGTATTCAACAGAAAAGGAAGTGGGGACATGTTCACCACAACTAGTCTTGTGATTTGTGCTGAGAAAATCGGAGATCATCAATACAGCATTTGGTGTACAGATGAAGCTGGCACCTTTCTTTCGCTTAAGCAATGGCAGCAATACGCATTTATTTGGCATACTTCTTCCTTTTATGGCACCGATTTGCGTGTATCAGACAATTGTATTCTGCTTTCGCCGTGGCAGGCGGTCGAATTTTTTGGCAAACAACCGGTCAACTCTTTGCTCAATATTTCCTTTTCCAGCGATCTTGCCTATACATTGCAAACAGCTGAACTGATTTTTCAGCTTGTTCAGACCGGTAACTTCATGCCTGACTATTCATCTTGGCAAAAAGGAAAGATGGGCTGGAAGCCGAAGGATAAAACGGTTAAGGAAATTGATCTTCCATGGTTTTCCGCTGCCGTTTCTGACCTTTTGGAAAGAAGCGCAGGAGCGAAACGTGCTTGGGATCAGCTTGTCGAAACATATCCTTTGCTCACATCATTTGAAGGGCATTTTCTTGACGAACAGGACTGGCTTGAGAAAATAGGCTGGCGATTAAACGATCGGCCGTTTCAAATCGGCGTCCGTTTAAATGAACCTGAACAGGATGGTGGCATTTGGAAGCTGGAAATGTTTTTGCGAGACCAAACAGACAAAGATTCTTTGCTTCTATACAAAGGGAAAAGCTCGCTGCCGGCTAAATGGCGGAAATATACGGACACAATTGAGCGTGAACAACAGCGCCTTACTGCAATCGTCCCATGGCTTGCATTTGAAAATGGAGAAGCTCTATTAAGCGAACAGGAGGCGTGGCGTTTTTTATTTGAAGCAAGCGAAACATTCATCAAATCAGGCGTCGAGATTCTTTTGCCATCCTGGTGGCAGGCGGTGAAGCAATCAAGCCTGGCATTGAAAGCGCATGTGAATACCGTCCCGAAAGGAAGATCGTTTGTCGGGATGAATTCCCTCATCGACTTTAATTGGCGGATCGCAACAAACGGCGTGGAGCTGACCGAAGAGGAATTTGAACAGCTGGTTGAGCACAAACGGCGGCTCGTCAACATACGGGGAAAATGGATCATGCTTGATCCGTCAATGATCGAGCAGATGAAGAAAATGCTGAAGCGTGCAGAAAAAGAAGGCCTCCACATTTTTGATATTTTAGAGCAGGAATTTGGGCGAAATCGCGAAGAGGGGGACGAGCCAGAGCGCCCATTTGCTGGGATCGAAATCAAATTAAACAGCACATTAAAAAAAATGGTGAAGCAGCTGGGGGAGCTTTCGGAAATCCCTTCCGTAAGCTTGCCGAAACATTTCACCGGCACCCTCCGCCCTTATCAAAAACAAGGAGTGGATTGGCTGCTGTTTTTGCGCCGTTTCGGATTTGGCGCATGTTTGGCAGACGATATGGGGCTCGGGAAAACAGTGCAGATGATTGCTTATTTTCAATATGTGAAGGAACGGGAGAAGCCGGAAACGCCCGCACTGATCATCGTGCCGACGTCCGTGCTCGGCAATTGGCAAAAGGAAATAGAAAAATTCGCGCCTCAATTAAACGTTTATTTACATTACGGCCAAAACCGGAAAAAAGGCGAAGCATTTCAAAAAAAGGTTTTGTGCTCCGATATTGTTTTGACATCATACGGCTTAAGCCACGTTGATTTTGACGAACTTTCTTCTGTTCATTGGTCCAGCCTCTGCATCGATGAAGCGCAAAATATTAAAAACGCCCATACGAAACAATCGCGATCTATCCGGAAATTGAACAGCCATCAGCGCATTGCGCTGACAGGAACGCCGATAGAAAATCGCCTAACGGAGCTTTGGGCCATTTTTGATTTTATCAATAAAGGTCTTTTAGGAAGCCTTCACCAATTTCAGAAGCAATATGTGCTTCCGATCGAAAAAGGTGAAAAACCGGACAAAATTCAAAAACTGCGCAGCATCATCAGGCCGTTTCTGCTTCGAAGAACAAAACGCGATGAGCATGTCGCACTGAATTTACCGGAAAAACAAGAACAGAAGGAGTACGTGCCGCTCACCGTCGAGCAGGCATCATTATATGAACAGCTTGTCAAAGACACATTTGATGAAGTTATGAAAGCGGACGGCTTCGAGCGGAAAGCGCTCATTTTAAAAATGCTGGGCAAGCTGAAACAAATTTGCAATCATCCCGCTCTTTATTTGAAGGAAGAGGCTGTTTCTACTCTTCAAGGCCGGTCTCATAAAATCGATAAGCTGCTTGAATTAGTTGAAGCTATTTTGAATCAAGACGAAAGCTGTTTAATTTTTACCCAATACATTCAAATGGGAAAAATGCTGCAAAACTTGCTTGAAAAAACATTTAAAATAGACGTTTTATTTTTGCACGGAAGCTTATCCAAAACAGAACGGGACAAGCTTGTCGAGAAGTTCCAAAGAGGAGACAGCCGCTTATTTATTTTGTCGCTGAAAGCTGGAGGTACAGGATTAAATTTGACAGCCGCCAACCACGTTATCCATTTTGACCGCTGGTGGAACCCGGCCGTTGAAAACCAGGCAACCGACCGCGCCTACAGAATCGGCCAAAAGCGGTTTGTCCACGTACATAAACTGATTACCACCGGCACAATTGAAGAAAAAATCGACGACATGATCGAGAAAAAACAAGCATTAAACGAAGAACTGATCCAAAGCGACAATTGGATCACCGAACTTTCAACAGAAGAATTGAAGGACTTAATTGCACTCAGAAATGAAGAAAGACGATAAAGCGTGTCTGCATCGATCGAAAACGACTGAGGAATAAAAAAAGAGATAAAGCGTTAAGGTTTTTTTAATGTAAAGCTTTTTAAAAAGTGACCGTGTCTACTTTAGCGACTTCTTTTATCAAAGTTTGAAAGCAAAGGGATTATTCCATTCTTAAGCTGTTAAAAAAGGAGGGAATCTTCTTGGCAAAAAAAGATTCTAAAACGGAAGCACATGCCCCGGAATGGGAAAAACTTTATGAAGAATTAATAAAAGCTGCAAATAAATAAGAACTCTTTTAACCACTCTTTTTGGGAGTGAGCAGCGGAGTCTATACACCACAAAAAAAGATCTTGGAGTCTTATCAATTTTAATGAGGCTGAGGCAAAGACCGGAAGCTGGAAGCAGTCTCGACGAAACAGCATAAATACATTAAAAGGAAGCCAAGAATGGAGCGGTTGAAGCTTTTATAAAATGAAGCATCATTTTCATCTCTAAAAAATTTGAACAAAATGTATCAAAACGTCATTTCTAAAAAACGGCTGTTGCCTTTCATTAGCTGATAATTCCTTTCCTCTCAACAAAACAGCCAGCCTCAAAAAAACGGCTGGCCAAAGGTTGAGGGAGCTTTTAGGGGATGCCTTGTGATTTTTTCTTTTCACTGGAAGGAAAAAAGCGGACTACTTAGCTAACGGAAGTCCATTTTCGATTTGAGTCAAAAGGTGGACTTTTCTTCTAATAAGATTGATTTTCGTTTCTTCTGCGGAATCAAAAGCAAACTTACTTTACATCAAACATGCCTTATTTTGCTGAAGACGAAAAGGATTGTTTTTCCTCTAAAGTCAGACTTACTATGCCTCAGACTGTCCAGATGCGGATTCCGGATCGAAAAGCTCTCTTGCCCGCATTCTTTGCGGCGGAGTGCCCATAAATCGAACGGAATCCGCAACAACTTCTGTTACGTACACTTTTTTGCCCTCGCTGTTTTCATAGTTGCGCGTTTGAATTCTTCCGATTACGCCAACGATCGATCCTTTCCGGCAGTAATTTGCAGTATTTTCAGCTGTTCGTCTCCAAAGTGTACAATGAACAAAATCTGTGTCGATTTCCCCTGCCGCATTGCGAAAGTTGCGGCTCACGGCCAGCGTGATATTGGCAACAGGAGCCCCTTCACTTGTATAGCGGATTTCAGGATCCTTCGTTAATCGACCGACGAGCGTCACATGGTTGATCACATCATCCCTCCCTTCTCGTAATGTGCACCCTTATTGTAGCTGAAGTTAAAAAAATAGAAAAATGTCTATTTTTAGATTTTTTCGTCTATAATAACGTTGATTTTCTCATTTTCCTACAGCTATTTTTCGAAAATAAACGACGATTTATTATTTTTCGGGGTTTTTCATATTTTTTGTCGTAATGAAGGAAAAATGATTCGACCCATAGATGTGTATGTTCTGCAAAAGCTTTGAGAAGATTGGAGAAGATTTCATTTCCTCATCTATGATTTCTTCTTCATACCGATGAGTTGTGTGGTTGTATGTAAACAACTGAAGATAAAACTGCTTTTCTTGCATCCCAAACATTACCCGCAATATTGACAATTTATCCTCCATTTGAAAATATACATCAATTACCGCATCGCTCGGGATTTGAAAATAATGATAGCTAAGCTCATTTTCGGAAAAATCGCCAATCCTCAACATCATGAATTCCTTATTTCTAGTTCTATTTTCATGACCGCGGATAATATGAATTTTTTTGAGTTTATATTTCGTCATCAAATCCCCCCCTTAGGCCTTTTTAAAAAAGTATAATCCTTAATGTCAAAATTATCTATATTTACGAAATATTTGTAATATATGTATTTTAGTTCATTTTTCCTATAAAATGTCGAAAATTCTCCTTATCTCTTGTATTTTCTTCATTTTTCAATTTCGTTCTAATACTGAACGTTTATTTTATTGATCTTATTACGATCTGACGATGCCTTCTTTTTCCTTTACCATATTTTTTAATGGTATGGAAAAGTTGGTGGAATCGTGAACGCACAGCAAAAATTTCAAATGAATATGAAATTTTTCCGAAAAGAAAAAGGATGGACTCAGAAACAGCTGGCCGAAAAATTGAATATGACAAGATCAGTAATCAGCAAATTGGAAACTGGAGTGCAGCAGCCTAGTCTGGAGCAGCTTGTTTCGATTAGTGAAGCACTCGAAATCAGCATTGATCATCTAGTTGGTCAAGGCGGTACCCCGAGCATGTTGGCAGAAGTGCTTGAACCGTATCGGTCAGAAAAACATTTGGAGGAAGTAATTGACTTTTTAATAAAACATCCCAATTTATACGATGCGATTAAAAAATTAGCGAAAACAAATCATAATCAACAGCAATTATCCCAGTATGTTGCTACGATGATTCATGAACTGTTGAAAATAGAGTAAAGGCTGACTTTTGTCAAGCCTTTTTTATTTTATGTTATAATAAAGCATAAACTCTAGTTGGGGGCCTTGAACCATGAAAACCTTTAAGCTTGTCGAATTGAAAGTTGAGAGGAAAGATCAGGAAAACCGCATCGAAAATTTACCTCTTGCTGATGGGCTGATCATTAATAAAGAGGACGGCGAAAATTCGTGGTTAATTGAGGCGCTTCTTTCTAAACAGTTTCGTCCTTATTTTGAACACCATTTGCAAAATAATGATGAACTCAAGCTTTTAGCCACGATTACTAAAAAAAATAACAGACCCGCTCATATCATTGCAAAAATTCGTTCGATCACTATGTTAAAGGATCATATTTCTGTCCTTTTTGACGGCAGAATCTATAATAACCGAACTTCCAAGCAGGAAGCAGAAATGGTCCTCAGAGAATTAATTTCAAAAGGTCTATCCGGACAAGAGCTGCTGGAGGCATTTAGTAAAACAATCCATAAAATCCATGATCCAAAAACTAAATGCCGATTTAAAAAAAATTGAATAGTCCTCCATGAAAAAGGATAGTCATGCGTATTTAATGAGAAAGCCAGCAAAAATCCTTGGACCAGATTTGCCTAGATGAAACCGCAGATGCTCCACATCTAATCAATTTTAACTTAAATCAGTTATGAGACACCTCATTTAACTCGTGAACTACTCGTCATTGAAATGACGAGCTTCCTGTTCTACGCAACGAACTGTTGTCCGTTAAACGTATACACAGTCGGCGTGTCCAACACCACTACTGATTGAGATAAAGCCTTAATCTCTTTCAGATACTTTTTGCTGATATTGATAGCACCATTCACATCCGCATTGATGGTTGTATGACAGTCGTTACATACATATAACCCTCGATGAATCCGATTACTCGGCTTTGCGTTTTCTTCACAAGGGAACATTTGGCATACTGAACATGCTTGAGAGGTGTATTCTTCGGTTAATAAACGAACATCTATTCCTTGCTCCTGCGCTTTATACCGTATCATTTGAATGATTTTCGCATACGGAAAACCATGCAATTTTTGATTCGTTTTCTTGTTGAATTTCGCTTGTTCTCGTATACCTGTAATGTCACCAATCACAATCGTTTCGACTCCTTGTTGCAGAGCAATATCAATCACTTTTCTTGTCATACAATGCAACATGTGATGCACTTGTTTTCTTTTCTTTTGATAAAGTTGTAACACACGTCTGGAAGGTTTCGGGTATTGTATTCCTTTAGCACATTGTTGAGCGAAACCAATCGCTTGAAAATGGGCGATTTGTTTATGAAAGTAGCGTTCAACGGATAGCCATTGCCTTCCTGAAATGATGTGTGCTTTTCCTTGATAATCATAACAAGTCATCGCATTGGCAATCCCTAAGTCAATCGATAAAAATTTCGTGCTATTCTTTTGTTTCAATGGTACATCTTTGTATTCTTGAATCAGATAAATCGTATATTCTTTTCGACTGATGGGTTTCACTTCAATCAGTTTTATCTTTTCGATTTCGATATGTTTCGGAATCGGGATATAAAGATAACTTTCTTCCAATCCATACGTTTCTTTTAAAAAGGCTTTTTGAGCCTTTGGAATGGGTAAACGAATTTTGGTATTGTTCTCCACCAATTTGAAACTGTTATTTAGAAAACGGACATTAAAGTTTTGATGTTTGAATCGTGGTGGTTGTGGATTATCTATTCCATTGCTTTCCTTTAGTTTGAAAAAAGACACCCACGCTTCTTGCAAGACTTTTAAGACCTCTTGTGCTGATTGAGCAGGTAATTGTTTATACCAAAAATGTGTTTTTAATCGTTTTTTCTGTTCATACCAATTCGGGAACGGTACACCTTGTTCTTTCGACCAATTCCGTTTTTCATAGTTCCCCACATTCCATAACTTACGACTGGCATAACACAAGTGATATAAGATGATTTGATTGGTTCGATTCGCTTTATAGGTGAAATACGATACCTTTTTCATTTAGTCACCACCTTTCTTTTGGTTAGCAATATAGCGTTTTATGACATCCTCACTAATAGAGCCAACGGTTTCAATATAATAACTAGAGTTCCATAATACTCCTTTCCATAATTTTTGTTTGATTTCAGGAAATTGCAGAAAAATTTTTCTCCCTGAAATCCCTTTTAACATTTTGACAATATAAGAAGGTGCTATTTTTGGATGAGCTGATACAAATACATGAATATGATCTTGTTCACCCACCTCTACCATCTGCAACAGAAAACCTTTTTCTTCTGCAATCTCTTTAAAAATTTTCTTGAGATATAACTCAACCTCTTGTGTCAAAACCTTCTTTCGATATTTCACAGACCATACAATATGATAATTGACATTATAAACACAAGTTCTTGCGTGAATTAAATTTGTTTTCTTCATACATATAGTATATCAAAAATATACAAAAAAACCAATTATTTCAATCTTTAATAAACCACATATAGTCTTTATAAAATATAAAAAAAGCGATTCATCTCCCCTTTAAAAAGGGGAGGATTCTCGCTTGTCTATCCTAAAAATAAAATAGAAGGCACAGACGGCCTTCTTTAATTATTGATTTTCTTGTTCTTCGTTGTTTTCGTCGTTATTATCGTTAGCAGTATCATCTTGATTGTTATCGGCGCCTTCTTCATCATCTGGTGGCAATTCTTCATCTAATGTATTCCCGTTATTGTCTTCATCTGTTGGACCTAGATTTTCTTCTGTATCGTCATTATTGTCCGGAGGGACCTCATCATTCGTATTGCACCCTGTCACCACCATCAACGCCATTAGCATGCTAATCAACATGAACATCCATTTCTTTTTCATATGATTGCTCCTTTCTTATTGTTCATACGTTCTTAACATGCCCAAGTATTTTTAACACATTCAACAAATTTTTCTAAAACACTGATTGAATTTTTCAACCTTCAGTATATGATGACATAGATTGAAGAAAGGATAAGAAGGAATATTCGTAAAAGGAACGATTTCGAAAATAAACTTTTGCAATCCAACATTTTCATATCCAAATGTAAAAAAGAAGAGAAAACACTTTAGAAGGGCTCATAATCGGGGAAAAAACAAACGAAAGCCATATTTTCAACATCAGAAGAAATAAAAAATGAAGATATAGAGATGAATACGCCGTACTGGAGCACATCGAAAATTTTGGGAGAGAATACAGAAAGAAGATCTTTTAAGATGCAAGTACATTCAAAACGAGGTCAATACAACAGCCTCCTTGAAAATTTTTGAAAAAAGCGGCTGTCTAATTTGCTTTTTAATAAAAAACAGATGCCATTATAAGGCACCCGTTTATTTCACAGCAAACGTTAATTCAGCTTCACAAGCGATTTCGTCATCAACCTTTGCAATTCCTTTTGCTTTTCCGATCGGACCCCGCTGTACGATCATTTCCACTTCCAGTTTTAGTTGGTCCCCGGGGCGTACTTGTCTTTTAAAACGGCATTTATCAATGCCAGCAAAAAGAGGGAGCTTCCCTTTATATTCTTCTTTTTTCATCATGGCAACTCCGCCTACTTGAGCCAGTGCTTCAACGATCAAAACGCCTGGCATAACCGGATAATCCGGATAATGTCCGTTAAAAAACGGTTCATTAATTGTGACATTTTTGATGCCGACCGCCCGCTTGCCTTCCTCTAATTCAACAACTCGATCGACTAGCAAAAACGGATATCGATGTGGTATGATCTCTTTTATTTGCTGAATATCCAACATGAAGATGCCTCCTTAAGGATTAAAACGATAGTCTGTTTCCGCAGCTTTTTATGGCTCTAATAAACGATTTATGCCCCATTTTTTCGTCTCCCGATCTCCGGCATGTGAGCAATGCATCAGCTCGTTTCTTAGAACCAGTCTTGCAGAAGATCTTAACAAGGAGGAAAATTCCCCCAGCCTTTCATCAAGTATATTAGAATTACGCGTCCTTTTCAACAAGATCTATGATGTGCTGCCATGTAGACGGTTTAAGTGCATCTAGTGGACGTCCGTCCCCCAACACTCCATATCCGATTATCGCACCGATGGCCATGCTGATGACCATTCCAAAAACAAGTAAAATGAGACGAAGCCAAATTGGAATAAGCCGGACTCGTGTGCGCGTTTTTCTCTTGACTCCGTCCTCTTTTTTCGCTTTTTTCCGTTCTTCCCTTGTTAAAATATCAACTTTTTCCTGAGCAGCCATCATAAAAACTCCCTTAAAAAAATAACAAGTTTTAAAAAGCTGATACAGCAGCTTCTTTTAAGGTCAAAGATCAAAAAGACCTATTTCTATATTCACGGTGAACTACCCCGTTTAAGGCTAGAGGTAAAACTTGTTAAATTGAATTTTTGCCGATTTTCAACTGTTCAACACAATTGCAGAAATCGCTCTATTACCTCACCGTGTTGATTAGTCCAAGCATTTGATCGCCGATCGTGATTGACCGAGCATTTAGTTGGTAGGAGCGTTGTGCGATCATTAAGTCTGTAATTTCTTGAGTCAGGTCGACATTTGAGCTTTCCAGAGCCCCTTGCCGCATGCCGATTTCCGTCCGCAAATCCCCTTCCAAATTCGTCAGCACATCTGTGATGGGCACGTTTCCTAATTGCTGCAAGCCGTATATATTATTGCCGAGTGAAATCATCATGCTCGGACGATCTACTCTGACAACTCCAAGATTAACCGTTTGCGGTAGCTCTCCTTCATTCCGTGGCGCTGCTGTAAGCGTCCCGTTTGCAGAAATGACAATATCTCGAATATCTCCGTCCAAGTAAATCGGGTTTTGATTTTCATCAAGCACTCGGTAGCCGTCTTTCGTCACAAGCATAAGGCGGTTCGTACCATCGTTTGCAGGAGATAAATAAAGAGCACCGTCTCTTGTATACCGGACCTCGCCGTCTACTTCCACTTGTAAAAACTGATCCTTGTGTAAAAGCGCAACATCTAGCTCTCTGCCTGTCGTTTTAATAGCGCCTTGATGAAAGACAAGCTGTTTATCCAGTCTGGCGCCGACGCCAAGACGAAGGCCGTAATCAGTCAATCTGCCTGTTTCTTTTTGAAGATCCGGCTGATTGTTCAGCTCTTGTCTCATCAATTCGTGAAAGGTTGTGCTCGTTTTTTTATAACCGTTTGTATCGATATTCGCTAAGTTATGACCGATTGCATCCAATTGCTGCTGTAACTGATTCATCGTATTAGTCGCTGTAATCATTGAGCGGAGCATTTACAACACCTCTTTGTCAGCCGATGCGGCCGATTTCATTGACTGCTTTGTCCATACTTCTGTCATATGCTTGCAGCACCTTCTGATTTGCTTCAAAAGAACGATAGGCTGTCAGCATACCCGTATAAGCCCTTGCAACATCAACGTTGGAACGTTCAATATATCCTTGGCGCAGCACATATTGCACATTGCCGTTGCCAATTGCACTTGGCAGCTCTGTTCCGTCAGCCGTTCGAAACAAGCCGTTCCCTTCATTGACAAGATTGCGGACATCATCTTCAAACCGAATGTCGATCGTTTGACCTGTGTATTGTCCGTTTTCCAGAACTTCTCCTTCAGGCGTAATAGTAAAATCGTTTCCTTCAATAATAATCGGCGTTCCGGTTACAGACAGGACAGGGTTTCCTGCCATTGTCAGGCGGCCTTGCTCATCAATCGTAAAGTGGCCGTTTCTCGTATATTTCACTTCACCATTTCCCGTTTCAACAGCAAAAAAGAGAGTGCCTTTTAAATTCGTTTCTTCATGAATTGGAACCGCTTCTTCCACTAAAGCTACATCAGTCGGCAAATCAGTTGCACGGATATCCCCTTGGGTAAATAGTGGAATCAATTCTTGCATATAAACGCCTGTATTGACAGATCCAACTTCCGAAATATTTGTCACACCGTTTTTTGTTTCAATTCTTGACAAAAGCATTTCCGGAAAAGCCCGTATTGCAGCCCGGTCAGATTTATATCCCGGCGTGTTAGCGTTGGCTATATTGTTTGAAAGCATTTCCGCATGGCGCTGCTGTGTGAGCATTCCTGCTGCAGCTGTATAGAATCCTCGAAGCATGATTTTTCACCCCATCCAACAAATCCGACATGTTCTCCTAATTTTATATTATAAAGGACTTTTCGATGATTCTCATTACAATTTTTTTATTATCTTATAGGTAAAAGATCACAATTTTCTGATAGGTCTATTATCTTCCGTCTCCTTTCCAAACTGTTCATAAAGAAAAATATCATTTGGATGTTGGGAGCTGAATGGGTATGTAAAAGCAGGATTGGTCTTTCAGATTTGAATCGAGTAGGAGGGAGCGATTAACTCCCGTCCTCTCACACCACCGTACGTACGGTTCCGTATACGGCGGTTCAATTAAGATAATTGACGCAAGTCTTTATAACTTCCGTGAATAGCTGTTCTCTTTATGCCAGTGGTCACTCCACCCTCCAAGAGATCTCCCACGGGATTCACCGCTTCCTCCCTCAAGTGAGGTACTACGTTTTCTGTGTTCATCATGACTCACTGAATGCCAAGGGCTATTCTCTCTTAATTGTTCGGTCCTTCTTAGTTGTTCTAGACCAACTAATACTATGACCTCTGCTGACTTCTGACGGTTCAGCTATCTATCACTAGATAGGTTACCAAGGTTACTTGGCGTGCCAGCCAGACCTCCCCGGGTAAGAGTGTAATCTTTCCTTCCATCCATCTGCTTCATTTACTCTGTATCACCTTCGGCAGAAAGGGCTTTGTTTTGTCTTGCAAACTCACCCAGTGATACCTAGCCTCATATGAAGTTCGTGTTCCTCAGACCGGAAGTTTGCCGCTCGCTTCCTTCAGATTCCGCGTCACCACGGACACCCTTGCGTTAAGCTAACTGCTACTTCTGCCTTCGCAGCTCGGGACTTTCACCCTATAGATTACACCCATGCCGGGCGCACAAGTAAAAAAATCGGCGTAAAAGCCGATTTCTAAAAAACTTATTGCTACGATTTTGTTATATAAACTTTCTTTTTGGCAGTTTGTCCATGTTTTCAAGCATGATTCCTGTTCCGACAGCAACGCAGTGCAGCGGATCATCCGCTATGGTAACCGGAACCTTCAGCTCTTCAGACAAGAGCAGATCAAGCCCATGCAGGAGTGCTCCGCCGCCTGTTAAAATAACACCGCGGTCAATGATGTCTGCAGACAGCTCAGGAGGTGTGCGCTCCAACACATTTTTGGCTGCTTGAATAATGGCTTCGACAGGTTCTTTTAATGCTTGCTCGATTTCTTTCGACCTAATAGTGATCGTCCGAGGCAGTCCTGTGACCATATCACGACCCCGAATATCGATTTCTTCGTCGCGTGCACCTGGAAATACTGTTGCCGCTTTCACTTTAATATCTTCTGCAGTTCGTTCACCGATCAGAAGCTTATACTCCCGTTTAATATAATTTAAAATTTCAAGATCAAATTTGTCTCCAGCCACTTTCAAGGACGAGGCGGTAACGATATCACCCATGGATAGTACAGCTATGTCCGTCGTCCCGCCGCCAATATCCACCACCATGTTTCCACTCGGCTGGAAAATCTCCATCCCAGCGCCAATTGCAGCTACTTTTGGTTCTTCCTCTAAAAAGACTTGCTTGCCGCCGCATTTTTCAGCTGCCTCTCGGATCGCTTTCCGCTCCACTGAAGTAATGTTTGTCGGGCAGCAAATTAAAATCCGCGGCTTTGATATAATGCCTTTGACATTTAACTTATTCAAAAAATGTTTGAGCATTGTTTCTGTAATATCAAAATCTGCGATGACACCATCCTTCAGCGGGCGTATGGCAACAATATTGCCAGGTGTACGGCCAACCATACGTCTCGCTTCCTCGCCAACCGCTAACACCTTTCCGTTGTTGCGGTCAAGTGCCACAACAGAAGGCTCATTTAACACAATGCCTCTGCCCTTTACATGAATCAGCACATTTGCTGTTCCTAGGTCGATTCCTACATCTTTTGAAAACATATTACTATGATCCTCCCTTGCCAATCATCATCTCTCCAACTAATATCCTAATTTCTTATTGTATCATATAATTGCATAAAAAGTATGATTTTGTAAAAAAAGACAAGATTTTCGGAGAGTTTTGTCGGTTGGCGTCGAGAATCATCATCGTTTTATCGGTTCTTTTTGCTGTTCTTCTTTTTTATATTTTAATTTTGTTGCTTCTCCGCCACGAAGATGGCGAATCGATTTATGATAATCTAGTATTTTCTTTACTTCGTTTGCTAAATCAGGATTTATCTCCGGCAGCCTTTCCGTTAAATCTTTATGGACGGTACTCTTGGAAACGCCAAACTCTTTCGCGATTACACGAACAGTTTTTTTCGTCTCCACGATATACTTTCCAATCTTGATTGTGCGTTCTTTGATGTAATCGTGCACACCACTCGACCTCCCTAATGTGGATGTGAGAAGTGTGAAATGAGATTCGCATGCACAGTGTATACAGCTATATACATGATGTAGAATCTAAAGTTGCCATTTTTGCTGTATTGATCATCTATCTCCACGATCCCTCACCTCAAACACTCTCTTGTTAGGTTTGTAACATTTTATTAGCTTGGGTGAAGATATATTCTTGAAAAGTCAAGAAGGACAAGGGATTTATGAAAATTTATTTTCCACTTAAAGTCGAGGGCATGTTTCGACACTTTTCATTGATTAGTTTTTCGACGATATACACTAATCATTTTCCGGGAAATATGTATAATTCCAGTGAAAAAAAGAAAACATCTGCTCCTTTTTGGAACAGATGTCGAGAAATGGAGAATGGTTTGATTCTTATGACAAAACAGAAAAACATTTTTGATGAGCTCTTCGGCAATGTGGACAAGTTCTCTCTTGCTTTTTTATGTTCCTAAAATATTTGACTTGTTCAGGCTTTTATTAGCGCAGATACCGAAATTGTTCAGACCTTATCGGGTCTATTTAATAAAATTTCGTTCAATGATCATATATGTTCACTTTCCAAACTTTCGTTTATTCATCATATATGCCAGCTCCGACTGATATTTGGCGCATGATGCGCATCTGCTCAAAATAAAGCTTTTGAGCCTCTTGAACGGAAACCGGCTGAAAGCGAATCTTTGCCCCTGGCACCGCTTGAGCAACGTACATCAAATCCACTGTAATGACTGTTCCGATTCTCGTATATCCGCCCGTTGTTTGCCGATCAGCCATTAAAATGATCGGCTGTCCGTCAGCAGGTATTTGAATTCCGCCAAGGGGAGCAGCTTCCGACAAAATGTCGGCAGGCTTTCTATGAGAAATTTTCGGCCCTTTCAGCCGATAGCCCATTCTGTCCGATTGCGGTGTGACTTCATATACAGAAGAAAAGAAAGTATCGATTCCTTCTTTTGTAAACGCCTCTTCATGTGGACCCGGGACAATGCGAATGGTCATGTGCTTTTCGTATTTCGGGATAAGGGAAGGGGATAACATTCGGCCAATCGTGCTTGTTTTTACAGCATCTGAACCCATGATTACATCCCCTTTTTGAAGGGCTCTTCCATTTAATCCTCCTATTCCCGCTTTTAAGTACGTTGATTTGCTCCCCATGACCTTAGGGACGTTAATTCCGCCTGCGATTGCGATATAGGCTCTCGCTCCGCTTTTTAAACCGGTAAAAGAAAGTTGATCTCCCTTTTTCAGCAGCACGCTTTTCCATAACGGAGCGTCTTTCCCATTGATTTTTGCCGCTAGATCGCCTCCGCATATCGCAATCACAATATCACGGACGGCCCTTAAGGAAGGACCTGCGATTGTTGCTTCCAGCACCGCTTCATCTTTTCGGTTGCCGACTAAAAGATTTGCGATTTGCATGGAAAACGAATCCATAGCGCCGGCAACAACAACTCCGTATTGCTGATAGCCCGTTCTTCCTAAATCTTGAACAGTCGTTAACAAACCAGGCTTTTCAACTAACAATATTTCTTTCATCTTTTTTCGCTCCCGGATTGACAATACGAATATTTTCTTCTTCCAGTCTGCTTTTTAAAACTTCAGCGAATGCTAATGCCTTCGGACCGTCGCCATGGATGCAGATTGTATCAGCTTGAATGGGGATGTCTTGCCCGTTGATTGCCGCTACTTTTCCCTCCTTCACCATACGGAGAACTCTTTCTACCGCTTCCTCTGGATCGTGTATGATTGCATTTTTTTCTGATCTTGAAGTTAATGTTCCGTCAGGCTGATACGTTCTGTCGGCAAAGACTTCATGCGCGACCGTAAGCCCGATCTTTTCCCCCGCACGGCAAAGGACGCCTCCTGAGAGTCCATATAGTATAAGCGACTCGTCAACATCTTTTACTGCTTGAGCAATCGCCTCCGCTAACGCCTTGTCTTTTTCAGCCATATTGTATAGAGCACCGTGGGGCTTCACATGGTTCAGCTTCATCCCTTTTGATGCCGCCACAGCCTGCAAAGCTCCAATTTGATAAACGACCATATTGTAGACTTCCTCAGGGGATACTTTCAATTCCCTTCGTCCGAATCCGGCTAAATCGTTCAACCCTGGATGAGCGCCTATCGCCACATCAAACTTTTTCGCAAGCTCTACCGTCCGCATCATGACATTATGGTCGCCGGCATGAAATCCACAAGCAATGTTGGCTGAAGAAATACAGCGAAGCAGTTCTTCATCATTGCCAATTTTAAAATGGCCGAAGCTTTCCCCTAAATCGCTGTTTAAGTCAACAGATATCATGTTTCTGCCGCCTCCTTTTTATATTTGACCACTTTATATGAACCCTTTTGCACCTGCTGTTCAATTTTTTCATATTCTCTTTCCGTAATGGGGACAAATCGGATGTAATCGCCGGCTTTTAGCAATGTTGGATCTTGTTTCTGCGGATCATACAATTTGACAGGCGTTCTCCCGATGATTTGCCAGCCTCCCGGTGTTTCCAAAGGATAAATCCCTGTTTGCTCCCCGGCAATTCCGATTGAACCGGCAGGAATTCTAGATCTGGGTGTCTTTTTCCTCGGCGCCGCAATTCTTTTGTCCATTCCGCCTAAATATGGAAAACCTGGAACAAACCCAATCATATAAATCAAATAATCGGAGGATGAATGAATCTTCACTACTTCTTCTTCCGACAATCCATTCGTTTCAGCAACAAACTGAATATCTGGTCCTGCCTCCTTGCCATATAATGTCGGAATTTCAATGACTATTGGATCCGGCACTGGCATGCTTTCTATCTTTTCTCCAATTTTTAAAAGCTTTTGAGAAAGTTCATCGTACGAAATAATATTTGGTCGATAAAAAACAGCAAGGGTGGTGTAAGCAGGAACCCATTCGACTATTCCTTCAATGCGGATTTGTTCCAGCCGATATACATATTGGCGGATTTGTTGATAAATTGCTTCGGAAATCTCCGTGCCGAATTGAATGATGATTCCTGTATCACCAAGCGGTTGAATCAAAAATTCCACCGTTTTCCACCCTCCTTTTGAAAAAGTGCTTTTACGCAGCAAAACACTTATTTTTGCAGCTTCTGTGTAAAGCTTGTCAATCCGGCCAAAACGACTGCTGCGGATGTTTTTTTCAGCACTGGTGGATTGCTGCTGTTAAGCAAGTTTTCCAGTCCACATAAACCGTTAATCGAAGCGTTCGTATCAAAAAGAAATCGACATAAAAAAGCCCCGATCACTCAATGGAAGCAAAAATTTATTTAATACTCTGGTACGCAATTAAAATATACATACTCGCAGATGGCAGATCTGATTGAATTCTTTCGCTGCACAAACTGCCAGAAAAACAGGATCGCCCATAATCATGCAACGAACAATTTTCCGCAGGAAAACTCAACATCAGTCTATAGATTCAAACAAATTTAAACAGTCGAACAATCATGTTGTGAACTACTCGTCATTGAAATGACGAGCTTCCTGTTCTACGCAACGAACTGTTGTCCGTTAAACGTATACACAGTCGGCGTGTCCAACACCACTACTGATTGAGATAAAGCCTTAATCTCTTTCAGATACTTTTTGCTGATATTGATAGCACCATTCACATCCGCATTGATGGTTGTATGACAGTCGTTACATACATATAACCCTCGATGAATCCGATTACTCGGCTTTGCGTTTTCTTCACAAGGGAACATTTGGCATACTGAACATGCTTGAGAGGTGTATTCTTCGGTTAATAAACGAACATCTATTCCTTGCTCCTGCGCTTTATACCGTATCATTTGAATGATTTTCGCATACGGAAAACCATGCAATTTTTGATTCGTTTTCTTGTTGAATTTCGCTTGTTCTCGTATACCTGTAATGTCACCAATCACAATCGTTTCGACTCCTTGTTGCAGAGCAATATCAATCACTTTTCTTGTCATACAATGCAACATGTGATGCACTTGTTTTCTTTTCTTTTGATAAAGTTGTAACACACGTCTGGAAGGTTTTGGGTATTGTATTCCTTTAGCACATTGTTGAGCGAAACCAATCGCTTGAAAATGGGCGATTTGTTTATGAAAGTAGCGTTCAACGGATAGCCATTGCCTTCCTGAAATGATGTGTGCTTTTCCTTGATAATCATAACAAGTCATCGCATTGGCAATCCCTAAGTCAATCGATAAAAATTTCGTGCTATTCTTTTGTTTCAATGGTACATCTTTGTATTCTTGAATCAGATAAATCGTATATTCTTTTCGACTGATGGGTTTCACTTCAATCAGTTTTATCTTTTCGATTTCGATATGTTTCGGAATCGGGATATAAAGATAACTTTCTTCCAATCCATACGTTTCTTTTAAAAAGGCTTTTTGAGCCTTTGGAATGGGTAAACGAATTTTGGTATTGTTCTCCACCAATTTGAAACTGTTATTTAGAAAACGGACATTAAAGTTTTGATGTTTGAATCGTGGTGGTTGTGGATTATCTATTCCATTGCTTTCCTTTAGTTTGAAAAAAGACACCCACGCTTCTTGCAAGACTTTTAAGACCTCTTGTGCTGATTGAGCAGGTAATTGTTTATACCAAAAATGTGTTTTTAATCGTTTTTTCTGTTCATACCAATTCGGGAACGGTACACCTTGTTCTTTCGACCAATTCCGTTTTTCATAGTTCCCCACATTCCATAACTTACGACTGGCATAACACAAGTGATATAAGATGATTTGATTGGTTCGATTCGCTTTATAGGTGAAATACGATACCTTTTTCATTTAGTCACCACCTTTCTTTTGGTTAGCAATATAGCGTTTTATGACATCCTCACTAATAGAGCCAACGGTTTCAATATAATAACTAGAGTTCCATAATACTCCTTTCCATAATTTTTGTTTGATTTCAGGAAATTGCAGAAAAATTTTTCTCCCTGAAATCCCTTTTAACATTTTGACAATATAAGAAGGTGCTATTTTTGGATGAGCTGATACAAATACATGAATATGATCTTGTTCACCCACCTCTACCATCTGCAACAGAAAACCTTTTTCTTCTGCAATCTCTTTAAAAATTTTCTTGAGATATAACTCAACCTCTTGTGTCAAAACCTTCTTTCGATATTTCACAGACCATACAATATGATAATTGACATTATAAACACAAGTTCTTGCGTGAATTAAATTTGTTTTCTTCATACATATAGTATATCAAAAATATACAAAAAAACCAATTATTTCAATCTTTAATAAACCACATATAGTCTTTATAAAATATAAAAAAAGCGATTCATCTCCCCTTTAAAAAGGGGAGGATTCTCGCTTGTCTATCCTAAAAAGACGCTTTTTTCTCAACTGGCGAATGAAAAAGAAACTAAAATACTATATTGCGAGCGGAGACACTGTTAATACGTTCAATCGGCTACACGTTTCCCCACTATCATGCATGCGGATGCTTACTGGTGGCGGATAGACGAGATTCAATCGGCTACACGTTTCCCCACTATCACTAAATCTCGCTCAACACCGTCCAGTACCGCCACACGGGGAAAGTGCCCCCAATCTCGGAATCCATTTTTGTAAAACAGCTTTAAGCTCGGGATGTTGTGCTTGAAAATAAAGCCAAGCAAATTTTTTATTTGGAGGCTTGGAGCCTTTTCTATAGCGGTCTTCAAGGCAAAATCGCCGATTTGTTTTCCCCGGTACTGTTCATCAATGTAAATGCTAATTTCCGCAGTTCCGTTATAAGCAGGCCTTCCATAAAAGGATTGAAAGCTGAGCCAGCCAGCTACGTTTCCATCCTGTTCGATCATCCACAACGGTCTCGTTTTTGGATTGTGCTCATGAAACCACTGTATGCGGTCTTCCACTGAAATAGGTTCAGTATCAGCTGTCACCATCCGGCTTGGGATCGTTGAATTGTAGATCGAGACGATTTTAGGCAAGTCATGTATCGTTGCATCTCGAAAAAGAATATTTTCCACGTGCTTCTTCCTTTCTCTTGCTTAGATTGATTCTATTATATATGGAATAAAGTGAATTTTCGATCGCTTCACATTATGTTTTGAAAAAATGCTTCGGCAAGCCTGCTTTCTCGCTTGCACCTTACCGTACGTTGTTTCTTGTACCGTTTATGAAAAATTTTTTGGTCTGTTCTTTATGAAAAATTCAGCAGCCTATGCTCATTTAATTTTTACCAGATATGATTTAGACAAAAAAAAACCTACTCGTTTGAGTAGGATTGTATTGGTTAAGGTTTAGTTGTAGAATTATCAGATTTTTCTTGTTCTGAATTTTCCTTTGACTGAGATTGTTCTTCATCAGGCTGAGTTTCATCTGATGGGGCTGTTTCGTCTGAAGTAGCTTCCTCTCCATCTTTATTTTCTTCTTTTTGTGCTGCCCCGTCAGAAGGCTCTTCAACAGATTTTTCAGTTAAACTTGTTAACGGCTCGTCCATGTAGTTTAATGGATTGTAGGCTTTACCGTCTTTGCGGATCTCAAAGTGAACATGGACGCCAGCGTCTTTATTGAATTGGTTTTTCCCAGCTTGTCCGATAATTTCTCCTTGTTTAACTTTGTCGCCGACCTGTACTTTCGTATCGGCAAGCGATTGGTAAATGGTTTTTACACCGTTTTCATGTTCAATTTCTACGACATATCCTAAAAGAGAATCTTTTTCAGCTTTTGCAACCGTTCCGCTTAAAGATGCAATGACTTCAAATGCTTTTCCATCATTTGATGCGATATCGATACCTTGGTTTGGATGGTATGTGTTATTATGGAAGACAAGTGCCGTTTCTTGTTCTTTTTCTGAAGCATTAAAGTCATAAAAGTTTGTTACTACCTTCACAGCATCAGGATCGATGGCCGGCATTTTGAAGTTTTCGACGGATTGATTTACTTCCACCGATTGATCTTCATTATAGGAAACGTCTGTACCATCGTCCGTTGATAAATCGTTTGCATCATTGTTGCGGATTGCTTGATACCATAAAACGGCTGTTAAAATAACGGCTGCACTGACTAAATAAATAGCAGGAAAAACCCATTTTTTTCTGAAAAACTGTTGGAACTTCGAGCCTTGAGAAGTACGTTTCTTTTCTTCCTCTCTCATTGTTCATCACCTCAGCAACCATTGTGAACAAGTTTGAGAGAATCTATACATCAAAATAAAATTTTTTCTTTTATTTTTTGCCATTTCTTTTTTTCTATGCATATTGTTGAAAAATATTTGAAGGAGTTTGGATCATGAAGAAGTTTGCGGTATATGTAATCAGTATTTTACCGATTATGTATATGGCGGTCATTTGGATCTTGTCGAGCTATCCAGCTGACACTTTCGTCAAAACGCCGTTTTCGTTCGACCATTTATTGAAAGAGTCGCTTCATCTCATTGAGTTCGGAATTCTTTATTGGCTTTTCATTTTCGCCTTCGCTGTCCATGAAAAGCTTACAGAAAAATTAAGTTTCGCCTCAGCGATGATCGCTGTTTTTTACGGGCTGTGTGATGAAATTCATCAATATTTCGTTCCCTCAAGATCTGCGACATTCATTGATCTTATTAAGGATACAATCGGTGTTTTCGCATCCTACTATATCGTCAAAATCTTTTATTTCCAAAAAGACGAATCGAAGCTAAAAACGTTTTTTTGCAAATTAGCAGCATTAAAAAGATCCCAGCGCTTTTAAGGCTGGGATCTAAAAAAGAATTTATCGAATCGATCAATATTTCATTTAGTTCGAAATGAAGTTGGCAGCTTACTGGCACTATCAGCGGTTCCCCTAAAGAAAATCGAGTAGGAGGGAGCGATTAACTCCCGTCCTCTCACACCACCGTACGTACGGTTCCGTATACGGCGGTTCAATTAAGATAATTGACGCAAGTCTTTATAACTTCCGTGAATAGCTGTTCTCTTTATGCCAGTGGTCACTCCACCCTCCAAGAGGTCTCCCACGGGATTCACCGCTTCCTCCCTCAAGTGAGGTACTACGTTTTCTGTGTTCATCATGACTCACTGAATGCCAAGGGCTATTCTCTCTTAATTGTTCGGTCCTTCTTAGTTGTTCTAGACCAACTAATACTATGACCTCTGCTGACTTCTGACGGTTCAGCTACTTATCACTAAGTAGGTTATGAAGCGCATTTCACCTATCCGCCAGACCTCCCCGGGTAAGTACATGCACTTTCACACCATCTATCCGCCTCATTTACTCGATATGACCTTCGACAGAAAGAGCTTTGTTTTGTTTTGCAAACTCACTCAATCATACCTAGCCTTATATGAGGTTCGTGTTCCTCGGACCGGTGTTTTGCCTCCAGCTTCCTTCAGATTCCGCGTCACCACGGACACCCTTGCTCTTGGCTAACCTCTACTTCTGTCTTCGGGGTTCGGGACTTACACCCTATAGTTCATGTACATGCCGGGCGCACCAAATGTGAGAAAACCGATTACCGATTTTCTTACAAAACGCACCGATTTTTTATTTTTTCGCCATATATTTTGATAAAAACGGGTTGGCTTGCGAAATTTCAATTCCCTGGTAGTAATGTGAGACAATCTCTTTATAATTTTTCCCTTCCTGCGCCATAAAATTGGCACCGTACTGACTCATGCCGACTCCGTGTCCGTATCCTTTTGTCGTAACAATAATTTGGTCGCCTTTCAATGTCCACGAAAAATCCGTTGACCTTAGACCTAGCTTTTCTCTTATTTCCCTTCCAGTAAACTTTTTCCCGTTAATTTCGACTAGAGCGACCCTGTGTCCTGGCGTCCTTTCGATAATTTTTCCAATTGAATTGCCTTTCCCTATTTTAATCCCTAATTTTTGTTCAAACTCTTGAACGGTAAATACCTCCCTAGCGAGAAATTTTTCCGATTTCTCATCCCAAGGGCTTTCCACGCTTTTTAAATAAGGAAGGGCGTTCGGCCAAATGGCCTCCGAATTTTCCGTATATCCATTGCTCGTTGAAAAAAAAGAAGCATCAATCGGCTTGTCGTCATACGTTAAAATTTGGCCTCTTGTTTCGGCAACAGCTTCTTTAATCTTTTTTATTTTCCAATCAAAATCTTTTTTCCAAATTCTCCTTAATTCTTCTTCATTTTTATAAACTTGATGGAGCTCAGTATCCGTGACTACCGCTCCTTCGGGAGAGCCGACATTTTGGCCCGTAAACAGCTCTTTCACGATGTACGTTCTAGCAGCTAAAGCTTGAGCCTTTAACGCTTCTTTTTCAAATTCTGCGGGCATCTCGGCGGCGACAACACCGACCACATATTCTTCAAGCGGAACTTCATCAATTTTTTTTTCTTGGGAACGATAAATTGGTACAGAAACTTTTGATTCCTTTTGTAGCACATCCGTTGTTTTCTTCTCGGCTAGTTCCTCGCCAAGCGTAGCTTTCGTCTTTTCGGCAAACGGGGCTACCAGCAAACTTGGCACCATCAAAATAATGAAAAATATTGCTGCAAAAAAAAGAAAGAACGGTTTCACTCGTTTCATATTACAGCCCCCATTTCTTTTATCGCTGACTTCAGTAAAGTTTATGGGGAAGGACAACCTTTTATGACTGAAATCGGAGATGCTGTTTGCAGGGGGAGTTTTATGTATAAAACGAAAAAATATGAAAAAAATAAGCGGGTAATACGAAAAAGAAGCTAGCATCTCCTAAAAGAGGCTAGCTTCTTTTGTGAAATTATACATTTAAATTCGTTGCAACGGCTTGTTGTTCAATTGCCGGGATGTCTGCTTCATCATTGACGCGTTCAATATCTGCGCCAAGCTCTTTTAACTTCTCATGAAAACGGACGTAGCCGCGATCTAAATGCTTCAGCTCCGTAACCCGTGTATACCCTTCTGCAGCAAGCCCAGCTAAAATTAATGCAGCTGCCGCTCTTAAATCGGTTGCCGTTACTTCTGCACCTTGAAGCTTTACAGGACCATTGATAATACAAGAGCGGCCTTCGATTTTAATATCTCCGTTCATACGACGAAATTCTTCTACATGCATAAAGCGGTTTTCAAATACCGTTTCGGTAATTACGCTAGTTCCGTTTGCCTGAAGCAGCAGGGCCATCATCTGAGACTGCATGTCAGTAGGAAAACCTGGATGAGGCATTGTTTTAATATCCACTGCCTTCAATGTTTCCGGACCAATGACACGAATGCCTTCTTCTTCCTCGATAATGGTTACGCCCATTTCTTCCATTTTCGCAATTAATGATGTCAAATGCTCCGGAACTGCTCCTTTTACAAGGACATTCCCTTTCGTAATGGCAGCAGCAACCATAAATGTTCCTGCTTCAATACGATCTGGAATAATTAAATGCTTTGCACCGTGCAAGGAATCTACACCTTCAATTCTGATAGTACCAGTGCCTGCGCCGCGGACATTTCCGCCCATTTTGTTTATAAAATTCGCAAGGTCGACAATTTCAGGCTCCTTTGCACAGTTTTCGATTACAGTTGTTCCTTCTGCAAGTGCGGCTGCCATCATAATGTTTTCTGTTGCGCCGACACTTGGGAAATCCAAATAAATTTTGGCTCCGCGAAGTCTGCCATTCACTTCTGCGTCAATAAAGCCGTTGCCGACTTTTATCGTTGCACCCATCGCTTCGAAGCCTTTCAAGTGCTGATCAATCGGACGGGATCCGATGGCACATCCTCCCGGCAAAGCAACACGTGCACGGCCTTTGCGGGCAAGAAGAGGTCCCATAACAAGCACAGATGCACGCATTTTTCTAACATATTCAAATGACGCTTCCGTTAAAAGCTCTCCGCATGCATCGACAACTACTTGATTACCATCAAAACGAACCTCTGCTCCGAGATAGCGGAGAACTTCGTTTATCGTGTAAACATCGGAGAGCTTAGGAACATCACAAATTTCACTCTTTCCTTCACTAGCTAATAAAGATGCAGCGATGACAGGTAAAACGGCATTTTTGGCTCCTTCGATCTTTACTGTACCGTTTAACTTTCGACCGCCGCGGACGATGATTTTTTCCAAGGTATTCCCCTCCGCGTCCCATTTTCTCTATATTAATATTCAGTTGTAATAATAGGTGTTCCTACTGTTACAGTAGTTCTTTCGCCCATTCCTGCACTTCTGAGCGAAATTTGAATGTTCATCTTTCCATTTTTCGTTTTAATAGAATGATCCCAATCGTTTGTAAAACCGGATATGGAAACGAAGCGTTGCTCGTTTAAGCTTTCCACCGGTTTTGCATGAAACCTTTTTAAAAGGTTATTTGCCTCAAAAAACAAAACACCTTTCATCTTATCATCTGTATAGCCTTTGACACAAGTGAAAAATGTAGGATTTCCTGGAATTTTGTCGAAAATGTGACGGTTAAAATAGCGCTCCAGCTTCATCCATGCACGGCCATTCCAACGTTTCCCTGTTGCTTCATATATAACTTGAATTTTCGGGCTTGCTTTTGCATGAGGTTTAATAATTTGCAATGTTTCAGTGATCTGCTTATCGCTGTTGTAATAAGTGCCGGTCCACTTTTCAAAATTACCGCTTTCCAAGTAAGACCAATTAAATTGACGAAACTGTGTGTAGATTCGTTTCACTTTTTTGCTTTTTTGAGAAAAAGAAAATTTTGCAAAAATTGACCATTCTGCCACATCTATGTTTTGTTGATGAAATTGCTCCACGATTTCCTCTACGTGAATATCGTGTCTTTCAGCATTCGTTCGTTCTGTGTGCCAAGCTGACAAAAGAAAACCGAATAAAAATATGAAAATAAAGACAAAATATAAATTTTTCACCGCCATCACCCTTTCCTTATTAAAAGTGTTGCCGGAAAGGGTTTTGGCATACGTGGAAAAAGTCGTCAAGATTAGACAACAGCCTTTATGTATTCATTGTTCCTCGACATGTTTAAAAAAGATATTGCAGCTGCTGTGACCAAAAAAAATAGTTCAAGAAAAAATTGCTCACAGATGACGCAATGGCGATGGTCAATAAAATGAGCAAAAGCCTTGTCTCGACAACTCTTCCTTTACGAATGATTTTTTCAATTTGAAGAGCCTGTAAAGCCCGCCAAGTTAGAAAAATAAATACTAAATTTACTATGATGCTAATGAGCGCCTGCTGGCCTAGCCCCGTCACATTACTCCTCCTTCCGAAATCTTCCTTTCTTGTTTCACAAACCCACTTTATTATATAAAAATCTTTCCTATTCATGCACACTTTTTATTTGATTTTGTGAAAACAATGGTTAGGCAGTTTTTTCATGTTGTTATTTCTTATAAATGAAGCATTCATTGATGTGGAATGTAGATAGGAGGTCAATTCGTTATTTTTGGATTTGCAGTTTTAGAGTTGAATGATGCGATTACATGTTGTCCATTTTTTGCTGTCAATAAAAGTAAGTTGCCGATTTTTTGCATCCAGGCTAGAGCCAACATTGCAAAATAGCCATGATCATGATTTCTTAGTTTTTTCAAAAAAGACGACCCGAACTTAAGCGCCGGGACGTCTTAAATGAGAAATTAAAAGTTCTTTTTCGCCACGTTAATACGATTGATGGCACGTTGCAGCGCCAGCTCAGCACGTTTAATATCTATGTCTTCCTGCCCTTGGCCTTTGCGCTGCAAGCGTTCCTCAGCACGTTTCTTTGCAGCTTCCGCGCGGGCAACATCGATATCTTCAGCTCTTTCAGCTGCTTGTGCCAAGATCGTGACTTTATCAGGGCGAACTTCCAAAAAACCTCCGCTGACAGCCACGAGTTCTGTATTATTTCCTTTTTTCAGCCGAACTGCGCCAATTGCAAGCGGCGCAACCATTGGAATATGACCAGGCAAAATTCCAAGCTCGCCGCTTTGAGCTTTGGCGCTGACCAATTCTATATCCGCATCATAAACTGGGCCATCGGGAGTGACGACACTGACTTGTACGGTCTTCATATTCAGTTCCTCCTAGGGTCCCAAAATATTATACTTCAACGCCCATTTGCTTCGCTCTTTCAAGGACATCTTCAATTGTGCCCACTAAGCGGAACGCATCTTCAGGAATGTGGTCGTACTTACCTTCAAGAATTTCTTTAAATCCACGTACAGTCTCTTTTACAGGCACATATGAACCAGGCTGTCCTGTAAACTGCTCTGCAACGTGGAAGTTTTGTGATAAGAAAAATTGGATTCTTCTAGCACGATGTACAACAAGCTTATCTTCATCTGAAAGCTCGTCCATACCAAGGATTGCAATAATATCTTGCAACTCTCTATATCTTTGCAATGTTGCCTGAACTTGGCGGGCAACGTTGTAATGCTCTTCACCGACGATTTCCGGAGCCAATGCACGTGACGTTGAAGCAAGTGGATCCACCGCTGGATAAATACCCATCTCTGATAGCTTACGGTCAAGGTTTGTTGTCGCATCTAAGTGTGCGAATGTTGTAGCCGGAGCAGGGTCTGTATAGTCGTCAGCAGGCACGTAAATCGCCTGAATCGATGTAACAGAACCTACGTTTGTTGATGTAATCCGCTCCTGCAATTGTCCCATTTCTGTCGCAAGCGTCGGTTGGTATCCAACAGCAGAAGGCATACGTCCAAGCAACGCAGATACTTCGGAACCAGCTTGTGTAAAGCGGAAGATGTTGTCGATGAAGAAGAGAACGTCTTGCCCTTGCTCATCACGGAAATATTCAGCCATTGTCAGACCTGTTAATGCAACGCGCATACGCGCTCCAGGCGGCTCGTTCATTTGTCCGAACACCATTGCTGTTTTGCTGATAACGCCGGAGTCTTTCATTTCAAAGTATAGGTCGTTTCCTTCACGAGTACGCTCCCCAACTCCAGCAAATACGGAAATACCGCCGTGCTCTTGTGCAATGTTATTGATCAGCTCTTGGATTAAAACCGTTTTTCCAACTCCTGCACCGCCGAACAAGCCGATTTTTCCACCTTTAATATATGGAGCAAGCAAGTCAACAACTTTAATTCCTGTTTCCAAAATTTCAACTTGTGTTGACAGCTGTTCAAATTTCGGAGCAGGCTTGTGAATTGGATCCCGGCGCGCTTCCGCTGGAATTGGGTCTCCGAGGTCAATATGGTCCCCTAACACATTGAATACCCGTCCTAATGTGACATCTCCAACTGGCACGGAGATTGGAGCGCCTAAGTCTTCGACTTCCATTCCGCGCGTTACGCCGTCCGTTGAAGCCATAGCGATTGTCCGAACGGTGTCATCCCCTAAATGAAGCGCTACTTCCAACGTCAAATCAATGTCTACCTCATTTTCATTGCGCGCTTTATGTGAAATTTTTAGGGCGTTATAAATTTCCGGCAAATGTCCGCTTTCAAACTTTACGTCCACTACCGGACCCATTACTTGAACTACGCGTCCTTTCATGTTCCTGTTTCCCTCCTAACGTACTGTTTCAGTGATCTATTCAAGCGCTGATGCCCCGCCAACAATTTCTGTAATTTCTTGTGTAATCGCTGCCTGACGAGCTCTGTTGTAGGAAAGAGTCAGCGTATTGATCAGTTCTTTTGCGTTGTCTGTTGCATTCTTCATTGCCGTCATTCTCGCAGCATGTTCGCTTGCTTTGCTGTCAAGCAAGGCGCCGTAAATTAAACTTTCAGCATATTGCGGCAAAAGCACTGCCAAAATGTCTTCCTGAGACGGTTCAAATTCATAAGACGTCATTTTTTTATTCGCAGCGATGTCCGAAAGCGGCAGCAGCTTTTTCTCCGTTACTTCCTGCTGGATGGCGCTGACATAATGGTTGTAGAACATATAAATTTCATCTACTTTTCCATCCTCGAACAGCTTGACTGTATTGGAAGCAATTTCTTTAATATCCGAAAAGCTTATATCATCGCCTAATCCGACAATTTCTTCAACGACAGGCATACCGCGTTTTTTGAAAAAATCGCGGCCGACTTTTCCGATGGCAATCACGGCATATTCATCCGTCGAACGATGCCGTTCTTGAATCGTTTGATAAACGGCGCGCAGCACGTTGCTGTTAAACGCACCGGCAAGCCCTCGATCCGATGTAATAACAACGTATCCTGTCTTTTTGACCGGACGCTTTTCAAGCATCGGGTGGCTAACGTCCGTACTCCCAAGGGCGATGTTTGCCACAACTTCTTGAATTTTCTCCATGTAAGGCACAAATGACTTGGCGCTGGTTTCCGCCCGATTCAGCTTCGAAGCTGAAACCATCTCCATCGCCTTTGTAATTTGGCTTGTCTTCTTCGTCGAATTGATGCGTGTTTTAATATCGCGCAACGATGCCAAAGGTTCTCACCACCTTTTTGAAAAATAGCCGATCATGTTTTGAAAACGGCTGTGAAAAGAATCCCCGTATTTTCACAGCCTTATCGTTCTTTATTCAGAAACTGCAAAAGTTTTTTTGAATCCTTTGATGGCTTTTTCCATTTTCTCGTCTTCAGGCAGATTTCCTGTCGAACGGATTTCTTCAAGAAGCTCTTTTTCATTTTGATCTAAATAAGCATAAAATTCTTCTTCAAAGCGGCGAATATCCTCAACAGGAATATCATCTAAAAATCCTTTTGTTAAGGTGTAAAGGATCATGACTTGTTTTTCAACTGGGATCGGCTTATTAATGCCTTGCTTCAATACTTCAACTGTGCGCATACCGCGGTTTAACTTCGCCTGAGTTGCCTTATCTAGATCTGAACCGAATTGAGCGAATGCTTCAAGCTCTCTGTATGCTGCAAGGTCTAGCCGAAGCGTACCCGAAACTTTTTTCATCGCTTTGATTTGCGCTGCACCGCCGACGCGGGAAACGGACAATCCGGCGTTTACCGCAGGGCGCACACCTGAGAAAAATAGGTCAGATTGCAAGAAAATTTGCCCGTCTGTAATGGAAATTACGTTCGTAGGAATGTAAGCTGAAATGTCGCCAGCCTGTGTTTCAACAAACGGCAATGCCGTCAAAGACCCGCCGCCTTTTGCATCGCTAAGTTTTGCTGCGCGTTCCAATAGACGGGAGTGCAAGTAAAAGACATCCCCAGGGAACGCTTCACGTCCAGGTGGACGGCGTAGTAATAGAGAAAGCTCACGGTAAGCGGCAGCTTGCTTTGAAAGATCATCATATACGATAAGGACGTGTTTTCCTTGGTACATAAAATATTCGCCCATAGATACACCAGCGTATGGAGCCAAATACAGCAATGGAGCCGGCTGAGACGCAGATGCCGTTACAACGATCGTATAATCTAATGCACCGTGTTTACGGAGTGTTTCAACAACATTTCGAACTGTTGATTCTTTTTGTCCGATCGCAACATAAATACAAATCATGTTTTCTTCTTTTTGGTTAATGATTGTGTCGATCGCAATTTGTGTTTTACCTGTTTGACGGTCACCGATGATGAGCTCGCGTTGTCCGCGGCCAATTGGGATAAGAGCGTCGATCGCTTTAATACCCGTTTGCAGCGGTTCATGAACAGATTTCCGGTCCATGACGCCTGGGGCAGGGCTTTCAATCGGACGTGTTTTTGTTGTTTCAATCGGGCCTAACCCGTCCACTGGTTGTCCAAGCGGATTTACAACGCGGCCGATCAGCTCTTCTCCAACAGGAACTTCCATAATCCGTCCTGTTCTTCTCACTTCATCGCCTTCACGAATGTCTTTAAAAGGGCCTAAAATAACAATACCGACGTTATTTTCTTCAAGGTTTTGGGCTAATCCCATAACGCCGTTTGAAAATTCGACAAGCTCACCGGCCATGACATTGTCGAGGCCATGAGCACGTGCGATCCCGTCACCTACTTGAATAACTGTGCCGACATCGCTAACTTCTATTTCAGACTGATAGTTTTCAATTTGCTTTTTTATCAGTGCACTAATTTCTTCAGCTTTGATGCTCATGAGTTTCACCCCTATCTACGAACTTTTCGCTAAATTCCGCCCGATGCGTTCGAGCTTACTCTTGATGCTACCGTCAAAAATACGATTGCCGATTTGAAGTTTCAGTCCGCCAATTAAGTTCTGATCAATGATGTTTGTGATCTTAAGCGATTTTTTTCCGACCTTTTGCGCAAATACTTCTGAAAGAGCCTGCTTTTCTTCATCTTTCAACGGACGGACGGAGTAAACCGTTGCTTCTGCTGTTTGCTGTTCTTCATTTGCAAGCTCCACAAAGTTATCTACAAGTTCGGGAACTAAGCGGATGCGATGGCGATCGATAAGCAGAAGAAGAGTATTGATAATTTCAGCACTCAATGAAGAAAACGCTTCATTGACTAATGATTTTTTGTTTTCGAGCAACACCTTCGGATGCTCTAAAATTTGCAGCATTTTTTGATTTTCAACAAACACTTGCTTTACAATTCGCAATTCTTCTTCAAACTGCTTCACTTGATTTTTTTCCTTTGCAATTTGAAAAAGAGCTGACGCATAGCGCTTTGCCACTCCGCCAATCATAATTGTTCTCCTACCTCTTTAATATAATCATTGATCAGCTTCTCTTGCTCAGCTTCATTCAATTCTTTTTCAATCACTTTGGAAGCAATAAGAACGGATAATGATGCCACTTGATTACGTAATTCAGCAACAGCTTGCTCTTTTTCGTGTTCGATTTCTTTTTTGGCTGCTTCTTTCAGTCTTTCTGCCTCCGCACGAGCCGCTTGAATAATATCTTCTTTTTGCTGTTCGCCAAGTTTTTTCGCATTTTCAACAAGCTCCTGTGCTTCGATGCGGGCCTGCTTTAATAGCTCACGCTGCTCTTCGGCAAGCTTTTTGGCTTCCTCATGCTTTTCTTCCGCAGCATTTATTTCATTTGCAATAAATTCTTCCCTCTGTTTCATAATGCCCATAAGCGGACCAAAAGCATATTTTTTGAGCAATGCTAACAAAACTAAAAATACAACGAGCTGAACGAGCATATCTCCTGCTGCGAAGCCTCCAGCTCCGAGGGCAAATTCAACTGTTAACACGGCTTCGTTTCACTCCCTTCAAAACTTCCGTTTTCCAACTACCGGCTATATTGGGACTCTGTTACCATTCACAACATAAAGGAATGGCGAAGATGCTTAAATAACTTCGCCATTTCCTCTTTTTCACTTGCTGTCCTTTCGATTCGGACTTCACGCAAATTGATTGCATGCACTTCTAAAAAGCCTTTTTCCAACACCAATCTAGGCAAGGCTCTTTTGAAATTTTTGAATTACGCACCAAAAGCCATAAATGCAATAACAACCGCGATAATCGGAATCGCCTCAACCAACGCAACCCCGATAAACATAGTAGTTTGAAGCATACCGCGCGCCTCAGGTTGACGAGCAATACCTTCTACTGTACGAGATACGATAAGTCCGTTACCAATACCAGCACCAAGTGCCGCTAAACCAATTGCAATTGCAGCTGCTAATAAATTCATGAATAAAGTCCTCCTTTATTTGTTTAAAAATAATTTTTTACACAAAAATTATGATGAAGTCATTTATTTTTAATGGTCATGGCTAACTTTATGCGCCATATAAACCATTGTCAACATTGTAAAGATAAAAGCTTGGATTGCACCTACAAAAATACTGAATGCCTGCCACGCCATCATCGGAATAATTGCCCCGATGAAGCCGAATGCTCCGCTAGTTGCCAAGCTGACAAGCAGACCTAGCAAAATTTCCCCAGCATAGATGTTACCGTAAAGACGAAGACCGAGCGTCAACGTGTTTGCAAACTCTTCAATAATTTTAAGCGGGAACAAAAACGGCAGTGGCTTGAAAAAGTCGCTTCCATAGGCGGAAAAGCCTTTTAATTTAATCCCGTAATAATGCGATAAACCGACGACTAAAATGGCCAGTGTCAGCGTTATGGTAGGATCAGCCGTAGGCGATTTCCACCAAAGCTCATGGTCAACAACGATAGCGAATGGTAGACCAAGCATATTGGAAACAAAAATGTACATGATGAGCGTCATTCCTAAAGTAAGGAATCGGCCTCCTGTCTGCCAGTCCATCGTGCTGTTAATAATGTTTTTCACAAAATCCATGACCCATTCCAAAAAGTTTTGCATACCCGTTGGCTTCATTGCCAAAGAGCGGGTCGACAATACAGCGATGATAAATACAATTGCGCTAGATACAAGAATCATTAAAATATTGGACAAATTAAATTCAAGCCCTAATAATTTTACTATCGGCGCTTCGTGACCCAACAAAATTCACCTCTCTTCCCAAGCTTGTCCGCAAATGTATAGAATAGAATCTATCATAATGACAATATAGATTGTCATTAAACCAATAACCACGCTAATTAAATGGAAATGTTCAGGGAATTTAAGTGCGATTAATACCGCTAATCCTGCGGCTGCCATCCTTGAAACCGTTCCAAGCGAACGTGCTGTACGGCCTTCTTCAATTGCTTGCTGTATTTGCTTTGATTTACGCACTAGTATCCATAAATTATAGAGGCTAAAGCTTGTACCAAGGGCAAGACCGAGGAAAATATCTTGATAAGGAGTAAACCCCCACGCTAACACATAGATGGCAAGCAAAAACAGCAAATATTTTTTGCTGCGCACAAACAATTTTTCAATACGATCCATAGTTACCGTTCATTCTCCTGAAAAAAATGTTGGACTAATCTCAGCATCGCAACTATTCCCGCAGCCAGTCCAATTAGAAGACCAATGATCAAAAAAACGGGTTCTGTATGCAACTGTCGATCAAGCCATCTTCCTGCAAAAACCCCAACGAGCACTGATCCTGCCAAATAGGAAAGAATGGCGGTCATTAAAGCGTATGCTCGGAGCGGATGGTGCTCTTTTTGCCGCATTGGGTATGTCCTCACAATATAAAATTACCTTATTTTTTATTATATCAAAAGGCTGTTGAAAACCTTATCATCCCACCCCGTTTAGCATACAATAGGCACCATTCAATGTCAATCTGTTTCACTTCAAAAGTTGAGCTATTTGTTAAGAATATCACAATTTGTTCACAAATATTTTTGCTGTTTCTATTGACTTTTTAATATTTTTTTATCTAAAATGATTGTCGTTTCATAGCTGCTTTCTTCCCCGTCTTTTTTTGCAAAAATGAGCGCTTTGTAAACGCCGTTTGGAATGTCCTTAAATTGCCCGGAAATATCTCTTTTCAACAAACCTCCCGGGATATTTCTTTGCCAGTCTAAAAACCCTTTGAATGTTAAAGTATCCGGATCATACAAGGCAATCCCGAATTCATCCGCCCCTTGCGGCAAATAAAGTTCATAATGGTACATATTCCCTTGATCGGCAAGACCAAATTCAAATCCCATGATTTTTGGATAACTCTGTTCGCCAACAACGAATAAATATGGAAGGCGGATTGTCTGGCTGCCGCCCGTCACAAGAAGAGTCCCGTCATACAATCCTTCCCTCAATGATTTCGGTGCAACATCAATCGAGACGGATACTTCTCTTTTCCCGTTAGCAGGAACCTTCACGGAAAGAGGGAGCTGCCATTGAACCCCTTTTTGATAATGCGGTTTCGAAAAAACAAACGTTTTTTCTTGATCGGAGAGATTTTCAAGAGTTAACGTGATCTCTTTCTTTTTCCTGCCGATATTTTTGTGAAATTGACCGAATGATAGAGATGCCGGATAAATGAGAGCTCTTGTCTGAACAGCTGATAAAATATCGATTCTTCCCGCCCCCTGCTCAAACACCTTGTACAGCCTTCCATTTTGATTATAAAGCGGTTTAGCAGTATTCATCATAGCTGCTTTTATTTGTTCCGGTAACCAATCTGGATGCTTTTGTTTGATCAGTGCCGCTGCGCCTGCTATATGCGGAGCAGCCATGCTTGTTCCTTGAAGAGCCATATACCCTTTAGGTATTGTGCTGTCAATGCCTACACCAGGCGCGACAAGATCGGGCTTCACTTCCCATGTGACTGTTACCGGTCCTTTTGATGAAAAGGGTGCGAGGCGATCTTGTTCTGTCCGAATGATTGTTTTTATGAACGATTTTTCGTTCAATAGTTTGCGCAGCCATTCGCCATCTTCCTTTGAGATGGACACAACAGGAAGGTCAATTTTTTCTTCTAAATTGCCGGTAAATCTCCCTTTCATATTGTTGTAAATAATCAACGCTTGGGCTCCGGCTGATTTTGCATTTTTCGCTTTTTCGGCAAACGTGATTTCCCCGCGCTTCACCAAGGCTATTTTTCCTTTAACAGAAGGTTTAAAGTCTTTTTTTTCACCTAAACCTGCATATTCTATCCGTCCTCTAATTGTTGTCCAAGGGGCAGAATTGAACAAAGATTCAGCTGGTATTTTCTTTTGAAATCCTGAAAGGGTTAAATACTTTACGTCAAGCGGCGGTGTCGATGCGCCGACGGAAATTGCTTTGCTTGCAGTGCCAGGCGAACCGACGGTCCAAATGTTAGGACCAGAGTTTCCGCTTGATACAACTGCAGTTATCCCCTCTTCAACGGCTCGGTTTAACGCCAGGCTTGTCGGATAATCCGGGCCGTTCACATCATTGCCAAGAGAAAGATTTACGATATCTACCTGATCCTCAATCGATTTTTCAATCGCTGCAATAACTTGGTCTGTCGTCCCGTACCCATGAGGGCCAAGCGCTCTATAGGCAATGATGGAGGCTTCCGGAGCAACCCCTTTCAATTTTCCATTTGCCGCTATAATTCCTGCTACGTGAGTGCCGTGAATTGTCCTCGAATTGTCTTTCGCGACTGTTTCCATTGGGTCTTTGTCTTGATCTACAAAATCAAATCCGCCTTGATAATTTTTTTGTAAATCTCGGTGGTTGTAGTCGATCCCCGTATCTATAACAGCTACTTTCACTCCTTTTCCTGTCAATCTTTCATCCTTCGCGTCAAAATAGCCGCGTGCATCGATGCCGCCTATAAAAGGAACACTTTCTTCAACCGTTGCTTGAAAAGTCGTTACAGGCTCTGCATGTTCAATGTAAGGCTCTTTTACTAGCTGATCTAGATCTCTTTTTTTCCCTTTTACTGAAAATCCGGTAAACGTTTTTTTATATTCCCAGCAAATGTTTATTTCCGGATATTTTTTTTGAATCAACTCTTTTATTTTTGAAAGGTTCTGATCTGACAAAACAATGATCATTGTGACTTGTTCATCAGCATTCTCTTCAGGGATTTGTGGATGTTCGGGGAAGGTCTTTGCAAAAGCAGTTATATCAAAAACGTGGAAAATGAAGAAAAAAAGCAAACAAATTCGCACTGAAGGGTTTCCCATTTCTATCACCTCAGCACTTATTGTTCGCTATGAACATCAGTTTATTGCATGAAAAAAGTCGTTTTAAGGGAAAAGTGAGAAATTGATGGAGCTGTTTAATAAGTCGTTTTTACGGCTTATTGACGCCTATTAATGTTTCAGAAACGTTGATATATCGATGTTTATGATTTTGTGTTTTCAAATGGGGATTTGACTTTCTGGACAGCTCCTTATATTAATGAATTTTTCATACTATACAAAAAAGAAAGAGAGGGCACTTCACTTCGCCCTCTCCTGTTATTTTGTACCAAATAAACGGTCTCCTGCATCTCCTAAACCTGGTACGATATAGCCATGGTCGTTTAATTTCTCATCAAGTGCGGCAATGTAAATATCGACATCTGGATGAGCTTCTTCCATTGCTTTTACCCCTTCAGGAGCAGCTACTAGACACATGAAACGGATATTTTTTGCACCGCGTTTTTTTAGACACTCTATTGCTTCAACTGCTGAACCGCCGGTAGCCAGCATTGGGTCAACAACGATGAAATCCCGCTCTTCCACATCAGAAGGAAGTTTTACATAGTATTCTACAGGCTTTAATGTTTTCGGATCCCGATATAACCCGATATGGCCGACTTTTGCGGCAGGAATCAGTTTCAAAATGCCGTCAACCATTCCTAGCCCCGCACGTAAAATGGGAATAACCCCAAGTTTTTTTCCTGACAAGATTTTTGTTTTCGCTACTCCTACCGGGGTTTCTACTTCCACTTCCTCCAGCGGAAGATCTCGTGTTATCTCAAACGCCATTAATGTAGCAATCTCATCCACAAGCTCTCGAAATTCTTTTGTTCCGGTTTTTTTATCGCGAATATAGGATAGCTTATGCTGAATTAACGGGTGATCAAATACAAACACTTTGCCCAAGTTTCACATCTCCTTTTCTTTTGCCTCAATAGATTTTACAGAAAAAATTTTTGAGTTTCAACATTTTCATCAACCTTTTTCGACAACATTCCAAACGATGAAATCCATTTTAAATAGTTTTAAGAGGCAGAAAATTAAAATAAAAAAAAGCGTCCGAAGCATGTGGCTTCGAACACTCAATATTTCCTCAATAATTTGGGTAGAGCGGGAATTTTTCTGTTAAAGCTTGCACCCGTTTTCTCGCTTCTTCCAATTTAACTTCGTCTTGATGGAATTTCAATGCAAATGCAATAATCGATCCGATTTCATCCATTTCTTCCAAACCAAAACCGCGGCTTGTGACAGCTGCCGTTCCAATACGGATTCCGCTTGTAACAAAAGGCGATTCAGGATCGTATGGAATCGCGTTTTTATTCACAGTAATGCCGATTTCGTCCAAAACATGTTCAGCAACTTTTCCTGTTAATTGCAGGTTGCGGACATCAACTAAAATCAAATGGTTATCTGTTCCTCCAGATACTAAAGTCAGTCCTTCTTCTTTTAATTTTTCTGCCAGCCGCTTCGCATTGTTGATAATGTTTTGCGCATATGTTTTAAATTCTTCTTGTAAAACTTCTCCCAATGCTACCGCTTTTGCTGCAATAACATGCATTAACGGACCGCCTTGAATGCCTGGGAAAATGATTTTATCAATTTGTTTTGCAAATTCTTCTTTGCATAAAATCATTCCGCCTCTTGGACCGCGAAGTGTTTTATGCGTCGTAGTTGTTACAAAATGGGAGTACGGCACAGGATTTTGATGAAGACCTGCAGCAACAAGGCCGGCAATATGAGCCATGTCAACCATTAAGTAAGCTCCCACTTCATCAGCGATTTCCCGAAACTTTTTAAAATCAATTTCACGAGGATAAGCGCTGGCACCAGCAACAATGATTTTCGGTTTATGCTCAAGAGCTTTAGCTCGAACATCATCATAATCGATAAGATGAGTGTTAGGATCAACACCGTATTCAACAAAATTAAATTGCATTCCGCTGAAGTTTACCGGACTTCCATGCGTTAAATGGCCGCCGTGAGACAAATTCATTCCGAGAACAGTGTCCCCATGATTTAAGACAGCATAGTAAACAGCCATATTGGCTTGAGAACCGGAATGCGGCTGAACGTTTGCATGCTCAGCTCCAAAAATTTTTTTCGCCCGTTCGCGAGCTAAATCTTCCGCAACGTCAACATATTCGCATCCTCCATAGTAGCGACGTCCCGGATAACCTTCTGCATATTTATTTGTTAATACAGAACCTTGGGCCTCCATTACCGCTTCACTGACAAAATTTTCTGACGCAATCAATTCGATTTTCGTACGCTGGCGCTTTAATTCGTTCTGTATCGCTTCATATACTTCAGGATCCTGTTGTTGAATATATTTCATGAAATGTTCCCCCTCTAGTCTTTCATCGATTGAACGGCACAGGCGAGCGACAAAATCGTCATGCCGATCTACTTATTAATCAGAATAACCGTATTGATCATCCTTTGGCAACCCTTTTCTTTTATGTAAGCGTATTCTTCCCAAACTTTTTTTTGGCATGAATAGTTTTTAATTCGGAATTTCTTAAAACCTCGATTCTGCCTGTATACTTAAACTATCAGTTTGTAAAATGAATCATGTCTTGTACAACTCGACCAACGGAGCTTCTATACCTAGCTCAATGCACAGAGTCGTCAAGCAGGAAATGATCGGCAACCTGTATTTTCACTAAACAAAATCGCATCAAAGTTTGATACGACTTTTGCTTACAATTTCTAAAGATGGAGGGGCCCCGATACTTCAAAGAAATGATGTGCATGTTTTTTTTCGTTCCGCTCCACTTCTTTTATAAAAAATAGCAGCACAAACCATGACGTAAGTTCGCACTGCTAATATTCGAATGTTTATTTTGTATAAACTGCCCGCGCACCGCCGATAAGCTTCGGCCGGCTAAAAGCTAAGTTTACATGGGCTTGTCCGACTTGCTTGACCGAACTTCTAACAGGGACAGCAACATGCTTTAAATGCATGCCAATAAGTGTATCTCCGATGTCAATGCCTGCATCTGCCTTAATAAATTCAACAACAACCGGATCCCTCATATGCTCATAAGCAAACGCTGCCATGGAACCGCCTGCTTTCGGGATTGGGATGACAGAAACGATTTCGTAATTGCGCTTTTCTGCTGTTTCCCGTTCAACGACAAGAGCGCGATTCAAATGCTCGCAGCATTGAAAAGCGAGCTCTACACCTGTTTCTTTTTGAAATTCCGATAATGCAGAAAATATCATTTCGGCAACATCCGTATTTCCGGCAGTGCCGATTTTTTCTCCGATTACTTCGCTCGTTGAGCACCCTATGACAATCAGCTGCCCTTTTTGAATTGGTGCTTTTTCTTTAAAATCGGCCAGCACTGTTAAAAGCTGTTCCCGGTATTCTTGCAATTCCGGCATTCGATCATCACCTTATAAATGGGTTTCTTCATATTTTGAAATTTTTTCTATTCTATTCGCATGCCTGCCTCCCACATATTCAGTTGTTAGCCACGTTTTCACAATTTCGCGGGCAAGTCCCGGCCCGATGACACGTTCACCCATTGCAAGCATGTTGCTGTCGTTATGCTCCCGGGTTGCTTTTGCGCTAAACACATCATGTACAAGGGCGCAGCGAATACCTTTTACTTTATTGGCCGCTATTGACATTCCGATCCCTGTTCCGCAAATTAAAATACCGCGGTCAAATTCGCCTTTCGCGACTCGTTCAGCTGCCGGCAATGCGTAATCAGGATAATCAACTGATGTCCCACAGTCGCAGCCAATATCTTCGTATTCGATATTCATCTCGTCAAGCAATTTTTTGATTTCTTCACGTATGTTGACCCCTCCGTGATCTGAGGCAATTATGACTTTCACTAGATGCTCCTCCTTTTTATTTTTCATAAGTAAATCGATCGATTACTTTCTTTAGCTGCTGAGCGCTTGCTTCAAGCTCTCTCGTTAATTGATTAATGTTAGAAATATTATCAGCTTGTTCTTGTACAGATGAGGCCACTTCCTGTGCACCAGCAGATGTCTCTTCGGCAATCGCTGCCACTTCTTCGGATTGCGCTCCTGTTTGTTGAATGCTTTTTTGCTGTTCGTCCATCAGCTCGCTGATCACCTTAACCGCTTCGGCAACATGCAAAATCGATTTCGACATCTCGACAAGAATTTTCTCTGTTTCTTTCCCTCTTTGCGCTTCTTGTCGAGCTGTTTTCACTTGATCTCCAATCTGTTCAACAACATTGCTTACTTCTTTTTGAATGTTAGAGATCAGCTCGGAAATTCCTTGAACAGCTTTGGCGCTTTGGTCAGCAAGCTTTCGAACTTCTTCCGCAACGACAGCAAACCCTCTGCCGTGTTCACCTGCTCTTGCCGCTTCAATTGACGCGTTCAGCGCCAGCAGGTTTGTTTGATCGGCAATATCGCCGACAAGGGATACAATAGTCTCCACCTTTTTGGCATTTTCTTCAAGACGCTGTACCGCCAAAATAGATTGCTCGTTTTTTTCGGCCAACGATTGAATCCCTTTAATTAAAGATTGAAATATCTTTTTGCTTTGGTCAAGTGATTGAACCATTTCATTCGCCATTTTTTCGGATACTTTTGCTTTTTCTTTTACCTGACTAGCAAGCTCTACCGTATCTTCCACCGCTTCTGCTGTTTCCTGAATAGCAGCCGCCGATTGGTCGGCTCCTGTTGAAATTTCCTTAATCGTATATGAAATGCTTTCAGCTTGTCTTGTTGCCTGTTCTGTTGCAGCATGTATTTGTTTCACCTGCTCATTTGTTTGCTCAAAATTTATTTCAATGTTTTTCACCATATGTCTTAAATTGGAAAGCATTTCATTAAAGGCTCTGCTCAAGGACCGAATTTCATCATCTGATTTGATGTCAGGAACATTTACGGAAATATCGCCATCGGCCGCTATAAGAGCAGCCTTTTCAAGCCGCTTTAGCGGAGAAATAAGAAATCCAGCTGCAATAGCTGTTAAAATCCCTGACCATATGATTCCAAGAGTCAACGTCAAAATGGTAAAAGATGTTCGGTCAATATATTGTTTCACATACTCGTATACAACATAAATGAAAAATCCGCTTGTTGAATATGTAATAAGAGCAACAATCGTAATAAAAATGACGATTTTTAAACGGATGCTGAATTTGTATCGATTCTTGTTTTTCACAGAGTCCACCTGCCTGCTAATTTGTTTCTAATTTTGAAATAAGCTTTTGAAGCAATTGCTCCAGCTCTTCCCTTGTTTTTCTGTACTTTTCCACGGAACTGCCAAACGGATCAGTAATATCACGTATCTCCCCATCTTTTCCAACAACGAACTCGCTTACCGTAAATGTTTTTTCGGCTGCTTTAGGAAAAAATTGGCATAATATGTTTTTATGATCTTTAGTCATCGTAAATACATATGTTGCCCAATCGATATGTTCTTCCGTAAGTTTTGAAGCACTGTGCTCAACATGTATTCCCTTTTCCTCCAGCACTTTTTTTGCATTTTCTGAAATTTTCTGCCCATCCAATGCAAACACGCCTGCTGAACGAACGTTAAATCCGCCGTTTTTTTGCAAATGCTTAAAAATAGCCTCCGCCATCGGGCTTCGACATGTATTTCCGGTGCAAACGAATAAAATATTTGTCACAAGGTTTTCTCCCTTCTATCTCTCCCTTTTGATGTTACCTTCATTATAATCAAAAAGTTCGAAAGAATGGAAACCATGAGGAATTTTTTTTTATTTTTATTATCGACAAAAAGTCACAATTTTTTTGCATAATAGGCATATTTAACCAAAAAATTAACAAAAAAAAGCACGTCCAATGACTGTGCTCAAATGACTGGTTTAGACAATACAGCTTTCTACATTGAAAATAATAATTTCAAGCCAAATACAAGCAAAATGCTGCCGCCAAAAGCTTCACTATATGTGCCGAACCAATCTTGAACCCGTTTGCCGATCAATAACCCGCTCCAAGTGAGCACCATGCTCATAAAACCAAACATTACGACGGTTAACAAAACCTCCGCTCCGTAGATACCTAGACTTAATCCTACCGAAAAACTGTCTAAACTGACGCTCAGCGCAAAAAGGAACAGGCCGATGCCGACCGGTGCAATGAAAGGCGATTCATCGCGTTTAAAAGACGAATAAATCATTTGAATTCCTAAAAGAGTGAGCAGACATCCTCCAATATACATGGCAACTAAACCAAACTTTTCCGATAGTACTTTCCCCAAGACAATTCCGATAAGCGGCATGATCATATGAAAAATCCCAATGTATATACCGATGTCAAAAATTTGCTTCCATCGCAAACGAACTAAGCCCATCCCAAGGCTCACTGAAAAGGCATCCATCCCTAATGCAAATGCCATTAAAAATAAAGTTACTATTTCTGCAGCCATATAGATAACCTCCCCCGGACACGCATATTGAACGATATGCACGTCAGAGGGACATTATGACAAAGAATGGCGCCCGGTTCATTGATCTCTGTTTATTTAACTGCGCGATCTGTTTCTGCCTATGCGTGCGATGGCAGATGAGCCTTTACCATTTTTATATTTGCTTTTGATCTGTCAATTCCGCCTGTTAAACAAAGGATCAGAAAGTCTGGACTCAAAAAAACCGGCCTGAGCGCCGATTTTTGTTCAAGGCATTAAAAGTTTACCGTTCTTTTATGATCCGGTGGGATGCAGCTTTTAACAAGCGATTCATAATAGCTTGTCCAACTCCTTCCGCAGGAAACGCTTCGCTGAATAATACATCCAGCTGTTCTTCATTAAACTTTCTGAGCGAATCATACAGTGCGCTGGCAACTGTTCGCAAATCGCTTCTTTTTCCGCAGACAACAATTTTATCCGCGCTGTAAAAACGACTATTTTCTTCTGTTGTCAACATCCCGACTTTTTTTTCTTTTTCTTTCTCTTTTTGTATTAATTGTTCAATAAATTCTTTGCTTCCATCAACAATCGTTAAAGGAGCATCAGGTGCATAATGTGTATATTTCATGCCCGGCGCTTTCGGCAATTCCTCCTGATTCAGCAGCGCAGCATCTATGCGCACCGTACCGATGACTTCTTCTAATTGCTGCTTTGTAACACTACCTGGACGCAGGATCACTGGAATATCCTCGGTGCAGTCAAGTACTGTTGATTCTACGCCAAGTCCAGTAGGGCCTGCATCGACAATTCCCGGGATTCGCCCTTCGAGATCATCCATGACATGTTTAGCAGAAGTTGGACTTGGCTTTCCGGAAAGATTGGCGCTCGGAGCTGCAATCGGCAGATTTGCTGCTTCGATTAATGCTAATGCTGCAGGGTGATCCGGCATGCGCACTGCTACTGTTGATAATCCTGCTGTGGCAAGATTCGACAGACCTTCTTTTTTTGGCAAAACAAGGGTGAGCGGGCCTGGCCAAAAACGGTCAATTAATGGATCAATCCAATCGGGATAGCTATCCACAATCTCTGTTAACTGTTCTTTTTTAGCAATGTGGATAATTAACGGATTATCGCTCGGTCTTCCTTTCGCGCTATAAATTTTTGCTACTGCTTCATCGCTTTTCGCGTTTGCTCCTAGTCCATAGACTGTTTCTGTTGGAAAGGCAACCAATTCATTTTTTTTCAATAGTTCGGCTGCCTGAACAATTTGTGGAGAATTTTTTGTAACATGCTCTAAATTATCCACAATCCAATGCTTCGTTTTCATTTCGTTTACTCCTTTGCTAATACATGAACGAGTGTTATGAATCTTTCTAAGCAATAGTGAAACTGTTCAATTATTTTTCAAGAACAAGCTTTATCCACAAATTGTGGATAAAGCTGTTGATTGCAGTGGATAAATATTGTGGATATTGTGTATAATTTATACGTATCCTTAGCGTTATTTTACCATAAACTCTACATTTGGAACGGATACCAACTGATTCATCAGATTTGACGCAAGCATGTGGGAAGGCAATTCATCCGCTTGAATCCTCTTGAATCCCAATATTTCTAATAACTCTGCTACAGAATTTTTGTTGACTGCAAAATAAATATTTTTCAAACGAAACTGTTCCATTAATAAGTCTGCCGATTTTAATAGGGAAATGATATGTCCTTGATTCAAATTGCTGGACACAACGCAAGAGCGGAGGAGACCATCCTGATTGATGACTTCCATTCCTAGACATCCCGCTATTTCACCATGATCAGTCTCCATAATAATAAAATGGCTGTTGTCGAAGCCTTCCGTGGAAACGCCCGCTTGATCTGCAAATTGTTGAATGGTTTTTAAGTCTTCCCTTTCCGCAAACCGCAATGAATAATACACGCTTTCACCCCTTTTATTCGGACAAATCTAGTAATCAATGTATGAGGCAAAAGCTGAATTAGACCTATGAAAACAGATTTGTAAACCATTCTACTAAGAAAAATTTCACTTCTACTTCCTCATCATGTTCTTCAGGAGCGAATAAGTTTTTTGTTTTCTCTAATTTCTTTTCTTCTTTTACTTTATCCTTTTCTTCATCCTGTTGAATAGCTTCACCGCTTGAAAAGTCGACAAAGCAAAGCGGCGGAAACAACACGCACCACCAGTTGGCTCCTTTTCCTTCTCCAAGAGTGATCAATATGGCTTCATAGTTTCCAGCCGGATAAAGGAAATTTCCATAAAGCTTTGTCGGAAATTGAATTTTTTTAAACTCCACTGTAAAGGATTGGCTGCTGTTTTCCTGTTTTAAAACGCTTTGGACGATATCCTTAATTTCTGGTATTTTTGCTCGAATGATTTTACGCGCCTCTTCAATCGAAGTTAGATCCTGAACCCATTGATTAATTGCTTCATTGACCGCATTCCGAACATTCCGTTTTAAAGCTTGATCTTCCGGAGAATCGCTATTTGCTAAAATTCGCAGACGAATGGCTTCGTCAGGAATGATCACCGTCTCATTTTGTTTTGCGTCTGTCGGCATTTCATAAGCTGTTAATAGGCTGCCAAACAGTATTAAAAAAATATATATAACAGATAATTTCTTTTTCATCGTTTTTCCTCTCCCTTCAGTACGTCATTATCGACAGAAGAGAGAGATCTTAAACATAAAATTGGTTCAGATTTAAAGTTTGCTAGAAAAGGAGGGAATGGCTCGAAAAGCTTATTATAACGAAAGGACAGCAAATACTTTCCGTTCTTTTCCATTCATATCGTATTCAATTTGTACCTCTGCTTTTGGAAACCTATTCTCTAGCATGCTTTTCACATCTTTTCCTTGCCCGTGCCCGATTTCAAATGCGATTAATCCAGGGTAGCGGATCACATCTGGAAGCTGCTCCACAATTTTTCGATAATACAAAAGGCCGTCCGCTCCTCCTGAAAGCGCCAATGTCGGCTCCCAGTCCTTTACAACCGTTGACAGCTCCATAATTTCTTCATCCGGAATATACGGCGGATTGGACACAACAACATCCGCTTTTTGCTTTGCATTTATAATAGGGTTCAGCAAATCGCCTTGATAAAAATGCACATTAGCACAAAGCTTTTCGCTATTTTCTTTTGCCACTGCAAGCGCTTTTTCGGAAATATCGGTGGCAGACACGCGCATTTTTTTATTTTCAAGAGCCAATGTGACGGCAATAGCACCGCTCCCCGTGCCAATATCTACAACATCGATTTGCTCCCTTTCAGAAAATAAACGTTCAGAGTGGAGCAGCACGCCTTGAACTAGCTCTTCCGTTTCCGGTCTCGGAATCAATACATGCTCGTTCACCTTAAAAGGGCGGCCGTAAAATTGTTCGCAGCCGATAATATATTGCACAGGCATCCCTTGAGCATGTTTTTGCACGTCCTGCTGAAAGATTTCCCATACTTGTTTGTCAATATCCATTCTTAAATCGGCAAGCAAGCTCGCCCGACTTTTCTTCATATGATGCAAAAGCAGCAATTCTCCCGCATTCTCATCTCTTCCCGCTTGTTTTAAAAAAGAAGAAGCCCATTTGAGGGCTTCGAAAACTTTCGGCATGGTTTACTCCCCTTGGGATTGCAGTTTTTTCGCTTGATCTTCTAAAATGAGGGCATCGATAATTTCATCCAATTTTCCTTCTAGGATGAGATCAAGCTTTTGTAATGTGAGACCGATACGATGGTCTGTAACTCTGTTTTGCGGGAAGTTGTACGTACGAATGCGTTCCGATCGATCACCGGTTCCAACAGCAAGCTTTCGGTTTTGATCGTATTCCGCTTGCGCTTCTTGGCGGTATTTATCTAAAATGCGGGCACGCAAAACCTTCATGGCTTTCTCTTTATTTTTTATTTGCGATTTTTCATCCTGGCAGGATACGACAATTCCGGTTGGAATGTGTGTTAAACGTACAGCTGACATCGTAGTGTTAACGCTTTGTCCTCCAGGACCGCTTGATGCGAATGTATCAACACGGATATCTTTCTCGTTAATTTCTACTTCTACCTCTTCCGCTTCCGGCAAACAGGCGACTGTTGCAGTTGACGTATGAATTCTGCCTCCAGATTCCGTCTCCGGTACCCGCTGCACGCGATGGGCACCGTTTTCAAATTTTAATTTGGAATAGGCTCCTTTTCCTGTAATCATAAAAATGATCTCTTTATAGCCGCCAGTCCCGGTCGTGTTTGCTTCCATCACTTCTATTTTCCAGCCTTTATCTTCCGCATACCTAGTATACATGCGGTAAAGGTCTGCAGCAAAAAGCGCTGCTTCCTCTCCGCCTGCTGCACCGCGGATCTCCATGATAACGTTCTTTTCATCGTTTGGATCTTTTGGAAGCAATAAAATTTTTAATTGCTCAATCAGCTCGCTTTCCCGCGCTTCAAGCTCTGCCAGTTCCTCTTTTACCATTGCCCGCATTTCTGGATCAAGCTTTTCTTCAAGCATGCTTTTTGCATCTTCTAGCTGCTCTCTTACCTTTTTATATTCACGGTAAACTTCAACCGTTTCTTGAAGATCAGATTGTTCTTTCGAATATTCGCGCAGCTTTTTCGGATCGTTGACAACCTCCGGATCCATTAAAAGCTCATTCAATTTTTCATATCGGTCTTCAACCGCTTGCAAACGTTCTAACACGGAATTTCACCTCTATTTTTAATCATAGCCCACTCATAGGGAAACTCCTATGTGGTGCACCGTTTGTAACTTTCTAAATTATAGTATAGGAAACTGTACCAGTCAAAAACAACCGTTTTTAACAATTGGGAAGCAAAAAAGCTTTTTTCGATATGCGATGCTGCAAAGTCGATTTTACAGGTTCGGACGGCTTTTATAATCACATCAAGGTTTTGTTAAAAAGCGATTAATCAATCCAATATGCCGCCATCATTTGTACCAAACTAGCAACCTTTTAAAATTTTTCGTTTTTGATCTAGAGTGCAGGACAAAATCAAGTCGGCTGACAGACAAAACCAGATGTATGCGGACGAATGATTCTGCCATGAAATAGAATCAGCGGCCGAATGGAACAGAATATATTTTTTGAAGCTCTCGCAGTTTCAAACGTTCGGATAATTGCCGGCTCCTCTGTCGATATTCTAGAACTTTTGCCGGATGACCGCTTGTTTTGTCAAACAGGAAGGGTTCTCCTATAAAAAGCTGAATATGTATATTATGATCGTTTGAAAGGGGAGGTTCGATGAATACAACCGATGCTGCCAAAAAAATCGGTGTTTCTCCGAAAACAGTTCAGCGCTGGATCAAACAGCTTAATCTTCCAATGGAACGGAACGAACTTGGACATTATATGTTTTCTGACGAGGATATCACCTTGCTCAAAGAAGTTCACAATCAAATAAAACAAGGAGTTCCAATGCAACAAGTAATAGTAAAAGCGAAAAGAAAAGAATCGGCTAAAAATGCTGGTGGAACGGTTTCGAACGAATTGTTGAAAAAAATAGCGGATCTGGAGCAAATGATCTATTCAAAAGCTGACGATGTCGTGTCATATCAGCTTTTAGTGCAAAGAAAGGAAATTGAAGAGCTGACAGGAAGGATCGAGACGCTCGAAAGAAAAATAAAAGAGCTTGAAAGCAAAAAAAGTATGCCTGAACTTCAAATGTCTTCGATTGATAAACCCCGAAAAAAGAAGGCAGTATATAAAACGCTGCTCAGCTCCATTTTCGGTTTATAAACCCATCTTCATGACACACACTCGATACACGAAATCAATTTTCGATTTATAAGTTCTTTATAAAACTCGCTCAATCGGTGAACGAGTTTTATTTTTTATTGATTAACTGAACATGCAAGTTGTATCGGGGCAGTGCGCGCTGCAACTTGTCATACAGCTCCTTTTGCCGGTTTTCGCGTTGTTGTTCCGTCAATTTTTGTGATGTATAAATAACCGCCCAAGCATCGTCCCCATTTGTCCAAAAAGAATCGAGCTCTAAACCTTTTTCAGTTTCCAGTGTACGGACGATTTGTTCTTTTGCCTCCCTGATCGTCAAGGGGCTGTTCGCAATATTTATGTTTGGATTTTGTGTTTGCTGGTCGACCACATCTCCTGTATTTTCAGGCTTAACGTCCCTCGTCATCAGGTTGGATCCATTATGATCGAGATTTAATGAGTGATTATCTGATATTTTATCCGCCGTTCCACACCCTGACAGTAAATATATTGCCGCCAAAATGAATGGTATCAATATTCGCATAAAAAGCACCTCCTGTTCTTAAGGTGCCCAAAAGGATCAGCTCTTTTAAATGAAAATATTTCCTTATCGTAAGATTCTCTTCATCACACCTTGCCGACAACGTTTCTTCCCATCTAATGCAAATAAGCAATGATTCATAACGGCGGATTCGCGTGGCACTTTCGGCAGACAGGATAGTACTTGTCATTTCCTCCGATTTGGATTTGCTCGCCCGAATATACCGGTTTGCCGTTGTCGTCAATCCGTAAATTCATTGTTGCTTTCCTTTCGCAGAACCAGCAAATCGTTTTCATTTCCTCAATTTTATCCGCAAAAAGCAGCAAATATTTGCTTCCTTCGAAAAGCTCATTTTGAAAATCGTTTTTCAATCCAAACGCCATTGCGGGAATATTCAATTTGTCAACAATATCCGCAAGCTCAAGTACATGCTTTTTCTTTAAAAATTGTGCCTCATCCACTAGCACACAGTACGGCTTAGGCTGATACTCCTTCACAATTTGGAAAATATTCGTATCATCGTAGATCGGTATCGCTTTTCGTCTGAAGCCAATTCTGCTTGATACATATCCAACTTCATCACGAGTATCAATGGCAGACGTGAAAATCAGCACCGATTTGTTTTGTTCCTCATAGTTATGAGCAACCTTTAAAATTTCGATGGATTTGCCGCTGTTCATCGCCCCGTATTTAAAAAACAATTGCGCCATATTTAAAAATCTCTCCCCGTTTTATAAAAACATGTCAAATAAGTGAAAAAACAGGCAGAATGAAAAGACTGCCTGTTTTACATAATTATTTAAGACCGTATTTTTTGTTAAATTTGTCTACACGTCCGGCTGCAGTTGCAAATTTTTGACGGCCTGTATAGAACGGATGGCATTCAGAACAAATTTCAACGCGCACCTCATCTTTAACAGAACCGCTTTCAAATTCGTTTCCGCATGCACATTTTACGAGTACTCTTTTATAATTTGGATGAATTCCCGGTTTCATAGTTTTCAACTCCTTTACGCCCTGAATCATTTCGAAACAGAGTTTATCTATTCGGAAACGTGCAATTATTTCACGCTTCAACATTCTTAAACACACATGAAAAAATTATAACAAGGGTTTACAAGAAATGCAACATAGTTAGAAACTTTTTATGCCAGTTGTTTTCCATTCTTCTTTTAGCATTTCAAAAAATTCCTCATTTGATTTCGTTTGGCGCATTTTCTTTAAGAAGCGTTCAGCAAAATCCATCTGATCCGACATAGATTTTCGAATCGCCCATAACATTTCTAAATGCTCTTTCGGAATTAACAATTCTTCTTTTCGTGTACCGGAACGGCGAATATCAATGGCAGGGAATATTCTCCTTTCCGCTAATGAACGATCAAGATGAAGCTCCATATTTCCCGTTCCTTTAAATTCTTCGTAAATGACATCATCCATTCGCGATCCCGTATCTACAAGCGCAGTTGCCAATATCGTCAAGCTGCCGCCTTCCTCAATGTTCCGCGCCGCCCCAAAAAACCGCTTCGGACGGTGAAATGCGGCAGGGTCAATCCCTCCTGACAGCGTCCGGCCGCTTGGCGGAATTACTAAGTTATACGCGCGGGCCAGCCGGGTTATGCTGTCCATTAAAATAATGACATCCCGTTTATGCTCCACAAGACGCATCGCTCGTTCAAGAACGAGTTCAGCGACTTTAATATGATTCTCCGGCACCTCATCGAAAGTTGAGCTTACGACATCCCCTTTTACAGAACGTTCAATATCGGTTACCTCTTCAGGACGTTCATCAATAAGCAGCACAATCAGTTCAGCCTCAGGATGGTTCGTCGTAATGGCATTGGCAATTTCTTTTAAAAGCATTGTTTTTCCTGCCTTAGGGGGTGCCACAATTAAACCGCGCTGTCCAAAGCCGACTGGTGTAATTAAATCCATAATTCTTGTTGATAAATTTTTAGGTTCGGTTTCCAATTTCATTTGTCTATTTGGATAAAGAGGAGTAAGGCCCGGGAAATGGACGCGTTCTTTCGCAGATTCGGGGTCGTCGCCATTTACCGCTTCAACGTGCAGCAATCCGTAATATCGTTCATTTTCTTTTGGCGGGCGGACTTTTCCAGATACTTTATCGCCGTTTCTTAAATCAAAACGGCGGATTTGCGAGGCTGAAATATAAATATCCTCTGCGCTGGGAGAATAGTTAATTGGACGCAGAAAACCAAATCCTTCAGAAGGAATGATTTCTAAGACGCCTTCCATAAATAGCAAATCTTCTTTCTCCGCATTTGCTTTTAATATTGCAAAAATTAATTCCTTTTTTGTTAATTTGCTGTAATATGAAATTTTAAATTGCCGTGCTAGTTCATACAACTCTTTTAATTTCATATTTTCAAGAGTTGAAATGGAAATCTCGCTCATACTTACACCACGCTTTTCTTACCATATTCAAAATGTTTCACGTTTCGTTCTTCCATCCATTAAAATTATGTTGTTTGAAAATGTAAGGACAAATGGATTGAGAAGGAGGCAGGAAGGTAGGAAGCTTAAAAGCAGAAATCTTTTTATAACAACCTCTTTATTTTTACCTTATTTTTTTACTTTTCGCAATACATTTCAAGCTAAAAAACAGCGGAAAGTATTTTGAAGGGTATATTTTTAAAAAGCAGAGGAGATCTATTCGTCTCCTCTCACTAAGATCGAATAACTAAATTCGGTTTTTTATTCAAAGAATGGCGGCCATCGATAAAGCGCACTGTTCCGGATTTCGCACGCATCACAACAGAATGAGTCGTTGCAATAGAGCTTTTGAATTGCACACCTTTTAACAGCTCGCCATCCGTTACACCTGTTGCAGCAAAAATCGCATCATCGCCTTTTACTAAGTCTTCCATTCGAAGAGTTTTGTTGACATCAATCCCCATTTTTTTACATCGTTCCAGCTCCTGGTCATTTTGCGGCAGCAGCTTTCCTTGTATTTCTCCTCCTAAACATTTTAAAGCAACTGCTGCCAACACTCCTTCAGGAGCCCCTCCAGATCCGAACAAAATATCAACGCCCGTATGGTCAAAGGCGGTATTAATTGCCGCAGCGACATCGCCGTCATTGATCAGTTTAATGCGAACACCCGCTTCTCTAAGGGTTTGAATAATATGCTCATGTCTTTTTCGATTTAAAACAGTTGCTACAACATCTTCGATATCTTTATTTTTCGCCTTTGCAACAGCTTTTAAATTGTCGATAATCGGAGCATCAATATCTATGCACCCGACAGCTTCAGGCCCTACTGCAATTTTGTCCATATACATATCTGGCGCATGGAGCATGTTCCCATGGTCGGCTACCGCTATAACTGCAAGGGCATTCCAGCCGCCTGACGCCACAATATTGGTTCCTTCCAATGGATCTACGGCGACATCGACACGCGGGCCGTAGCCGTTGCCAAGCTTCTCCCCAATATACAGCATCGGAGCCTCGTCCATTTCTCCTTCTCCAATCACAACTGTTCCTTTCATCGGGATCGTATCTAGAACGGTTCGCATTGCTGAGGTCGCGGCATCATCCGCCTCATCTTTTTTGCCGCGGCCCATCCAACGTGCAGACGCAAGGGCAGCTGCTTCTGTCACACGTACAAGTTCCATTGATAAACTTCTTTCCATTTTGTGTTCCTCCCCCTTTGATGTCATTTCATGCAAAATTGGTGATTCTTATGAATTTTGCAATTGCTGAATTTCTTGGTCAGTTAATTTCTCCCTCCATATTTTGGCGCCAATCCCGGCAAGTTTTTCTTCCAAATGGCTGTATCCGCGATCAATATGGTCGATGCCGGTTACCTCTGTTATTCCATCGGCCATTAAACCCGCTGCTACAAGCGATGCCCCTGCCCGAAGATCGCTCGCTTTTACTTTTGCACCTTGAAGAGTTGACGGACCTGTTATGATCGCAGACCGACCCTCCACTTTGATTTGAGCACCCATCCTTCTTAATTCATCAATATGCTTGAATCTTGAAGAGTAAATGGTATCCGTCACCATGCTCGTTCCGTTCGCCTGTGTCAAAAGCGTTGTCATAGGCTGCTGCAAATCGGTTGGAAATCCCGGGTAAACGAGAGTTTTTATATCGACAGGCTTTAATTCTTTATTTCGACGGGCGATATAAACTTGATCATCGCTCGTTTCTACATGGACCCCCATTTCCCGAAGCTTCGCAATAAGGGATTCGAGATGAAGAGGTATGACATTGTCAACGATGAGCTCTTCTGCAATGCCGGCACCGATAATCATATACGTCCCTGCTTCAATTCGATCCGGAATAATCGAATGGCGGCAGCCATGCAGCTTTTCAACCCCATCGATCCGGATGACGTCCGTTCCGGCCCCTTTTATTTTTGCACCCATGCTGGATAATAAAGTTGCAACATCAATAATTTCAGGTTCTTTTGCAGCATTTTCAATAATTGTCCGCCCTTTTGCCAAGACCGCTGCAAGCATGATATTAATAGTGGCACCCACGCTGACTACATCGAGAAAAATTCGAGCTCCTCTAAGCTCATCCGCCCGCAAATAAATGGCACCATGCTCATTTGTTACAGAAGCACCTAAAGCTTCAAACCCTTTTATGTGCTGGTCGATTGGTCTCGGGCCTAAATGACAGCCGCCGGGAAGCCCGATCACCGCTTTTTTAAACCGGCCAAGCATCGCTCCCATTAAATAATAAGAGGCTCTCAGCTTTTTCACTTTTCCGTTTGGAAGCGGCATTGAAAGCATGCTTGTCGGATCGACTGTAATATCGTTTTGATGAAACGAAACTTTGCCCCCTATTTCCTCCAATAAATCGCCCAAAATATGTACATCAGATATATCCGGAAGCCCTTCAATCGTAACGGATGAGCTTGCTAAAATTGTTGCTGGAATCAATGCTACTGCGCTATTTTTGGCGCCGCTTACCTTCACCGTACCTTTCAACTTCTGCCCGCCTGCAACTTTTAACTTTTCCATAGCAGTCTCCCTTCTTGTGACCTAACAGTTTGCTAAAGAAAACGGGATCCAGATTTTCTTTAACAAACTGTCATGATGAAAAGCCCTCTTTACACATTGATTACCATTTGTTGAAAAATACATACGAAAAGGCGGCAATTTTATTGTACACAAATAGATAGGGCATGACAAAACGTTCATCAGAAAAACGAGCAGATTCTACTCCTTCAGGCGTTACAGCAAGTCAAAAGACCGGATTCGACGGCAAAAAATTTTTCAAACGGGGGAAATCCCCCGTTTTATCATTTATCGATTGTTCCAGTCTGCTAAAAATTTCTCAATACCTTGATCAGTCAGCGGATGTTTGAACAGCTGCATCAACACTTTATAAGGAATCGTGGCAATATGAGCTCCGCGCAATGCTGCCTCAGTTACATGCTGCGGATGACGGATGGAAGCAGCAATAATTTTCGTATCAATGCCATGAATATCAAATATTTGGGAGATTTCTGAAATGAGATTCAATCCATTATGACCGATGTCATCTAACCGACCTAAAAAAGGAGAAACATATGTAGCACCTGCTCTTGCAGCTAGGAGCGCTTGATTGGCGTTAAAAATAAGCGTCACGTTTGTATAAATTCCCAATTCTGAGAATTTTTTGACCGCTTTTAGGCCATCAGGCGTCATAGGAACTTTTATCGTAATATTTGGTGCAATTTTAGCTAATTCTTGACCTTCCTTAATCATTTCTTCCGCTTTAGTTGAGATGACTTCCGCGCTGACAGATCCGGAAACAATGGATGTAATTTCTTTCAATCTTTCTTCAAACGTTACGCCTTTTTCTTTTGCAACTAAGCTAGGATTGGTTGTTACTCCTGACAAAACGCCTAGTGATTGAGCTTCCTTAATTTCTTCGATATTTGCTGTATCAATAAAAAATAACATGCCTGGTACCTCCCTTATGTGATCGCTTTCTCAAAAACAAGAAACGAAACCGCCATACTTCATAAAAGAAAGGCGGCCGTAAATTGCAAAAAGAAATATGAAACCTTATCTATTTATTCTGCTTTTCCGGATGAACCGAATTCGCGCATTTTGCCTTTAACTGTTTCTTTAATGGCTTCCCGGGCAGGACCTAAATATTTGCGCGGATCATACATATCCGGATTTTCTGCCAAAACTTCGCGTACGCGTTTAGCAGATGCTATTTGGTTTTCTGTATTAACGTTAATTTTCGCAGTTCCTAAAGAAATTGCTCTTTGAATATCCTTTGTCGGAATTCCTGTTCCCCCGTGCAGTACCAATGGAACGCCAGTCCGGTTGCTGATTTCCTCCATTTCTTTAAAGCCTAGGTTCGGCTCTCCTTTATACGGACCGTGAACAGATCCCAATGCAGGAGCTAGGCAATCAATACCTGTCCGTTTTACAAGCTCTTCACATTCATTTGGATCAGCGTAAATAATTCCTTCTCCTACTACGTCATCTTCCTGTCCGCCGACAACACCTAATTCCGCTTCAACAGAAACACCATGTAGATGAGCAAGCTCCACTACTTTGGAAGTTAAAGCGACATTCTCTTCAAAAGGATGATGAGAGGCATCGATCATAACAGAAGTAAAGCCGGCATGAATAGCTTTTGCACATGATTCAAAGCTTGAGCCGTGATCTAAATGGATGGCAACTGGAACGGTAATTTTATAATCTTCCATCAAACCTTTTACCATGTTCACAACCGTTTTAAAACCGCCCATATAGCGACCAGCGCCTTCAGAAACGCCTAAAATAACCGGTGATTTTTCTTCTTCTGCTGCTTGCAGAATTGCTTGTGTGAACTCGAGATTGTTTAAATTAAACTGTCCTACAGCATAGCCGTTTTCTTTTGCACGATTTAACATTTCAGTCATTGAAACTAAGGGCATCGAAAAATCCTCCTTAAATTAAGTAGCCTATGTTGCGATTAGCGAAAAGCTCAAATCTAGCATGACCTGAGCAAGAAAAATGTATGTATGATGCCAATCATCTTTTCTTACTAAATAGAATACCAACTTATGAGGATTTCGGCAACTTTATCCCGATAAATTTATGGATTATACACTTTATTTCGCTCGGGAAGGCAAATATTTTCTCACTGTATCCCGCAGCTCGTCAATGTCAAACGGCTTGGCGAAGTGTGTTAATGCCCCTAAATCTTTCGCTTCCTGAATCATATCCAATTCTCCATACGCGGTCATGATAATGACTCGTATATCAGGGTTAACCTTTTTTAGCCTTTTTAAAATTTCTATCCCGTCCATCCCTGGAATTTTCATGTCTAATAAAACGAGATCAGGGGAATGGTTTTCGGCTATTTCTAATGCCTGAAAACCGTTAGCAGCTTGAAAAGTTTGATAACCCTCTTTATTGAACACTTCATTCAGCAAAATCCGAATTCCGTATTGATCGTCGACAATTAAAATTTTCCCATCCATTTTTACACCTCTTAACTTAAACAAATGCAATACTTTTTAAAATTTTATTTAGTTATGTATTCTCGATTAAATTACAATTTCCTGCCAACCGGTTCACAAATTATTCATATTTTGATTCTTCGCCGCTTTTTCTTATTATATAAGCAGAGAACTTTGTATAAAGGTGGCTGATGATTGAATGTTAAAAATTTTTACGACACAATTAACAGGGTTTTTCCAAAGAATTCAAGAGAAAGAAAACAGCCAAATAGAAGATGCCGCACGTCTTCTGGCGCAAGCTGCAATCGGAGAAGGCGCCATTTATGTAAAAGGATGGGGAATTCTTGAAGGAATTTATGCCCAAGTTGAAAAAGGAGAATCCTTTCCGGCATGCAAGCCTTTGCCTGATGTGGATAACGTAACCGCAGCAGACCGCGTTCTCCTTTTCACTCCGTTTTCGACTGATCTTGATGCAATTGATACTGCGCAGCAATTGGCCGAAAAAGGGATTCCAACCGTTGGGGTTTCCGCAGCTGTTAACGGCGAAAAAAGCTTACAGCAATTTGTCGATATACATGTAGATTCCAAATTAACAAAACCCATTATTCCCACTGAACATAATGAACGAATCGGCTTCCCTGTGCTCATGACTTCATTATATGTTTACTACTGCTTATTTTTGACTGTGAAAGAAATATTGGAGGAACATGAAGAATAAACTTTACATGCAAGAATGCGAAGAAATTGGCAAATCGCCAATTTCTTTTTTTATGAATTAGCATAGAAACCTATTGATTTCAAATTTAGTCCTCTCTTATACAGACTTTAGACCTTTATCAATACATTTTGTAGTGCAGAGAAGCTGATGACCTGTTTCATGATTTACAATGCGTTTTTATGAAAAATCGCGTATAAGTCTTTTTTGCGATACTCTAATAAAATTTTATGAAAAATGCGACGCCGTTTATAGGGATGGTTTTTAAATTTAGAACAGCGTCGATTTCCCGGCCGATTCTTTCTTCAAAATGAAAAACAAAGCCGCTGCTTTCGGAAATCAGTGAAAGATTTGTCGTAATAAAAAAATTTGTATTACGAGCAAAAAAAGGCTGTCTAACCAATCGTTCAGACAACCTTTTCTTTCACTTCTTATTGATTTTTCTTGTTTAGAGAAGCGTGAATGAACTCCCGGAAAAGAGGCTGCGGTCTAGTTGGCCGTGATGTAAACTCCGGATGGAATTGGGACGCAACAAACCAAGGGTGGTCTTGTAATTCAATGATTTCTACTAACCGTCCATCTGGACTTGTTCCGGAGAATACAAATCCGGCCTCTTCCATTTGCTGACGGAACTCATTGTTAAATTCGTACCGATGGCGATGACGTTCATAAATTACTTCATCGTTGTAGGCTTCATAAGCCTTTGTTCCTTCTTTCAATTTGCAAGGATATAAACCAAGACGGAGCGTTCCTCCTAAATCCTCTACTTCTTTTTGCTCCGGAAGCAAGTCAATAATCGGATATGGAGTGTTTGGATCAATTTCAGATGAATTCGCACCTTTTAATCCTAGAACGTTGCGGGCAAACTCGATCGAAGCTACCTGCATGCCAAGACAGATGCCAAGGAAAGGAATTTTTTGTTCGCGGGCGTATTGAGTCGCGATTATTTTCCCTTCCACTCCCCTGTCTCCAAATCCGCCAGGAACTAATATACCTTCAGCTCCCTGAAGCAAGTCTGCTACATTCTCCTTCGTAACATGCTCCGCATTGATCCAATCAATTTCCACATCGGCATCATAATAATATCCGGCATGCTTCAAAGCTTCCACAACGGAAATATAGGCGTCCTGAAGCTCGACATATTTGCCGACTAAGGCGATTTTAACTGTTTTTGATAAATTGCGGACTTTATTGACAAGCTCGATCCATTCCGTCATATCAGCTTGTCCGCATTGAAGATCCAAATAATCGCAAACAATTTGATCAAGGTTTTGTTCTTGCAATGCTAAAGGGACGCTGTAAAGAATATCGGCATCACGGCATTCAATGACAGCTTTCGGTTCAATGTCGCAGAACAAAGCAATTTTATCTTTCATCTCTTGGGAAATCGGCATTTCTGTGCGCACTACAATCACATTTGGCTGTATTCCCAATGAGCGCAATTCTTTCACACTATGCTGTGTCGGCTTTGTTTTCATTTCTCCTGCTGCTTTAATATATGGCACAAGAGTACAATGAATGTACATGACGTTTTTGCGGCCTGCTTCATTTTTCATTTGGCGGATTGCTTCCAAAAACGGCAATGATTCAATATCTCCGACGGTACCGCCGATTTCGGTAATAACGACATCAGCATTTGTTTCTCTGCCAGCGCGAAAAACGCGGTCTTTAATTTCATTCGTAATATGGGGGATGACTTGAACGGTTCCGCCTAAATAATCGCCTCTCCGTTCTTTTTTAATGACGGCCGAATAAATTTTTCCTGTTGTGACATTGCTGTACTTATTTAAATTAATATCAATAAAGCGCTCGTAATGGCCTAAATCGAGGTCAGTCTCAGCGCCGTCATCCGTCACGAACACTTCGCCGTGCTGATACGGACTCATTGTTCCCGGATCAACATTGATATATGGATCGAATTTTTGAATCGTCACATTCAACCCGCGGTTTTTTAGAAGTCTGCCAAGAGATGCGGCAGTAATTCCTTTCCCTAAAGATGAAACAACGCCACCGGTTACAAAAATATACTTGGTCATGCAAAAATTCCCTCCAGTTGCAATCTATCCTTTTGTTAATTTGCACAAAATAAATCGTCAGAAGGCATCAACAAAAAAATATGAAAGCTCCCTTCCTTTTCGGAAAGGGAGCTTTCATATTGTAATTTGTTTTCCGTACTTTTAAAGCCCAATTAAAATATTAGCGAGGAAAACTATGAAAGTCAACCCTTAAATTTAGTACATTATTGTTCGTCCAATTCTTCCTCATCGAGATCGAAATCAGCATCCAACTTGTCATCTTCTACATCGTAATCATCGTCAATTAGTTCATCATCAAAGCTTTCATCATCTTCTTCGTCCTCAAAATCATCGTCTTCTTCATCAAGATCAAGCTCTTCTTCATCCACATAATCGTCAAGATCGTCATAGTCAAGATCGTCTTCAACCAAGTCTTCATAATCGTCAAGATCTTCTTCATCGTATGCAATCTTCGCTTTTTTCTTCTTCGTTTTAACCGTCGGCTGGGTTTCTTCTTCAATTTGATCGAGCGGATACCAGCTCTTAATGCCCCAGCTATTTTCCCCAATGCAAATAAATTTTCCATCTATATTTAAATCCGTATAAAACTGTGCAATGCGTTCGGTCGCTTCTTCCTCCGAAAGCCCTAATAAACTGCTAACTTCTTTCATTAATTCTTCAAACGGTATAGCTTGCTTTTTTTCGGAAAGAATAAGGTAAGCGATATCCACCATCGACATTTCTTTCAGCTGCTCCTGCGAGTATTGCGTTAAGCTCAAGGTCAGGCACTCCCTTTCTCGTCTTTCATCTATCTTTATTAAATGAAAGGGCAACGAAAATAGAATAAAGCATGATATAATTCCGAATGATGAATGCCGCCCTTTCAGTGATGTACCATATGATACGTTTGCATACCATTCATTATAAACAAATTTTACAACTTTATGCTACCGTATTGTGTCTTGATTTTAAATTTTTTCGTCAAATTCCATTGTCTATCTTTCTATTTTTTAAAATCTTAAGGCGCCCTTGTGGCGCCTTTTAAAATTGCTTTCTATCTAATCATATCTTTATGAAATGAGCTCTTGCTCCTTCGATTCGCCAAAAACAGCTTTTTCCAGCAGCTCCGCTACATCGTACGTTTTCACTTTATTTTCAACCTCTTTTGCTTTCGTTCCATCTGTCAGCATTGTTAGACAATATGGACATCCGGAGCTGATCACGCTTGGATTGACAGCCAGTGCTTGTTCGGTGCGCGCAACATTGATGCGCACTCCCGTGTCTTCCTCCATCCACATAAGACCGCCGCCGGCTCCACAGCACATGCCCGTTTCCCGATTCCGTTCCATTTCAACAACTTTTACACCTGGAATGGATGCCAAAATTTCACGGGGCGGATCATAAATTTCGTTGTATCTTCCAAGATAACAAGAATCGTGGAAAGTAATCGTTTCATTCACTTCATATTTCGGAACGAGCTTCTTTTCTTTCAACAGTTTTGCTAAAAGTTCTGTATGATGGTACACTTCGGCTTCAAAACCGAAATCCGGATATTCATTTTTAAATATGTTGTAAGCATGCGGGTCGATTGTAACAATTTTCTTCACATTATATTTTTCAAATTCGGCTATGTTGCTTGCAGCAAGCTCTTGAAATAAAAACTCATTGCCGAGGCGTCTCGGTGTGTCACCTGAATTTTTCTCTTTATTTCCTAATATAGCAAATTTCACACCTGCTTCGTTCAAAAGTTTAGCAAACGATAAAGCGATTTTTTGGCTGCGATTATCAAATGATCCCATGGAACCGACCCAGAATAAATATTCAAACTCCTCGCCTTGCTTTTTCAATTCCTTCACCGTTGGCACGTAGACATCTTCTCGTGATTTGCGCCAATTTTCCTTATCTTTGCGGTTTAGGCCCCACGGATTTCCTTGCCGCTCAATGTTTTGCATCGCCCGCTGCGCATCCGGATTCATTTTTCCTTCTGTTAATACAAGGTAGCGGCGCAGGTCAATGATTTTATCGACATGTTCGTTCATTACTGGACATTGGTCTTCACAATTCCGGCACGTCGTACATGCCCATATTTCTTCCTCTGAAATGACCTCCCCGATGAGGCTTGGATTGTAGTCAAGAGCCGCCGCCGCTTCATCTGTTCCCTTTTGCAGCGACTGAAGAGCCAGCTGATTTCCCATCGTATTTTGAAATGCAAAGGCAGGCACCCAAGGGGACTTGGAAGTGATGGCAGCCCCTTTATTTGTTAAATGATCCCGAAGCTTTATGATTAAATCCATCGGCGAAAGCATTTTTCCAGTACCAGTCGCCGGACACATATTTGTACACCGTCCGCATTCAACACAGGCGTACAAATCGAGAAGCTGCGTTTGCCGGAAATCTTCAATTTTTCCGACTCCATATGATGTTTGAGTTTCGTCTTCAAAATCAATTTTCTCCAACTTCCCTGGATTTGACAAACGACTTAAAAAAACATTGGCAGGTCCTGCAATTAAATGGGCATGTTTAGACTGAGGGACATACACTAAAAATGTGAGCAAAATGAGCAGGTGCACCCACCAAAAAACGTAAAAAATAACAGCGGCACCTGTTTCACCGACAAAGCCCAGCAGGAAAGCAGCCGATGAGGCAACAGGTTCACTAAAGCTTCGTTCATATCCTCTCCAAATCATGTACATACCGTTTCCAAGCAGTACAGACAGCATTAATCCGCTGATAAAAATAAGGACAAGTCCGGATTTAAACCCTCGTTTTAAACGGACAAGCTTTTCAATGTATCGCCGGTAAAAAGCAGCAACTACCGCTACTAAAATAAGGAGGGTAACAATTTCTTGGAAAAAGGTGAAAATCGGGTGCAACGGTCCGAAAGGCAAATGGCTCCCCGGAATCAGCCCTTTTAAAATGAAATCAATCGCACCGAATTGGACAAGAATAAAGCCGTAGAAAAAAATAACATGAACCCAGCCCATTTTCTTGTCTTTTAATAGTTTTTTCTGTCCGAACACATTGACCCAAATCCGTTCGAAACGTTCTTTTACCTTCCCGTCGAATTCTTCTTTTTTTCCAAGTTTGATATAAGCAATTCTAGTTTGAATTAAATAAATAAACAAATACACCGCGTAAACGGTTACAAGCAAAAACGCAAAAAAATTAATCCATAATAGTGTATTCATTATTCTCCCCCATTCATAAAATCCCCCTGTTGTATTTGACTGAAATTTCGGACGTTTCTTAATTATATTATATAATGAATGAACGTTCAGTCAATTCACCAAATCGTTGAAAATCGGAACCATTTTTCCTTTGTTTCGTATATAATGACAGTTATTTATTTCTAAAATATTGAACAAATTCCAAAATTTATTTGTTCATTTTGCTAGAGGAGTGCCGGAAAAATGGATACGACTGACATTGTCGGGCTCATTAAACAACACCATCATCAAATAAAAAAAACTGTCAAAAGGACTGTGAAAAACGAATCTCTTGTTGATGATATCGTCCAAGAAGTTTGTATTAAAATATATATATATTTTCAAACGAATGATATGCCTACCAATATCAGCGCTTGGATTACGACTGTCTCAAAAAATACAGCCACCGACCATCTTCGAAAAATTCAACGAAACAATCATTTGCTAAACCATCTGCAGCAAGAAGCAATTTTTCACAACTGCTCAGAATGGAATCCCGAATCCGAGGCCTTATTAAAACAAATGATTGAATATGTGCAAAATGCATTAAACGAAATGGATCCTAATACAAAAAAGATTATTCTATTGCGGCAGCAGGGATTATCCTATACAGAAATTGCCCAGCAGATGAATTTGCCTAAAAATACGGTGAAAACAAAAATTTTCCGCGGCCGAAAACAGTTAATGACATTTCTGCAAAAGAACGGGGTTTTTCAAAATGATTTATGAGGATGTTAGTTTTCAATATAACTAAGCGACCAATAATCTCTGCAACGACTGCCGGGCGTTTGCTGAACAACTCAAACAGCGTTCACATCGCTGTGGAAAACTCTCTTGACCTAGCAATAGAGCCTGCAATTTACTTTTGGATCGCGCTTTTTGTTTTTCGCTTTTTTCATTGTCTGCTTTTCCATAGTCTCAGCTGGTTCAGCCTCATTTCAAAAAGCAGTATGATGGATCCTGTTTAATACAGCAAAAAATGAATAAGCTCTTCCCTATCATAAACAAAATACAAAAGGGGTTATAACTCAACAAACAGCACAGCTGTCGGAAAATAAATAGCATGTCTCCTTCAAATATATGCAAACAAAAAAGCAAAAAGCCCTTTTTCACACAATAACTTGTTGAAAAAAGGCTTTTTCTGCTCTCTTCGTTTTAACATCCTAGAAAATGAGGTGCGATTAGGTTGAAATCGGAAAGCATTCCTATTTCCCTTTTACTCGAATCATTTCCCACATCTAAATTCGTTACATTTTTTCAGGAGCGGAAACGCCAATTAAGGTAAGGGCATTTTTCAGCGTGATTTGCGTTGCTTTCATAAGAGCAAGCCGCGCCTTAGATTTCATTTCATTGCTTGCATCAAGCACCTTTTCTGCATTGTAGAAGCTGTGTAGCACAGATGCCAGCTCAAAAATGTAATTCGTAATCCGATGCGGAATTCTTTTCTCTGCGGCTTCAGCGACAACGCCAGGGAATTCACCAAGCTTTTTTAACAGCTCTATTTCTTTCTCAGATTGAATTTCATTCAAAAGATCGCTTTCGTTTGCATTGTAAGACAGGCCTTGCTCGTTTCCTTGGCGGAGAATGCTGCATACACGCGCATGAGCGTATTGTGCGTAATAGACAGGATTTTCATTTGATTCCGATACAGCCAAACCCAAGTCAAAATCCATATGCGAGTCGCCGCTTCTCATAGCAAAAAAGTAACGAACGGCATCCAAGCCGACTTCTTCGATCAATTCTCTCATCGTGACAGCCTTGCCAGTACGTTTTGACATTTTCACTTTTTCGCCGTTTTTAAAGAGGCTGACCATTTGCATAATTTCCACTTCAAGAATATTTTGATCATACCCCAGCGCCTGAATGGCTGCTTTCATTCTCGGTATATAGCCATGATGATCCGCGCCCCAAATGTTTATCAGCTTATCAAAGCCGCGATCCAATTTATCTTTATGATAAGCAATATCTGGTGTTAAATACGTATAAGACCCATCCTTCTTAATCAACACTCTATCTTTATCATCGCCAAATGCAGTAGAGCGGAACCATGTTGCCCCGTCTTGTTCATAAATGTGGCCGTTTTTCCGAAGCATGTCGAGCGCCTCATCAATTTTGCCACTTTTGTATAGGGATGTCTCAGAATACCAAACATCGAAGGAAACGCGAAATTCTTCGAGGTCTTTTCTAATTTTCTCAAGCTCATATTTCAGACCGAGGTCACGGAAAAATTGCAGCCGTTCTTCTTCGCTTTTTTCAAGCAGACTGTCGCCATATTCATCAGCAATTTTTTTTCCGATTTCCATAATATCTTGTCCATAGTACCCGTCTTCAGGCATTTCCGCTTCTTTTCCAAGCGCTTCTAAATATCTTGCCTCTACGGACAGAGCTAAATTGTGAATCTGATTTCCAGCGTCATTAATATAATATTCCCGGGTTACATCATACCCCGCTTTTTCTAAAATGTTGCAAAGAGAGTCGCCGAATGCTGCTCCGCGCGCATGCCCTAAGTGAAGATCTCCCGTCGGGTTTGCAGAAACGAACTCCACTTGGATTTTTTTACCTTCCCCAACATTTGATTCGCCGTATTTGTCACCCGCTTGAATAATGGCTGGAATCAACTTAGTTAAATATTCATTATTCATGAAAAAATTAATAAAGCCCGGACCAGCAATATCAATTTTTTCAATGGATGCTTTCGCTCGATCAAAATGTTGAACAATTTCCTCTGCAATCGCCCGAGGCGCTTTTTTAGCTATGCGAGCAAGCTGCATGGCCATGTTTGTTGAGTAATCACCGTGTGCTTTTTCTTTCGGCACCTCTAAAATAACTTCCGGAATTTGCTCCTCTTCTGCGATGTTTGCTTTCAATACAGCATTTTTTATTTCTTGTTTCAGCTGTTCCTTTACTTCATCTACAATGTTCATTCAATGCTCCTCCTTCTTAAATTGAATGCTTAAACTGTGTAAACGAGGGGTATCTCCATTTATTTCGAGCAAATATTCTATGCTAAGTGTACCATGTTTTTCTTCATCTGTATGCCAGATAAGCGATTTTGTCTCCGCTGCGAGCTTCAGCGTCCCGTACGGTGTTTCATAATTGGCATACGTTTTTTGTCCCTGCTTGAAGCGCTGTCTTAAGCGAATGCCTCCGGAACGTATGAGAGTCGTTTCCTTTTCGCTGATTTTGATTAACGTCTTAACGGTTTCATCATCTTGAATCTCATCATAAACCAAATAAAAAGTGTGCTGCTTTTTGAAAAATTCCCCGGTTGTATAAAATTCAATCCGCTCTTCTTCTGTTTGATTTTGAAAAATCTTGTTTTGAACATAAATTTGAACAGGTACGCGCATGTCTTTATATCATCCTTTTTAGGGATTTATTCTATATTTTAGTGGAAATCATTTGCTGTTAAAAGCTTTATATTGGCCTGCCGCTTGACGCTCGATCCAAGCTGTTCAGCTTTTAAATAATAAAAAGCCATAGCAGAAGCACTATGGCAGAAAAATGACTTTACTTTCTTTTTGCCACCCAGCCTAATAACATTTCGCGAATCAATTTGCTCGCTGTATTCGCTGTTTGTTCTGAATGGTCATATACAGGTGCGACTTCAACTAAATCAGCGCCGACAACTTTCACATCAGAACGGGCAATTTCATGTATAGAAGCAAGCAGCTCTTTTGATGTAATGCCGCCAGCATCGACTGTTCCGGTTCCCGGCGCGTGAGCAGGATCCAGCACATCGATGTCAATCGTAACATATACAGGTCTTTGTGAAAGTTTCGGAAGAATCTTTTTGAGCGGCTCGAGCACTTCAAATTTGGCAATGTAAAGTCCAGCCTCTTTCGCCCATTCAAACTCCTCCTTCATCCCAGATCGGATGCCGAATGAAAAAATATTTTCCGGGCCAATCAAATCGCTTGCTTTCCGGATCGGAGTGGCATGAGACAGAGGCTCGCCTTCATAATGCTCGCGCAAATCTGTATGCGCATCGATATGAATGACCGCTAAATTTGGATATTTTTTATGCATCGCTTTAATGACAGGCCATGTTACAAGGTGCTCTCCTCCAATTCCGAGAGGAAATTTATCCGCTTTTAAAATTTTGTCCACAAACTCTTCAATCAACTCAATGCTCCGCTTTGCATTTCCAAACGGAAGAGGAATATCGCCTGCATCAAAATATTTTACATCCCCAAGCTCACGATCTAAATAAGGACTGTATTCTTCCAACCCGATGGAAACCTCCCGAATGCGGGCCGGACCGAAACGGGAGCCTGGCCGGTAGCTGACTGTCCAATCCATCGGCATTCCATAAATGACTGCTTCACTTTCCTCAAAGCTTGGATGGCTTCTAATAAAAACATTTCCTGAATAAGCTTCATCAAATCGCATGGACATCACCCTCCTGTCTGAAAAAGCAAGAGGCTGATCCCTCTTGCTTAAACTGTATTATGCTATTCGCTTTTTGTTCAGTTTTCCTAAAGGCTATTTAATTATTTCGGAAACAAACTTCGGTAAAGCGAATGCAGCTTTATGAATTTCTTTCGTATAATATTTAGAATCCAAGTCAAAGAAACGATCGTCACTTACCTCAATTGGATCATATTTCTTCGATCCGATCGTGAATGTCCACAGCCCGCTAGGATATGTCGGGATGTTTGCAGTATATAGCCTTGTAATCGGGAAAATCTCTTTCACATCATGATAGACATTTTTTATCAAATCTGCCTTAAACCAAGGATTATCCGTTTGCGCGACAAAAACGCCGTCCTCCTTCAAAGCTTTGGATATTCCTGCATAAAACCCTTTTGTAAAGAGGTTGACCGCAGGACCGACAGGCTCGGTTGAATCAACCATAATGCAGTCATATTGATTTTCGCTTTGTGCAATGTGCATAAAGCCGTCGCCAACTTTCACTTCAACGCGTGGATCATCTAGTTTTCCGGCAATTTCCGGCAAGTATTTTTTTGAATACTCGATCACTTTGCCGTCAATTTCTGCAAGTGTTACTTTTTTTACACTTGGATGCTTCAGCACTTCACGGATAACGCCTCCGTCTCCTCCTCCGACAACTAGCACATATTCTGGCTTCGGATGAGTAAACAACGGTACATGGGCCATCATTTCATGGTAGACAAATTCGTCTTTTTGCGATGTCATTACCATTCCATCCAAGAAAAGCATGTTGCCGAATTCTTCTGTCTCCACTACCTCCAATTTTTGGAATTCGGTCTGTTCTGTATGTAAAGTGCGTTTAATTTTCATCGTAATCCCGAAATGTTCTGTCTGTTTTTCTGTATACCAAAGTCCTCCCAAGATTTAATCTTCCTTTCATATGTTTTTCCAATATCTTTCCCTAATTTGAACAGACAACACGTAAACCTCAAAAAAAGTATAGTGGAATCTATCAAAATTGCAAAGAATAAATTTCATTTTTCATAGGTGGAAGTTTAAAAACTTGCGAATCACCTCATACTGAATAACAAAACGAACGGGCTTAAGAGGTGATGGAAATGGAAGCGATGACGCCAAAAGGCATTCGTCTTACCATCAAAACAATCCGGGCATTATTTTTTATTCATTTTTTTGTTTTTGCTGCGGCAGCTATTTGTATTGCGGTTGTTTTGATTGCGGCTAAAGTACAAGGCGCTCCTTCCATTGTTGTGCCGCAATCAACTGTATTGTACGCAAGCAACGGAACGAAAATCGGTGAGGAGCATCACGGCGGCCGCCGTTTTTGGGTGGAGCTTGATGAAATTTCACCCTATTTAATCAATGCGACAATCGCTATTGAGGACAAAAATTTTTATGATCATCACGGTTTTGATTTTAAACGAATAGCAGGTGCTGCCGTTGCCGATCTCAAAGCGATGGCAAAGGTGCAGGGAGCCAGCACAATCACCCAGCAATACGCAAGAAATTTATATCTTGGATTTGAAAAAACGTGGGCTCGGAAAATGACAGAAGCTTTTTATACCATTCGACTCGAGATGAACTACTCGAAAGAAAAAATTTTAGAAGGCTATTTAAATACAATATATTATGGACACGGAGCCTACGGGGTCGAGGCGGCCTCCCGTTATTACTTCGGCAAAAAGGCAAAGGACTTGACGCTAGCCGAAGCCGCTCTACTTGCCGGCATTCCGAAAGGACCGTACTCCTATTCACCGATGGTGAACTATGATTTATCAAAAAAAAGACAAGAGATGATTTTGCAGACAATGGTCAAACAAGGGTTAATTACAAAAAAAGAAAGTGAACTGGCTGCAAAGGAAAAATTAACGTTCAAAACGAACGAAAACACCAAAACAGAAAAGTTCGCCCCCTATTTTCAAGATGAGGTTATGAAAGAAGTAAAAGAAATATTGCAGGACCACCAATTAATTGAAACAGCCGGTCTGAAAATTTTTACTACTCTTGATCCAAATCTGCAAAAAATTGCTGAATCGACCGTAGAAAAAGTCATGAGGAAAGACTCGGATATCCAAGTTGCCTTCTCGGCAATCGATCCGAAAACAGGCGAGGTAAAAGCTCTAATCGGCGGACGGAATTATAAAGAGAGCCCTTTTAACCGCATGACTCAGGCAAAACGTCAGCCTGGTTCAACGATTAAGCCGTTTCTATATTATGCAGCCTTGGAAAATGGATTTACGCCGTCCACAACGCTGAAAAGCGAGCCGACAACGTTCCATTTTCAAAATGGAACAAACACGTATTCCCCGGGCAACTACAATGGCTACTACGCAAATGATGAAATTACATTAATAGAAGCCCTTGCTTTGTCCGACAATATTTATGCTGTTAAAACCCATATGTTTATCGGTATGGATCAATTAATAAAAATGGGAAAGCTTTTTGGAATCGGAGAAAATTTTAAAATGGTTCCGTCGCTAGCTTTAGGAACTTCTCCCGTAAGGCCGCTCGATCTCATGAACGCTTACGGCATTTTAGCGAACGGCGGTCAAAAAATAAAACCGATATTTGTCCGTAAAATCATTGATAAAAATGGAAAAGTCTTATATGAGGCAAATGTTGAAAAGGAGCAAATTCTAAATGAACAAACAGCCTTTATCACCGCACATTTAATGACCGGCATGTTTGATCGAAAGCTAAACAGTTATACAACTGTTACAGGGGAAAACATTATCGATCAACTATCAAGGCCTTTTGCTGGGAAATCCGGGACGACAAAGACTGACAGCTGGATGATCGGATTTGCCCCGCAGCTCGTAGCAGGTGTATGGACAGGTTATGACAAAGGAAAGACGATTGACATGGTCGAGGAACGAGCCTATTCGAAAAAAATTTGGGCCGGCTTTATGGAAGAAGCGTTGAAACATGAACCTGTAAAACAATTTAAGCCGCCTGAAGGAGTTGTCGGTGTTTATGTCAATCCGGAAAACGGGCTTTTAGCGACGAAAGAATGTCCCGTCTCCCGCCTTGCGTATTATGTGAAAGGCACGGAACCAACAAAATATTGCATGGAGCACCTCGACAATATGGAAGAGCCGAAAAACAGCGGGCGGAAAAAAAAGGATGAACCATTATGGAGAAGGCTTATGCCGTGGTTTTAGACATATAGGCAAAATAAGGGTTTGCGCATAGTCTTGACGCAAGCCCTTATTTATTTTTCAAAGAAGATGCAGCTCCTATGATATACTATAAAAAAGGACGATATATATTCAGATGTCATAACAAGAGGCCAGTCTTTGTAGAAATCGACCGATTACATGTATGCTACAGCTCTTATATTTTTCGAAAGCTTCAGCGAAGAATCTGAGGAAAAATAAACGAAATAGCCGATTTCTACTATCCTTTTCATGCTTAAAAACACACGACTGAAAGGATTATCACAGCAATGAACGAATTATTAAAACAGCCGGAATGGAGAATCATCGATCATTCAAGCTTAGGACTCTTTTTTGATGCCAAGCAATCATTCGCTTACGATGATACGTTGTGCACGACAGTCGGGAGCGGCATGTCCCCCGCGACAGTCCGCACTTGGGTGCATCATGATACGATTGTTCTCGGCATTCAAGATACAAGAGCCCCGTTTTTAAAAGATGGAGTAGATTTTTTAAAAAAACAAGGATATAAAGTCATCGTTCGAAATTCCGGCGGGTTGGCTGTTGTTTTGGATGAAGGGATTTTAAACGTATCGATCATTTTACCGGAAAAGGAAAAAGGAATTGACATTAACCGTGGTTATGATGCAATGAAGGATTTAATCTGTTTCATCTTGAAACCGTATGGTGCAGAAGTCGAAGCAGGAGAAATTGTCGGTTCATATTGTCCCGGGAGCTACGACCTCAGCATTCACGGCAAAAAATTTGCCGGCATTTCTCAGCGCCGTCTTAAGAGAGGCGTAGCGGTTCAAATTTATTTATGCATCACAGGAAGCGGAGCAGCGCGCGCAAACGTGATTAAACAGTTTTATGACAAGGCAACAAAAGGAGAAGCCGAACATTTCAAGTACCCAAACGTAAATCCGAGCACGATGGCGTCTTTACATGAATTATTAAAGGTGAAGTTAACCGTCCAGGATGTGGTGCACGACCTTTTTGCAGCCTTACAACATTTGAGCGGCCGCATTTATTCCTCCAATTTAACCGACTTTGAACTGGAATTGTATGAAGCAAACTTCATAAGAATGATAGAGCGGAATGAAAAATTTTTGCCTAATATGTAAATCGGGAAGGGAGAAAGTTATGTTTAAAAAAGTAGCTTCTGATGTTTTAGGATTAAGTGATATCGGCACGGTGATCAAGCCGGAGGATTATGATAAAGTGGACGCGGATGATTATGTCATGCATGAGGATGGGGAAAAAATCTACTTCCTCATTAAGTCGAAAACCGACGAGTATTGTTTCACAAACAAAGCGTTAATCCACGTTGACGGCACAAGCGCTGTCAGCAAAAAACGCACTTTAAAGCGGTATGACTACTATGCCCACCGCGTTTCAAACGTTGTGCTTGAAACGGCAGGGACTATTGATTTAGATGTAGAAATCAAATTCCAAATTGGAAACACGCCTTTTTCCATTGATGTTCATAAAAAACATTTAGAAGAGCTAAAAGATTTGTATAAAGCGTTGATTAAAATAGAAGAAATTTCAAACGATCATGACAATTATATGGAGTATGCAAAACAAAGCCTGCAAATGGCCGCCTCTGTATTCACCAACAACCGCATAAATGAAAGCAATATTTCCGAGCAATTTAAAGAAATTAACGATATTGCGTTCAATTGGCTGATGAATGCGAAAAAGCAATACAATTTAAAAGATTACGGGTTTGTGTTTGACCTTTTTATCCAGCAATAAACACTAAATAAATGCTAAAAAATAAATCAAGCAGAGAAAAACAAACCGTTTCTCTACTTGATTTCGTATGTTTGTTTGAAGTAGCTGGCGAATGCCTGCTACTTTCGGACGTTGCGGCTAATGCCGCAATCCCTTTTTATTTTTTGTATGGCTATTATTCAAAATATTGAATAAGATCAGGCTGCCGCTCTTTGTCCTTTAAAAGACGCAGGCGGAGCGTCTTCCGCTATTCCGCCATTTTTTCCAGATTGCCGTTTCGATCCATTTTAAACGTTGTTGTCGGACGTTCTTCTTCCTCAAAGAGAACTAGCTTTCGAGCGCGGTTCATAATCTTCATAAGTGTTTCATAGTCTTCTTGAACTGTTTTCGATTCTTCCTCAAGCTTGGCAACCTTCTTCTCCAACTCTTCGTTTTTCTTAATCAGTTCTTCATTTTCTTTTTTCAAACGCTCGTTTTCTTGCTGCAAAGCCTCGATATGTTCGCTGTTCCCTTGGTAAGTTCTTAAAAATTCAATTACACTATCCATTGTCAGCTCCACTTTTGAATTGGCTGCGAGCTCTGGATGATTATAATTCTTTGAATTTTGCACCGCATTTACTTCAGTAAAATCACCAGGCGACGCTTCAGGCGGCGTATAAAGCAATCGCTTCTTTGCAGTCTGGCCTTTCCCAAGCGCTCTCATTTTCTGCTTTCTCTGTTTTTTTGCAAGCTGCAAAGCTTTTTCATACTTATGGCGCACAACGGCGTTCCAGCGGAAGCCACAGGCGGCCGACGTGCGGTTCAGCTTATCACCAACTTCTTCAAAAGCGTTTAATTGCGTGCTTCCTTCACGGACATGCCGCAAAACGGTTTCTGCTAATAGCAGATCGTTTTCTTCTGTCCAAGCATCCTGTCTTGTTTTCATTCACTCTCAACTCCCTTATTCTTGAATAATACTATTTGTTCTAGCATCATTTTTCCCAAAAGATTAAAAATATATACAAGGATAGTAGATTTTTACAGAAAAGCGCTGTACTTGATTTCAAAAAAAAGACAAGGTATACTACCCGATAGTGCTTATTCATGAAGAAAGGATTGTTCAAAAGGATGGCAAATGAGTTCCGTGTATGCGACGATTGTAAAGCGCCAAATTTAAAATCGCTTATTCCGAAATTAAAGAATTTGGATCCCGATTGCAAAATTGAAATCGGCTGCCAATCGTACTGCGGGCCCGGAAGAAAGAAAACGTTTGTATTTGTGAACAACCGTCCGGTCGCTGCGTTAACGGAAGAAGAGTTAATAGAAAAAGTGAAAGCAAAGCTTAAAAAATAAGAAACCGCCTTTTAAGGAATGAATGCTTCCTGAGGCGGTTTTTTATTTAAGGTTGTTGAACGACATGGACCCGATTTTCCTTTGTGTCTGTTTAGAATCGCACTTTAAAAAACGAGGTGTTCACCTGAATTTAAACAAGTTATAATATAATCATGTCAAAACGGAAGAGGGAAGAAAATGACCTATGCAAGTGAAAAGCTGCCAGAAGAAAAAGTTTTTAAAGACCCGGTTCACCGTTACATCCACGTTCGCGATAAAATCATTTGGGATTTGATCGGGACAAAAGAGTTTCAACGGCTGCGCCGCATCCGCCAGCTCGGGACAACTTTTTTAACTTTTCACGGTGCGGAGCATAGCCGATTCAACCACTCATTAGGCGTTTATGAGATCGTCCGCCGAATTGTTGATGACGTATTTCGCGGGAGACCGGAATGGAACGAAGATGAGAGGCTGCTAAGTTTATGCGCTGCCCTTTTGCACGATGTCGGACACGGTCCCTTTTCTCATTCGTTTGAAAAGGTCTTCCATCTGGATCACGAAGATTTTACCCAAGCCATTATTTTAGGAAATACAGAAATAAACCGTGTTCTCTCAAATGCAGGGGCGGAATTCCCGAAAAAAGTGGCAGAGGTCATTGCGAAAACATACAAAAATAAGCAGGTTATCAGCTTAATTTCCAGCCAAATTGACGCCGACCGAATGGATTATTTGCAACGAGATGCTTTTTACACAGGCGTTCAGTACGGCCATTTTGACATGGAACGCATTTTGCGTGTGATGAGGCCGAGAGAGGATCAAGTCGTCATTAAATACAGCGGCATGCATGCTGTCGAAGATTATATTATGAGCCGATATCAAATGTACTGGCAAGTATATTTTCATCCAGTAACGAGAAGCGCTGAAGTCATTTTGTCCAAAATTCTCCATCGAGCAAAAGCTCTGTATGAAAATAATTATTCATTCCAAGCAGATCCAGTCCATTTTTATTCGATTTTCAAAGGAGATGTTACAGTCGAAGATTATTTAAAATTAGACGAATCCATCATCCTTTATTATTTCCAAGAATGGCAAGAGGAAAAGGATCCGATTTTAAGCGATCTGTGCAACAGATTTATAAACAGGCGCCTGTTTAAATATGTGGAGTTTCAACCGTCCAATGAACAATTGATGAAGCTGATTGAACTAACGAATTTGTTCAAAAAAGCAGGCATTGATCCGGAATATTATCTTGTTGTCGACTCGTCTTCAGATCTTCCGTACGATTTTTACCGACCGGGCGAGGAAGAAGAACGGCTGCCGATCCATTTGCTCATGCCAAACGGGGAAATACGGGAGCTTTCAAGAGAGTCGGAAATTGTGGACGCCATTACCGGAAAGCGGAGAACGGATCATAAATTATATTTTCCTCTTGATTTTTTAAAAGATTTCTCGGAGAAACGAAACTTGAAAAAACAAATTTTAGAAATTTTGCAGCTAACTGACAAAGATGGATTTATTCTGTAGGTGAGGAGATGAAGGGTGTGTTAACCGAACACGCAAAATTAATGAAAGTGCTGTCCGCTTCGAAAGAGATCATCGGACGAAAAAAACTGCAAAAAATTATATTTATAGCAAAAAAACTTAATTATCCCTTTTATGAAAAATACGAATTCCATTTTTACGGGCCGTATTCAGAAGAGTTGACGCTTCGCATTGAAGAGCTTTGCAACATGGGCTTTATCAATGAAGTAAAAGAAAAAAAAGGCGGCTATTATCAATACAAATATTCCCTTACAAAGTCGGGGCAGGAATTTTTAAGCCATTACGATTTGGACATGCCCGAACTGCAGAATTGCATAAATGAATTAAACGCCCAATCAGCACGTTTTTTAGAACTTGTATCAACCATTTTATATTTTGATCATTTGGACAAGGAAGAAGTGAAGGAAAAAGTATTCACGCTCAAAAAAAAGCAGCGTTATACGGATGAGGAAGTGGAGGAAGCTTATCAATTTATTCAACGATTGCAAGATCACAAATTCAGTGCAAAAATCAGCTGAATTTTCCCCTAAAAAAAAAATGAAGAAAATCCTTTTTATGTATTTCAACCTTTTTATAGTATACTGTAAGCAAAGGAAATTGTTAGAATAGGAGGGCGCATTTTTGCCGTTTTTATATTACGATTTAGAAGTTATACCGTTTGTCATTATTGCTTTGATCGTCGGCTTCACTATCCATGAATTTTCACATGCATTTGTTGCCTATAAGTTCGGAGATCCGACAGCGAAAAATCAAGGGAGGCTGACCCTTAATCCGATCTCCCATTTAGATCCGATCGGTACTCTTTTAATATTTTTGGCAGGGTTTGGTTGGGCAAAACCCGTTCCGGTGAATCGTTTCTATTTTAAAAATCCCCGCTTATCCGGGGTATTAGTATCTGTTGCTGGTCCATTGAGCAATTTATTCATTGCCTTTCTCGCTTTTTTGCTGCTGAACTTTTTCTTTTCGTTTGGATTATTTGCCAGCTTATCTTATGATGGAGCCAGAATGGTTGAACAATTTTTTAATATTCTTATATCATTAAATATTATGTTGTTTATCTTTAATTTATTGCCGTTTCCGCCGCTTGACGGTTATCGCATCATTGAAGATTTAGCCCCGCCGGACATCCGCGCCAAGCTTACTCAATATGAAAATTACGGAGTGCTTATTTTTTTAATTATTGTTATCACCCCTTTGGATCAATATATTATTCATCCGATATTTAATTGGGGAAGCCGAGCCGTTATCACTCTTTTTCATTTCGTTTTACAACCGTTCTTTTAAAGGAGGGATGTTTACATGACAGAAAAAAAGAAAAAGGTCGAGTTCCAAATTATTAAAAACGATCCAACTGACGGCCATCGCGGCTTTGGAGCAGGCACCCTTAGCCTGGAAAATGTTTCCCCTGTCTTCATTGACATCGAGGAAAAAACGGCATTTGTAGATATCGGCGCAATGCATGCAAGAAGCCAGGTAGAACGCGGCATTAAATTTACTCATGTGAAAGAAGACGTTCCGAACGGAAAACCGTATTGGCTTGTATGGGTAACAATTGACAGAAAAGAAGATGGGCCATATTATGCCGGGGTTGCTGCCTGTTATATGACTGTTGATCGCGAGGCAAGACGAGGTTATAAATCATTGCCTGAACACGTAAACCGCATGGATAAATCGCTAAAACGGAACATTATTGTCGACCACATGGATGAAAGCTCGAAAAAAGTTCTTTCCGATTTTCTTCGAAACCATGATGAAGGCATGTGGGAGCGCTCAAGCGATGAATTAAAGCAAAGCCTTTCTGTTTAGAAGCGGAAGGTGTTGTTGATTCAGCAAAAAATGTGAAAAGCAGGGAATTTTTGATGGAAAATTCCCTGCTTTTTGTTTATGCAAGCGCCTGAAGGGCTGTGATTATCGCTAATTTATATACATCTTCAGCGTTGCAGCCGCGAGATAGATCGTTCACTGGAGCATTCAATCCTTGGAGAATCGGTCCGATCGCTTCAAAGTTTCCAAGTCTCTGTGCAATTTTATAGCCGATGTTTCCAGCTTCAAGGCTCGGGAATATAAATACATTGGCATCGCCTTTAATTACAGATCCCGGCGCTTTCTTTTCCGCAACAGACGGCACGAAAGCTGCATCAAATTGAAACTCTCCGTCCAATATTAAGTCCGGAGCCATTTCTTTTGCCAATTCAACTGCTTTTGCCACTTTTTCTGTTTCCTGGGATGTTGCTGAACCTTTTGTCGAGAAGCTGAGCATAGCAACGCGAGGGTCGATATCAAACATTTTTGCCGTTTTCGCGCTTTCAATAGCGATCTCTGCTAACTCCTGACTGGTTGGAGCGATGTTGATCGCGCAATCAGCAAATATATATTTTTCCTCACCACGAACCATGACGAATACGCCTGATGTTTTTTTCACGTTTTGTTTCGTTTTAATGATTTGAAGAGCCGGCCGCACTGTATCTGCGGTTGAATGTGCCGCACCGCTCACAAGCCCGTCCGCTTCCCCTTTATAAACAAGCATCGTGCCAAAATAATTTTCATCCAAAAGAAGCTTCCGTGCTTCTTCTTCTGTCACCTTTCCATTACGGCGTTCAACAAAGCTTTGAACAAGCTCTTCTATTCCACTGTAATTGGCAGGATTATATATTTTTGCACCTGCAACAGAAATATTTAAACTCTTTGCTTTTTCTTCAATTTCTGTTTCATCCCCAATTAAAATGGGCTGTAACAAATTTTCCTCTGTTAATCGGGAAACTGCTGTTAAAATTCGCTCATCCAATCCTTCAGGAAAAACAATTTTAATATTTTTTCCCGATATTTTATTTTTCAATGCTGCAAAAATGTCTGCCAAAACAAAGTCAGCCTCCTTAATCTTAAAACATTCTTTTAACATGAATTGTTCCATTCACTTTTAGCATACCCCACCTGCTCTTAAATTTAAAATGAAAAATTTCATCATAGCGCTTTCAACAGCACTTTTTTCTGTCACATAATTGTCATACTGTTTTACCCGGATATTCTCCCCTAAACTGTGGTATAGTAAACTTGTACATAGCCAATATGAGAGGTGACGAAAATGAGTGAAGAAGTTCGTTCAAATGAAGCCGTTGAAACGCTCGATGGTTGGTATTGTTTGCACGATTTCCGCTCGATCGATTGGAGCGCTTGGAAAACTTTATCTAGCGATGAACGCCAGGAAGCTATTCATGAATTTCTGAATTTGTTAGAAAAATGGAGTGCAGTGGAAAAAGACCAACAAGGCAGCCACGCTTTATATACGATCGTTGGACAAAAAGCAGATTTGATGATCATGATTCTCCGGCCAACGATGGAAGAATTGAATGAAATTGAAACGGAATTTAATAAAACAAAACTGGCTGAATATACAAGCCCTGCCTATTCATATGTTTCCGTTGTGGAATTGAGCAGCTACGTAGGCGGCGGAAATGATGAAGATCCGTATCAAAATCCATATATCCGATCTAGACTATATCCTATTTTGCCGAAATCAAAATATGTTTGCTTCTATCCGATGGATAAACGCCGTCAAGGCAATGACAATTGGTATATGCTGCCGATGGAAGAGCGCCGGAGCCTCATGAGAAGCCACGGACTTATCGGCCGCAAGTACGGAGATAAAGTAAAACAAATTATTACCGGTTCTGTCGGATTTGATGACTGGGAATGGGGCGTCACGCTCTTCTCTGATGATGTTTTGCAGTTTAAAAAGCTCGTATATGAAATGCGTTTTGATGAAGTAAGCGCCAGATACGGCGAATTTGGCTCTTTCTTTGTCGGCAACATTTTGCATCCTGAAAAAATTGCAGCATTTTTACATGTATAAACCAGTACTGCTTTCAGTACTGGTTTTTTCTGCTGAAGGGCGCCCATAGTGAGTAAGAAATCCTAGCTGACATGCTTAATGTGTACGGAAAAAGGTCATGTTGTGCAGGAAGTGTAACAAATCACGATTTATCTCTTTCTTACGTGCAACAAAATAAAAGTACGGGGAGATTTGAAGAAAAATTTCAATGGAAAGAATGGGCGAGAGGGTGACTTTTCCCAACACCATGCACCATGCCAAGCGCCATGGATGAATACATATATGCCACTTCTCAAAATATGGGGCTGTCCAGTCAAAATCCACTGAAAATAAAACATCATAAGCATTGATATATCAGTGTTTCTAAAACATTAAAGGGGCGTCTATAAGCCGGAAAATCGACTTATTAGACAGCCCCTCATACTTTATAAGCTTCTTTTTTTCTTTTATACAGAACAAAGATGTCGGAATGGGAATTTTTCCGAATGTCATAAAAAAGGTTTCATCGTCATACATTGGAATGAAAGATTACTATTTAGGCAATGTCTTTTTAAAGAAAAAGGCAGGTGAAAAAATGGCTGTAATTCCCACATACTGAAGAAGATGTAAAGCTATTGGCCAGATTGATGAGAGCTGAAGCAGAAGGAGACGGAGATTTAGGCATGCTTCTTGTAGGCAATGTCGGTGTCAACCGTGTCCTTGCAGATTGTTTAGACTTTAAGGATATACGCACCGTTCGCAGTATGGTGTTTCAAAGCCCCGGAGGCTTCGAAGCCACACAGAAAGGATATTTTTATCAGGCTGCAAGGCAAAATGAAATAGACTTAGCAAGAAAAGTTTTGAAAGGAAACCGCTACAGTCCTGCAGAAACTGCTTTGTGGTTTTTTAAGCCATATGGCGATTGCCCTGCTACATGGTATAACCAATATAACTCAGGACGATATAAATCCCATTGTTTTTATTTTCCTGCACAATCTGCTTGCCCAAGCGTATACAGATTTTAGGAGGTTGAACATGAGCAACAAAAAACAGAACCAACGGCAGCAGCAGGGGTATCCAGTTCCTGCAGTTACTCCTGTACAGCCAACCTATCCGTACGGATTTTACGCGCCCAGCGGGTCTGTTATCGGCGCCCCTCCCTCAGCTCAACCAAGCGGCACCAGCGGTCAAGCTGTACCCGGAATGCTTCCGCTTGAAGAATCCTATGTCGAAAACATTTTGCGCTTAAATAAAGGGAAATTGGCCACCGTATACATGACCTTTGAAAACAATCCTGAATGGCCGGCGAAAGTATTTCGCGGCGTCATTGAAGCTGCCGGAAGAGATCATCTCATTTTAAGCGACCCGCAAACAGGAAGGCGATATTTATTGCTGATGGTTTTTTTGAATTACGTCACTTTCGATGAGGAAATCGTATATACATCCCCTCAAAGTCTCGCTTCTTATCCACCAAGATAAGAAAAACGCTAGACAGAGAGAGGCCGGTAGGAATGCTGCAAGACGCTTACAATTTCTTGATCAATACCCTGCCCTCTTGTCTAGTTCTTGTCAAATAGACAAAAGTCTAAGCATCCTTGCTTCTTTAATGAAGCAAGGTTGTTCAGCTTTTCTATGAGCTTTTATTTTCATTTTGATCTTAACTAGAAAACTTTCAAAAACGACCAATTAAGCTTTTTTATTTTCCCTTCGACTTAAAACGTATAATCGAGATTCTGAAAAAAGCTCCGATTACCTCCCCCATTTCATCTAGGGCATTTTCCGCATCCATAGCAATAATCGAGTAGGAGGGAGCGATTAACTCCCGTCCTCTCACACCACCGTACATACGGTTCCGTATACGGCGGTTCAATTAAGATAATTGACGCAAGTTTTCATAACTTCCGTGAATAGCTGTTCTCTTTATGCCAGTGGTCACTCCACCCTCCAAGAGGTCTCCCACGGGATTCACCGCTTCCTCCCTCAAGTGAGGTACTACGTTTTCTGTGTTCATCATGACTCACTGAATGCCAAGGGCTATTCTCTCTTAATTGTTCGGTCCTTCTTAGTTGTTCTAGACCAACTAATACTATGACCTCTGCTGACTTCTGACGGTTCAGCTACTTATCACTAAGTAGGTTATGAAGCGTACTTCACATATCCACCAGACCTCCCCGGGTAAGTACATGCACTTTCACACCATCTATCCGCCTCATTTACTCGATATGACCTTCGACAGAAAGAGCTTTGTTTTGTTTTGCAAACTCACTCAATCATACCTAGCCTTATATGAGGTTCGTGTTCCTCGGACCGGTGTTTTGCCTCCAGCTTCCTTCAGATTCCGCGTCACCACGGACACCCTTGCGTTAGGCTAACCACTACTTCTGCCTTCGTGGCTCGGGACTTTCACCCTAGAGATTACACCCATGCCGGGCGCACATAAAAAAAACCGGGCGTGAAAATTCAACGCCCAGTTTCTTCTACCAGAATTTAAATCCCGGTGAACTTGGTGCATTTTCAATGATATCGATGACCGGTACTGTATAAGCGATTACAATTAGCACAACAGACAGACCGATCCAAATTTTCCAATTTTCTAGAAGCAATGGTGTTTTTTCCGCATCTTCATGAACTTCACCAACTGGAAATTCTTCCGTTCCTTTTGGAGCAGCCACTGCCAAATTTATAACAATATAAAGAATCATCAAAATGGCAACGAATAAGATGGCTCCGCCAACCGCCATGATAGTTTGATAAGACATCCATTCCAACGCCTGCGGATGGTCTCCATATGTTGTATAAGCGGTCCGCCGAGGAGCTCCAAACAAACCAACTGTATGCATGGCTCCTGACATTAGGAACATACCGATGCACCAGAAAACGGTTTGAATGATCCCTAATTTATTTAATCGCGGTGTTAACGTTCTGCCTGTTAAATGAGGAACCAACCAATAGGAAATACCAAAAAACGTCAACGCTACAGTGGTGGCCACTGTTAAATGGAAATGTCCTGTTACCCATAAAGTGTTATGAACGACTTGGTTCATTTGGTTACTTGCATTAATGATTCCGCCTGCTCCGCCAGGAATAAAAACGAGCATTCCCATAAACGGTGCAAAAAAGCGAACATCTGTCCACGGAAGTTTTTTCACCCAGCCAAACAGTCCGCTGGCCCCTTTTTCTCTTCCGCTTATTTCAAATGTTGCAAACAAAGCGAAAGCTGTCATTAAAGATGGAACAATGACCATAAACGTCAACACAATTTGCAAAAACTTCCAAAACGGAGTGATCCCAGACTCTAGTATTTGATGATGGAAGCCGACTGGGATGGAAAAAAGAACAAACAGTACAAACGCCAGTCTTGCAAGCGAATCGCTGAAAATTTTCCCGCCTATTATTTTTGGAATGATGACGTACCAGCACATATAGGCAGGCAATAACCAGAAATACACTAATGGATGGCCAAAATACCAAAAAAGTGTTCTGCTTAACAGCACATTGATTTTATCGACTAACCCGAAGGACCAAGGAATAAACTGGAATAATACCGTTACTGCTACGCCCAATGTTGCTATGATCCATAAAATCATTGTGGCAACTGCCATAAAGCTTAATAGAGGAGACGGTTTTCCTTCATTTTTCTTTTTCCAGACAGCGTATTGGCTAAACATGCCAGCTCCGCTTACCCAGCTGCCGACTACAACAAGCGTCAGACCGATATAAAACCATGGCGATGCTTTAAGTGGTGCATAAAAAGTGTATAGAACGGTCGCTTTATTTAATAAGATCATAACCGTTGTAATCGCTGTTCCAATCGTCATAAGCCAAAAGCCGATCCAACCCGCCTTTTTGGCAAACGGAGTTAAATCACCTGTCGTCCGACTCATGGAAGCATATAAAAAACCAATGATAAAAAATGTTGTAAAAACAAGTGCCAACAAAACGCCATGAGCAGTCAAAAGCTGATAATACCCGATCCCTGCCGGAAGCTCAAGCGTTCCGCTTCTAACAAAAGCCTGCAATAACCCGGCAATCGCTCCTAAAAACAATGCAATATAACCAACTGCAATATGGGCGAGCGCCAGCTTTCCATCGTTTGGGTGAAGCGCTGTATTTTTCATGCTTTTGTCACCTCAATTTTCGTGCTCATCATTTGGTGCCCAGTACCGCAATATTCGTTGCAAATTATTAAATAGCTGCCGGGTTTATGGAATGTATGTGTAAGCGAATTCACATGTCCCGGGGTCACCATCATGTTGACATTTGTGCCAACGATTTCAAGGCCATGAACAACATCTTTGCTTGTCACGATAATATGAACTTTTGCTCCCTCCGGTATTTTTATGTCATTCGGCATAAAGGCAAAAGCTTGAGAAACTATAACAAGTTCGTATTCGTTGTCTCCAATTTTCTTTAAGCCTGGTTGATTAAACGGCTCTGTCGTATCGACTTTTTGCGGATCCAATGTGGTCAGATCACTCGGCGGATGATGACCTTGTGCAAATGCACTGATGCCCACGATTGTTAAAAACATCACAAGCGTACCTATACCTATTAATAGCCAAACCTTTTCAAGTTTGTGCAAATGCAAGATGATCCCCCTCCTTTATAATCGTTGAATAAATAAGTAGTAAACTCCAAACCAAGAAAGTATTAAAAAAAGAGCCAGCATAAGAACAGATAAAAAAGTGCCAAATAACGAATATTCTTTCTTTTGAGCAATTTCCTGCTCTTTTTTATCGGAGATGAATTCTTTTGCCACCCATAACACCACCTTTTCTTCTTTTAAAAAAATTGTAGTTTAGCTTACGTTAGTCAATCTGTGAAAAAAATCACATTTTCCATAGTACTTTTTGACAGTATGTTGAACAAAAAACATTGCATTCACACTGAATCTTCTATCATTAGGAAGCTAGGAGCCAAAATGAACGGGACACATTTTTGGATGAAGCTCTGGCTATGACCTTTGAATCGGTTAAGAAGGTCACCCTTTCATTTCTTTGCACAAAAAAACGCCTGTCCCGATATAGTAGACAGACGTTTATATTTACATATATTTAACTGCAGCAACAGCAAGAAGAACCCATGCAATTAAAAATGAAATGCCTCCAAGCGGCGTAATTGCACCTAACACTTTGATCTGCGTCACACTTAATATATACAGGCTTCCGGAAAACAGGAGAATACCGATGAGCATCAGCCACCCGGCCCAATTTGCATAGCCTGCCTGCGGATGCTGCTGCAAAAACAGAGCCGTGACAAAAAGGCCTATCGAATGGAACATTTGATATTGTACACCTGTTTGCCATGTCTCCAAATATTTTTGCGGAATTTTCCCTTCCAAACCATGGGCGCCGAATGCTCCTAAAGCTACAGACAAAAAAGCACCGACGGCTCCAAGAATGAAAAATATTTTCATCATCTTCACCCCTTTTTCCCTTCATCTTACCTTATCGTCCGTTTTTTTTAAATGAAGATTTTACAGATGACAAGATTTTGTTAGAAATCAAAAATAGATTCTCCATTTGCATCGTCTTCGACCAACAAACGTTCTTTCATTGTCAGCGTTTTGCTGTTTGCATTTCCGATCATTTTTTCCAGCTCTAATGGAGTTATTTCACTTTCGCTTTTTGGCTCTTGACTAGCTGAAAAATCATAATTTTCCTCTTGTTGATCCAAAATAACATCACATAAAGAACGGATGACAAGAAGCCGGGCTTTTAGATCATGAGGTGTTCCTGCTGCCTTTGCCTTTTTCAGTTCCTCCTCCATTTTTCCTATTATGCTTGAGACCGGTATATTCAACTCCTATCGCTCCTTATTGAAAGATAATGATCTTGCTTTTTTTATCATATTTGATTTTTTCCTTATTGACAAACTTGTCTGCTTCATTCACTTTTCATAACAAACTTGTTACAATAAGTAAGGAATTTTTGAGCACAAGGAGGGCCTGCAGATGGACAATCAATATTTGCAAACAATAAACGGCGATTTATGGTTAACAGAAGATGAAAGAGAAAATTTAAAAATCAGCTATAGAATCAAAGAAGTGCTTTTTTCAAAGCAATCCCCTTTTCAACATGTTATGGTATTGGATTCATATGATTTTGGCCGCATGCTAGTGCTAGATGGAGTTGTGCAAACCACTTCTATTGATGGGCATATATATAATGAAATGATTTCCCATGTCCCGCTCAATCTCCACCCAAATCCGGAAAAAGTGCTGATCATCGGCGGCGGAGACTGCGGTGTTGCCAGAGAAGTGTGCAAATATGATTCAGTGAAGGAAATCGATATGGTGGAAATTGACGAGCTTGTCGTTTCCGCATGCAAGGAGCATCTGCCTGAAGTGTCAGGAAACTTAAGCGATCCGCGCGTAAATTTCTTATTTATTGACGGCGTGAAATATGTAGAAAACAAACAAAATGAATACGATGTGATCATTGTTGACTCTTCTGACCCGATTGGACCGGCAGAACAGCTGTTTTCAAAAGATTTTTATACCAACCTATATAAAGCGTTAAAAGACGATGGCCTCATGGTATGCCAAAGTCAATCGCCTGTTTTCCACTTGGATGTTTTAAAACGGTCTTATAGCCATATTCAATCTTTATTCCCGATTACAAAACTATACACAGCTGTTGTTCCTACATATCCGGGAGGACTATGGAGCTTTACAATCGGATCGAAAAAATATGAAGATGTAAAGTCGGACAATTTTTCGAAAGATACAAAATATGTAAATCAAGCTATTCTCGAAGGGTGCTTTAAGCTTCCTGAGTTTTTGCAGCAAGCATTGAAATAATGGAGCTGGCCCAAAAGTCATTGAAAGTTGGCTTTTTGGGCCTCTATTTGTTTTGACAAAAAAACATACTTTCTAGTAAAAATGCAAGCGTCAAACGAACAATTAAGAAAGAACTGTGTGCTGCAAAATAAAGTACATAATATTGCAATCAGACAAAGACGAGAATTTGCTTAAAGAAACGCAAAAAGTGAGAGGCGATGGTAAAGCACCTCTCATTTAGATAAAATCTCTTTTGCAACTGGGAATTCGCCTATTTGCTCATATTTTTGAAGCAGTTGTTTTGAGATTTGAATTGGATATTCTGCTTTTTCATTTTGGGTAACGCCTAATACCTCAATCAATCTGGAATGAAATTCTTCTAGACTAGGCACTTTACCTTCTTGCATATACTCTTTTTGAATTTTGAGAAGGAAAAATGCGATCTCTGCCCGCTCCTCACCATTTAAATCTTTTTTCAGAGCAACGTAATCAATATTAATAATAAGTCAGGAGATATCTTTTGATTACCAATAATCTTTATTAATAGATTTTTAAAAGCTCTACCTAATAATTTAAGTTATAAATTTCTTTATCTAACCTTTCTACCTGATTCTAAAAAATTTCAATCATTCCGAGCTATTTCTATCATCCATACTCGATCTCCTCCTGTTCTTTTCTTTCAACTGGACGAAAGATCAGAATCACTTCTACAATGGCTTTAGCTCCAATTCTTATAGCTGTGGCTCCAAGCGGCTTCTTCATAGCATCGTATCCGAAAAAAGAGCCTTTTGTCCGACGAGGGTGCACAAATCTATTCTTGAAGAAAAACCGAGGCAGAAAGTGCGCCCCGTCATATTAAAGGCAATCGGTCGTTCCGCAGATTTTCTTTTCAGGGGCTCGACAAGGTACATGTTGAGTTTGGGGTTATAGCTTTATCTCCAACATGTTAAAAATTGCTGGTATTCGCCAGCTACTTTCAAAAATACAAAAGCCAATGAAGAAAAACGAGCTGTTTTCTCCACTTACTTCATTTAGCGACTTTATCAGAAAGTCTAAAATATGATATGTTGCTTATTTTTCAAACAGTTTACAAATAAATGGGATGCCAATCATCAAATGGTATTTTGATAACTTGATGAAACTATTTGTGAAATATACTCACCTACTAAAACAACTAATCCCGCAAAAACTGCGGAAAAAACGGCTTGTTTCATAATAATCATTTCTCCCCCAATTGGGGCAAGATTATAGAATATTTACTATATTTATACTTTCTATACTGGGACGCCAGTTACATATTCAGATAAAATAGCCCCCTACGATAGCTCCTGCAACTGCTCCACCAATTCCACCAAACAAAGAACATAAGTATGTCGCTCCATTTGAAATTCACCTTTAATTATTGCTCGGAAATCAGTTTTAGTTAACCAGAATTCGACTCGGACGAGTGTGCTCTTTTATTATTTTGTTGAAAGAATCTTTTTGCATACTGGAAAAAGGTTATCTTCATCTTTTGCAAATTTTTTTAATAGGTTTTCAGTAACTTCAATTGGAAAACTTTGTTTGTCTTCATCAGTGAGAGAAAGTGTTTCAATGACATACTGATGAAACTCCTGAAGATTTGGAAATTCACCAGTTTTTCTATACATTCTTTCTGTTTTACTGACTAATAAGGTTAATTTATGATACTTAGTTGCATCAATATTTAATTTTAAAAGAACATAGTCTATATCATTTTTATCAATATGTTTGTTTGTTTCAACAAGTTCAACCAATAGTTTCATTACTTTACCCAGTTTTTGTGTTAATTGATATGTTTCTTTATCAAGTCTGTTAATTTGTTCAATTTCTTCTTCAATATGTTTAATTCTATCCTCTAATTCTTTCATTCATACTTCCCCTCCCTACCTATGTGTCTTACACTGGAGCCAAAAATTCAATAGCTTCTCTAATTACGGAGGCTACAATTCTAGCTGTGGTTTTTCCTAGAGGTTTTTTTAATGCTTGATAAACAGCATCTTCTATCTTACCATAGGTTAAATTTTCCACACTTTCTAATTTTCTTAAAGCAGGTTTAACGTAAGTATGCATTAAATTTCCTACTTTAACAGTTGCGTCTTTCCCTAAAGTTTTACCTACAAAATTAGTTATGGTAGTAGTGTTACTAATCGCCCATTTTAAAGCTTTTTTAACTGCATAGCTAGGAACAGAGTTTGTTTGAACGCCGCTAAGTCTAACTGGGTCAGTTACTGTAATAGAACCTGGTCTATCTAATTGATAATTTTTAGCAAAACTATTATAGTCGAGAACTAACTCTTTTTTCTCATTATTTAAAGCATCATAATCATTTTCAGTTGGTAATACAGTAGTTGATTCATTTGTCGCAGCACTTGTTTTATTACCTTCAAATCCTACGAATGTTGTTAATAGTATTGCTGTTTAAGATTAAGATACCTTTTTTTAACATATTTTTCCTCCTTGTAATAAATAAAATTGTTAGGAATGATCGTACTTTGTCAAATCCTCTACTCCGCAAAGAACAAAGCGATGCTTTTGTAGTCTTGAGATATTGGTCATTTGCTTCGAACCTCCTTTCTATTTGAAAGACGTTTTACAAGTCTATATTGCTTCAATATTTCCTAAAAAATCCTTTCATGCGCAAATATGACAGATTCCAATGCAATGACGAGGGTGCACAAATCTATTCTTGAAGAAAAACCGAGGCAGAAAGTGCGCCCCGTCATATTAAGGCAATCGGTCGTTCCGCAGATTTTCTTTTCGAGGGCTTTCGAAAGTCCAAACGGAGTTGGAATTGTGGCCATGGAACACAATCTATTGAAAGCGTCCGGAAAATCATTCACTTTCAACAGAATCTCCAAAAAAAAAGACGGATGAAGAAAAACTTTATGATGTTTCTTCATCCGTTTTATTTTTGGATAGTCCCTTTTTCATGTTTCCACTTATCACGCAAACGGCAGGCAGCAATTAAATGTCATTATCGCTGATGCACCAGTCAATTTCTTCTGATCCGATGGACTTTAAAAATTGATTTGCTTTAGAAAAAGGCCTGCTGCCAAAAAAGCCTCTGTTTGCCGAAAATGGCGATGGATGCGGCGACTCAATGACAAAATGCTTATTCATGTTAATCATTTCTTTTTTCGCCTGTGCATGCCTTCCCCATAAAATAAAGACGACTGGACGCTCTCGCTCGTTTAAACAGCTAATCACTCGATCGGTAAATTGTTCCCATCCTTTTCCTTTATGAGAATTGGCTAGTCCCTGCCTTACCGTCAGCACAGTGTTCAATAATAGAACACCTTGCTTCGCCCATTTGACAAGATGACCGTGGTTTGGAGGCTTGCAGCCGAGATCGTTCTCAAGCTCGATGAAAATATTTTTCAGAGACGGCGGCTGAGCAATCCCCGGCTTTACGGAAAAGCTTAATCCATGTGCTTGATTTGGTCCATGATACGGATCTTGGCCTAAAATGACAACCTTTACTTCTTCATAAGGCGTGTAATGCAAAGCATTAAAAATGTCGTACATATCCGGATAAATCGTATGATGGGCATATTCCTGCTTCAAAAATTCCCGCAGCTCTTTGTAGTATGGCTTTTCAAACTCTTCTTTCAACAGTCCCCACCAATCATTTTTTAAAATCTGCTTCAACGTTTGCCACCCTCTTAGCTTCTACTGATCTATCACTATTTTTAATGTTATGATGATTCGGCTTTTTTTGTCAAAGGGTGACAGCTGTCGCTAATATTTTGCAAAATGTTCCACATGAAACATTAAGGCTTTCGACAGAAGCAAGAGGGCAAAAATCGCAGTAAAGACTGAAATATCAACTTTTTTGCCGTTCCCATTATAAAGTGAGAAGCTTGGTGCCCTAAATGTACGAAAAACATTTGATGCATTTTTATCACGTTTAAACAAGCCGTAATGCTCCAAGATAACGCAAATGTTCTGACGATTCTATTGATTTTCGTCTGTTAGAAACTCGCAGGTAAACGGAATATCCATTCATTTTTAACTATTACCGAATAGCCAAATGAGACAAAGCTCGTCATTGAAAAAATGCTGAAACAGACGGACAAGGCCTACGACATCAAATATGCTGCCCCTCTCGATGCTTTAATGTGGCAGACGCCCATAAGGAAGGCATTTTAGGCGAGGGTCATGATCCTGAGGCACACCTCATCCCAATCATTTGCTAGAAGAGGTTTCTAGCTTGATGTCGATACACACGACGGAAATAATTTTTTTGCTTACTCCTTTATTCAAGTTCACAAAAAAATTATTTATGTTTCTTTTTGATTACAAATTTTTTCGTAATTGCAGCTTTTTTTGAATAGTTCTTTGCATAAGCACATAATTTTATAAAGAGAATGAACAGAAAGGACAGGTTTAAAAACATATGAGCATAAAGAAAATCTATATAGGTATCGCATTTATTTCTTGTTTCTTTTTTATTCTTTCATCACCAGTTGCAGCTGAACAAAAGATTGATGGTCAGCTGATCATAATAAACAAGAGCGTAAATAAACTGGCATTTTTTGAAGACGGAATTCTTCAAAGAGTATTTCATGTCGCAACAGGAAAATATGCTCAGCTAACTCCAGAAGGCATTTTCCCCATTGTCACAAAAATTAAAAACCGCCCTTATTTTAAAGAAAAGATTCCAGGAGGAGACCCGAGAAATCCATTGGGTGATCGCTGGCTTGGTCTTGATGCTTTAGGATATTATGGAAACAATTTTGCCATTCACGGCAATAATAATCCAAGATCGATTGGAACGTATGCAAGCAGCGGATGTGTCCGCATGCATAACGCCGAAATTCGCTGGCTCTTTGAAAAAGTTGAGCTGCATACGCCAGTCATTATTCTAAAATCCAATAAAAGCTTTGACGTTATTGCAAAAGAGCATGGATATTATACTGAACAAGGGGTTCCTGTCACTATTCGGAATGGAAGAGTGCTGTTTGCAAGGGAACAGTTAACGAAATCACCCGAAAATATGTATTCACCGCAGGGAGCTTTTGCTAAACAATAAACCATGGGGCGGAGACGGAGCAAGCAGCTGAATTACTCCGTTCCACTCAAAAGGTTTGCTGAATTAGACGAAATCGGGAAAGTATTGAGCATTTAGTCTCTCCGTTCCATGCGAAGCCAGTTGCAACATCGGGAGTGATCACGCTTCTTCTTGATGTTTCATAAAATCAACAGTTGCGATGATGCCTTGTTCGTAAGGAGTTTTTGGCAGCGGCCCGATTCTTTTTTCAAATTTTTCACCCGATAATACGACAGGCTCTTCGACTAAGTACATCATTTCAACCATTTCCTTCATCATCGGGCTGAATAACCCTAAAAAATAAATCATCGATTTCGTGACAACACTTACTTTCTTTTCATATTGAAGCTTTTCCCTCAAGATTTGAATAATTTCCCGTCCGGAAATAACTCCCGCCCCCGGTATATTCCAGTGCTCATGATAGGTATCGTCCCTTAATGCAAGCTCAACTAAAGCTTTGGCACCGTCCGGCAAAAAAATATATTCCCTCGGTATATTTAAATCCCCGATAAATTGAGATCGTTTATTTTGGACAACTTTTTTTAACGTATGATGCAACAATGTTTTTTCCCCACATGGACCGTAAAAATCGGGGAAGTGAGCGATCAAGTAGTCTACTCCGCTCTTTTCCACCATTTCAGCAAGCCGCAATCGTATTTTTCCTTTTTTAGTATGAGGATTTTTCGGATCAGTCTCGGACATTGTTTTTCCATTTGACCGTCCATATGCATAAATATTATCAACGACAACAAGCTTAGCTTTTTCTTTTTTTGCTGCCGCCAGCACATTTTCCATGATGATCAGTAGATCTCTCTCCCACTGCGGATACGGTATGTTAATGGCATGGAAAATCCATTCCGCACCTTCGCATGCTTGCAAGATGCTGGATCGATGGAGGGCATCTCCAGCGACAATGCTGATGCGACTGTTCAAACGGTGAAACATTTTTTTCATTTTTTCTGTATTGCGGGCTACGGCGACAACCTCAATATTCTCTCTATTCAGCAATTCATGAACTAAATTGTAGCCCATTCCGCCTGATGCACCTAAAATAACCGCTTTTTTCATCCTTTTTACCTCCGATCTTAAAATTAACCATTGGTCAATAATATGCAAAAAAGTAAATAAGCTTAAGTGCTTATTACTTTTTTTAATTTAAAAATCCTTTGATTAAAAAAGCAACATATTGTTCAGCAAGTCCTTCCATATCTTTATACTCAGCATCGGTCTGTACATATTTCGTTACAAAACCGCTTACTGCAAGAAACAAACACCAAATGACTGTTGGATTTGCTTTATCTGGAGCAAACTGAAAAATAGCCTGCGCAAAACGTTCATATGACTTATTCGGCTCTTGCTCCATCAGCATATCAAGCTCGAGATTTTGTGTTAAAAACATCAGCTTATAATGACTTTTATATGTCAGCCCGAATTCAATAAACTTTAACAAGATCGTTTTTACAGCTTCTTCTTTAGAAGAATACGAGGCTTGCAGCACTTTTTCTAACAGCCCGTCTAAAAATTGAAAATCCGTCTGCACAATTTTATAAAAAAGCTCTGCTTTATTTTGAAAATGATAATAAAGCGCTCCATGTGTGCAGTGCAATTCTTTGGCGATTTCTCGCATGGAAACATGTTCATATCCTTTTATGACAAAAAGCTCTCTAGCAGCATTCATAATTGCCTCTTTTGTTAATTCAGTGTCTTTTTTTCTAGGAGCCAATTGTTCCATTCCTTTCTTAACAACAACAAGCGTGCCTCTGATTTTGGCGTGTTGGCATTTAGCTGCATTCTTATTTATTAACCGATGGTTAATTATATTTTAATCCTTTTTTTGTTTTTAAGCAAATGTTTTTCTCTTCTTATGGTACAAACTGCTATAATGTTGTTATAAAATCTTTACAGCTGGATGGAGGTAACAAAATGACAATGAAAAAAGCCTTGACGATCGCAGGTTCCGATTCCAGCGGTGGAGCAGGTTTACAAGCGGACTTAAAAACGTTCCAAGAATACGGAGTTTATGGAATGACTGCGGTCACTACAATTGTAGCAATGGATCCTCATAACGGATGGCAGCATCAAGTATTCCCTATTGAAATCGATACCATAAAGGCCCAGCTCGCAACGATTATAGAGGGAGTCGGTGTAGATGCCATGAAAACCGGAATGCTCCCGACAGCAGAAATTGTCGAGCTGGCAGCAGATACAATTAAAAAATATAATTTAAAAAACACGGTCATCGATCCTGTCATGGTATGCAAAGGGGCAGATGAAGTGCTTTATCCCGACCATGCGGAAGCGATTCGCAATTCTCTGACAAAAGTCGCGACGGTTATTACTCCAAATCTCTTTGAAGCAGGGCAATTGAGCGGGTTAGGTACTATTCAAACGGTCGATCAAATGAAAGAAGCAGCTGCCATTATTCATGATCTTGGTGCAAAATATGTTTTGGTGAAAGGCGGCGGAAAGCTTGAACATAAATATGCTGTTGATGTTTTATATGACGGAAAGGATTTTGAAATCCTAGAAGGCGAACGAATCGACACAACCTATACACATGGTGCTGGGTGCACATATTCAAGCGCGATTACAGCTGAACTAGCAAATGGCAAAACGGTTAAAGAAGCCGTTTATTCCGCCAAAAAGTTTATTACAGCAGCCATCCGCCATTCCTTTCCTTTAAATCAATATGTCGGCCCAACTTGTCATGCCGCATTAAGATTATACGAATAAATAATAGAGCCGAATCGATTAGCTCACGACCATTGTGGCTGTTCGTTCGGCTCTTTTCATGTTAATAATCCATATTTTTAACTTTTTGCTTTACTTCCTCAATATTTCTCATTTTATTTTCCCAGCACAATTCGCTCAGATCAACAGGGTATTCGGCAGGATTTAAAATGCGTTTATATTCATCCCATAACAGCTCCAAATTTTCTTTTACATATGACCGGATTTCTTCCAATGAAGGACATTCATACGTAAGCTCGCCATCAACAAAAATATCGTGATGCAAATCCTTTGCCGTAAAATCGGTTACATATTTTTTGATAAATGTATGGACAGGATGGAACATTTTCAGCCGCTTTTCTTTTTGCGGCTGTTCAAAATGTAATGTAATATAATCTCCTTCAGCCCTCTTATCCTTGTTGTTGATAATTCGATATACATTTTTCAAGCCTGGTGTTGTCACTTTTTCCGGATTTGATGAAATTTTTATTGTATCGACTAATTTGCCGTCGTCCCCTTCAATGGCAACCAATTTGTACACAGCTCCCAATGCAGGCTGGTCGTAGGCGGTAATCAGCTTCGTTCCAATTCCCCACACATCGATTTTCGCTCCTTCAGCTTTTAAATTTACAATCGTATGTTCATCAAGATCGCTCGAAGCTATAATTTTTGCGTTATGGAAACCAGCATCATCAAGCATTTTTCTCGCTTTTTTGGATAGATAAGCCAAATCCCCGCTGTCAAGGCGAATACCGATAAAATTAATTTTATCGCCAAATTCTTTTGCAACCCGAATGGCATTCGGAACACCGGAGCGAAGCGTATCATATGTATCCACCAAAAAAACGCAGTCTTTATGAGTACTTGCATATTTACAAAATGCAACATATTCATCACGATACGTTTGAACAAATGCATGTGCGTGGGTTCCGGAAACAGGAATTCCGAAAATCTTCCCTGCTCGGACATTGCTTGTCCCATCAAAGCCGGCAATATAAGCTGCACGGGTTCCCCAAATAGCTGCATCCATCTCATGGGCTCTTCTTGTTCCAAATTCAAGCGCTGATTCATTTCCAATAATTTGTTTAATTCTTGAAGCCTTTGTTGCGATAAGCGTTTGATAGTTCACAATATTTAAAAGAGCTGTTTCAATAAGCTGCGCTTCCCCTAGAGGGGCTTCCACACGCAAAATCGGTTCATTTCCAAATACAAGCTCTCCTTCTTTCATGGACCGAATCGTGCCGGTAAAACGAAGGTTCTCCAAGTAACGGATAAAATCTTCTTTGTAATTCAGCTCTTCCCTTAAATAAGCAAGGTCCTCTTCTGTGAAGCGGAAATTTTGTATATAATCAATAATTCGTTCCAGGCCGGCAAAAACAGCGTAACCGCTCCCAAAAGGAAGTCTTCTAAAAAACAACTCAAAAACTGCCTTTTTTTGGTGGATGTCATCCCTCCAATACGATTCGACCATGTTGATTTGGTATAAATCGGTATGGAGCATCAAACTATCATCATTATACATTTTCATCATCATGAAACCCCCATAATATTTAATCGCTGTCTGTTCCATACGGAATGTTGAAATGTCCAAGAGGCCCATTTGTGTCTAGCGGCGATGATAGATGGATGAAGCCTGTTCAGCAAAAATTTGAAACCTTTCAGAGCAGGCATCCCCTTCAAGCTTCCTTGCAATCTATCAGATCTTTCTAACGGGCTTAATCGTTGAAACAAATCTCAAGGACGAATCTCCATTATATTATGAAAGCACTAACCGTATTGTACTCCTTTCTATACCGTCATTCAATATTTGCCAAAATTAGTGTCCATTTTAAAAGCCGAAATTACCTAATCCTGCTTCTTTTACTATGAGAGGGTGATTTTGGCAAATTTGTCAAATAATCGGGATAATCCGTAATAATTCCATCGACATTCATGGCCATCAAATGTTGAATATCGTGTATATCTCTAGCTGTATAAGGCATAATTTTCATGCCGCTCTGATGAATCATATAAACTAATTTAGGGGTTACAAGCGCTTTATTCGGATTGATATATGTCGCAAATGCTGCATATTGCTGTAAATGCTCCTCCGTAATAGCGCCATGTCTATATCCGATGAGCACTCCAAGAGAAATCGACGGCAAGACACTGTGGAATTCCTGTAAAAAAGCGGTATCAAAGGATTGAACGACCACATTCAGTTGCTGATCCCCTTTTTCGATCAGTTCTTTTGCCAACCTCTCTACAATGCCGAACTGCTTTTTCGGTTCTTTAACTTCTATTAAAAAATTGATCTTCCCCCTGTATTTCTTAAGGACATCGCATAAAAGGGGTATTTTTTCTCCGGAAAATTTTCGATGAAACCAGGCTCCAGCATCAAATTGTTTTAGTTCTTCATATGTGAAATTTTTAACTAAACCTGACCCGTTTGTTGTACGATCAATCGTTTCATCATGAATAACGGCGAGCAACCCGTCTTTCGTCATCCGTACATCCAATTCTAAATAATCCGCCTTCATGTCAATAGCGAGATCAAAGGCTGCAAATGTGTTTTCCGGAGCATATCCAGATGCTCCCCGGTGTGCGACGGCAATTGTTTTGTTGGGCTCTTTTTGAAAATGAAATATTTTATAAAAAAAGCGGTGAACATAATAACGAACATAATCAAGCATGCATAACCATCCCCGTTTTTTTAGATTTATACTAAATAATAATCACTTACATTAATTTATAACATTTTTTTTACAATTTTATTTTTCTTTTGCAGGATATTTCGTTTTGGAATAGAATAGTATTTAGAATATAAAAAAATTTTTAATTAACGCATCTTACAACACACCATTGTTTCCAGCCTGCACCTCATGATGAGAAGTTTTGGCCAAATCTCCTCTTCATAACACCCATTTCGCTTTTGTCCCGGATTATGCCCTATGCAAAAAATCTTAAGTTCAAGGAGAGTGATGGGATGATTAGAAAAGACGTGATGACAAAAACATGGGGAAATAAAGAAATTGTGACAAGTCCGTTTTATGGTGTCATAAAAAAAATTATGACCGAAGCAAAAAACCGGATTTATGAATGGGAACCGTTGTTTACCATTCAAACGGATGAGGGTACTCTTGTCCAAATCAGCGTCGGTATTGGAGGAATCATTGACAAGCTGTTCGTCAAAGAGGGAGATCGGGTTATTCCTGGAGCAGTCTTAGCATATATTGATGAAGATTTAATAGTCACTGGCAGCGATTAAGAATTAGGACCCCTAAGAAGAAAAAAGGGGTCCAGTAATAGCTACTTGTATTGAGCAACAATTTTTCTCAACCGGTTATTTAACGATTTAAGCATCCAATCCCGAAAGATCTCCTGTTTTTCTTCCAATGTTAAATAATACTCGGCGCCAGCTCTCCCCTTTGCAAGATCCGTTATATGTTTAATTGACAAGGCAGCAGCAACGGAAATGTTTAAGCTTTGCACAAATCCTTTCATAGGAATTACAAACGTTCTGTCAGCCATGTCAACCGCCTCTTTTGAAACACCGCTATGTTCATTTCCAAAAACAAGGACAGTCGGTCTGCTTACATCAAGCTTTTCAAGAGGAACAGCCTGTTCACTCAAATGGCTAACATATATTTGATATCCTTTCTTTTTTAATTGACTGATGGCTGCACTAATATCTGATTGATAATCAATTGTCAGCCATTTGTCTGCACTTTTCGTCACCAATTCATTAGGGGCAAAAGGCGCTCTTCCGGTGACAACCGTTACATTCTGCACGCCAAAAGCTTCGGCAGAACGAAGAACAGCCGCTTGATTATGGCCGTCATCCACCGCTTCCAACAATATGGATACGTAACGAGTCCGTTCCTTCAATACCTCATATAAACGATTCAGCCTTTCCGGCACAATCATATCAAGAATTTGGCGATCCTCATCATTTACAATCTTCTCTTTCAGCAATAATTCCACAATATTATTTTCTTTATTAACATTCACATCCCTTTACCTCCTTGAAAGCACGTGCGGGCAAGAAGATCGAACGTTCTCATTTATTATACGTCTTCTCCAAAAAAAATCTACCTCCTATAGCTGGAAACGTTATAGATCAGGTTAAATATAAACAGTTTATCCACATTATCTTTGTACTGTTTCGTTCGTACTCATTGGGCAAAAACAACAAAGTATCAAAATTTGTTTTTTTAAAAGAAGAGAATTTCCGCAAAGCTTCTTTGTATATATCAACGGATATTCACAGGAAATCCCCCTAATATAAACAGCTTTTACACATATTTTATCCACATATCCACATTAGCTATCCACATTTCGTATTGGCACATTTGTTCCCTACTACATATATGATTAAATAATTCACATTTGTTGATAAACTTATCCACTTATGCACAGCTTACAAACGGAAAACACTCAATTGCTTGTTTTGAACAAAAAAATCCCGAAAAGAGGTTTCGTAACCTTTTTTCGGGACGCTTATGTTAATAGTGATGTTGATGGCCTAAGGACATAACCCATATAGACCCTGCAACAATGACAATTGCGATATAGATCCCGTAATAAATCATTGTTGCCTGCCAAGAACCGCTCTCTCCTTCTTTCATATGCATGAACAGCAAAAGCTGAATAAACGCTTGGCAAAATGCTAAAACGACAATTAATGTAATAATCGTATTTGTCGGCAGATCGGTTGAAAATGTAATCCACACCGCCAATAACGTCAATATTATGGACAACAAAAACCCGAAGACATGCTTCCAAGGAAATCCTTTTTCGTTTTGTGCCAAGTTAACTCACCATCCCTGTCAAATAGACGAGTGTGAAGAGGAAAATCCAAACGACATCAAGGAAATGCCAATATAGACTTGAAATAAACACTTTTCTTGCCGTATCCGCGTTAAGGCCTCTTTTCAGCACCTGCAAAATGATAATCAAAATCCAAAATATCCCGATCGTAACATGAAGCCCGTGCGTTCCAACAAGAGCGAAGAAGGATGAAAGGAACGCGCTTGTTTGCATTGTTGCACCTTCATGAACAGCATACAAAATGAACTCTTCTATTTCAAAGTACAAAAAACCGATTCCCAACAATATCGTAACAATCAGCCAGCCGATCATACCGGCTTGCTTGCCTCTTCGCATTTCATAAACGGCAAGACCGCAAGTGAAGCTGCTTGTAAGCAGAAGAAAAGTTTCAATCAAAACTGTTTTCAATTCATACAATTCCTCGGGACCTGGTCCGCCCGCTGTTCTGGAGACGAGCACAAGATACGTAGCAAAGAGGGTGGCAAACAGGGCAAGCTCTGCCCCGAGAAAAATCCAAAAACCTAAAATATTTAATTGATTTTGTTTCGTTGAATACTCAAGTGGAAGATTCGATTGTTTTGGAGCAATTTCCGACATGTTACTCCCTCCCTGCTTCCGTCTGTTTAATTTCTTCGACCGGCACATAGTATCCATCATCATATTCAAAAGAGCGCAAAATCATGCAGATGATAACGCCGATCAATCCGATGATCGCAACCGGCATCCATTCGAAAACTAAACCGAAGCCGGCTATAAAGAAGAAGATCGACATGATGAAAGGCCGCCCCGAATTTGATGGCATATGGATTGGTTTATATTCCGGCTCCTCTTCTTCTTTTCCTTCTTTCCGTTCCTTCTTCATCATCCACCAAGCGTCAAGACCTTTTACCTGCGGTGTTACGGCAAAGTTGTAATGCGGTGCAGGCGACGGAATAGACCATTCCAGCGTCCGGCCATCCCAAGGATCTCCCGTGAGGTCACGCTCGCCTTTAAAGTACGTGTACACAACATTAATACACAGGAAGATAAAGCCGATTCCCATCATAACTGCGCCAATAGTCGAAATGACGTTTAATTCCGTCCAGCCGGCATCTGCCGGATATGTGTAAATTCTTCTTGGCATGCCCATAAATCCTAAAACATATTGCGGCAAGAAACATACATTAAAGCCAAGGACGAAAAACCAGAACGTAATTTTGCCGAGCTTTTCATTTAAAATGACGCCAAACATTTTCGGATACCAATAATGAAGCGCTGCAAAGACAGCAAAGACCGTACCGCAAATTAACGTATTATGGAAATGGGCTACAAGGAAATACGTATTATGATATTGGTAATCGGCCGCAGCCATCGAAAGCATCACACCTGTAACCCCGCCGATGACGAAAGTTGGAATAAACGCCAAAGACCATAGCATCGCAGATGTGAATTTGATTCGACCTTTATATAAAGTGAAGAGCCAGTTAAAGATTTTTACCCCTGTCGGTATGGCTATCGCCATCGTCGATACAGAGAAAAATGCATTAACCGGGGCTCCTGAACCCATTGTGAAAAAGTGGTGCACCCAAACGAGCATACTTAATACAGAAATCGCCACCATGGACCAAACCATGGCTGTATAACCGAAAAGACGTTTTCTTGCAAACGTTGAGACAACTTCCGAAAAAACCCCAAACGCTGGCAAAATGGCAATATACACTTCCGGGTGCCCCCAAATCCAGAACAGGTTCGCCCAATGCATTGGCACTCCATCGCCTGAAAGCGTAAAAAAGTGAGTGCCAAATATTCTGTCCAACGTCATTAATGCTAAAGCAACCGTCAATACCGGAAAAGCGAAAACAACCAATATAGACGTAATAAGTGTTGCCCATGTAAACATCGGCATGCGCATTAAAGTCATTCCAGGAGCTCTCATTTTTAGAATCGTTACAATGAAATTAATACCGGAGATTAATGAACCGATCCCTGAAATTTGCAATCCTAATAAATAATAATTTTGGCCCGGCCCCGGGCTGAGTTCATTTCCAGCAAGAGGCATGTATGCCGTCCACCCTGCATCCGGTGAGCCGCCGATCACAAATGAAATGTTGAACAGCAAGGCGCCAAAGAAAAACGTCCAGAAGCTGAGTGCATTCAAATACGGGAACGCCACATCTCTAGCTCCAATTTGGAGAGGAACTGCAATGTTCATGATCCCGAATATGAACGGCATTGCCATAAATAAAATCATAATGGTTCCATGTGTAGTGAAAATTTCATTATAATGCTGTGAATCTAAAAACGTATTATTTGGCACTGTCAATTGGGCGCGCATTAAAAGTGCGTCTACGCCCCCTCGGAATAGCATTAATACGGCGGAAATAATATACATAATCCCTATTTTTTTATGGTCAACAGTCGTTAGCCACTCTTTCCACAGCCATTTCCATTTTTTAAAATAGGTTAATACAAAAACGATACCAATAATTGTTAATACAATGGCTGCATCCGCCATATATATAAGGGGTTCGCCGGTAACGAAAAATTCATCCCATTTCACAGCACGTTCCTCCTTCCTTCCGATTAATGTCCTTCGTGCTGATGGCTTTCATGTTCACGATTATCATGATGATCAGATTCAACTTCCTCCAATTTTATGGTACCGTGCTTTTCTTTTGCAGGGATATTGTCTAAATGCTCACCTGGTTTCGCAAAATCAACCCACGCCAAGTGTGTTCCAGAAAAAGTCAATTTATCTTTTAAAACTCCGACTTGGATGATTTCGTTAAATTGTTTTTTCGTCAGCAATGGAGCTGATGCTTGTGTTTCTTTCACCCATTTATAAAAATCTTCTTTTTCCATTGCGTTCACATCAAATGTTTGATGGGCAAATCCTTCTCCTGTAAAATTTGAATTCCGCCCTTTAAACGTACCGACATGATCAGCCTGCAAATAAAGAGTCATTCCCATTCCAGCCATATTATATTTTTGTCCGCCCAACTCTGGAATCCATAAAGCGCTCATCCCGCCGACAGCTGTCAATTTAAATTCAACTGGAACATCTTTTGGAATGTTGACATAATTGACTGTTTCAATATTTTCCTCCGGATAGCTGAAAATCCATTTCCAATCGGCTGCTGTCGCATGAATGACAATTGGTTCAACTCCTCTAGATTCCTTCGGCGGTTTTTCAAGCTCAAAAGTCGCCTTAACCGTTGGTATCGCCAAAGCAATGACAATCAACACAGGAATCGCCGTCCAAACAATTTCAAGCACTGTATTCCCATGCTGTTCGGGCGGTTCATAATCCATATTGTCAGGTCTTTCCCTGTATTTCCACAAAATAATCGCAAACAATGAAAAAATGACGACAATAATCAAAAGCATAAATCCAACAGACCAAAGGATTAAATCTTTTTGAACAGCCGCTACCGGCCCCTTTGGATTTAATAAGACAAACCGTTCGCTGCATCCTGATAGCAGGAGCAAAACGGATAATGGCAAAACTTTCATAACCAACTTCAGCCAACTTGGTTTGGCCGGCATTGTGATCCCCCCTAGGATTTTCAAAAATGTGCCAAAAAACGTCAACCATTCACTTTGAAACAAAAATCATCTGTTGTAAGTGAACTTTATCACAAATTTATGTAAAAAAACTTGAATTCAATAAACAGTCAATAAAAGATTAAAATTTTGTAAAAAAATCGCCATCAATCCGACACAAAACAGGAAATCATGTGAATCGAAAGGAATGATTGCCTCTATTGCTAATAGACGCATAAGAAAAACCGGGCGAAAAACATCAACGCCCGGTTTTTCTATTCGCACACATCGGTCTTTTTGTTTTCTACATACTATACGATCGGAAAATCAGCTAATTTCTAAATCTATCCATTTTTAACAAAAGCGGATAATCTCATTGTTTCCATGTTCCCAAAATTGATTTCCATTTATTTCATCAAACAATTTGTCCATACCGCAACAGAGACAACTTGGCAAGAAACTGTTCATATTATTTTAAGTTATAGCCTTTTCTTTCCACAAATTGTTTCATATACATTCTCACCGGATTTGAAAGAGCGCGAGCCATTTGCCCTGTCCAAGTATCTTTGCGGACACCATTTGTACGTTTTTCATAATATTTGGATACTATTTGATTATATTCAAGAAGCCCCTGTTTATATATTTCTTCGTTTTGCTCATATTCTTCCTCATGATAAACATGATGTAAAGGCAATCGGGGTTTTTTTCCGGTATCAACGGCCGGATAGCCGACCGTTATGGCAAAAAGCGGGATGACCCGATCAGGAACTTTTAGCAGCGCCGAAACATCCTCTAAATTGTTGCGAATTCCGCCAATATAACAAATGCCAAGCCCCATGGACTCAGCGGCTAATGCAGCATTTTGCGCGGCCAATGCCGCATCAATAAGCGCAACCATAAATTTTTCTGTGCTTTCCAAGGATACCGTCACGTCTTTATCTTCCATTTCGCCTATTAGTTCGTGCCGGTGCAGATCTGCGCAAAAAACAAATAAATGGCCGCTTTTTTCCACATAGTCTTGGTTCCCCGCCAGTTCCGCAAGTTTTTTTTTCGTTTCCGGATTTTTCACCCCAATGATTGAGTAAGCTTGTATGTAACTTGAAGTCGAGGCCGATTGGGCACATTCCACAATTAAGCGTATTTGTTCATCCGTAAGCGGCCGATCTTCAAATTTTCGAACGGATCGATGGTTTAAAATGGTTTCGATCACTTTATTCATCATCATCATCCTTTCTTTTATATTCTTTTCTCAAAGTTTAACTTTTTTAGACGCCCATTTCATCGATTTTGTTTTTCGGCCAAGCAAAATGTGAAACGTAAGGATTTGGCCGTAATCGAGAGCATTTATAAGGATTTCTTATAAAAAATAAAATAAATTGAATAAAAAAGCTTATTACGACAAATTAATCTGAAAAATTAAACTTTCTATCAATTTTGTTTAAAGATATAATAAAATGTAATCTTTTTTAAAGGGGGATTTGATGAAGAATCGAAACATTATGGATTGGCCGACCTTTATCGGGGCGCTGCTTTTGCTGTTAATTGTAGCCGCTCCATTAGCAGTATTCCCTGAACAAGGCGAAGCCATTGTATTAGCTGCCAGCAGCTTTTTAACACAAAAATTTGGAATATTGTATTTAATCATGGGTGCAGCAGTATTGATTTTTATTCTTTATGTTTCTTTTAGCCGATACGGAAAAATCAAACTGGGGGATCCTTTAGAAAAGGCTGAGTTTCCGACATTATCTTGGGCAGCTATGCTTTTTTGCGCTGGAATTGGATCAAGTGTTCTTTATTGGGGAACGATTGAATGGGCTTACTACTATACGGGACCTCCATTTGGCATCGAACCTAGATCAAAAGAAGCCGTTGAATGGGCGGCCGCATATGGAATTTTTCATTGGGGACCGACGGCATGGGCCATCTATTGCCTCCCTGCCCTGCCAATCAGCTATTTCTATTATGTAAAGAAAAAACCGGTGTTAAAAGTAAGCGAAGCGTGCCGGCCTCTCATTGGCAAAAAAGCAGATGGACCAATAGGCAAAATCATTGATGTCTTGTTTATGTTTGGTTTGCTGGGCGGAGCTGGAACGACACTCGCTTTAGGGACGCCGCTCATTACAGAAGGAATTCATGAACTTTCCGGCATCGAACCTTCGATGACACTCCAAACAGTGGTTTTGCTTATTTGTACATTGATCTTCGCAGCAAGCGCTTACTCCGGTTTGCGGAAAGGCATTAAAATTTTGAGCGACATCAACCTATGGCTTGCCGTATTATTGTTGGTGTTTGTCTTCCTTGCCGGCCCGACCGTCTTTCTGGCGGAAACGGCCGTCAACAGCATCGGCATCATGCTTGATCATTACATGCGGATGTCTTTATGGACTGAACCTTTTAACAGTTTAGGACCGTTTGAACGAACAGGCTTTCCGGAATCATGGACGGTATTTTATTGGGCTTGGTGGCTCGTGTACGCTCCATTTGTCGGCTTGTTCGTCGCTAAAATTTCAAAAGGACGCACTGTCCGCGAAATGACGCTCGGAACAGTAGTATATGGAACGCTCGGCTGCATTCTCTTTTTTGGGATTTTAGGAAACTTTGGATTATTTTTAGAACTGACAGGCCAATACCATGTAACAGCTACATTAGATGAACATGGCGGATCAGCAGCCATTATCGGAATATTGAAACAATTGCCGTTAAGCAACATTGTGATTGCCGTATTTACTGTGCTTGCCGTGATCTTTTTAGCAACAACGTTTGATTCAAGCTCTTATATTTTAGCATCTGTTGTCCAAAAAGAAGTTGCCGATGAACCTTTGCGATGGAACCGTTTATTTTGGGCTTTTGCTCTTTCCGTTTTGCCGCTTATTTTAATGTACCTCGGCGGATTGTCCACATTGCAGACTGTTAGCATTATTGGCGGTTTCCCTTTGTTGTTTATTTTTGTCCTTTTAGCCGGTTCTTTTATCAAAGCGGCAAACCAAGATTTTTATTCCAGTAAATCTCAATTATTTAAAATGTATCCTAAAAAGAAAGGCGTGAAAAGAAACCTTCTCTCGAAATAACTGTTTTCCGGAAAAATCCCAACCGCTGTAAAGACCCGCAGAAAACCTTTATGTTCTGGCGGGTTTTTGTCATGTAAAGCGGAAGAAATCGCAAGCCATCTACTTTCCTAAAAAATTTTTCTTTTTAATTGCAAATGTGGTGTTGAAAAATAAAAAAAAATCCTCTATTCTGATAATTATAGTTTCATATGTGTACCAGCAACAGGTGCGTCATATTGCAGCCGCAATATGCGCTTAAAAGGGAAGTTTGGTGAAATTCCAACACGGTCGCGCCACTGTGATGGGGAGCTTTTGATCATCAGCCACTGTTTCTGCCAGAGAAATGGGAAGGAGATCAAAAGCGTTGAACCTAAGTCAGGAGACCTGCCTGTTGTATGCACTACGACCTACGCGTCATAGGGAGGAGTGAGAAGCCATGTTCATGTTGAAACCATTTGGGTGCCTCAACACGAGCTAGGATATCCAGTCCCTCTTTTATTAGCGTAAAGAGGGCTTTTTTATTGTGTTGAGCAAAAATCAAATGGGAGGTTTTCGTAATGGCAGCCATTAGTTCAAATCTTGGCTATCCGCGAATTGGCGAACGCCGGGAATGGAAAAAAGCTTTGGAATTATTTTGGAATGGAGACATTTCTGAAAGCAGCTTACTGGAAACGTTGAAAAAGATCCGTCTTTCCAACTTAAAGAAACAGCATGAAAGCGGAATTGAGCTGATTCCCATAGGAGATTTTTCGTTTTATGACCACGTTCTCGATACTGCTTTCATGTTTGGATATATTCCTTCGAGGTTCCAGCATATGGATCCCCGTTCCATCAAAACATATTTCGCAATGGCAAGGGGATCCGAAGAAGCCGAGGCTTTAGAAATGACAAAATGGTTTGATACAAATTATCATTATATCGTTCCGGAACTGGAAAATAAGCCGCCTGCTTTTTTGGAAAACCGTCTGCTCAAGCTTTACAATGAAGCAAAAGACGAACTAAATATTGAGACAAAACCTGTTGTTTTAGGGCCGATTACTTTTTTAATGCTGGCGAAAAAATATGAAAAACGAGATTTTTATAAGCATTTATCTGCTTTCATCCCAGTTTATATTCAATTGTTGACAGAGTTGCATCAAGCAGGCGCAAAGTGGGTGCAAATCGATGAGCCTGTTCTCGTTCAGGAAATTGATGAGTCATTGATTCCGTTGTTTAAAGAAGTGTATGAAGCTTTTCACGAAGCGAATCCATCTTTGAACATACTGTTGCAAACTTATTTTGAAAGTCTTTCTCACTATCAACATATCGTTTCATTGCCTGTTGCTGCTATCGGTCTTGATTTTGTACATGATGGGGGAGCCAACAGTGCAAACATCCAAAAATTCGGGTTTCCAAAAGACAAAATATTGGCTGCCGGTTTAATCAGCGGCCGCAACATATGGAGGGCATCATTAGAAGAAAAAGCAAGCAAAATTGATTTTCTCGCTCAGCATGTTGATGTTGATCGATTGATCATTCAACCTTCCTGCAGCTTGCTCCATGTGCCGGTTACCGTAAAAAATGAACACGAATTGCCGGAAATTTTAAAAAATGCTCTCTCCTTTGCAGACGAAAAATTAAGTGAAGTCCATCAGCTGACACAATATGCAAAAGGTGAATTAAGTATAAGCGATTTACGATACGATGACCGTTATTACACGCAATTTATGAATTCTGATTTTCGGACAAACCGAAACGTGCAAGAGGCAGCCGCCAAGATTGAATCCTACCCGACGAACCGTGTGGACTTTTCTGTTCGGCGCAAGCTGCATAAAAATAGATGGAACTTGCCAATTCTACCGACAACAACGATCGGCAGCTTTCCGCAAACGAAAGAAATCCGCCAAACCCGTTTAAAATGGCGGAAAGGCGAATACACAAACGAGCAATATGAGTCTATTATCAAAGATGAAATCAAAAAATGGATTGATATTCAGGAACAGCTTGAACTTGATGTATTGGTCCACGGGGAATTTGAACGAACGGACATGGTGGAATATTTCGGAGAAAAACTAAAAGGAATTGCTGTTACCAAAAACGGCTGGGTGCAATCTTACGGTTCACGCTGCGTCAGACCGCCGATCATTTATGGCGACGTTGCCTTTGATCAGCCGATGACCGTCAAAGAAAGCGTCTATGCCCAATCATTGACGGACAAACCTGTAAAAGGAATGCTGACTGGACCTGTCACCATCTTAAACTGGTCTTTTGTCCGTGATGACATTAGCTATGCGGACGTTCTTCGCCAGATTGCCCTTGCCATCCGCGAAGAAGTATTAGCTCTGGAGAAAAACGGCATAGGAATGATTCAAGTTGATGAACCTGCTATCCGTGAAGGGCTGCCGTTAAAAAGATCGAAGCAAAATCAATACATCGAAAACGCCGTCGAAGCTTTCAAACTTGCCACCAGCTCCGTCAAACCGGAAACACAAATTCATACTCATATGTGCTATTCCCAGTTTGAAGATATGATGGAAGCGATCGATAAGCTTGATGCAGACGTTATCTCGATTGAATCGTCCCGCAGCCACGGAGAACTTGTTCATGCTTTTGAAAAGTACCAATATAAACGGGAAATCGGTTTGGGCGTTTATGACATCCACAGCCCGCGTATACCTTCCGTCCAAGAAATAACCGAAAATATCGACCGTGCATTAAAAGTACTCGATGTACATCAGTTCTGGGTGAATCCTGATTGTGGTTTAAAAACAAGAGCGGTCACCGAAACTGTCAATGCACTCAAAATCATGGTGGAAGCGACAAAAGCGTATCGGCAAGCCATCGCCGCAAAACAAATTTGATCCTATTAAGCAAAAGGTACATTTGCTGACACCGTTTCAGATGTTCCTTAGAAAGGATAAAGACCGCACAATTCAACGATGACTTTCGCTGTATGAAAAATAGCGCAACCATCATTGAACACAGTTTTCTCCAAACATAAACAAAAGGCGCCCGGATTAAGGCGCCTCTTTTGATTTTGCACGCCATTTGCGAATGATTGTTCCTAAAAAAATGATTCTACAGTCTGTTTCAATTTTGCCGCACTCTTCTTGACATCGTCCGCATAACTTATGGCGGATATGACGGCGACGCCGTCGGCTCCGTTTGCAACGACTTGTCCGGCATTTTCACTGTTGATGCCGCCGATGCCGACGATCGGAATCGCAATGCCTTGGTTGCGCATGCTGGAAATGATTTGCGGACCTTGCGCTTTTTTGGCGTCTTCTTTCGTCTTCGTCGAAAAAATGGGGCCGACGCCGATATAGTCTGCGCCTTGCGCAATGGCTCTTTCCGCTTCCTCAAACGTATGAGCCGACACTCCTAAAATTTTATCGCCAATTTTTTGGCGGACAATTTCGGCTGATTCATCCTCCTGACCGATATGAACGCCATCCGCATCAAGTTTCAAAGCCAGATCAACATCATCGTTTACAATAAAAGGAATTTGATGTTTTTGGCATATTTTTTGCAGTTCTTTTCCGAGCTTTAGCTTGTCCTCGCCCGTTAATGCGCCTGTTCCTTTTTCGCGGTACTGGAAGATGGTAATCCCCCCCGCTATCGCTTCTTCAAGCACATCAAGAGGATTTTTCTTGCAATTTACACTGCCCATAATAAAATACACTTTTAAAAGCTTTCGCAGTTCATCTGCTGTCACTTTCGGCATAATCCATCACCTGCGTATTGAGATTTTCCAAAAAAATTGCTGAAAACATTGGCCCCTTATTTTCGGCAAAATGAACCCCTTTTCTTCAAGTCGTCGCTTGTCACTTTTTCCAATTGATTCAAAAACTCGATTTGAAAGCTTCCCGGTCCCCTGCCTTCTGTCACACTGTATGCTATTTCCGCCGCCACACCATAAGAGACAAGGCTTGCCACTGAGGCAACGAGCAAATCTTGTTCAACTGCGGAAAAAGCGCCGATAATGGATGATAACAGACAGCCTGTGCCCGTTACTTTTGTTAAAATCGGATGTCCGTTCTGGACTTGATATGTCGTTTGGCCATCTGTCGCCACGTCTTCTTTCCCGGTTATGACGACAACAGCGTTTAACTGCTTTGCCGCTTTCTCAGCCAATAAAACTGGATCGGCAGCTGAACCAACGGCATCCACTCCTTTCATTTGGAGCTTTTCGCCGATAACATTGGCAATTTCAGGCGCATTTCCGCGAACGATGGAAACACGAACCTCTTTTAATATTTGTTGGGCAGCTTCTGTCCGGTAAGGTGTGGCGCCAGCGCCAACAGGGTCTAAAATGACCGGTACGCCGTTTTCGTTTGCCGATTTTCCCGCAAGTATCATCGCTTCCACGACATCACTTGTTAACGTCCCGATATTTAAGACGAGTGCGCCGGCTATTTTCGCCATATCCGCCACTTCTTCCTTTGCATATGCCATTACCGGTGAAGCCCCAATCGCCAACAAACCATTTGCTGTAAAATTGGTGACAACGACATTTGTAATATTATGAACAAGAGGATTTTGGCTGCGCACCTTCTCCAGTGCGGAACCTAACATTTCAATATTCATCATCTCACTCCTTCCAACATCGGAAAAAAAACGCTTATTTGCAGCATTTTTCCCGAAAGCAAAACGCTGTTAAGGACATTATATCAGATGCAAAACTTTTATCGGCACGCTGCAGTTTCGGTGGTTAAATTATGTTATAATACTATATTATCAAAATGGATTGTAAATCATTTCATATAAAAAATGTGTATGAATCATTATCCAAATTGTTGAAAGAATATACATGTTCATTTATAATGTTTCAGAATAAAGTTGAAAGGATCTTCAAAAATTTGTTTTCTATATTTTTTTTAGGAGGTACAACATGAATCAATATTTGAGAAAAATAATAGCCTTTGCGGCTATGGCAACTTTGCTGTTTATGCTTTCCGCTTGCGGATCGAACAATTCCGGCAAAAACGATGCAGCCGGCAATGATGAGAAAAAAACATTGAAAGTAGTGACAAACGCGGCATACGCACCGTTTGAATATATGGACAAAGGTGAAGTTGTCGGCTTTGATATCGATTTTATCAACGCAGTGGCGAAAGAGGCCGGATATGATGTAGACATCAAGCATACCGGATGGGATCCAATGTTTGCAGAAGTTCAAGGCAAACAAGCCGACTTGGCAGCTTCTTCTGTGTCCATTACAGAAGACCGCAAACAAACATACGATTTTTCGGTTCCATATTTTGAATCTACACTTATGATTTTAATTCCCGAAGACAGCGATATTCAAAATGCGCTTGATCTGAAAGGAAAAACGGTTGCCGTCCAAAATGGCACAACCGGCCAGACCGCTGCCGAAAAAATACTTGGCGGCGATGGAACGGTTAAAAAATTTGAAGACAACGTCCTCGCGATCATGGAACTTCTGAACGGAGGCGCAGACGCAGTTGTGGCCGATAACGCGGTTGTCAACGAATATATTAAAAACAATCCTGACAAAAAATTAAAAGCCATTAAAGATCCGGAAAACTTTGATTCGGAATATTACGGTTTGATGTTCCCGAAAGGAAGCAAATTGAAAGCAGAGCTTGACAAAGCGATCAATTCAATATTGGAAAACGGAACGTACAGTGAAATTTACCAAAAATGGTTTGGTGTAGAACCAGATATCGATATATTAAAAAATCAGCAATAATTTTTAGCATTTCGCCGGCATTTTGCTTGTCCGGCAATGCATGCGGGGAGATATATGTATGAATTTTCGTTTTGATCTGATAGCTGAATATGCGCCCTTTTTCTTCCAGGGAATGCTCGTCACAATTGGGCTTTCTCTTGCGGCGATCGCCATCGGCACTGTTTTAGGTCTTTTCATCGGCATCGGGAAAATTGCTCAAAATAAATTTATTCGCCTGCCCTTTTCATGGTACGTTACATTTTTCCGAGGGACGCCTCTTTTTGTGCAAATGCTGCTTGTCCACTTTGGCCTCGTACCGCTGATAATCGGCGATACAAATGGAGTTATTGCTGCCATTGTTGCACTTTCCTTAAATTCCGCCGCCTATATAGCGGAAATTTTTCGGGCAGGCATTCAATCGATTGACAAAGGTCAGATGGAAGCGGCAAGATCGCTTGGCATGAGCCATAAACAGGCGATGCGCTACGTTATTTTGCCGCAGGCGACAAAACGGATGATTCCGCCGCTTGGCAACGAATTTGTCGTCCTTATTAAAGAATCGTCGATTGCAGCGATTATTGCCACTCCAGAACTGATGTATTGGGGACGGGCAATGCAAGGGCAATATTATATTGTATGGGAGCCATACCTCACCGTTGCGCTCATCTATCTTGTTCTGACATTGTCCTTAAGCAAATTATTAAGCTTTGTTGAAAGGAGAACAAAATCCGGATGATTCAGGTGAAGCATTTAAAAAAGAACTTTGGAAAAATAGAAGTATTGAAAGATATCAGCGTCGACATTAAAGAAAAAGAAGTTGTCTGCGTTATCGGCCCTTCCGGTTCAGGGAAGAGTACGTTTCTCCGCTGTTTAAACAAGCTCGAGGACATTACTTCAGGACAAGTTATCATCGACGGACAAGATATTACCGATCCACACGTGGACATGAATAAAGTGCGCCAAGAGGTTGGCATGGTATTCCAGCAGTTTAACTTATTTCCCCACAAAACAGTAATTGAGAATATTATATTGGCACCTGTCAAAGTAAAGGGAGTTTCTGAAAAGGAAGCAATTGAAAGAGGGATTTCACTGCTAAAAAAAGTCGGGCTCAGTGAAAAAGCCGACAGCTACCCTGACGAATTATCAGGCGGGCAAAAACAGAGGGTGGCCATCGCCAGAGCGTTGGCGATGAATCCAAAAGTCATGCTTTTTGACGAACCAACTTCCGCCCTTGATCCGGAAATGGTCGGTGAAGTGCTGAATGTCATGAAAGAATTGGCAAACGAAGGAATGACAATGATTGTCGTAACACACGAAATCGGATTTGCCAAAGAAGTTAGCGATCGAGTGATTTTCATGGACGGCGGATATATTGTAGAGGAAAACACACCTAGCGAGCTTTTTAACAATCCTAAACACGAACGAACAAAAGCTTTTTTAAGCAAAGTGCTGTGAATAAGGCAAGTATCCGGCATGCGGGTTGACTTAAACTCCTTTTCAATCAAATCTCATACGAATTCATTTCGGACAAGCCGAAAAGCTTGTCCTTTATCTTTTTCTCAATGGAGCTTCTCCCCTCTTACGCACTACGCACTCGTTCTTCATATATTATTTGCCATCAGCATCCAAAAGTGTTTGGACGGTAAGCCTTTCGTATATTTCCCAGCCTGAAGTTCCTGCTTGGAAGTACTATTTGAATTGTCGTAGCATCGCGGCTTGTACCAAAGTTGTTCAGCTTTTGAAGACTGACATTTCTCATCTTGGATTAGAAAGCAGAAGGCACAGATGCCGATAACACATCCAATTTTTTTAGGTCAGTAACTTTTTTTCTAAAAAAAAACAGGGTCTAAGACCCTGTAAGCAAAAAAACTTTAAATTTCATATTTATACTCGCGGTATGCATCGATCAAGAGGAAAATTGCCGTTATGATATGCATCACCATTCCAACAATCGGAATCCATGCAATGCAGGAAGTAATAATTCCTAAAATGCTGCCATGCTTGTTTTTATTTGTTATAATGGCAAAAATCAACGTCACAAGGTGCAGTACAAACATAAACGCCAAAGGCGTCCATAGGAAAGATAATATAATCGTTCCACCTATAACTGGAATTCCGAAAAATGCTTCAAGACCCCCGCTTACCCATTTTAAAATGTTGACTACTGACATATAAATCCACCTCTGTATCCGTTTTTTCAATATACGAATTGGCGAATTGAAATGTTTCAAATATTCTTCAGCCCGGCACAAAAACTATTTTTGCAAGACAATTCATCTTGTTAGAGTTTTCACAATTTTTATTTTATGATAAAATCTTACAACAAAATAATTTTTAACGGGAGTTTATGGAGATGACATATAAACTTTTATTTTTGGACATAGACGGAACAATTTTGACACCGGATGATCAAATTCAAGAATCTACGAAAAGAGCTGTAGCTGCAGTTCAGAAACAAGGTGTAGAGGTCTTTCTGGCAACAGGGAGACCTTTGCATGAAATTTCGCATATCGGCAAAGAGCTGAACGTTCAATCGTTTATTGGCTATAACGGCGCATTTACGGTTTATAGGGGCCGCGAGATTTTAAAAGAGCCGATGAATCCAGATATTGTTCAAAACTTTGTGCATACCGCCAAACACCATGGACATGAGCTCGTCATGTATACAAGAGAAAAAAATGTCCTTAGCTCGTTTGATTCCCCTGCCATAAAAGATTTCATTCAAAAATTTCATTTACAAAAAAATGAGTTGTTTTCGTATGATATCATCGATCAAGTTTTAGGAATGACGATATTAAATTTAGCTGATCGCGATGTTTCTCTTTATGAAAAAGACGATCTTATATACTTATCCCAAGTGAATATCGAAGGCCTGGCCCAATGCTACGATGTCATTAGGGAAAAGGTCAATAAGGGCAAAGCTGTCAAAGCAATATTAAATTATCTTGGCGTGCCAAAAGAAAGCGCCATTGCCTTTGGCGATGCCATGAATGATAAAGAGATGCTCTCAATAGTCGGCGAAGGTTTTGCAATGGGGAACGCAGATCCAAACCTTTTGCCATATGCGAAGCACCAAACAACAGACGTAACAAATTCCGGTGTCTATCACGGTTTGAAAAAGCTTGGTCTCGTTGAATAAGTAAGTAGACTGTGTAATAGTCTTTTCCCTGCCAAATAGACAGTTGTAAAAAAAGATTATGCAAAACTGTGTTTCGGTATTCAGCTGGAGCACAATGCAAAAATTGTTCATGATGTTGTTTTACAGTAAGAAAAATACAACATTTCTATTTTCAGGTAAAAAAGAACTCGATGCAACGTGATCCAGGCAGCTGTCTTTGCCAAAACGGCTGCCATGTGACCGAGTCCTTCTATTCTGCTTAGACGAATACCAGAAAATAGAAAACTGGTCTTCCTTCATCTTCAAAACGAAGTGAGTCATCTTTGTTCACATTGGAAAGAAAAAACGGGCGATGAAGGTTTTGCGGCAGGGAGAGGACCGAATTAATTTATTTGACGAAATAAACTGAAAGGTCAGGAAATGTGCTCCTAATTATGAGCGTGAACCGATACAATATATATTCCTTTATCCGCATAAAAAGAAACTATTAGACTATTATTGAAATCATGAGCAATCGATTGGTGTTCAGAATTACTGGAACATACTGAGTTAACTTTATTGCATATAGTTTATGAAGGTGTATTTATTTTATCCTCATGAGTGGAAAGGAGAAAAAGCTTTGATAAAAGCAATTATTTTTGATTTCGACGGTTTAATTATAGACACAGAGACTCCCTGGTTTGAGGCTTATAAAGAAACTTTAGGTTATTATAATGTTGATTTGCCCCTTGAACATTATGTAAAAAGCGTTGGGTCAGATAATACAGTACTTTACGAGTTTTTCAAACAACAATTGGGAGAAAGCTGTAATATTGAGGAAATTGATACCAAAGCAGAAAGCATTTATAAAGAAAAGATGAAAACACCTCAGGCACGTGAAGGTGTAAAGGATTATTTGCAAGAAGCAAACGATTTAGGATATAAAATTGCTATTGCTTCAAGCTCCACAAGGGAGTGGGTAACTCATTATTTAGATGAACTTGGGGTGTTAAACTATTTTAATACTATTATCACACAGGATGATGTTGAGAAGGTAAAACCGGCACCTGATTTGTATTTAAAAGCAGTTGATGCCTTAAATATCAGCTCAAATGAAGCATTAGCATTTGAAGATTCTTTAAATGGGCTCCAAGCAGCTCTAGCTGCTGGACTGAAATGCGTAATTGTGCCAAATCCAGTAACGAAGTCTTTACCTTTCGAAAATTATGATTTACGACTTCAATCCATGGCAGAAAAAAGTTTAAGTGATGTCATAAAACTTATTGAACAATAAAGAATTAAAATCTCGTATTAATGCTAAAGCTCTATCAAATAATATTTGATAATCCCGCTAGATAAAGAACCCCCAAGGAGGTCCTTTATCTAGCTGCTTCCTCAATGAACACCACCTGCAAATGTTTTCGTGAAATCATTTACGTGTGCACTCATTTCTTTATAACGAGTCCAATGAAGATAATGATTTCCTTCTAAAGTAACTATTTTACTTGAAAAACTGCGGCTTAATTGCGTTTGATAAAACGTTACCATTGGATTTCCCATCTTCGTTCACTCGATCTTCTTTCGAAGTAAAAATCAAGACAAAGGATACAACAAGAAGCAAATGAAATAAAAAATATATTGAGCAAACAGTCAATTTAACTTTCCCGCCTGATATGCCTAGAAATGGCTTTGGTCATTGTTAAATTCTCTTCGGAATAAGTACCTTTTTCAGCTACTAGGAAGGAAATCATCAGGAATGATATATAATGCCAATCGTGCAATTCCAGTTGGTGAAAACATACTTCATATATTCGGACATTGTTGGAGCTGACTCGCCGAAATACTCTAAAACCTGCGGCAAGGTGAAATCAATCCCTATAACTGCTTTCACTTCATCTGGATATGCATTAGCATAATACATGCTGTATATGCCAGAAATAGAGTGCGGCATCAATATGTATGGACCTTCTATATTTGATTTTTTTAGAGTGGTTCTAATTTCCTCCACTATATTTTCCACTGTTCGTTCCTTATTCGTTACGTTGCTCCATCCATATCCAAAGCTCTCTACTACGACCACTTTATGATTCTTTGCCAATTCATTTACTAAGGGTTCGAAATCTAACACGGGAGCTGCTGTGCCTAAACCGCTTAATAACACAATCGTGTTTTCTCCATCACCTTTTGTATAAACGTGCATATTCTTTCCATCTACTTCAACTAATTGTCCTAATGGTGGATATTTTGCTTATACACTGTCATGATGTGATGGAAAACGCCTCAATCAGAGCCGCTGTAATCATAAACAAAAAAATATTTTTTGGAATTATCCAAAATCAAGATTTCTTTTTACTGTTCATTCTTTCACTTCTCTCTATAAAACATTCTATTGATCGGCTATGCCAACGCCATTCGAACCATCTCTCCCGCCCTGATTCCTTTGCAATAGGCCAATTGCTTGCAGAGGTTAAACAAAAATAAAAAACGCGAATTTTCTAAAGGGTGCTTTTCGTCAATAAGGAAGCAGAGCCTTTTTCTTAATAATGACGAAATATTTGCTCTTTTCGTTTCAAAAAAATCCCCTCTAAGTATATGGGCCTTGTCCACTGTCTTCTTAAAGAATATCTTATCAAAATTGGTTCTTTTTTCTTTTACCTTGTCAAAAAATATTTATATAAAAATATTTGAATTCGAGATATTTTTCGGTTATGATAATATCAAAACAAAAGGAGGAAAATAAAAAATGGCAAATTTTCAATTAGATAAGGTGCACAGCTCTATTTCTTTCCAAGTAAAACACTTAATGGTTTCCAAAGCAAAGGGAGAATTCACACAATTTGATGTAGAAGTTGACGGCGATGTCGATCAGCTCGAATCTGCAAAAGTAAAAGTAACAATTCAAGCTTCTTCTATTGACACAAAAAATGAAGACAGAGACAACCATCTTCGTTCCGGGGATTTTTTTGATGTCGAAAACTATCCGGTCATCACGTTTGTCAGCGAATCTATTAAAAAGGTTTCCGACGATGACTATGAAGTAACAGGAAAATTGACAATTAGAAATGTTACTAGAACCGAAACGTTCAAAGTAGAATTCAACGGTCAATCGAAAAACCCGTTGGACGGAAGCATTGTCGCAGGATTTGATGTAGAAGGAAAAATCAATCGCGAAGACTATGGTTTAACATGGAACGCTGCTCTTGAAACAGGAGGATTCCTCATCGGCAAAGATGTAAAATTATTCGGCAGCTTCGAATTTGTCATTAGCTAATCTTTCGCAGGCAAGTGATTTGCCCTTGGCCGCACATGGCGGCTGAGGGCTTTTATTTTATGAAAATTTATCAAAAAATGTCATTCATACCTCTCTAATGAAAAATCCCCCTGCTTATAAAGTTTACTTTTCTTTCATTTTTTGTTATTATTCATAATATTTCAACCGGAGAAGGAGGAAAACAGCATATGTCCCATCAATCATTGCAACGCCACTTGCCGCCTTACCGAGCAGATCATGTAGGCAGTCTGTTGAGAACAGACCGAATTAAACAAGCCCGATTGAAAAAAGCAAATGGGGAAATAACAGCTGAGCAATTAAGAGAGGTGGAAAACGAAGAAATCACACGCATCGTCGAAAAACAAAAGGAAATTGGCCTCAAAGCGGTGACAGACGGCGAATTCCGAAGAGCTTGGTGGCACTTTGACTTCCTTGAAAATTTAGTAGGTGTTGAAGGATACGACACAGAGACCGGAATCCAATTCCATAAAAAACAAACAAAATCTCATTCTATTAAAGTTGTTGACAAACTAGATTTCAATGGCCATCCGATGCTTGAAGATTTCAAGTTTCTAAACAGCATCGCTTCCGGCCATACAGCCAAAATGACTATCCCGAGCCCGAGCATGCTTCATTTCAGAGGGACGATTGAAAAAAGCGCTTATGAAGATCAAGACGAGTTTTTCCACGATTTAGCCCAAACGTATAAAAAAGCAATTCAAGCATTTTACGATGCTGGATGCCGTTATTTGCAGCTGGATGATACATCATGGGCATATCTTTGTTCAGAAGAGCAAAAGGAGCAAATGCGGGCCCGCGGCTTAAATCCGGATACGTTAGGACAATTGTATGCGAAAACAATTAATGAAGCTGTTGCCAATCGTCCTGATGATATGAGAATTACGATGCACATATGCCGAGGCAATTTCCGTTCCACTTGGATTTCATCCGGCGGCTATGAGCCAGTGGCGGAAATATTGTTTGAAGGCGTAAATGTGGACGGCTTCTTTTTGGAATACGACAGCGAAAGAGCCGGCGGCTTTGAACCCCTTCGCTTCGTAAACCGGTCAAATTTATCCATCGTTCTCGGCTTGATCACGTCAAAATTTGGAGAATTAGAAAATAAGGATGAAATTAAACGGCGCATTGATGAAGCATCCCGATTTGTTGATCTCAATCAGCTTTGCTTAAGCCCTCAGTGCGGTTTTGCATCAACTGAGGAAGGAAACTTGCTCACAGAAGACGAGCAATGGGCAAAACTGCGCCATGTCGTAGAAATTGCCGAAGAGGTTTGGAAATAATCGTTTACTAAAGAAATACTTACATAAGTGTGTAATGTTAAGAGCCTGTCGAACGTGAATTTCGTGCAATGAACTATCGATTAAGCGAGGCTTGCGGACAGAATGTGGCGGAATTTCGATAAAGGGCAGCAGCTTGCTTTACCTATATTGATTGGTTTCATCGTTCATTCCGAAGCAATTGCAGCATGTAAGAGTTCCAAATTGAACCTTTTTCTGCTTTGCGAAAGCTCTATTCGGGTTATGCATCAAGAATCAATATTTCTAGAAATGATACCCGTAAATTGCAGCAGCTCTGTTTTTCTTTTGGAAAATTTGATTGCAAATCGCCGACAATTTATTTTTGCAAAATAAGGTGCTGCCCGCTCATCAGTTTATTTAGGAAAATCACCGTAATGACCTGTTTCTTCCGTTCTATTATTCTGGAAAATATGTAAAAAAGGGGGGCTAATAAGTCGATTTTACGGCTTATTAGCCCCCATTAATTTTAGAAACGTTGTTATATCGGTGTTTATGATTTTTTGTTTTCAATGGCGATTTGACTTTCTAAGAGCCCCTTTTTCTTTTTGACAGCATCATCATCAGATGTTTCTGAACAATTTACGAACTTAACAGCAAATATTTATGCTTTACAGCAGAGCTTAATTCGTCGGGAGAGCCTTCAAACACGATCGAGCCTTTGTTTAAAATATATATGCGGTCTGCAAGCTCAAGCGCCATCGATAAATTTTGTTCAACTAAAAGCATTGTAAGACCTTGCTTCTTTAATTCACGAATAATCCGTTTCACTTCCTGAACCATCAATGGGGACAATCCTTCTGACGGCTCGTCAAGCAGCAGTAATTTAGGATTCGTTAACAAAGCGCGTCCAATTGAGAGCATTTGCTGCTCTCCCCCGCTCAAAGCCCCTCCCATCGATGCTTCTCTTTCTTTCAGCCTTGGAAACGTGTCATAAATTTGTTCTAATGTCCAGCCATTTTCGGCAGGCCTATAAGTGGTCATTAAATTCTCCTTTACAGTCAAATTCGGAAATATTCTTCTCCCTTGCGGAACAAGAGCAACGCCTAATTTCGAAACCTGGAAGCTCGTCTTTGATTGAATTTCCTGTTCTTCAAACACAATTTTTCCTTTTTTTGATTGAATGATTCCCATGATAGAATGAATCGTTGTTGTTTTCCCCATTCCGTTTCTTCCCAGCAGGACGGTTACCTTGCCTTGTTCAACCGTTAACGAAACATTATGGAGGACGTGGCTGTCGCCGTAAAATGTATTTAAATCTGAAACTTTAAGCATGTGCTGCCGCTTCCTCCTTTCCAATATATATTTCGTTCACCCTCCTGTCGTTTCTCACTTCATTTGGATCGCCGTCAATGAGAATTCCTCCGTCATATAAAACGACCATTCTATCCGCCAGTCCAAATACGACCTCCAAATCATGCTCAATAATTAAAACGGTCAAGTCCTTCGGCAAATTGTGCAGCAAATCGACAATATAATCCGTTTCCGCCTGCGACATGCCGGCAGTCGGCTCATCTAATAATAAAACTTGCGGATTGATCGCAATGCCAAGCAAAATTTCGATTTGCCGCTGTTCGCCGTATGACAGCTTTTTCACTATTTCATTTGCGCGCTTTTCCAATCCCCAAGTTTTGATCAATTGGTTTGCTTCCTCGAAAAGCTTCGGGTATTTTTTTTCGTTTCTCTTTTTAAACCACACGTTTTGCAAATGATGTTTCCGCTGTAAAACTAATAATAAATTGTCAAGCACCGTCAGTTCGTTCAACAAATTGTTTCGTTGAAAGGTGCGGACGATTCCGGCGTTTGTCCGTTTAAAGTTGGCAACATTCGTTATATTTTCTCCTTTATAATAAATAGACCCGCTGCTCGGCTTCAGGTCGCCGGTTAAAATGTTGAAAAAGGTCGTTTTCCCGGCTCCATTCGGACCGATAATGCCTATCCGCTCACCTTTTTTCACTTCCAATGAAACATCCTTAAGAATTTCAAGACCGCCAAAATGCATGCCGACGCGATCAATCTTCAAGATTACAGGATTCTCCATGCCCCATCCCTCAATTCTTCACATCATTGTTATACAACGCATTGGATTTTTTTCCGGAAATAGCTGACAGCTTGTTGGATTTTGAAAATGACTGAAAGAGCAATTTTCCAAGCCCGACAATTCCTTTTGGGAAAAATACGACAAACAAGATAAAGATAATCCCGATAATCATCATCCACATGGTCGTATAAGAGCTGACAATCGTTTCTAAAATGACGATAAATGCTGCTCCCAAAACGGGCCCGATCATTGTTCCGGAACCGCCGATAAGAACCATAATTAAAACAGAGCCAGACATCGTCCAATATACATCGCTAGGCGAAATGAAGCTGTTAAAGCTTGTATATAACGATCCTGCTACTCCGCCGAGCCCGCCGGCTAAAACAAATGCGGCAAGCTTATATAGTGTTGTATGATAGCCCATCGATTTCAATCTTGTTTCGTTTTCGCGAATCCCTATTAATACTTGCCCAAAAGGGGAGTGTACGATGAGGCTTAAACCGCCATAGATCAATATAAACAAAAGCAATATCAAATAATAAAAGTAAACCGGGTTTGAAAAATCAAGTGATCCAATTAAAGGGCTTGGAATGCCTGATAATCCGTTTGAACCGCCCGTGATAGTCGTTGACTGGTGGACAAATGAATAAATCATTTGCGAAAAAGCCAATGTTAACATAAGAAAATAAAAGCCGCTCACCTTTACGCAAAAAATTCCGATGATGGCGGATGCAATGATTGCAGCCGCAAGCGAGGCGAAAAGAGTAAGGAAAAAGTTTGGAGATATCTCCCTTGCAAGAATGGCGGACATATAAGCCCCGACTCCAAAAAACGCCGCGTGGCCAAGCGAAACCAGCCCGGTATATCCGACCAAAATATTTAAACTAAGAGCGAAAATAGCTAAAATTAAAATTTCAGTTACCAAATTTAAATAAAACAAAGAAAAGATAAAGGGGGAAAAGATGAGCAACATAACTGCGGCAATAAGAACGAAACCTTTTTTGTTCAATGCTTAACCACCTGCCTTCCGAGCAATCCGTTCGGTTTGACGATTAAGACGACCGCCATTAATCCGAAAACAACGAACAAGCTTAACTCAGGAACTAAAAATCGGCAAAAAGTCTCAACAATCCCAATCGTTAAGCTGGCCACAAACGTTCCAGCGATCGACCCTAAACCCCCTATAACGAGAACAACTAATGCCAAAATAAGCGTTTGGAATTCCATGCTTGGATAAAGCCCGAGGATCGGCGCAGCAATGACTCCGCCAAAACCTGCTAAATATCCCCCTATGAAAAACACGACGGTAAAAACTAGTTGAATATTTACACCTAAAGCACATATCATCTCTTTATCGCTCAGTCCAGCGCGAATGATCGCCCCCCAGCGCGTTTTTTCTTGAATGAACCACAACAGCCCCGCTAAAATTAAACCTATTGCAATTACAGCTAAACGATAGACAGGAAAGGCTTGATTAAATAAGGTTACCGTACCTGATAAACTTTGAGGCAAAGGGATCGATAAAACATCCGATCCCCATATCGCCGCTGTCATATCATGAATGACATACGCAAGCCCAAATGTTAACAATACTTGTGACAGGTGCCCTAGCTGATAAGTCGGCCGCAATAAGATCATTTCAATAATGAGAGAGCAAACAGCTACTGCTAAAGGTGCAATGATTAAGGCAAGCCAAAAATTTTGTCCAGAATGGACGGTAATCGAATATGAGACATAAGCTCCTATCATATACAACGATCCATGCGCCAAGTTCAATACTCCTAAAATGCCAAAGACGAGCGACAATCCGCATGTAATGACGAAGAGCAAAAGCCCGTATGAAATGCTGTTTACTAGCTGCGCCCCGATAATATCCATGATTATCACCTCTTTTTTTATCTATTTTCCTGGATCTCTCACCTCTTCAATAATTTCGATCACTTCGTTTTCCGTCTGTCCATTCACAAGCTTGGTTTCAATGATATACATGTTTTGAATAACGTGGTGGGTCTCCTTGTCAAACTTAATCGGGCCTCTCGGGCTTATGAATTCAACATTAGAAATCGCTTCTACCACTTTATCTGGATCTGAGGCGTCGCCGTCAAGCGTTGTCAGCGCTTCTGCAATAATTTTGGCAGCATCATAGCCTTCCAATGCTTCAATGGTCGGGCGTTCATTATATTTCTTTTCAAAAGCCTCTTTAAACTGTCTATTTTCTTCTGTTTTTATACTATAATCCCAGAAAATAGAGGAAATTGTTCCAACTCCTGCGTTTCCTTGTGATTTCCGCACGTCCTCTGAAACAAGCCAGCCGGAACCAATTAATTTCTTATCTTCTTTTAACCCGAATTGATCGTATTGCTGAACAAATCTCACCGCATCACTTCCTGCGAAAAATGCATATACTGCTTCAGCCTTTGCATTTTTAATCGTGGTCAAATAAGAGGAATAATCATTGTTTCCGAGAGGCGGGTAAACTTCACCGACAATTTTTCCTCCTGCGGCAGTATAAGCTTCTTTAAACGCTTCAGATACTTCCCGTCCAAACGCATAATCTGCTGCTGCAATGTACATTGTCTTTCCTACGTTATGAAACGCCCATTCTCCTAATGAATTGCCAATCTGCCACGAGGAAAAAGAAGAACGCCAAATATAGTCACTTCGTTTGCTTCTCGTTAAATCATTTCCTCCCGCATGCGAAACAAGGAACGGAATTTTTTTCTTATCCACTTCATCGCGAATGGCATAGGCTACCGCCGTGCTTACCGTTCCTGTTAAAATGTCCACTTTATCTTGATCAATCAATTTTCTCGCTTTCCTTAATGCTACTTGCGGATCAGCTTCACTGTCTTCTTTAATAATTTCGATTTTTTTGGATCCAATTTTCCAATCAATGCTGTCAAAATACAGCTCCATACCTTTGTGCAAATGCTTTCCAAGTGAAGCATAAACCCCCGAATCTGGAAGCAGCACACCAATTTTTATTGTTCCTCCGCTTTTGCTCCCGCCTTCTTCTTTTTTCGATGTTGACTGAATCGCGCTGTTGCCACAAGCCGATAAAACGGCTAAGAAAACAACTAGCATAATCAAAAATAACTTCTTTTTCATCAAAATCCCCCCGTACTTGTCAAGTAAAACGCTTTCAAAATTCGCCTCCCGTTTTTAAAACGCTTTCATTTTCCTGGGTATCTTTTCTCCTCCCTTTTCCTCCGGAACTAATATTTCAAATATTATAATATATCTGAATTTTTAAAATTTCAATATTTTTTATTCATTTCGTCAAAAAAACATATAGTTAATGAAATCTATGATCGTCGCAGAAAACGCTGGAAATTCTTGTTTTTCTCATCATTCAATCTTCATTTTTTCTTTAATAACGAAAATTTTATTATTTATTTTTTTTACACTCGTCATACAAACAAATGGCTTAATGAATAAATTTTATTCGTAATTGTTTAAGAAAGACAGATGATTATCCTAAGCTTTTATTTGCAGAGGACTTTCCGCAAAAAAATAAGCATTAAAAGTGATGCCCATCGTAACCCAAATAAAAAAACCTAGGGACTCTCAAAATTCCCTAGGGATTGCCTTTACAATGTGACTGTTATGCCCACCACATTTCAGCAACTTCTTCTTTAAAAAGAATTTGCTTTAATAAGCTTACTGCCTTTCCTAATCCTTCATCAATGGATGCCAGCATATCCTCATGTTCAATTGAAAGAACATAATCATATCCGGCAGCACGCAAGGCACTTACAATATCCTTCCACACTTTTTCACCTTGGCCATAGCCAACCGACCGAAATGTCCATGATCGGTCCAAAATTTTACTGTAATGCTTTGTATCTAAAACGCCATTCACTTGTATATTTGCTTGATCCAAATAAGTATCTTTAGCGTGTACATGAAATATGGCATTTTCACGTCCTAATTTTTTTATTGCTTCAACAGGATCAATGCCTTGCCAAATAAGATGGCTTGGATCAAAATTCGCTCCAATACTTGGCCCTACATTTTCTCTTAACTTTAATAAAGTTTCAGGATTGTAAACAATAAAACCTGGGTGCATTTCAAAAGCAATTTTATAAAATCCCGTTTGAACGTACAGCTCCCCCGCCGACAACTAGATGATTATAAAGCAATACTTTTTCTACTTTTTTAAAAATTAATTGTTTGTAAAACTTTATTAGCGGTTAAAAGGGAAAAAAAGGTTTTTAGAATAAAAAACAAATTGTTATATATTCCGAGGCGGCATTTTAAATGATTGACAAAGTCAATTCTTCAAACTACGCAACACATTGTATCCGATGGCAAATATTCCAATCACAGAAATAACTGCGCCAATGAGTGCCAATAGAAAAAAAACGGTCTAGTAATGGCTGCAAGCGTTGATATATTTATAACAGGTAATCCAATATTATGCATCCAGACAGTTTAGCAGACGCTTTTTTTTCAGCAAGATGCAGATGTAAAGTGTAAAATATACTGCCAATTGCAAGAGACATCCAGCATACATGCACGTGTACAGAAATGAAATAAAAAACATGAAATATTGACAAACAAAACTCGAACAACTCTCCGATCAAAAAATAGAAATTTTTATTTATGAATGCCCATTGGATCTTATTGTGAAATAATTTGAAATCGACATCGCCTTAATCTGCGATTAAAGCCCCAAATTTATCATTCAATTACCGCTCATTTAACTTCATTTAAATGCTAAATGAACAGTAACGGATAGACGGCTGAATGACTTTATTAAAACAAAAAAGAACCCTTGATGCTTTATAAGCAAGGGCTCGTTTTTCCACTGAATTATGCCGGTACCGCATAAATAATATATCGTTGTGGCGCATTTCCAATATAACCGAACGGATAGCATGTTGTTAACGTTAAAACTTCGTTTGGAGCAGTAGATCGGATCACTGTTCGATCATCGGCATCAACAATCTCTGTTTCTTGAATCAAATATGTGAAACGGCCATACTCCATTTCAACAATGAGTTCATCTCCAATTTTTAAATCGCCAACATTGCGAAAAACTGTATCCCGATGTCCTGATAAAACGATTTGGTCGTTTTGCCCAGAAAAAGCAGTTCCTCTGTAATGACCGACGCCTTTCTCCAATTCGTCTGCATCCGTCCCCTCAACGATCGGCAATTGTGCTTTAAGTTTCGGGATGTGCAAAATGCCAATCACCTCGTCCATTTTCGGTTGAAAGTCGCTTGGTACAACTTCGCTTCTCTCCTTTTTCTTTAGACCTTCTGCACCAACAAGCTGATGGGCTTCCTTCAACGCCTCATTTTGTGCGCTGTGCATTGACCATAACTTCCATCCGCCATATGCGACACAAAACAAACCACAGCCAATAAACAAAATGGGCAGCCATTTTTTCACATGCATCCTCTTCCTTTAATTGAGACTGTTGTTAATTATTTTACCATAAAAAGTCGAGAAGACATCCGCTTCATTTTGCGGAGAAAACCAAAAAATAAAATAATCGGACCCCAGCTACTGTTCTTAGGGAAACCTGTTAAAGCAGCCCATAAAAATGCTGGGCGTCGGTCTGTTTTCAATTGATCTGAAATAAGTAAAAAAGTAAGAACGTCTCAAGGGCAGAATTTAAAATTGTTGTGAAGGACAAAGGGGCTTGTCTATAAGACTTTTTCGGCTTATAGACGTGCCCCTTTAAAAACGTTGATATTTGATGTTTTTTGTTTTCAATGGAGATTTGACTGTCTGAACAGCCCCAATATTGTCTATATTTCTTCAAACCCACATTAATTGACAAAAATGAAATTTGGCTCGTTCAAATATTTTTTTAGCTCGTTCAATGCTTTTTGTGCCAACACTCCGTCCATTATCCGGTGGTCATAACTGAGCGATAACGCCATCATGGATGCAATTTCAATTGAATCATTGACCACAATAGGCTTTTTCTCGATCCGGCCGATGCCAAGAATACACGATTGCGGATGGTTGATAATCGGTGTAAACCATGCGCCATCAGCTGATCCAATATTCGATATCGTACATGTAGAGCCTGTCATTTCATCCGCTTGAATAGAACCATCTCTTGCCTTTAGGGAAAGCTCGTGAATTTCTTTAGCAATTTGAAATAATGTTTTTTGGTCTGCATGCCGTATGACCGGAACGACAAGACCGCGGTCTGTATCAGCCGCAAAACCGATATGGTATTGTTTCTTCAAAATGATTTCTTCACGTTCTTCATGAAAGGAAGCGTTTAATTGTGGATACTTTTTCAAAACGATCGTCAATGCTTTCACAACATAAGCTAAATAGGTGAGTTTGATTGCTTCCTCTTCCGCAAATGATTTTACGCTTTGCCGATGCTGAACAAGCTTTGTAACATTCACTTCATCAAAATGTGTTACATGCGGAATCGTCTTTTTCGAATGAACCATTGAACGTGCAATGAATTTGCGAATGTTTGAAAGCGGAATATATTCATCTTGTATCGAATTGATCTTTGTTTCTTCCTTCGGATTTTTTTGCGGACTTTCCATCTCATGCAGCTGATTTTTGCGCCTATTGATCACGGCCTCAATATCTTCTTTTAATATTTTGCCGTTTGGACCCGATGGAGTTACCTCTTCAAGATTCACTTGATGTTCTCTTGCAAATTTGCGCACGGATGGAGCGGCAACTATGAATGAAGAATTTGTTTGCTTCTCTTTTTCCCTTTTCTTGTGCTCGTTGCGAATATCCTCTTCCGTTACTTTCCCGTTTAAACCAGTCGGCTCCACAAGCCGCCAATCCACCCCTAGCTCTTTCGCTAATTTCTTCACGCGCGGCGTCGCCTTTTTCTCGACTTTTTGCTCCGTCGCTGCTTGTCCTTCCGATCTTTCTTGTTCTTTCAATCTTTCATTCGTTTCTTCTTGTTTGATGTCAGGCTGCCCGTCGCGTTCAGCTGTTTCAATTGTTGCAAGCACTTCGCCGACAGATGCTGTATCTCCTCTTTTTTTACGGATTTCCTTCACGATTCCGCTTGCAGGTGCATGCAGCTCCGATACCGCCTTTTCCGTTTGAACTTCAACAAGTATGTCATTTTGCTCCACCTCATCCCCTTCAGACACATGCCAAAATGCAATTAAGCTCTCATTATATTCTTCCGACAATTGCGGCAATTTAATTTCAATAATCATGTTGGCCTCCTGTGAAAGAAATGGTAGATTTATTCATTAACGAGTTTTATAGCTTCTTGATAAATTTTTTCTGCATTCGGTAAAACAAACTGTTCAAGCGGGCGGCTGAAAGGAATCGGCACATCTGGTACAGCCAATCGTTTGACCGGAGCTTCTAAGTCATACAAGCCTTCCTCTGCAGCTATGGCAGCAATCTCCGCCGTCATGCCGTATGATAAATAATCTTCATCTACTACAAGTAATCGATGAGTCTTTTTAATGGATTTCAGGATTGTTTCACGATCTAACGGGACAAGTGAACGCAAATCGATGACTTCTGCTTCAATTCCTTCTTGCTCCAGCTTTTTGGCAGCCTCAAGCGCATGATGAGTCGTCATTTGAATCCCTACAATTGTTATATCCTTCCCTTCCCTAACAACGTTTGCTTTTCCTAACGGCACCGTGTAGGCTTCTTCCGGAACATGACCGACTGATGCGTCTAATTGATCCATCCATCCTAAGCCTTGCAATGTTTTATGGAACATAAAGACTACTGGATTATCATCCCGAATGGCTGAAATCATCATCCCTTTTAAATCATATGGAGTGGATGGAGCCACCACTTTCATTCCCGGCAAATGCGCAAACGTTGCATACAAAGTTTGAGAGTGCTGAGCAGCATCACTGTACCCTCCGCCAACAGCGGTCATCAGCACGATCGGCAGCTTCACTCGGCCGCCCGACATATAAGGGATTTTTGCCATATGGTTATAAATTTGATCCATGCAAACGCCAAAGAAATCGACAAACATCAATTCAACGATCGGCCGCATTCCTTCGGCTGCTGCGCCAACGGCCGCTCCAATAAATGCAGTTTCAGATATCGGGGTATCAATCACTCGATCTGATCCAAATTGTTGAAATAATCCTTCTGTCGATCCGAAGATTCCCCCGTAAACCCCGACATCCTCCCCCATGACAAACACGTTTGGATCCCGCTCCATCTCCAATTTAATCGCTTCCGCCATGGCTTTATTTCCCGTTAATAAGCGCGTTTTTGTTCCTTGCACAGCTTATAACCCCTTTCCTGTTTATTTACGAAACGTATAAATCTTTTAAAGCATCTTCCGGATTCGGATAATTGCTGCTGCGTGCAAATTGATAAGCAGCGTCTACTTCCTGTTTTGCTTTATTTTCAATGATGTCAAGATCGTTTTCCGCTATGTTTTGTTCAGAGATTAATAGATTTCGAAGGCGGACGATCGGATCTTTATCCCGAAGAAGCGACACTTCATTTTTATCTCTATACAACTCCGGATCCCCTTGGAAATGTCCCAAGTAACGATATGTTTCAATTTCAATAATCGATGGACCTTCGCCTCGTCTGGCGCGTTCCACTGCTTCTTTTGATACTTCGTACATGCTGATCGGATCGTTGTCTTTGACGTAATATCCTTTAATGCCATATGCAGCTGCACGAACATCGTTAGATGCTACAGATGTCGATGCTGTTTTCGGAACAGAAATTCCGTACTGATTATTTTCAATCACCACAATAAGAGGTAAATTCCAAAGTGCTGCCATATTTAATGACTCATGGAAAGCTCCTTGATTGGCAGCTCCCTCTCCAATAAATGAAACCGCAACCCAGTCTTTCCCTTTTTTCTTAGCAGCTAAAGCTGCTCCAAGAGCGTGTGGGATTCCTGCTCCAACAATTCCTCCACAGGAAAACTTGACATCCGGATCAAACAAATGCATATGTCCTCCCTTGCCTTTGCCAAGCCCGGTTTCTTTTCCGAAAATTTCAGCCGTCATTTTATTTAGGTCAACGCCTTTCGCGATGGCATGATGATGAGGCCTGTGCGGCGACGTAACCGTATCTTCTTTTTTCAAATGAACACATATGCCGACGGCTGCCGGTTCTTGCCCTGTTGCCAAATGCATCTCGCCAGGAACAGGACCCGCCCCAATATTGAAAACCGGATTTTTCCCTTCAGTATAAGCTTCTGCCATTTTGTCTTCGTAATAACGGATTTTGTACATGTTTTCATACATCCATAAAAGATCATTTTTAGAAATTGCCAATGTATTCTCTCCCTTCTACCAAAATAGAAAACGGTTTTAAATAGTTAAATGCAAAAATTGTGCCAAACTACATTTTTTATGATTGATATATTTAGTTTCATTGAAAATGAATAAGATTTTTTATGCTACAAAAAAAACGTCCCGTTTTGGGACGCTTTTTAGAGACACAATGATACAATTTGATACGAAATGAAACAAAATGATATTAATAAGGGATTTGAAATCTTTGCATTTGCCGATAAAAAGTGCTTCGTGATATCCCTAAATATTGCGCAGCTTTTGTGATGTTGCCGTTATATAGACGTAAAGCTTGCAAGATCGACTGCTTTTTCATTTCATCTCGATGAATAAACACCGTTTCCGATTTTGGCTTGGAGTCCGTTTTTATAATTTCCTCAGGCAAATCTTTAATAGTTAAAACAGGCTTCGTCAATTTGTTTAAAGTTCTTTCTACTATATTTTGCAATTCTCTAATGTTTCCCGGCCAATGATAATGTATTAACGCTTGAAAAAAATCCGGTTTGATTTCAGGAAAAGGCTTATTTAACTTTTCACAATTTTTTTCAATAAAATGATGAACAAGGAGCGGTATGTCTTCTTTTCTTTCTCGCAATGACGGCAAAGTGATCGGCATGACATTAAGCCGGAAAAACAAATCCTCCCGAAAGCTGCCTTTTTCGACCTCTTCCCGAAGATTTTTGTTCGTCGCTGCGATGATGCGAACATCAACAGGCAAAACTTTATGCCCGCCGATTCGCACCACTTCCTTTTCTTGTATGACTCGTAAAAGCAATACTTGCATTTCCAAAGACATTTCTCCAATCTCATCTAAAAAAAGCGTACCGCCATCGGCAAGCTCAAATTTTCCTGCACTTCCCCCTTTTTTCGCTCCGGTAAAAGCACCGTCCGCATAACCAAACAGTTCGCTTCCTAATAAATCTCGAGGAATTCCGCCGCAATTGATGGCTATAAAAGGCTTATGCTTTCTGTCGCTTTCATTATGGATCGCTTGTGCAAACATTTCTTTTCCCGTACCGCTTTCTCCTAAAATTAATACATTTGAGTCCGTTTTTGCTGCTAGCTTCGCTTCGTTTACTTTTTGGAGAAACTGAGGATGCTTCCCGATCATATCAGAAAAAGTGATTTTCGCCTGATTGCCTGATAAATGATTAATAAATTGTCTTATCTTTTGAATCTCTTTTATAATCATCATTGAACCGATCCATTGGCTGTCTTTATAAATGGGGAGTTTATCAACTAGAACATGAAAAACTTTGTTTGACTGTTTTATTTTTAAGTGCAGTTCATGATTTTGAAGATGTCGAGGGCGATTGGAAATAATCGATTTGTTGCTAAAAACTTCGCTGATCTTTTTCCCTTCCAGGCAAGAATGATTCAATTGAAGCAGCTTTTTTAATTGATCATTCACTTTAATAATGAGCCCTTCCGTATCGAAAATGAGGATGCTCTCTTTCATATTATTGGTAGTCGCTTCAAGAAATCTTTGCATCATAATGTTTTTTTCTGTCTTTTCAATCAGCTCCAGCTGGTACTCAATCGCTTTCACTGCTGATACTACCATTCCTAAAGTATGTGGATGCACTTTTTCATATGGGCCTGAAACATTTAATACGCCGATTATCTTTCCTTTTGAATCGTGAATGGGCGCAGCCGAGCATGTCCATGCCTGGCAAATTTCCGAATAATGCTCCTCAGCATATATTTGTACAGGTTGATTGATCACAATCGAAGTTCCGATTGCATTCGTTCCCATTGCTTGTTCACTCCAATCAGCACCTTCCACAAATTGAATATCAGCTGCCATCTTTAACGTATCAGCGTCGCCAATTGATTTTAACAACTGTCCCTTTTCGTTGCAAAGAATCACTAAAAAACCCGAGCCCTTTACGATTGAATACAATCCTTCCATAAACGGAACCGAACATTCAATTAAAGGCTTGTAATGGTCTATTTTGATTTTTTTCATTTGACCGTATCGTTGAAAAGGATCAACATTCATTTCTTTGGAACGAATCCATGAATCCTTTACAATGGGAGATAATTTTTCGTCGAGCTTATTTTCAAAAATAAAGCGCTTCCAACATTGTTTGACATACTCTCTTTTCTTCATCATAAAACACCTCCTTCAATTGTTGATTAAAGCTTTTCGTCCAATTGCATCACATGCCAGCTTACAATGTTTATCGAATTTTTCTAATATTCTCCTATATTGTAGCATTACAAAAAAGCTGTGAGAACTAGCGATCCACTGAATGAAGCTCCTTTTATTTTTGAAACTTTTTAAACCAAAAATGCTGGAAACCCCTTTTACTTTTTCAATCATGAGAAATTGGGGCGCCCTTCTTTTGATATCCCGAAAATACAGAAATTTACAGTTGTCGATCGTACTGGACGCATCGACAAAATTGGTCATAAAAAAAACCGATTCCAAAAGATTGGAATCAGTCTTTCTTGCTGCTGCACGGAAGGCCAAATCATTCTCTTTTTTCCGTTATGCATGTGTTTGGAAATTTGTATTGCCAGTTATCAACTTGATCGGATGGTGATTTGGCAAAGCTCTGTTTTTTCTAAAAGAAACGGTTTCATGGCATTTAAACAGTAATTCCTAATGTTTAAAATCAGTGATTTTTTAATATGTTTCATAAAAAAAGACGAAACGACTTTCAAACGACTCCCCATTGTGAACAAATATTGATCAGTGTGATGATGTTTTCAAACGGCTTCCTTCATTACATAACAACTGAATTGAACTGATAAAAAAATATATACAATGGTAGGAATTTGGGCAGCTATAAAAGAATAAAGGTTTTGGCAATGGGAAAGAAGTATAATATATTGAAATAATAAAATGCTCTATATTCTGGGAGGATAACATAACGTTATAACGGGGGGAACGTGAATCGTATTAAAACGATCATAAAAATTATTGTAAAAAAAATTATCATCGGAGCTGTCCTATTCATTTATATTATGTTTTCTTTCTCCTTTTCTTTCGTTAATTGTTTTAATTTGTTGGACAGCTCCATAAACCAATTTTCATCTTTTGTTAACAAGGCCAAATCAATTAATGCTTTAATCTGTTCTTCATTTTCTATTGGAGATACGGGCAATTTTTTTACCCAATGATTTAATGTTTCAACTGTTTTACCAACGACGATTTCATTGTCGCAAGCCATAACTTTTACTCTTATAATCTTTTGTGATGAATCTATCGTTTCAACATAACCGTAAATAAATTCGCCGCTTTTTGTTTTTCCTTTTACCCAATCCCCTACTTTCACTGGCAACTGATTGATTCCTTCCATTTTATACACCACCACTTGCAGTATTATAGAGATCTGTTTTGAAATACTAAATATCTATGTTGTTAACAGAAATTATTACATGATAATAAGGGGAACGCAAACAATTTAACCTGGGAAATAATAAAAATTTTAAAATTCCATTAAATATATAACTCAACTTTCGCACACAGAAATATTTAAGCATTGCTTGATATAATTAGGTATAGTGGCCAACCATTTATTCATTTGATTTTTAAAGATGTCCATGTTCAAAGAAACCTCGGCTTCCGCCAAAGTTTGGAAAAGGTCAATAAGTGATTGAAGGGCAGTAATAAAATCTATGTCTTTTACATCTTCGCAAAGGATGTAAAAAAGGTTGCCAATCGTCTTAGGATCCTCCTCTTTTCGCATTTGCCAAGCAATGAGAATATATCGTGTAAAAACAATGGTTGTATGGCTAATTAACATGTCGTAGGAACGTCCCTGGAATTCTTTCTCTAAATTTAAAAGGGATTTATTGCATTTGAAGAAGACTTCAATGTCCCAACGCATGCCGTAAATACGAATGATCTCTTCATTTTCTAATGTTGTATCTGTGCTGAGAATGGCAAGCCATTCGCTCCGTTTATTACGGTTTCGTACAAATAGAATTTTTACTGGAATTCCATTGTCTAAAGTAGCATAAACGGATCCGCGAATGTCTTTTTTACCCATGTGAGGTTTTGCCAATTTGTAAAGTTGATTCAGTGTGAAACGTTCACCATTGTAAACGTATCGCTGCTTTAATTGCTTCACCAAGCCAATGACAAATAACCCTTTGTTCGTAATCTTCTCAATTAAAGGCGCTTGTGTAAACCAGGAATCCATGAGAACATAGTCAGCTATAATCCCTTTTTCAAGCGCATGATCAAGTAAAGCTGAAGCCACGTCCGGTTTTGATTTCAGAGCTTCCTGGCGACGCTTATAGCCAGATGTTCGTTTATCAATATTGGTATTGATTTCTTGCAGGCGATTTTCCTTTTTCGGTGAACTTAGAAGAGCAAAATCAACGGGAATAAAAGTAAAACTATCGGTCCAGCCAAGGGTAAGCATTTGAAACCCTTTCAAGTACTGATGGGTAGAGTGATCAAAAACCTTAGCCAACAGTTCAACCGACTTACTACGGTTTCTTGAAAAGACAGAATCATCAATCACAAAAGCTGTGACACGATCTTTTGAAGTTAATGGTTGAAGCAGACGGATCATTTCACTGCTTAATGAAAGCAGAAACTTTCTCCAATGATAGGTTGGTGTATTTAAAAAGCGATAGACTGTATCCTTTCCGGGCAGATCCTGAGATCGTTTACTCATAAAAGCACGAAACCAGTTCTTATATTGGAAGACTAAAAGAAAAATCAGTTTGAAAACAGTAAGACAAGAATACCCGGAAAGTTTCGTAATATTCGCTTTTCTTAAATGATATCCAATATTTAATTCGGAAAATCCTTGTTTAATTTCTTTTGGTAATTGCGCAAAGTAGTCTTTATTCGTTATCATAGTGGTGACACCTTTCTTTTGGATTTGGTTTCGTCACCAATATTTTACCAAAAGAATAGGTGTCTTTCTTTATGTTTTAAAAAATGTCAAATGATAATTTTGTACTTCCCAAAACCATTTACATCAAGCATTTAAACAAGATTTTGGACTGCGAAAGCTGAGTATATAACTTATATTAAATGTTTTCATATTTATTGCAATAGACAAACGTTCAGCACATTTGTTCCATGTGAAACATAAATCAGACAGTCTGCTCAAATTTTACCTTTTGTGCAGCAAATCGTTATTGAAGGAAGGTGCAACTTTCGGCTGTCCTTTCGTTTAAAGATGAAAAAATTCTACCCTTTGTGATCAGCTGAGCAATAGCGAGAAAAAAAGTTTTTTTAAAATAATTCTTCATGCAAATGAACCATTACATGCTCTTCCTGAAGCATGTACACAATCGACGAAGGAAGCCCGTTAATACATCTTTTCCAAAGCTGGCGCACGATCTATCCACAAGCAATTTCATACTGTATTTTCCATTTTAAAAAACAAAAATTTCTAATTAGCCGCTTCCCACTCTGTGATAAACAAAAACTATTGCATTTCTTCCGTCTTTTCCTTATTAAGGATCGCTATGAATCTACTAAAATGAACATTTAGCATTTATTGATTTAAATAACCTTTTTTGTAGTCGGTGATGTTGGAAAAGGCGGCACAAATTCACTTAATAAATATTCATAAATTGCTTTTTCAACTGATAAGCCACTTTTTGTGATGCCCATATTACCAAAAAGCACATTAAACTCGAGAATATAAAAATGCCCTCCGCTTACCAGCACATCAAAACCAGCATGATTAATGTTCAATTGTTTCGAGACATTCAACACAAGATCACAAGCTTCTTTCGGTATAAATTCAAAACAGAGGCTTCCGCCTTGGGCAACATTGTGGAGAAACTCCCCTTCCGCCCCAACCCGCCAATAGGCGGTGAAAATATCTTTTCCAATGACACAAATGCGTAAATCTTTTCCGTCGTTTTCTAAATATTCTTGTACGTACAAAACATCATTTTGATTGGCATATTGATAAAAATCATACTCATTTTTAATTAAAAAGGTTCCTTTTCCCATTGAATTCCGGACTTCCTTTGCAACAAATGGGAACGGGAACGTTTCTAATACTTTTTCGATATTGCTTGGGGTGCTCGCCAATATTTCCGTATATGGAACATGCTCAGGCGCCACCGTCCAAAGCGCTCTCGTCATTTCTACTTTGCTAAAGCCCAGCTGCAATGATTCAATGCTTGGGAAAATTTTTTTCTTTAATCCGTATACTAGAGCAGGGGCTTGCCACGTCTCAGGAAAAAGAACAATATCCGCTTGTCGAATGGTTTCTAATTCTTTAAACATATTGTCAGGCTTTATATAGTGTACACCTGGAATTCCGATGGTCCGGTATGCATTAAAGGAAACCATTTTCATAAATTCGTGACCACACTCCAAAACATATAACAATTTTCTAAATAAATAATAGAATCTTCATGAATTTTTCGCAAATAAAATTTTCAATAGTTTCCCCTTTCAAATGCCGTGAGAAATTTTTTACTTCATTATGGCATCTTGAAAGGACGTAGAACAGGCGGATGTTTTTTTGCTATTACTTCGACTCTGAAGCGGAAAAAGGGAATCCCCTTGTTTTTATTTATAGTGATCCCGCCAGTGCTGCCTGAGAAAGCGTATCACCATTGCTCCCGGGGCGCAGGCAATATTTTATGATCTGCCATTCCGTCATTACTAAGTATGTGAGAGAGGCGTAATCGCAGCAACGACTTGGGTGTCCTTCTGACAATTATGGACGAATCCAGTCAGTATTCGGAGCGTGATGTATGCGACCAATGTAATCGAACAGACGATCAAGGAGATTCGGAAACGTTTGAAGTCGATGTACAGTTTGAACTCAAAAGCTGAGGAAAACAATTCAGGATTTTAATGAGAAATAGCGGAGAGAAAGCTTCAAGAATTTGCCGAGGCTCATGAAGGGATAACCGTCATCCGCCAGCTGTTTTCTAAGAAAAATTGTAAACATATACAAAAGCCAGTATAGAAAAATGAGCTGTTTTTCTATACTGGCTTCATCTTATTAGGACTTATCGAACCGTCCCTATATTAACTAAATAATGTAAAAAGGGGCATATAAGGAACACCGCTTTTCCACACATAAGAGTAAATATTTAGTCTTATGTTTGGAGACAATCTCCTTCTTTCAGCTGAATAACATTTTAGTGATACCTTATCGAATGGGTAATGTAAACATAATTATTACCCCCGTTGCCGTTGCAAAATACTGTTCTAAAAACCTGATACACACTAACACATTTTCAATTTGTAATGGCTATCTCATAGTTACCTTCTGCGTGAGAACGTTATTGCCCGAACCTAGTCGCAGGCGAATATAGGCTTCATAAGCCGATACATTTGGATTGATGCGCATCATGATCGTTTTCTTTGCTTTTCCATTTTCATCTGCTGTCAGTTTGCCGATATTGAAATAACCGTAAGTGGTTGGTGTGCCATCCTCAAATTGGATTTGCGAAATGCTTTTGCCGCCTGACAAATATATTTGGATTTGTGCATTTGCTACTGTTTGGCCAGGTGTTAAACCATTCATCACCACTTCTACCGGAAATGGTATACCTCCGAGCGGAATGAATTTCGGTGTTAACAATTGATATTTTTCTTCACCGCCAGGCGGCGTCTCAACAATTGACTGACCGATATTGACTGTTTTGGTGAAGACGTTGTTTCCAGCCCCTATTCGAAGGCGAATATATCCTGTTGTTCCGTCTTGTACCGTTGGGTTAAGTCTCATTGTCAGTACTTTTTCCGCCACACCATGCTGATTGGCTTGAATGCTCCCAACACTTTGATAACCGTAAGTGGTAGGCCATGTTCCATTCGGAAGCCGAACTTGCGAAATTGATGTACCACCTTCTAAATATACTTGAATTTCCCCATTTTCAATGACTTGTCCCGGTTTCATATCTGTTAATTTGAGTGTTACTTGAAAAGGTTCTCCGCCAGTTGGCAAATATTCAGGGGTTTCAATGTTATATTTAATATCTTTTGGAGGATCCATTTCCGAGCCAAATGAACCGTCAGCAAATGTCGATTGATCATACCAAAGATAACCTTCATTCGGTGAACGCCAAGGCTCCGGCTTCAGCTCCTCAGAATGTTCTGGGGTCTCCATTTCTAATATTGGTGAAGGCTGATCAAGCGGTATACCAAGTTCAGAGAAGGTCAGATAACTTTCTTTATGAGACAGCCATTCGACAATTTTCAATAGCAATTGGCCATTATCTTTTTCAGTAAATCCGTCGTACGTTCTCTTGACTCCTCCGTGTTCTTCATTTCTATATTTAGGGGTGCTGTCTTCCACCACAGAAGAGTCGCCGATGAAAGCGGCCTTTCCTCTTTCCTTTTTTCCTATCGCTACAAAGGGCCCTTCATGAATTCCGCCGCCAAAATAAACCCCTTCGTCAACTGCATTGCTCCATTTGTTTTCTTCTACAGTAAGCCCATCAGGCAAATAAACAATCCCTTTAGCAATTTCAGGATTCATAATAGCCAGTGTAGAACCAGCATGAATCGAAATTTCATCAATGCCACTCGTTATACCAAAGGATTCATCAGATGGTATAATCACATTTGCTGTTGTGTTATCTATCGAGTTAAAACGAAATCTTACACCAAATTCTTCACTTAGCCAATCGGTGCTTTCAACACCAGCCATTGCAGCTTGTTCACCTTGATCCATTCCTTTTGTTGGATTATCAAAAGCCCCTCTGCGCCAACCATTCATAATTTCATTTGAATCCCAACGGTTAAAATTTCGGTCGGCATTATAGTGGTCGGCAATAAAAAATACGCCTCCCCCTTGTTCTGCAAACTCGGCAATAGCATCTTGTTCAGACTTCTTAAAAGGAATTTGTGCCTCTGGAATAATAAAAACATCATAACCTTCTAAATCCTCCAGAGTAAGTGGATCTAAACTCCGATGCTCCTTCACTGTATATCCCGCTTCAAGCAATGCATTGGCAAAATCGGAAAATGCACCATCAATCACCCAATCGGACTGTCCTGCTGTTTGCCCATGGCTGTTATCAAACAAAACTTTCTTGCCGTTCGGATCGCTAGGAACTAAGATTGGGGCCGGATCATTCGGACCTTCTGCACTTACAGTTACGTTTTCCAAAGCAAAAATAAAAAACGCCAATACTGCCACAAGGCCCTGCAACAGCATCTTTCTCATAATGACTCTACCTCCATAATTTATTAACTCAACGAGGCAAAAGCCTTTTATTGAGTTCAGCCGCTATTGCTGAAGCTTTCGATATACATTGCTGCCTTATGAGCATCTGCTAAACCACCTTCTTGCGCAAATAGCCGGAAATGATATCGACGATCGTAACCATGGCAATGATTCCTAATAAAATAATACCGACACGACTCCAGTCGCGAGACTGCATGGCAAATATAAGCGGTGTACCGATTCCGCCTGCACCGATGATTCCTAAAATGCTTGCGGAACGGAGGTTAATTTCAAAACGATATAAGGTGTAAGAGATAAACCCAGGAATGATTTGTGGAACAACGGCAAACCACAGCGTTTGCAAGCCGCTTGCTCCTGTTGCTTTCAAAGCTTCAATTGGTCCGAAATCAATATTTTCCACTTCTTCTGAAAACAATTTGCCAAGCATCCCGATGGAATGGAGTCCGAGCGCCAACACACCGGCAAAAGAGCCAGGGCCTACTACTTTAATAAATAACAACGCCATCACTAGTTCCGGAAATGTCCGGATAAAGCTTAAAATAAATTTTCCTGTTCCTGCCGCAATCTTCCCCTTCGTCATATTGTTAGCCGCCCAAAAAGCAAACGGTATACATAGAAAAGCTGAAATAAATGTGCCTAATATGGCAATCGCTAATGTATCTAATAGCCCTCGGAGCAGATCTTCGCCTTCGGGCAAGTAAACATATCCCCAATCAGGAGAAAGAATGCCGGATAAAATCGCTTTTGTAATTTGGCCGGCCGTTTCTTTAAATCCTTCTATTGGAATACCGGATAATGCCCATATATAAATAACAGCCAACAACACATATATACTCCAAAGCATGAACCGGTTCTTTTTTGGTTTAACTGGTCTTGCAACACTCTTCATAATAGTTTCTCCCGCAATTTAGTACTAATATGGTCGATCAACAAAACAACCATTAATGTAAAAATAATGATTGTACTCACTTTGTCGTATTCAAGAAAACCTAATGTTTTATCATAATATTCTCCGATTCCTCCTGCTCCCACTAGTCCTAATATAGCTGCAGCCCTTATATTAATTTCAAAGGTGTAAAGAACGAAAGAGACAAAGTAAGGGGACACTTGCGGAACGACAGAGTAGACGATCCATTGAATTTTATTGGCGCCAACTGCCGTCATCGCCTCCAATGGGCCTTTATCAATACTTTCCATCGCTTCATAAGTTAATTTCGCAATAATGCCCATTGAGAAAACAGCTAATGCAAATATTCCTGGTAATGGCCCCAATCCGAAAATCGCAACAAATATAGCGGCTAAAAGAAGTTCAGGAATGGTACGAATTAAATTTAAAATAAATCTGAACGGGTAATAAATCCAATTGCTGGCAGCGATGTTGCTTGCGCATAACAAAGCAAATGGAACCGCAAGCAAAGCTCCCATCGTTGTCCCAATAACCGCCATGCGGAATGTGTCAAGCATTGCCGGAACAATATCATCAAAATATGACCAGCTGGGAGGATACATTTGTACAAGCAAATCAAACATATTTGGAAACCCTTCAACAAAATCGATGAAAGAACTTTCCGTTTGATAGGCGCTCCAGCCGATCAGCAGCACAATCAACGCTGTTGTCAAGTAATGCTTTATTTTAGTAGGTGCTTTAGGAATTTCTTGTTTAGTTAATCGATTCATATTTAAACTCTCTATCCGCTTCATTTGTTCCCACCTCAAAAGGCTTTCCATATATTTCAGAAAACCGTTTATCTGTCGCTTCCCTAGCAGATCCGTCAAACACAATTTGTCCTGCTTTCAGGCCGATGATCCTTGTGGCATATTGTCTAGCTAAATCGACCGAGTGCAGGTTGACAACAAGCGTTATTCCTAACTCTTGATTGATCTTTTTTAAATCATCCATTACTTGTTTTGTTGTCAAAGGATCTAAAGATGCTACAGGCTCATCCGCTAAAATGATTTTAGCTTTTTGCGCCAAAGCTCTAGCAATCGACACTCTTTGCTGCTGTCCTCCTGAAAGTTGATCCGATCTGGTGTACGCTTTTTCAAGAATATTCATTCGTTCCAGAGCATTCATGGCCAAATCCACATCTTCTTTTGGAAACCATCCCAAAACGGTTCGGAGAGTAGAATGGTAGCCAACTCTTCCAGATAAAACATTTCGCAAAACAGTCGACCTTTTCACTAAATTAAAATTTTGGAAGATCATCCCAATGTCGCGACGGATGCGGCGGAGTTCCTTCCCCTTTGCTTTCGTGATGGATTTCCCGTCTATTGTTATTTCTCCGGAACTAATTTCATGCAATCTATTAATAGAACGTAGCAACGTTGATTTGCCAGCGCCAGATAAACCGACAATCACAACAAATTCCCCTTTTTCAATTTTCAAATCAATATTTTCCAATCCTACTACACCATTAGGATAAATTTTTGTAACACGATGAAATTCTATCACTCTGCATACCAACCTTTTTTAAATATTTATCTAAACATCCCGACGTTGCTTTATCTATTCATAGAGGATTAGCCAGTACGAACGATTCGCCTGGCTATATTTTATGAAAATACATTATTCAGTTTTCACTTTTTCAGCATACTCCCTGACGATATCGAAGTTACTGTCTTTCGATTCTATGTAGCCTTCATGCGTGTAAATGTCTTTTATAATCGCATGCCCTTCTTCGTCTTTTCCAATATCAATGAAAGCTTGCTTGATTTTTTCAACCCATTCTGAATTCATGTCGGAACGGACGGAAATCGTATCGTTCGGAATCGGTTCTGTAAACTCAATGACTTTCGTATCTTCGAAAACAGTTGGGTAATCTCCTGCTACGGTATTGCGGGCATCTTGGAAAACAACCGCACAATCGACATCACCGTTCAAAACAGAAATAATTGCTTGGTCGTGCCCTTTTACTGTTATTCCTTGTACATCTTTTAATGGATCAATCCCATTATCCATCAGCGTTGCGGCCGGCCAAACATAACCTGCAGATGAAGTGACATCTTGAAAAGCGATTTTCTTTCCTTTTAAATCTTTCACACTAGTAATACCAGAATCTTTTTTCACTACGAAAATTGATTTGTAATTGTCTACTAGTTCATCTGTTGGCTGCCCGGTCTCATCATCCACTCCGTAACGTTGCGCTTGAAGAATTACTTCAGCAGCTCCTCTTTCTTTCGCCAGCACATAAGCATTTGGCGGCAAAAATCCTACATCTACTTTTTTGGATTCCATTGCTTCAACAATGGTATTATAGTTCGTTGAAACACTTACCTCTACAGGTATACCCAAACGATCTCCCAATAACTTTTCAAGCGGCTTTGCTTTGGCCTCCAATGTATCTGCATTTTGAGAAGGTACAAATTGTACAGAAAGGGTTTCCGGAATATATCCATCTGATTCTTTGCTGCTATTAGTTTGTTGGGAATTGCTGGATTCCCCGCATCCGCTGATGACCACCGCTGTTAAAGCTAGTATTGTTCCAAAAGCTACTAATTTTTTAAACATATTAATTTCCCCCATATCTTTTTGAAAATCTAATTTCCATTTTAGCACCAAATTTTTAATTATTTGTAAATTTTGTTACAAAATATCACGAATATTTTATTAACTTTGTAAATTATTTCTTTTCATTTAATTATCTATTTTATTTTTACAACGATTTGTTATGATGAAAAAAAAGGAGGAGGAAAATAATGGAGAAAGAAACTGCGATTCATCTGCTTGTAACCAGCGATCTTCACGGCTACATTTACCCGACCAATTACAGAGACAAAGAAGAACAAAATTTCGGACTGGCTAAAATAGCCACGATTATAAAAGAAAAAAGAAAAAAAGGCAATGTACTTTTACTTGATAATGGAGACTTGATTCAAGGAAGCCCGTTGACTTATTACCATGCAAAAAACAGGCCCGACAGTGAAAATCCGATGATTCAAGTTATGAATGATCTCCAATATGATGCATGCGTATTGGGAAATCATGAATTTAATTATGGACGAAGTTATTTACAAAAGGCGATTGATCAATCAGCTTTTCCTTGGCTGTCCGCTAATATCTTGAAGCAAACAACAGGAGAGCCCGCTTTTGGAACACCTTATCTCGTCAAGGTATTGGACGGAGTCAAAATTGCTGTACTTGGTATAACCACTCATTTCATCCCTAATTGGGAAGAGCCGCGAAATATTGAGGGACTTGTTTTCAAAGATGCATTGCAAACGGCTAAATTATGGGTGAGCGATATTCGCCAAAAAGAAAAACCAGATGTGATGATCGTCTCATATCATGGGGGATTTGAAAGAGATCTACAAACTGGAGAGCCTATAGAACAGCTGACAGGAGAAAACCAAGCATACCAAATGTGCCAAGAACTAGAGGGTGTTGATATTTTAATCACAGGCCATCAGCACCGCCCACTCGCAGATAAACTAAACGGCATCACAATCATTCAGCCAAGCCATAAGGGGCAATTTTTGGGTGAAGTGACGATGAAAGTTAGACAGAAGGCAAATGGAAACAGCCCCGCAATCGTTAGTCATTTCAACTTAATCAAAATTGATGAAAAAATGGAAGCGAATCAAGATGTTTTGGCATTGATATCCGATATTGAACAAGAAACGCAAAAATGGCTGGATCAGCCGATCGGAACCGTTATTGGTGACATGACCGTATCTGATCCATTGAAGACCCGATTACAAGACAATCCTTTTATAGAATTTATCAATAAGGTGCAAATGGAAACAGCCAAAGTTGATATTTCTGCCACTGCCTTATTCAATAATGACTTGCCTGGATTCAAACAACATGTTACAATGCGCGATATTGTTTCCAATTATATTTATCCGAACACATTAACTGTCATCCGCATCAGCGGCCAAGATATTAAAGATGCTTTAGAGCAAAGCGCCAAGTATTTTACGGTTCAAAACGGAACAATCTCTGTCAATCCCGCTTTCTTATATCCTAAACCGCAGCATTACAATTATGATATGTGGGAAGGAATTGAATACGAATTAAAAATCTCTAATCCAGTTGGCCAACGAGTTGTGAAGCTAAATTATCACGGCAGCCCATTGGAGCTTGACAAAGAATATGATGTCGTCATGAACAGCTACCGCGCAGGTGGAACAGGCAATTTTGATATGTTTAAAGAAAAACCGATCGTTAAAAATATCCCCATCGACATGACCGAACTCATTGCCAACTACATATTAAAGCACAAAACTATCATCGCAGCTTGCAATCATAATTGGAGGGTAGTTTTATAGTAGTAAAAGCATTTTCCGATTTGCCCGCTTTTTATTTAAAACAAATGCCACTAATAGGTATCAAAGAATACTTGTCCAAATATCACAAAGGCTTACAGCAACAAAAAGTCATTAATAACAAATTTGATATCAACGATGATTATATAAAAATGATTTTTTCGTTATGAAAATGTGAAGCGTTTTATTCGCACACATCAAAAAAGAAGATTTAGGATTTTCCTAATCTTCTTTTTGCATGAAAGTATATTTCACCATTCCCCTGAACAGGACATGGATTATTTAAGCAGCTGTCTTAACTCTTCGGTCATTTGTTCAACCAATTCAGGTCTGCCATGAAACTGGGCTGGAGTATTTTGAAAAAGTTGAATACGCCAAATTCCTTCCGTTTTCACTGCAACAAGTGTATGATGAGTGTTCACATCAGGATTTAAATCGGACTGGCCGTGAGGAACCATACCGGCAATCGCTCGTAAAATAGCGATATCAGGAGCTAGAAACCGGACATTTTTCACTTTGCTGACAAATTTAGCTGTCTGGTGGTGTTCAAAGACGGACTGGAGATGTGCGAATATTTCATCGCGTCCAATCGACTGACTGCCATCGAAACCAATGCTTTCGCCATCCTTAGTAAACAGATCCGTCATTCCGCTAGCAGTTCGATTGTTCCACGCATTGATTAGTTGCTGGTACAGCTCTTGAACTTCATTTATTTGAGAATTTTCCATCGTTTATCACTCCGAAATGTAATTCTTTGTTCTATGATAGCCAATCAACTGAAAAATTATTTTTTATAAAATGTTGCCGATTTAATATTTACGTGCAGTTTTTTCTTTTGAAACCTCTGCTTTGAAACGCTGAGACGAATGATCAAAAGCATTTTTTATAGAAGCTTGACAGCGTATAATACTTCAAAATGAAAATTTTCTTCTTTTTTCACTTCAAACGACATTTATTTGATGTGCAATCACTTTAAAAGGGCATTATTTTTCCTTCTGTTATTGTAAGAATATGTTTGTTCTTCAATTAATCTGTTGGAGATGAATGCCTGAGACAGTCTGCAAATACCTTCCGATCCTCTAAAGCCACTACATAATCAGCAAACAATCATTCTTTCAATCATATTGCCATTCATTTACTGGGAGTGTTGCTACTGACGGCTCTTTTTTTCTATTTCCATACTGCTGCATATTTTTTTTGATATTTCGGATCTTCTTCCTTTTCAATTAAATCGAAGGCAAGCTGCTTGATCGCTTCATCCTGCACTTTATCATACAAGTTTCGCAGCCCTTGAATAATATCGAACCGAATAAGTGTCGCATGTTTTTCGTCAACACAGTTGTCAAACCGAGCTGCCAAATGACGGATAACCATCTCTTTTTGCTTTTCCCCAGCTAAACCAATCCTCCAAATAGCCTGCAAACTATGTCTGGCAGTTACAAACTTTTTATCATAGGTTACTTCCCAAACTTGAGGAAAATCCTCCAACATTCGCTGTTCGGGATCGCTGATCGCTAATCGGCTTAAAAACTGAGCAGCACGCGAGCGCTTATGAGGGTCTTTACTTGTCAGCTCTTCCTTCAGCTGATCCCATACTTCATACGCCCAATCGACTTCTTCTTCAGTGATCTTCATAATGCTGCTGTACGCTTCGTACTGCGCATTTTTATCACTTGACTGCAATTCCGCAAAATAATGCCTCGTTCGTTCATCCACTATTTATCGCCCCATTCATGCCTTATTTATGTTTGATTTTACCTTAGGCAAAAGTGAATAGGCAATGGCTGCAATATGTAAATGCCGAACGATCATATCGGAAGTACAGATCCAAAAAGCCGAAGTTTGATATGGAAACTGGCTCATATTCCATGTGAAAGCAAGTTTAAAATATTAGCAGAGAGCGAGCATGAAAAAAAAGCCGCTGTATCACCAATAATTGGCGTTCAAGCAGCTTTTTTCAATTACTTATTTAAACGGATTTTTCCATTCCATTAGAACAGCATAGTTACGGGATTCCTCATCCTCCAAATAATTAGCCACAATTCCAAGAGGCGTCCGTCCGCAACGGAGGAGAAATGAAATAACCGGGTCTTTTAAATCTCCGCTGACGACAGCATCGACATATTGTTCAGCTGACATCTCATCCGCATATTTATAATATCCCGGCATTCTGCCGCCGCCGAGCAAGCGATCCAATCCTTTATGGACAACTACTTCGTACATTGATTGCATAAGCCATTTTCCTAAATCCAGCTTTCTGTGGGACGGACGGATGCAAATATCCACAACATATAAAGTGTTGCCATTCGGATCATGGTTACGGATATAGCCGTTGTCCGTTATCTCTTCCCAAGTATGATCAGGATGGGCGGGATCAAAATTCACGATTAAAGATGTCATCGATCCTGCTAACGTTCCTTCTACCTCAACACATAAAGCGCCTTCCTGAAACAATGTCACGTGATTCGTTAATTGCTCTTTATTCCACCAAAGTTCTGATGGAAAAGGCGGCGGAAAGCTTTCCTTTTGAATTTCAATTAATTCATCAAAATCTGCTTCATTATAATTCCTTATCACCACTTCGACATTGCGGCCTTGATTATTCAGATAAAATCTCTTTCTGTAGCGGCTCATCTCCATTCCCCTTTCGTCCATGAACACTTAAATCAGGATACAAATCAAAGCGGCGGTCTCTCCAAGTGGTGACAGATCCGTTTTCTCTCACTTTGTATAAGAGAGATAAATCAAGATCCGCCGTAATAATCATATCGTGGTTTATTTCCCCCTCCATCAAGATCCCGTTTTTCGGAAATGGGATGTCGTTCGGAGTAATGACCGCTGCCTGGCCGAAATTTGCCCTCATAAAATCAACGGTAGGAAGCGAACCTACTGTCCCTGTTGTCACCACATAGATTTGATTTTCAATCGTTCTGGCGTGGCTTGTATACCGCACTCGTTGAAATCCGTGGCGGTCATCTGTACAAGACGGACAGAACACAACGTCAGCTCCCATTCCTCGTACAATTCGAACGATTTCTGGAAATTCGATATCATAACAAGTCAACATGGCAATTTTTCCTTTTTCGGTCTCAAATATTTGAACCGTTTCTCCGGGAGTCAGATGCCATTCTTTCACTTCCGTCGGCGTCAAGTGAAGCTTCGCTTGTTCAGCTATCCGGCCATCGGGATAAAATAAATGGGCTGTATTATACAATCGTCCCTCTTTTTCGATAATATGAGTGCCTCCAATAATATGCATGCCCGTTTCTTTAGCAAGCGATGTAAATAGTGAATAATATCGGTCCGTATAATGAGGTAAATTTTGAATCGTCTGCTTTTGATTCGGAATGGACAGCAATTGAGTCGTAAAAAATTCAGGAAAAAGAACAAAATCAGCGTCAAACTCTTCTGCGGTTTTCACATAATGCGTTACTTGGTTTGCAAAATCTTCAAAGCTCCCGATGGAATGAAGATGATATTGAACAGCAGATACACGTATTTTCATGTAGCCTCTTTCCCTTCATCATAATCTGTTCCCCGCTTATTACTGAACAAAGTATAACATAAAACCAGTTTATTTTAATTTAATTTGATTTTGTGTAAAGCATTTTGCTGGAACAAAAGAGAATACTTGAACTATTTATTTAGAAGTGAAATAATTCACTCAAAATTAACAGACAAAACGAAAACAAGCCGTTTGACTGCCGGTGATTTGGCGTTCAAGCGGCTTGTTTTATTCCATTTTTAAATGCTTTGCTCGTATTTGGCAATAAGTTCTTCGTTTTTTCCGACTAAACCGAGTTTAAATGCTTTTTGAATAATTTTTGCTACTTCTGCATTGAAAAATGGATCTCCACCATACCTCATCTTATCATCCAAAATTTTATTATGGAAATGAGACGTTTCTCTGGCTAAATCTTCATTTACAATTTTCCCTTCCTTTATTGCGTCCATAAATTCATAAAAATCCATTTTGCTGTTGTATTCTTCTCTTGTCTCGTTGCCATAAGGGCTGCCTGTTTCCAAATGTTTTTTGAACGGAGCTACAAGCGTCAATTGCGTATAAGCAGCAAAATATTGAGTTTCAGTAATATTCATATAAGATCACTCCCTAACAATTGTAAAATTTATGTGATCATAAAGTGTTTTATTTGAAAAATAATCTAACGCTGAAATGCTGATCGATTCTGTAGTCAATAGCCTCATAGGTATTTCATAATATTTGATCCACCCATACACAATTTTGTCAGATCCTGATAAAGGTTCATCCGCTAAAGGTTTACGAGTTTGAGAAGTAATATCCCTTCCACCATTATATATTCTAAGAAAGCCTGGACGCTCAGTACCTTCAACATAAATGGCAATTCTTATGTTTCTCCCTTTTAAAGGAGTGATTGCCGACAATTGATTTGTGAAATGATTTCCCATTCATTATCGTTTCCATCCGACGTAATACCAATTATCTGTAAATCCGTTAATGGTGGTGCGGATGCAGCTGAAGTTTTTGCAGGAAAGAATGCAAATACGAACGAAAATGATAGAACAGCCAGCGTAAAAATAACTCCGACAATTTTTTTCATAATAACCTCCTCCATATTTTATAAAATTTCCATTTTTTATATCGGTATAAACTGGAATATTTTTAATATAAAAACAAAATTTAACAAGAAGTATTCTGACCTCACATCCGCCTTTAATAAACCTTTAAAACTCTTAAACGAGTTGAAAAACGGCTCATCGCAACATTAAACCGTTTCAATTACCTTGTAAAATCAATTATAATAAGGGCAAAGATCATTTTTTTCCCTCGGGAACAGCAATCTTCAGAAAGCCGGAAAATGATTTATACAATCAATTATAGAAAAATCGCAAAAAAACACCGCTATCCGCTCAATCATGCACAATATAGGACAGCGGGAAAGTCTAACAAACATAAGTGAAAAAAGTGTGGTGAAAGCATTGTTTAAAATTTTGCTCATTGAAGATGACACCACCCTGTTTCATGAAATAAAAGAACGGTTATTACAATGGTCTTATGATGTATACGGCATTACTGACTTTGGAAAAGTGATTGAAGAATTTACAGCCATCAAGCCTGATTTGGTCATCATTGATATTCAGCTGCCAAAGTTTGATGGATTTCATTGGTGCCGAATGATCCGCTCCCATTCCAACGTTCCGATTATTTTTTTATCATCGCGGGATCACCCGACCGATATGGTGATGTCAATGCAGCTTGGAGCGGATGATTTTATACAAAAGCCGTTTCATTTCGAGGTGCTTATCGCAAAAATACAAGCAATTCTCCGCCGAGTATACAACTATAATACAGAACAAATGAAGCTGAAGGCATGGTGCGGGGCGACGGTCGATTATGAGAACAATACGGTCACAAATGATAAAGGAACAATTGAACTAACTAAAAATGAACTATTGATATTAAAGCATTTGCTTGAGAAGAAAAACAAAATCGTCAGCCGGACAGAATTAATCAAAAGCCTGTGGGAGGATGAGCGCTTTGTCAGCGATAATACATTAACGGTCAATGTCAATCGTTTGCGAAAAAAATTGGATGAGCTCGGGTTGGGACGCTTTATTGAAACGAAAGTCGGCCAAGGCTACATGGCAAAGGAAGAGGCAGCCGTATATGATTAAAAAATATATTATTGAAAGAAAGAGCTGGATCCTTCTCTTTTTATTCATGCAGCTGTTTATCCTTTTTATTTCTTATCTTGATTCAACCATTTCATTAAAGTCCGTTCTCTATATTGTCTTTTTATTGATGATTATTTTTTTCATTTTTGTCATCATCCGCTACAATAAAGAAACAAAGTTTTATAAAAGCTTGGAAGGATGGGAAAACAGCCTTGATTTAACAAGTATAGCGAATGCTGAAAGCCCTTTTGAAAAAATGATTGAACAGCGGATAATAAACCAAACGAAGCTTTTGAAACAAGAGGCTTCGCAAAATCGAATTGCGCTCGAGCAGGAAAAAGATGAATTGCTGTCATGGATTCATGAAGTTAAAACACCGCTGACAGCGATGCATTTAATCATTGAACGATTAGATGATGAAGTTATCAAAGCACAATTGACATATGAATGGCTGCGCATTCATCTGCTGCTTGACCAGCAGCTTCATCAAAAACGGATTCCTTTCATGGAAAATGATTTATATATTGAAAATGTTGCACTGGAACCACTCATTTTCAAAGAGATAAAAGCTTTGCAATCATGGTGTATGCAAAAAGGAATTGGGTTTGAGGTCGAGCTAGAGGCTGCCGAAGTGCTAAGCGATGCGAAATGGCTCGCCTTTATCATGAGACAGCTGTTAACAAATGCGGTAAAATACAGCGATTCATCCGATATCATCATTCAAAGCTATCGGCAAAATGATCAAACAATGATCAAAGTGAAGGATTTTGGCCGTGGCATTGACCCGAAGGATCTGCCGCGCATTTTTGACAAAGGCTTCACATCCACGACCGCACATCAGGACAATGCCTCAACAGGCATGGGATTATACTTGGCGAAAAAAGCCGCCGAAACATTGCTGATAGATATTAAAGTAGAGTCAAAGCTTGGAGAAGGAACGACTGTTACCTTAACCTTTCCAAAGAAAAATGAATTTGTCCGCATTACAAGCATGTGACAATTTTGTCACATGCTTTTTCATTTTGTTCGCTGAATCGAAGGAAAAATACAAGAAGGACGATTATGATAAAAATATCAAGGAGGGACGCGATATGTATATTTTAGAGGCAACAAAAATTTACAAAAGCTATGGAAACAAATTTAATAAACAAGAAGTGTTAAAGGGATTGGACATTCGTGTAGAAAAGGGAGAATTCGTCAGCATCATGGGGCCATCCGGCTCAGGGAAAACGACATTGCTCAATGTTCTATCCTCAATTGATCAAGTCAGCCAAGGAACGATCAAAATAGAAGGAACAGACATTGTCGGCATGAAAGAAAAACAGCTGGCGGAATTCCGCAAAAGACATTTAGGATTCATCTTTCAAGAATACAATTTGCTCGATACACTGACAGTGAAGGAAAACGTCCTGCTGCCTTTATCCATTACAAAAACAGCAAAAAAAGAAGCGGAACAAAAATTCAATGAACTGGCAACAGAACTGGGCATTTATGAAATAAAGGATAAATATCCAAACGAAATTTCCGGCGGCCAAAAACAGCGCACCTCAGCAGCAAGGGCATTTATTCACGAGCCGAGCATTATCTTTGCCGACGAGCCAACAGGCGCCCTTGATTCAAAATCGGCATCTGATCTGTTAAACAAGCTGCAAGAATTAAATCAAAAACGAAAAGCCACCATTGTCATGGTCACCCACGATCCGGTCGCAGCCAGTTTCTCAAGCAGGGTCATTTTCATAAAAGACGGGCAAATTTATACCCAATTAAATAGAGGGGAAGAAACAAGACAAACGTTCTTCCAACATATTATGAAAACCCAAGGGGTATTAGGCGGGGTGCAACATGAACGTTAAGCAGCTGATATTCCGTAATTTGAAAAAAAATCTGAAAAACTACTATTTATATGTATTTGCCTTAATGTTTACAGTAGCCCTTTATTTCGCGTTTGTCACATTGCAATATGATCCGTCAATGGATGCAACAAAAGGGTCGATTAAAGGGGCTGCTGCCATTCGAACAGCATCCGTATTATTGATTGTCATTGTGACTGTCTTTCTCTTGTATGCCAATAACATCTTCATTAAACGGCGCAGTAAAGAAATTGGCTTGCTTCAATTAATCGGCATGACAAAAGGGAAAATATTCCGCATTCTTACGGCTGAGAATTTTATCATTTATTTCAGCTCATTATTCATTGGAGTCTTTATTGGATTTGCCAGCTCCAAATTATTCATTATGATTTTGTTTAAAATTACCGGCGTCAATGCCATTGCAACGCTTACTTTTTCACCTAATGCTTTGATCCAAACAGTGATCGTTTTTAGTGCGATTTATCTTTGTATCATGTTGTTGAATTACGTATTTATTAAAAAGCAGAACATTTTATCTTTATTTAAAGTTGCTTCCACTACAGAAGTAAAAAAAGTATCCCTGTTGGAAATGATTATCGGGATTCTCGGCATATTCTTCATCATTATAGGCTACTATATTTCGTCTAAGTTATTTGGCGGCGATTTTACTACGATGAATGAGCTATTCCTTGCGATGATCTTTATACTAGGATCTGTCATTATCGGAACCTATTTATTTTATAAAGGGTCTGTCAGCTTTATTTTTTATCTCATTAGAAAAAAGAAGGATGGTTATTTAAATATTCATGAGGTACTATCTCTTTCATCGATTATGTTCCGAATGAAGTCAAATGCTTTATTATTAACGATCATTACAACCGTCTCTGCTCTTGCCATCGGATTGTTATCTTTAAGTTATATTTCCTACTATTCATCGGAAAAATCCGCTGAAAATTATGTCGCCGCCGATTTTGCTCTGACGAATGCGGAAGATGCAAAGCATTTTAAAGAAGCATTACATGCGCATCACATTCCATACAGTGAAAAAATGATTGATGTGATCCACGCAAACATCAATATGGAGAAAATATTAGATACAAAGCTGAAGGAATTGAAAGTTGACCCGGCATCCATGCCTCTCCCAATCATTAGTGACGACGATGTAGAAAAGATCAATCTGTCTCCAGATGAAACTCTTTTTGCAGGGTATAACGATATGATGCAGAAGTTTATGCCGCTGAAAAGTTCCGGTCAAATCGAATTAAAAGGCCGGCACGAAGTCATACCGCAAAAATATTTAGGTTTACAAAAGGAATACTACATTTCCTATTTTTTCACAGGCGGCGGCCTGCCTGTTGCCATTGTCGACGAAACGATATTTGACCGTTTACAAAAGGACATGGACATGAAACCGTCTGTTCATATAGGAATTGATATTCAAGATGAAGCTAAAATACAGGAAGCTAATGAAATCTTTCAAAAAACGACGTTTAGCGGCAATCATGATTCACGGCTCGCCATGAGCAGTAATCAAAAACGATCTATGGGGCTCAGCATGTTTATTGTCGGCTTTTTAGGTTTAACTTTTCTGATTACATCCGGCTGCATTCTTTATTTCAAACAAATGGATGAGAGCGAAGATGAAAAGCTAAATTATACCATTTTAAGAAAACTCGGCTTCACACAAGGCGACTTGCTCAAAGGAGTTCAAGCCAAACAAGCTTTTAATTTTGGGATTCCTTTGATCATCGGGCTTTTCCACAGCTACTTTGCCGTTCAATCAGGATGGTTTTTATTCGGCACAGAGCTCTGGACGCCAATGATTCTCGTCATGCTGCTATATACAGCTTTGTATTCGATTTTCGGCTTTCTCTCCGTACTTTATTATAAAAAAGTAATAAAAGCGGCTCTTTAATATTAAGGAACTGTCCAAAAAGTCAGTATAAGTTGACTTTTGGGAACCCCCTCTTTATTTTTAAAAAAACCGCCCGTGTGAAAAACGGGTAGTTTGTTCAACTTTATAGAAAAATATAAGCCTCAGCTCCCCACAGGGTGTCTGAGGCTTATATTTCATTATATGAATAACCCCCGAAATCCTCCCAAATCTCAAGCCGTAAAAAAATAAGAAAATCTGCACCGCTCGGCAATCAAGCTTTTATTTGGATACGACGGAAAAACGTTTATTAATGTGCTTACGGTTTTCAATTTCATCTACAAGTGCTATCGCATAGTCTCTATAACTGATGTAGCTTTGGCCTTCAGAGTTGACAGCAAGCACATCGCCTGAAACTTTATATTCACCTGTGCGCGGACCTTGCGGATCAAAAAATGCAGCTGGGCTAATATAAGTCCATTGAATCCCTTCAGAGTTTTCAAGATCTTGCAAATTTTGAGCTGAGCTTTTCGCTACCGGCAAATATTCTTTCGGAAAATCCGGTGTGTCAAAGAGGCGGGTTGTTTTCGCTTCATCGACAAACAGGCTGCCCGCTCCGCCTACAACAATAAGCCGCGTATTAGGCGCTCCTTTCAAGGCATTGATTAATACTTTTCCTGCCTCCACATGTTTATGCTCTTCACCAGGTGCAGTGCCAAATGCATTTACAACAACATCAAAATCTTTTATATCCTCTGATGTAATATCGAAAATATCCTTTTCAACAGCTGGTACATCAGTCACTTTAGAAGCATTGCGGACAATAGCCGTAACATCATGTCCTCGTTCCTTTGCTTCCTTTACTATTAAACTTCCTGCTTTTCCCGTTGCACCAATAACGGCAATTTTCATTAACAATTTTCCTCCCTTTATGTAACTAATTCAGTTACAAATTATATGTAACTATTATAGTTACAAATATAAATCCCTGTCAACTTATTGATTGAAGCTGTCATCCGGAAATCATTGCCTGCCAACCTGTTTGACAAAATTTCAAATTTGTCACTAAAATAGTGACAAATGGTGGTGGAAACTTATGATTAACAGCCGTTTAGCAGTGGCGATTCATATTATGATCTTAATAGCATCAAATCCCCTTGAGCATGTGTCTTCAGAATTTATTGCCAAAAGCGTCAACACGAATCCTGTGGTGATCCGGCGAATTACAAGCATGCTCAAGAAAGCGGGACTATTAACTTCCCATGCCGGCAGAACCGGAGCAAAATTAACAAAAAACCCTGAAGACATAACACTTTTGGATATTTTTAAAGCGGTCGAACCGAAAGACGAATTATTCGCCATTCACGAAAATCCGAACCCCAATTGTCCCGTTGGAAAAAACATTCAATCCGCCCTGGACAGCACATTTACGCGCGTTCAAAAAGCGATGGAAGACGAGCTGGCCAGCCAATCCCTAAAAGACGTAATGGGCCATTTCTTACAATAAGAATGGCCCATAAAAAATGAAGTGGTAGTTATTTCCTCTTTTTCGGCACTTATGACCGTTTCGCTGTTTTGAATAAGGTGAATGATTCATTTTTACTTTCATAAGTTTGCACGCATGCAGGGAATCTTTGAAATCGATTTTATTCCTCCATCAAGTGCTTGATTTCAAAATAAAAAGCATGGATAAATTTTTTCGTATTGATTCGTATAGACGATGCAGCTGCAGGCCGATCGGCTTTTAATTCCTCCATTTTTTGACGAACAGCAGTGAAATCAAAAAATTTGGATGAGTAATTTTCAAACTTTGGATGGATGAAGTCTGTGAGCCCAAGTGACGCTAAGTTGTTCAAGGAATGATAGATCGCCCTCCGCACACGTTGTTCAGACGCTTTAATTTCCCTTTTCAGCTCCTCTTCACTGGCTGCTTCTCCAAGCTTCTTCAACGCAATATTTCTAAATATCTCCTTTAATGAAGGAAATCCGCCGGCAAATGTTTTCTCTTGTTCGTAATCATATAAAAACTGCATGATTTCAATGAGATCTTTACTGCCGCTTTCTCCGGCAATGCCTAGTTCTGAAAGGAGGAATCGTGCACTGGCAGAAAGAGAATTTTCTTTATAAGGATTTACATTTTGCTTTAGAAGATGATCAACGTTCATAACACTATATAAAGAGTGATGGATATCCTGAATGGTTTTTTCCAAACGTATATGACCCATCACCTTCTTTAAGATTGACAATACTTCAATTTTATTAATCGGCTTCGTTATATAGTTTTCGATTCCGTATTCATAAGCTTGGCCGATCATATCCTTTGATTCCACCTGCGATATCATAACAATTTTTCCTTTAAAAATCGGCTTGATTTTCTTAATCGTTTCAATGCCGTCCTGAACGGGCATTAACAGGTCAACTAATAAAATATCGACTTTCTTCAAATTTAAAAATTCACCGCTAACATCAGCACCGTCTGCTGCTTCGCCGACGATCTCACCAAGTTCCTCGTCTTCAATGATATGCCATAGCATAGTACGAATTGACTCATCGTCATCTATTATAAAAAACCTCATAAAATCACCTTTTTTGGGTTAAATTTCCAATTGGCAGACGAACGATAAATGTTGCCCCTTTGCTATCTTCCTGATGCTCAATCATTACTTCCCCGTTAAGCTTTTCTGCCAATTCTTTCACATATGAAAGCCCAATACCTGTTGATGAATTGCCCGTGCTGTCGAATTTCAAGGTGAATCCTGGTTTAAAAATAATATCTTTATATTGATCGGGAATTCCGGGACCATCATCATGAACGCGTATTTGGAGCCAATCATTTTCCCGCTCCACTGCAATCTCAATGCTGCCAGTTCCTTTGATGGCCTCCACTGCGTTAGCGACAAGGTTATTCACAATGGAAATAAACGTATACACATGATACTCAGGATGTGACCCATTATATGCAATACTGAATTCAATGTTTTTCCCCAACAGCTCAGCATACTTCTCATGTGTTCGAACAATGATTGATAAAAGTGATCGGACATCTAAATAATCAAGGGAGCTTTCTTCTGAAATTACTTTTGAAAGTCCAGACAAAATGCGTTGATTATCTTTTTTGATCTCATGAACCTCGCCGGCAATCCTCAAGGCATGCCGTGAAAGCTCCTCCAGCGACAGCCTTTTCTTCCCTTTCCTGATCTCCTGCAATTTTTGATACAGGTTGTAAGATTGCCTCGTAATTTCCTCAGCATCTTGAACGGATTTTTTTAATAGCACCGACTCTTCGTAAAGGTTCGATACAAGCATGATCATATGTTCATTGCGTTTTTGAATTTCCGCTTCCCTTAGCTTAGATTCATGCAATTTTATCATACTAAATAAACCGATCACAAAAAAACTTCGGAATATGGCAATAATCATAATTTTATTAAAGGCATCTAAAGTCATAACCGTTCCAATCATAATATTTTCAGCGAGTAGCTCGACAATCCCGGCTGCCAATTCTATCACAATCCCCAAAAGGCCGATCACCCATGGTCGATTGTAAAATCGGTGAATTCTTAAAACAGAAAAAACAAGCGCATACGTGAAGTAATAGAAAAAATAAGGGGAATTTGTATGAATGGAAGCCATCCAATCAACAGATGTAAGGGATATCAAATCGAGAAGAACCCGAAATGTCACAATTGATAAGCCTGCAAGAACACCACATATAACAGCTGGTACCTTTCTCAGCCACAATAAAAAAATAAACAATGTTGGAGGTCCAAAACTCACCCGATAAACTTCATTAAATGGATAAAATTTAATTTCGCCAGCGAGCGGAACCAAAATGATCATTGCAACCAATAATTGAAGTTCTTTTTTTTCAAGAGAGTGCAAGTTCAATATTACCACAACCTTGTTATAATGGTTCCTCTTAAAAAATTGAATAAAAGTTAGAATTTTAAAAACGAAGTAAATAATCAATTTGTAGAATTTTGTAGATTTATCGTCTGATCTTGTAGTTTCAATTTTAAATTAGATGAGATAACTCGTAAGCGCTCTCGCAAACAACTCTACTAATTATTATAGCTTATTATTTCGACGAGTAATCATTTAAAAGATAATGATAATCAATTTTGTCATCCATTCGTTTTGGAGGCAATTATAAAAGAAAAGAGGTGCTATGATGAAAAGAATAAGCTTGGCTTGGCAAATTTTAATAGGTCTTGTACTAGGTATTGTTGTTGGTACTATTTTTTATGGTAACCCAGATGTTGCGAAATTTTTGCAGCCAATTGGGGATATATTTTTACGATTAATTAAAATGATCGTCATTCCAATTGTTATTTCCAGCTTAATTGTCGGTATTGCAAGTGTAGGTGATACAAAAAAGCTCGGAAAGCTTGGCGGAAAAACAATTTTGTATTTTGAAATTATTACAACTGTCGCCATTATTGTCGGACTTTTAGCAGCTAACATTTTTCAGCCTGGTTCCGGCGTCGATATGAGCTCATTAGAGAAAACAGATATTCATAGTTATGTCGATACGGCAGAAGCAGTTGAAAGCCACGGAATAGCTGATACATTTGTCAACATTGTTCCACCAAACATTTTCCAGGCATTTGTTGAAGGAAATATGCTGGCGATCATTTTCTTCTCTGTATTTTTCGGACTTGGAGTCACAGCCATCGGAGAGCGTGGAAAACCGATCATTGCCTTTTTCCAAGGTACAGCTGAAACGATGTTCTGGGTGACGAACCAAGTGATGAAATTTGCACCATTTGGTGTGTTTGCCCTTATCGGTGTGACTGTGTCTAAATTCGGTATCGAATCATTGGTGCCGTTGGGTAAATTAGTAATTGTCGGCTATGGAACAATGTTATTCTTCGTTGTCGTCGTTCTTGGATTTGTTGCAAAATTAGTCGGTCTAAACATTTTTCACATCATCCGTTTACTTAAAGAAGAGCTTATCCTTGCCTATTCAACCTCAAGCTCAGAAACAGTTATGCCAAGAATAATGGAGAAAATGGAGAAATTTGGATGCCCAAAATCCATTACAGCATTTGTCATTCCAACAGGTTATTCCTTTAACTTAGATGGTTCAACCCTATACCAAGCATTAGCAGCACTGTTTATAGCACAAATGTATGGCATTGATTTGTCCATCGCTGATCAAATTTCATTGGTGCTAGTATTAATGTTGACCTCAAAAGGAATTGCAGGCGTTCCAGGCGTTTCATTTGTTGTATTGTTGGCTACGCTGGGAGCAGTAGGCATCCCGCCTGAAGGTCTTGCATTTATCGCAGGTATTGACCGTATTCTCGATATGGCTAGAACAGTGGTCAATGTCATTGGAAATTCATTAGCCGCTGTCGTTATGTCTAAATGGGAAGGTCAGTTCGATGTTGAAAAAGCTATTTCATATATCAATTCTTTTAAAAATAATAAGCAATCCGCAGCTTAATATAACCGATATAATTCCAAAAACTTTGCAATCAAAAAGCCGGAGTGGTTATGATACCATTCCGGCTTTTGCTATAGATTGAAGATAATGATTTCAACAGCTTTGTTAGATTCATTCGTAAAAGATGATACTTCTGATCTTGATCGTTTTCTACATAGTTAAACGTTAAGAAAAAACAGAGCGTATTTTCCATCATTTCTGTCATTTCCTATTATTTCTTTATCTTTGTTTGTTCCAAAGTGCAATTCTTTCCCAAAAAGCTTTTCGCATGTAGAATGATTTTTCACAGGAATAAGCAGACAGCTCAAACTCGAAAAAAAGGTGTCACCTATAATGATTATTAAATAAAACTTGAAACTGTTTCCAAATTCAAGTATTATATAGAAAGACTTAGAAATAGGCACGTTTGAAAAAGTGAAAATTAATAATTTTATAGTGGACGGATGTTTATTTTCTTGTTGTCTTCAACACAAAATCACAATAGCCGAATCTGAAATAATTGGTGTATCGCTTAATTTTGCAAAATTACCATAAAACAACTTCTTCGTTTATTAGAGAGATAGAAACTTAAAAAACTTTGAACATATTTTTAAAAAGATAAATCAGGAGTTCCATTGCTTTCAATTCATTTCAGATTAGAAAAACCGTAAATTAAATTTATGGTATCTTAGGCTATTTAACTTATATAAGTTAGGGCCTTTGTTTAATCTAATTTTGAATAGTGGACGTGGTGAGCCGTCCGCGATTGCAAAAGTGAGCATTGCCTTATTTGCGCCATTTGCAAAAACACCACGTCCACAAAAGTTAAATCTCAAGGGAGTACTGTTTTCATATCTCTAATCTCCTAATGATTATTTTTCTTTTTAATACTAATATCTATAAAATTGTTGATAACGTTTGCAAGCAAGGAATCTCCAATTACACAAAACCATTTGTTTACCTTTTCCCTAATTCATCAATTAATTTTAATAAATTAGGATCTTCTATATAATTTTCTATAGTGATAATTCTTTTGTTTTTATGAGATAATCTTGCTCTTTCTAATAAATCTTTATGAACGACGATAATGTCAGTGTCTTCTGGAACATCCTCTATTCTATAATGTTTTACTTCAATACCGTCAATATTTGCTTTTTGCAGTCTTTTTCTAAATGTGGTTGCACCTAATGCACTGCTGCCGGCACCTGCATCGCAAGCAAATGAAATTTTACTTATTTTTGTATTAGACAGTTCATTAGATGGATTTAAAATTTGTTTCCCTTCAGATTTCATTGCTTTTGACTTTTCGATTGAACTTGTAAAATCTTCTTCATCTGTTTTTTTATCAAACTTTAATATTATTGCAGTAACGATGAAGGATACTACCGCAGCTACGATTACACCTGAAATGATTCCTAGGAAATTACCTTTAGGGGTTAAAGCTAAATAAGATATTATGGATCCCGGACTAGGTCCAGCTACAAGACCCGCATCGAAAAGATAAAAAGTTGTAATACCTGACATCCCGCCGGCAATCATTGCTAAAATTGTTAATGGTTTCATTAATACATATGGGAAGTATAACTCATGAATGCCTCCGAAGAAATGAATTATTATAGCACCCGGAGCAGTCCGCTTAGCAGCCTTTTTGCCGAAAAAGCTAAAAGCTAATAATAATCCAAGACCAGGTCCTGGGTTTGACGCAACGGTAAAGTAAATTGATTTTCCTGCTTCAAGCGTTTCTTGCATACCTAAAGGATAATATATTCCTTGATCAATGACGTTATTTAAAAACAATACTTTAGCTGGCTCATTAATAAGAGATAATAATGGTAAGTACCCTGTATCCACTAGAGATTTAATAGCGGATGAAACAACATTATTTGCCGCTTCAATAACCGGTCCTATAAAATAAAAGGAGAAAATCATTAGAAAGAAGCCTAAAATACCAATTGAAAAGTTATTAACAATCATTTCAAATCCTGCAGGTATTTTACCATCTATCAATTTATCAAATTTCTTTATAAGCCAGCCTCCCAAAGGACCAATAATCATCGCGCCTAAAAACATTGGTATATCGGATCCAACTATTAGCCCTATGGCTCCGATGGTACCCATTACAGCGCCCCTTTGGCCGGCAACCATTCTCCCTCCTGTGCTTGCTAAAAGCAAAGGCAATAAATACTTGATTGCCGGATCAACTATACTAGCAAGATTCTCATTTGGAAACCAGCCAGAAGGTATAAACAAAGCTGTTAATAACCCCCATGCAATAAAAGCTCCAATATTCGGCAAAACCATATTGGTCAAGAATCCTCCAACAGCTTGGATGCGTGCACGAAAAGATGGGGTTTTGGCTTTAATTACATTTTCCATGTATAACACCCTTTCTTCATATCAATATTTATAGAAGAAATTTCTATACTTTTTTGAAAAAAAAGATGTTTAAATTTTAAATTTAATCAAAAAAACATTTTTTATTCTACCATTTTAATAACATTCATTATTTCTTCTTCATTGCTTGAATTTCTAAACTTATTTACAACATCTTCATCAATTAGTATAGAAGATAAGTCGGATAGCAAACCTAAATGACTTGAATTGTCTTCAGCCGCTAAGACGATAATAATATTCACTTCTTTTCCCTCTGGGAACTGCACGTTGTTTTGTAATTTCAAAAAAGAAATGCCTGTTTTGATTACTCCTCCTTCGTTTCTTGCATGCGGCATGGCAATTCCCGGAACAATTACTATATATGGACCATTTTTATTGACATTATCAATCATATCTTGAATATATTTAGGAGTAATATTACCTTTTTTTAATAAAGGATCGGAAGCAACTCTTATAGATTCCTCCCATGAAGATACTCTATTCAAGAAATTTATATTACCTTTTAAATATTCACTTAACACACCGTTTCACCTTTCTTCATGATTCTATTTACACTACCATTTCTGTATTTTTAGTTGATAATAAATTTCTTTAATTTTTTCTCTAATTGTTTTATTTTCTAACTCTGTAAAATGTAAAATGGCTTGTTCGATCCCATTTTCACAAATGTAGTTTTGCAAAATTACAGACTCTTCATCATCAGGGTTATCGAATAAAAATGCAGCAGCAACGGCAACTGATAAATATTCTATTGAAAGTCCTAAATCAAAAAGTTCTCTAGTGGGTTTAATTAATCGTTCATTATAGCCCAGTTTGCGAATCGGCGATCTTCCTACTCGCAAAATCGAGTCGCTAATATTTTTGTTTTTAAAGCGCTTTATAATTCTTTCAATAAAATCACTCATATCTTTTGGGTCCATATTAAATTTCCTTAAAATATATTGGGAAGCTTCATTTAGCGTTTCCCGTACAAGATGTTCAATTTTTGCATTTCTCAAAGCGCTCTGTATTGTAGATTCTCCTGCTAAAAACCCAATATAAGCAGTTGCCGCATGACCCATATTCACTAAATATAATTTTCTTTCAATATAAGGCTGTAAATCTTCAACATAGATTGCGTTTTTTATAATAGGCGAATCTGCATTAACGATTTCTGATTTGTTAATGATCCATTCATAGAACGGTTCTACAAGAACACTCTCACCCCCTTCGCTATGTTTTGATAAAGCTAGGCGATCAATAGCTGAATTAGGAAAGCCAACAAAAGTACATATATTTTCCATTTCTTTATTTGAAACATATCTCTTTATCTCACGTTTCAAACTGGAAGAAGCGTTAATTGCATTTTCATTTGCGATAATGTCGATCTTCTTTTTATTTTCTTTTGCTCTTTTCAAAAGGCCTTGAGATAATATATTAGCTATTTTAGGTATGTTATTGATGCCGACAGATGTTGTAATTAAATCTGCATTCACAATAGCATTGATCACTTCTTCTTCTTGTGTTACACTGTTTAATGCTGAAACCGGAGAGATAGTCTCTATCGTATGATTATCATCTAATATCTCAACCTGATAACTATTGTAATTGTTAAATTTATCAACCGTTTTTTGATTTATATCCACGAAACAAACTTCATACCCAGTTTTGTTTAATAAGTAACCAATTAAACCTTTCCCTATATTCCCTGCACCAAAATGCAACGCTAGCATAATATTATCTCCCTTTACAATACTTAAAACTCTTTATCAAAGAATATCCAATCCAGCGAAGCTATTAACTTTTTACTCTAAATTCGCGTGATATTGCCAAAGACTAGACATATCAATATTTTGCTCTCTAATCATCATTAAGGCTAACGCGTCGCCTAATAACAATAAGCTTTGTTCAAATAAGCTTGTCATTGGTTGTACAGATTTCACTTCATTTGGCAGCTGTAGTTTTGTACCTACTGGTATCCTTACGAAACAATCTGAATACTCATTCATTGAGCTATTTGGATTTGCACCTATATGAGCAACTTTTGCTTTAAATTGCTTTGCCTTCTTTGCAATGATTAATGGAAAAGCCGTTTCTCCGCTTCCCGATCCCACTATCAACAAGTCTTTTTCAGTTATTGCAGGCTCAGTGATTTGGCCGACAATATAAGTTTTAATACCAAGATGAGCTAATCGTTTAGCGATAGCTTTCAAAGATAATAGAACTCTTCCAACCCCGACAAAAAATACTTTATCTGCTTTTTTTATCTCGATTAACAATTTATTGACTTCATTCATATCAATTTGGTTTAAAGTAGTGGTGAGTTCGTTTGTAATTTCCTTTACAATATCATAGTAATTAACCATTATTTCCCCTCTTTTCACAATAAACCTTCTATGATGCATTTTTCCATCGCTTTTTTATTCTCAGCTAAACTTTTGTCTCGAATAAATAAGCTTGTACTCCCGGCAACTAGTATGTCGGCCCCAGCTTTTACTAAGCTTGGTATTGTGTCTAAAGATACTCTGCCATCAACCTCAATATTTGTATCCAATTCTTTTTCTTTTATTAATCGCGCCAAATCTTCTACTTTTTTTATTGCATAAGAAACTTGCTTTTCATTTTCATCAGTTGCAAAGCCTGGATTGATTAACATTAACAAAATGGTATCGCACTGCGGCAAAATATAATCCAGGACAGACAGGGGAGTTGCTGGGTTGAGTGCTAAACCTGCTTTAATTCCATTGTTTTTTATTAAGTTAATGTATCGATCAATATGAGTGCTCGTTTCATAGTGAAATGATATTTGTTGTACATCAATTTTGATCATCTCTTGTATAAAAAATTCATTATTATTGGACATAATGTGGACATCAAAATTCATATCAGTTATTTTTCGTAATTGCTTAATAGTATCTATTCCCAATGGCATACTAGGGCTAAAGTGTCCATCTATAATATCAATATGTAAAGTATCCAGTCCTTCTTTCTCAATTTCTTTTACACTTTTTTCTAAATTACATAAGTCAGCACACATTATAGAAGGTGCAATCGTTATTTTTTTATTGTTTTGCATGTTTGTGCCTCCATTTGCATGTGTTTGCATGTTTTCCTTTATTATAAAACGCATATAATGAAAAGTAAAGCATGTTTTTGCGTTTTTGTGCCATTATTTGCTCGAATGCGTTTTGATCAATTGTTGAAATTATGATAAACTATAAGAAAGACTTAAAGGAGTAAAGTCACTATGCTAAAGGAAGAACGTCAACAAAAAATCTTGCAGATTTTAAATGAAGAACATAAAGTTATTGCAAGCGATTTAAGTAAACGCCTGTCAGTTTCGGAGGATACAATTCGAAGAGATTTAAAGGAGCTTGATAACCGCGGACTTATTAAAAGGGTTCATAGCGGAGCTTTGAGGATAGGGCCTCCTGTTGTTGATTTTTCAACAAGGCAGCACATGTTTAATGAAGTTAAAATTAAATTAGCTAAAAAAGCTTTATCCTTTATAAAAGAAGACATGGTTTTATTAATTGATGGAGGAACGACTAATTTACATCTAGTAAACCAATTACCTTTAACATTAAAAGCCACCGTCATTACAAACAGCCCGCCAATCGCTATGGCTCTGACTAATCATCAACATATTGATGTTATTATGATCGGCGGAACTTTATTCAAACAATCAATGGTTAATTTAGGAATAGACACTGTCGAATCTTTAAGTAATATGAGAGCAGATTTATATATCATGGGAATTTACAAAATTGATCCTTATATAGGAATCAGCGTCCCAAGCTTATCAGAAGCATTAGTAAAGCGGAAAATGGCTTCCATCTCTTCTGAAATATTAGGGATGGCAACATCTGATAAATTAAGCACTGTTTCCAATCACATTGTATGTCCTACTAAAGATTTAACATACTTAATAACAGAAAATATTAGTCCCAACATTAAAAAGATATATGGAAGCCAACAAGTAGTGGTGGTTGATTGATAATGCATTAACAAATTTGATAATCAGCAGTTTGATGAGAAAAAAACGAGGGTAAATGAAATCAGATTCAACAAGCCGCTGGTATTGCTAATATATACCATATTGCTAAATTTCGAAGACCGCTTGGTTAATTCCAATTTAATTAAAAGAGGATAGTCTTCCTTCAGGGCAGACTATCCTGCAAAAAATCATGTATCTTTGATGATTGATTAAGCCGTCAAATCCCCTTTAACCCGTTTCGAATAAATTGGACCGTGTATTCCATTTCTTTCTCGTCATCCCATGGATAATCCGGCATGACCAAAAAGCGGGTAATGAAAAACCCAACGATCGCGTTAATCGTTAAACGAATGACAGTCTCGGTGGGAAAATCACCTATTTGCCCATTTTGTTTAAAATGGTTGACAACTTTTATAAACTGAGGCAAAACTTTTTCAGTAAAAACCGCGCTAAATTTTTCTTGAATTTCTGCATGGAACGCCATTTCCTGAAAAAAAATTTTTAACAATGGGACATTGTTTTTGACAAATTGATAGCGGTTGCGGATGATTTTCCTTAACAGATCTTCAAAATCATCAAGTCGTTGATCCTGGAAAACTTCATTGATAAACCTTTCAGCAAATAAGGGGACGGCAAATTCTATAATGATCGGTGAAACGATGGATATCAGCAAATCTTTTTTTGTTTTATAATGGCGAAAAATCGTTCCTTCCGCTACCCCGGCTCTTTTCGCAATTTCGCTCGTGGATGTCGCAGCATACCCTTTTTCGGCGAAAATTTCGACTGCCGCTTGAAGAATTTTTGCCTGCTTTGGCGTTAAATCTTGATTCGCTGCCTTCATGAACTCGTCCATAAAATTTTTCTGGTCCATACACTTTCCTCCTTATTTCTCTCTTTTATTGTTATAACCTGCGATGTTTTTTCAATGCAAATATATTTAAGACATAGAAAAGCAGCACAAAGCCGAACAATATTAGCAAATCCTGCCAAAGATCGACCAAGTCTTTTCCTTTAATCATGATTTCTTGAATGGCGTCCGCTCCGTAAGTAAGCGGCATAAATTTACTCAACACTTGCAACCACTCTGCCAATGTCTCCAAGTTAAAGATTCCCGAAAAAAATGCTTGTGGAATGATGACAATCGGAATAAACTGCATGATTTGCAGCTCATTATTTGCAAAGGCTGATAAAAGGGTAGCAAGCGCCAGCGCAGTGATGGCTAATAAAAATGTAACTACTAACAGCTGCCAAAAATCCCCTGCCATCCAAATATCAAGTACATATACGCAATACGTGACAATAACGAACGATTGAATAATCGTGAATAAGCCAAATCCTAGCAAATAGCCTGTTACAATCTCCCATCTTTTAATCGGCGTCGACAGCAATTTTTCTAATGTTCCTTGTGTTCTTTCCCGCAAAAATGAAATACCGCCTAGCACAAAAACAAAGAAAAAGACAAAAAAACCGATTAGTACTGAACCCGTCTGATCAAAAAGATTGATTTTGTCAGAGCCATAATAATATTCGACATCAGGCTGAATATTTTTTTGGTCTGACAGGGAGCTGAAGGCGGTTTGAATCACCTTCATAACCGCTGAATTGGCTGTCGGGTCGCTTCCTTCCAGCAAAACATACGGAACATGATTTTTTATCGTTATAAATGCATCTAAATCCTCTTTTTGAAAAGCCTCCTTCGCTTCACTTTCGGACATTTGAACAACATCTTTCTCCAATTCATTTTGCAATACTTGCTCAAGCGGCGCCGGTATATTTTCTGCTGCTATTTTCGGTTCGTATGGGTCGCCGTCTAATACAAGCCATACAAGAGTGATAACTAAAAGCGGCGCAAAGATCAATAAAGCAATCGACCGTTTATCCCTTAACAGCTGTCTTATAATTCGGATGACAACAGCTCCTACTCTCATTTCTCATTCCTCCCGTATGCTAAAAATGCTTCTTCAAGTGAATCGACCTTTTGGTTTTCCTTTAGCTTTTCCGGCGTGTCACAAGCAATGATATAACCGTCTCTTAGCATGGCCAGACGATCACACTTTTCCGCTTCATCCATGACATGTGTCGTAACTAAAATGGTCATCCCGTTGTTTTTTAGTTTTCTTAATTCACTCCATATCGATTGGCGAAGCACTGGATCGATTCCAACCGTCGGTTCGTCTAAAATTAATAGATCCGGTTTATGCATGAGCGAAGCAGCTAGAGACAACCGCCTTTTCATCCCACCTGAAAAGTCCTTGACAACTTTATCCATATGATCAGTTAAATCGACAATTTCCAAAACTTCCTGAATCGCTTTCTTCCGTTCTTGGCGTTTTAGCCCGTAAATAGCGGCTATAAATTCCAGGTTTTCTTTCGCGGTCAACTCCTGATAAAGAGCATCCGATTGCGCCATATAACCGATTGATTTCATTAGCTCGAGTGAAGGAACCTTTTGATCTTTGATAAAAATTTCTCCTTGATCTCCCTCTAAAATTCCTGTGATCATTTTGACCAACGTCGTTTTCCCGGAGCCGGATGGACCAAGAAGCCCGAAAATCTCTCCCTCATTTACGTCCAAATCAATATTTTTTAGCACTTTTTCCTTCCCAAATGAAATCGCAGCTTTACGGACAATAATCATTGAGGCCATTTTTTCCCATCCTTTCGTATAAAATGAGTGAGTACTCACATACATTATAGTTGTGCAAACGAATTTTGTGAAGTGAGTAATCACTCATTTTTTTGCGAATGATAGGAAAATTTTTTTAACAGATTCGGCTTTAATAGTTATCGTCTTAAAAAAGCTGACCGCTGCGGATTTATACAAAAAGCAACAATAAGCATTTGAACTAGAAAAAACATCCACACAAATTGACTGAGGAATGAACATCAGAAGATGCGCTTTTTTGCACAAATTATGCCCATTTATTAATAGGCAGGAGAAATCGGGGCAATCGGTTAGCTATTGGCTCATTAGGAGTGTTTTACAGGAACGACTAGATGAAGATAGCTTTGGTATTCGTTCCTTAGAGGAAATTAAACAAGCATTTTTAGTTATTTTACATAATGATTAAAGGAGATTTTAGATACAATACACATTCAATAAAAATGGTTGAAGTGATACTATATGGGCAAGTGGTACTGTAAAACAATAATGATTGATTCAATATAATAATTCTTCTCATGCGGATTTCTGTTTACGGATAAGGCTGACATATGTGACTTTCAAATTCTTACAGTTGAAAGAAGTGAAAAAAGATGAGCTTAGAGGCATTAAACAAACAAGTGAAAACCGATCTTTCCTATCTCGCCTTCGGAGGTCCAAGCTGGGTGCGAACGCTAAAAAAACCTGAAGGGCATGTCTACGATGTCGTGATCGTCGGCGGCGGCCAAAGCGGCTTAGGTGCGGCTTTCGGTCTTCTACGCGAACGGATATCCAACATTCTTGTCATTGATGAAAACCGAGAGGGCTGGGAAGGACCGTGGGAAACCTACGCCCGTATGGTGACCTTGCGAACACCTAAACATTTGACCTCCATCGACCTTGGGATTCCTTCCCTAACCTTCCGCGCTTGGTGGGAAGCACAATTCGGACCGGAAGGCTGGGAAGCGCTAGACAAAATTCCTCGGGGAGATTGGATGAATTATTTGCGCTGGTTTCGGAAAGTTCTCAATCTGCCCGTCATCAATGAAGTAAAGTTGAAGTTGATAGAGCCGACTGATGAAGGGATTCATCGGCTTCATATTGAAGGAACGGGTGCACCATCTGACATATTGCTCGCACGAAAGGTTATTTTAGCCACGGGAATTCAAGGCGGCGGCGAATGGCATGTTCCTCCTTTCATTGCTGAAAAATTGCCGCATCATCTCTATGCCCACTCCTCAGAAGCAATTGATTTTACAGCACTACAAGGGAAAAAGATCGGAATTTTGGGCGGCGGCGCATCTGCCTTTGATAATGCCAATTTTGCCTTATCAGAGGGTGCTGCCGAAGTTCATGTCTTTGTCCGCCGCAAGAAATTGCAGCGTATCAATCCGATCCGCTATATGGAAGTTTCCGGTCTAATTGAACGTTTCCAAGCTCTATCGGACGCTGATAAATATGCAATCATCGCTCATTTCTTTAAATATAATCAGCCGCCGACCAACGATACCTTCGGACGCGCAGCCTCATGGCCCGGTTTTCACCTGCACTTAGGAGCACCATGGCTTGATGTTGAAGCTGCAGATCAAGGTGCAGTAGTGACCACACCTCAGGGCAAGTTCACCTTCGATTTTCTGATCATCTGCACCGGACTCGTCACTGATCCTGCTTTGCGTCCGGAGCTGAGACTTGTCGAAAGCCACATTGCTCGTTGGGGAGACCGCTATCATCCCCCGAAGGAGCTGGCCAATCCAATGCTTGATGCCCATCCTTATCTCAGCCCTGGTTTCGCTTTTATAAGCCGCGATGAAAAGGGCAAAAAGCTTCTGTACGGAATTTTCGCTTTCAACTATTCGGGTTTGATCAGCTGCGGCATTACAGCAGCTGCTCTTTCCGGCTTGAAATACGGGATACGCAGGCTCGTATCTGAAGTAGCGGATCAGCTTTTCTTAGATGATCGTGAAAAGATATTGAAAGACTTCTTTTCCTATAACGAAATCGAATTTGTCGGGGAATGGACTAAAAAGGAGTAAGGCTTTAGAATAACCGTTGGTGGTGTGGGGGCTGTCTCAAGTTGATTTTTCAGCTAAGAGGCGCCCCTTTTTTCAAGCAACATTTTTTCGGACAGCTGTTTGCATGGAATTTATGACCGGAGAAAGCAGCCTTTTAACACTCTTTAAAAATAAATAAGGTGAATCGAATCAAAGTTCGATCCACCCAATTAAATTTTTTCAGTTCCCTTCGAGCAATTAATGGACCACAGCTGGACCAATTAATGCTGCTGGTTTTTCCCCTAAAGCCAGCTTGCTAATGTTTGTATAGCTAATATGTTTATATGATTGCAGCAATTGTTTTAATTCCGGAAATCTTTTATCTTTTTTTAGTTTTTCGATTTCCTGATGATAGATAGACAGCACATAATCATCCTGAAATTTCGGTTGGAATTTACCTGGGTTTTCATCCATTAGTAAAGAACCCATATATTGATATCCATACTGTAATTGACGAGTCAAATGGATGATATTTAAAAATTTCCGATAAATAGATGGTGTTGTCGCCTTTAAGTTTTCGATAGCGGTTTGTGCATTTTTCAACTCATCGTAACTAGAGTCTATTATCACACTATATCATTCCTTTGTTCCGTATTAATCCCACGGTTTATTCAGTGAAAGTCTGGACACGAGTTCTTTATTTTGTTGTCTTTTTAACTTACGAATCTTTTCACGTTCTTTTCCTGTTTCATAAAGATATTTTTCTTCCTCTGTTTCTGGAATAACTGGCGGTACTTCCAACGGCCTTTTATTTTCATCTAGAGGAACAAAAGTGAAAAATGCTGTAGCTGCAATTCTTCGTTTTCCAGTTTCTAGATCTTCTGCAATCACTTTACAGAAAATCTCCATGGATCTTTTACCTGTATAGCTAACAAACGATTCAATACAAACCGAATCACTTACCCGGATCGGTTCAAGGAAATTAACGGAGTCGGTCGACGCTGTAACACATTCCTTTACCCTTGTATGTCTGCGGGCAGAAAGCGTCGCACATGCATCCATCTTCTTCATTAAAACTCCGCCAAATAATGTATGATAATTGTTCAAATCATTAATGAGCACTTGATCGGTTTGAACAACACGTGTTTCTTTCATTTTTTTTGCTTCCATTATGATCACCTTGCAAATAAAAATACTTTTGAAGCGTACGCTTCATCCGCATTTAGAATTTTTACAAAGAGAATTATAATATAGTTGGTTTGCAAAGATACAATGCCAATCCTATATACAATTCATTACAAAATAGTATGGAAGCGCTCTTTAAACTGAACAAAATAAAAAAAGCTTCCCTTTCATAAAAGGAAGCCTTCTTATAGTTGACTCAATCGGATTTAGAATCCTGTCCGGGATTAGCTGTCGACAGCTTTTCTTTTGCAAATCGTACAAATTCCTGCGCAATCTGTGATAAGCTTGCATCCTTTCTCCAAATCATTGCCAGATTCCATTCAATTTCCGGATTAGTGACGGTGATCGTTTTAAAATCATCTGTTAGTTCTATACACGTACTTTCAGGCAGCAAAGTAATACCTATATTGTAGGCAACCAATTCTTGAATAAACTCCAGTTGTGATGTTTCCGAAATAATTTTCGGTTGAAAACCGGCTTCTCTACAAGAATTGATGACAAGATTTCTTAGCACAAAATCCCGGTCGAACATAATAAAGTCCTCTTTTTTTAGCTCCTGCAAAGACACTTCCTGTTTTCCCGCCAGACGATGAGACGAAGAAACAACTAGTTTTAATTTCTCATTCACAAATATAATACTGTCAAGACTTTCATTTTCCTCAGAAAGAACAACGACCCCAAAATCCAATAAATTATTGAGAACCTTCTCTTCAACTGGTTTGGAACCATCCTCTTCTAGTAGGAAAATCACCTCTGGATATTCTTCATGAAACGATGCAATCAATTTTGAGAAGAAAATGGAATTCGTAATCGTAGGTAGCCCGATGCGAATTTGTCGTTTTCTTTGCATAAACATTTTATCAAGTTCTGCATCCAATTGCTGCAGCTGATTTTCAATTTTTAAAGCATGTTTTTTTAAAATACGGCCTGCATCCGTCAATATCAGCTTTTTTCTAGTACGTATGAAAAGCGGTGCTCCAATTTCATCCTCCAATGATTTGATAATTCTGCTGAGAGCAGGCTGCGTAATGAACAGATTCTCAGATGCAGTGGTAAAATTGCCGGTACGTGTAACCTCAAGAAAACACTTCAATTGTTTAATTTCCAATTGAATCAATCACCCTATTACATTTTAATGATAATAAAGTTTACCACACTTTTCACTTTAGCGCTTTAAATTTGTTTCATCAAATAGGCGAAGCATAAAACCTTGATGTTAGACTAAAAAAATGGATACGGAGAACAGAGAGAAATAAACATAATTGGTTAATCGCATTTAAGAAACAAGAGTTTGTATATTTTATTGCAAATTCACTATTACATGGAGAGGCTTGTTCGTCTTGCAAATTCTTATCACTTGCTTTCGCAAAAACTCATACCGTTAGAGGCTCACAGTCAAGCATATAGAAATGAAAAAAAGTGAATGTTCTGATTTGCCACTAGCTGTTCTAGGAGGCGCCATCTTTTCTCCTTAAGCCGAGATATTTTTAAAATCGATTTTCATTTCGTATTTGGACTTTTTTGGCAGGTAATGGTCATTTCTATTATTGCCACATTACTTTGATTTTATTTACTAAAGAAATCCCTCCGTTAAAGCAAAAAAATTTTTTTTCTAACACTCATTTTCGGATATGCATGCAACATTTCTCAATGAAACAATAACCATTTTAACATGTTATAGGTACTCTAATTTGTTACGATTCAAAACAACATCATTACTTTCTCGTATTGCTGTTTTCTAAAGTGCTTTTTTAGGTTTGTTTTGAAATATGCAACTTAAAAGCCCTCTCATACCTGCATTCTAAAAATAAAACGGTAAATATAAAAAAATCTTGTTTACCAGTTCCATAATAGCAATAACAGGTAGCGGCAAAATGGAAAGAACATAAAACCTAAATTATTAAAGCATTTATCCACTATTAATACTACGGCTATCTTTACTAGAAAAACATTCTTCATTTAAAACTTGTCAACATTTTTTTCAGCAATCCGCTTGGAGTTGCTTCACTATTTGAAAGACAGCCTATCTCACCAAAAACTAGAAAACTATCTTTTGCTCTTGAAACCGCCACATTCAACAAACTTTTTTTTGCATCAATAAAATAACATCCATCATCCTTACCATATACAGTGGACATAATAATCACATTTCGTTCTCCGCCTTGGAATGTATGCACAGTTCCAACATCAACCACTTTTTTAAGCTCTTCTGGCAAAATTTTCTTAATCTCTGCAACCTGCATTTTAAAAGGGGTTATAATACCTAGAATATTTTTGGGGTTTAACGTTGGGAACTCAGCTTTGTATGCAGCTTTTATTTGTTCAAAATTCTTCATTATCCAATTTACAATTTCTCTGGCTTCCTTTTCATTATATCTACTACCCGCTCGTTTACTAGATTTCTGACTATCTACTTGATAATGCCCAAAATGAGGAATTGACAGTTTCCTTAATGGACATTTTTCATCATTTCTACCATAGCCCCTTTTTGGTTCTAAATTCCCTTTATAGACTAGATAATTACAGTATTCAATAATATCATTATAGCAACGACGATGCTCGCTTAAAAACAACCCTCTTTCACCAAACTTTTCGTATTGACAGCTTTTGCAAGCAACTTTCATCACACTAGACTCTGAAGTGTTTAAGCCTAAAGTTCTTAATTTTTCAAACTCGTCTTTATTTTGGATCACTTTGGCTGCTATAGCTAATGAAATATCTAATGATTTATTAATATTCCAAACAGGTTCAATTTGATATATATCTCCTACTACAACTGCCCGTTTAGCTAATGAAAACGAACATGCAGCAATTTCAGGAGTCACTTGTCCTGCCTCATCGACTATTAATAAATCAATTTTATTATATAAGTACTGTTCTACTCCATCATACGCAAGAAAAAGCTTTGGTAATTGGTAAAATGTCATCACATAGCAGGGTGTAAGCATACTTAAGTTTTCATAAAACAGCTCTAAAACATTTTTGAAATTTTTTCCCCTTTGTTCAGCACTTAATTTCTTTGCTTTTAACCATTTACATTCATAATAATGGACCGATAGCCAAAAGGAAGTATACCTTAAGCAGGTGTCTAATAATTTATTCAAATCATCTATTTTTGATTTACTTGAGATCTTAAAGTCTTCTCTGTTTATCAATTTTAGGTTTATTAAATTATCAATAACGGACTGTATAGATGATTTTAATGCTTTTACTTTTTTTGAAACTTCTTCCTTCTCCCTGAGATTTGTTCTGACTTCTTTAGCTATCGAACTGTATTTATCAAAAATTTCATCTATGTCCATCGATTCTTTTAAAAAATCTTCCTCTGGACTAATAAAGATACTTAATCTGTTCAAAATTTTCTGTTTGAAAGTTGGTATAAATTTTAGCCATCGATAATAAAATGGAATTCTTCTATATTCATTTTGCCATTCATTTTTCCGATGGTTTATATAATCTAATTTTTCTCTATCAGCTGCTATTTCTTTTTCAATCGCTTGAATAAAAGCATTTATACTTTTCTCACCATTACAAATTTCAAAAAATTCATGGAATAACTGTAAAATATCATCAGTATATTTTTTTATTTCCTTTAACCGTTGCCAAATTATATCTTCACATTCGTTTAAAGTGTTTATTTTTGTATTAAAATAATGAGAGCATTCCCGTAAAAATTTTTCTTTGGAAGCTTGAATGTTTTCGTCGCTTTCCACTCTCTCAAAGAAGTTTTCACCTTTTTGATTCGTATGTTGAAAACCTTTTTTTTCCGCTTCATTCACTTTTCTTGTGGATGGAAAATAGACCGCAAAACTATTAACACCTTCTATCCATCTATTTTCTAAATTACTATGCTTCCACTTTTTTGTAATTTTCCCGAATGATTCTATAATATTTGTAACGGCTTGATTATTTGTAGATGAAGCTACAATTAAAGGAGGTTTTTCTTTTTTTAAAGCTCTCTCGACATATAAATTGGCAACCAAAGATTGCAATAACGTCGTTTTTCCCGTACCAGGAGGTCCATTTACGGCCAAAATATCACCATCCTCCATATTATTGAAATGTATCAAACACTCCCTCTGAGAAGGAGACAGCTTATGAATCCCATTCATTTGACCGATGTGCTTTTTTGACTCCTCTATTGAATTTTTTATTAGCGGCTTTATAGGACTAAATTCTTGTTTTATAAAGTTTAAATATAATTTGGATTTTAAATAATCTCCTTCTTGTAAAAAATCATATAGCTTTAAAATACTTCTTGTCGAAACAATAGAATTATCTTTCAGCAAATAGATTTTATCTTCAAGCTCTATCCCATTCACTGATTGATCTGTTATCTTACTTCCTGTGACGGCTTCATACATTTCTTTGCATAAATTAAAATAAGTTTTCCAATCCGTGCTATTTTTTAGTTCGTTGTGATGGTTAGTCATAAAATCATCAAAAGCTTCTAAATGGCCTACTGCTAATGTAGTATCGACTATAGGATATAGATATTCTCTTGGTATCCACGGAGATTTATTTTCTGAAGGATAAAGTTCCCCATTTTCATCTAATAATGCGGGAATAAAAAATATGCCAGATAACGTATCATTATTGTTATTAACCCCTTCTTGCACTGTAAAAATCCTTTTAATCGTTTTCGCTACAATTATTACTTCAAGTTTATTTCCACTTTTTTCTTTAAATATTTTTTGTAAGTTGTTTTCTGATATCTTACCTAGTTCAACTTCTTCCAAAGATACAATTTCATATTCACTGTTTTTAAAATCAATCGGGAGTTTTGCGGCAATACTATCTCTGAAATACTTCGTCATTCGTAAATTGCTGTCCATAAACTCACTCCATTGAAGTTGTTTATTATATTATAATATATTTCGAAAGATAGTTATTTTCTAAAATTTTTGACCAAATTAAAAAGACATTGATCATTCAATCAGTTCTTTATGTGTCCCTTGTTCTATAATTCCTTCTTTCGTGATAACTAGAATTCGATCGGCATTTTTAATTGTAGCTAAACGATGAGTTCCTTTTATCATAGCTATTTTAAGAACTTTTATAAAACAAAAAACAGCCTAACTAATTTAGTTAGACTGTTTATATGACAAGATCCAAAAACTCATTCACTTATGGTACGTTTTTGCAAACTTTATGAGATGGTAAAACTTTATCTGAGGAAACCAAAACGTTATCTCCTTTATATCTATATCCTTCCGGTTCTCTTACATTCGAATTTTTTTAATTAATGGCCTTACAGTAACTTTTTTCATCATCGCTTACGATTTTAAAAAATCTATTAAATTCTTAAGAGTATTAATTAATGTATCCTTGTTTATAATATCAGCGGTAGTGGTTAATACATTGAAAAAATTGAGAAATTATGATAAATTAGATTAGAAACACATTTTTGTTTAAATTAAAAAATATTTACCCTATTATAATTTTACAACATAAAGTTCCTTCAGTCAACCCCTATTTCTCATTATTTTTAAAGTCCTGCGGTAATATGTCAAGGTGAAAAATCATAGAAATTGGAAATTCCCTTGTCCGATGATCCGAAAAAAGGCAATACTGAAGAAACCCAGTATTGGTACATGTAATAAACTGGGTCTAAAGGTTGATATTGGTATACCAGATCGATCCTCTTATCGATCTTCCCCCTTTCTTGGCGTGTAGATTTGACCGTTGCGTAGCAGCGCATCGATCACACGCACGAGTTTTCTAGCGGTGAGGACGAGGGCTCGTTTATGTTGGTGTTTGGGCACTTCCTCATACTTCTTCCGGTAGTACGCACGAAACGTCGCATCATGCCGTTGTACCGAGTTGGCAGCCTCCACTAGGTAGTAACGGAGATAGCGATTGCCGGAACGAATGAGGGAGGTGTCCTCGGCTTGAAAACGGCCCGATTGGTGCTTGGACCATGTCAAGCCGGCATATTTTGCCAAGGCGGCCTGATTGTGAAACCGCTCGATTTGCCCGATTTCGGCCAGGATGCCTGCGGTATAAACCGGTCCGATGCCTGGGATGGTTTGCAGTGTGTTCGGAATGCCTTCAAGATGGCGGGTAATGGCTTTATCGAGCTCTTTGAGCTGCGATTGCAGGCTGCGGATTGATTGAATCGACAGCCCTAACAGCAAGTCGATGGAATCCTCGACACACTTGGACAACCGATACGACGAACGGGCCGCCTTTTGAATCGACTAAAATGAAATTTTTTCAGATTGTGGTGGGCTGGCCCACCACGATCTGAACTAGCTCCCATGAAGTTATCAAAGAACAAAAATCTAACTGGAAAATACCTCAAAAGAGGATTCTAAAAATACTATACGAGGAGTGCTTAATATGAATACAGAACTTCGGCAGGAGCAAGAACGATTAGACAGCATAATGGCGATCATTGTGGAGCAAATCGGCATGCTGGAAAACGAAACCTCCCAGCGTCGAAAAGAAGTGATTGATTTCCGCAAACATTTTTGGGATGACGTCAAGGTGAATACTGATACGTTCGACGATTATCTTGAGACGATCATCGCCTTGAGACAACAGGCGCAGAACCTGTCCGTGAGCCAAAGCACCCACAGACAAGCCTTCAAGAGGTTGTCCACCCTGCGCCGCATGCAGGAGGTGCCTTATTTCGGTCGAATCGATTTCATTGAGGAAGGGTCTTCAACTGCTGAACGAATCTATATCGGTATCTCCACGCTCACGGATACAAGCGGAGAGAACATCCTGATCTACGACTGGAGGGCGCCGGTCTCGAGTGTCTACTACGATTACGCGCCCGGCCCGGCCGAATATACTACTCCCGGAGGCACAGTCCGCGGCATGCTGGAGAAAAAGTGGCAATATATCATCCGCGGCGGCGTTATCAAGTCGATGTTCGATACGAGTCTCACCATTGGAGACGACATTTTACAGCAGGTGCTTGGCAGAGTGACAGACAAACATATGCACAACATCGTGGCCACCATTCAACGGGAACAAAACCAGATCATCCGTCATGATCGCGGGCGGCTGCTCATCGTGCAAGGACCCGCCGGCAGCGGCAAGACATCGGCCGCCCTGCAGCGGATCGCTTACTTGCTCTACAAGTATCGGGATAAGCTGAGAGCCGATCAAATCATTTTATTTTCACCTAATTCGATGTTTAACAGCTACGTATCCAATGTGCTGCCCGAACTAGGCGAAGAGAATATGCAGCAGGCCACCTTCCAGGAATATTTGGAATATCGGCTGAGCAAAGAATTTCAAATCGAGGGTCCATACGAGCAATTGGAATATGTGTTGACTGAAGCGGATGACTCTTTATACCGGACTAGAACTGCGAGCATCCGATTCAAGGCATCAACCCGTTTCTTCGAGACGATTAAAACATACTGTAAGTCGCTGGAATTATCCGGCATGCTATTCAAAGATATTCTATTTAGAGGAAAACCGATCATCACCGCCAAACAAATCACAGAAAGGTTTTATAGCAGCGACACCTCGCTCCGTTTTCACAGCAGACTTGAAAAGCTGGCAGATTGGCTAAACAAGCAAATCGATGAAGCGGAGAAGCTTGAACGGACTAAGCCATGGGTGCAGGAAGAAATCGAGCTGCTTAGCAACGAGGATTATCATAAAGCTCATACTCTCTTACGGAAAAAACGCGGCTTTAAAGCAGAAACGTTGAACAACTATGAGAACGAGATCGAAGCGCTGGGCCAATTGATCGTTCGCAAGAAGCTGAAACCGTTGCGCAAACGGATCCGAACGCTTCGTTTCATCGACATGAAGGGAGTATACAAGCAGCTTTTCGCCGATCCAACGCGGGTCAAACAGTGGATGGAAGTGGAAACACCCGAGGAGTGGGAGGATATTTGCCGATTGACTGTAAAAACGCTAGACGAAGGCAAACTGTTTTACGAAGATGCAACTCCGTATTTATTTTTGAAAGAGCTGATTCAAGGCTTTCAGACGAACGTCTCGATCAAACACGTGCTTGTAGACGAAGCGCAAGATTATTCTCCGTTTCAATTCGAATTTTTGAAGCGTTTGTTTCCTTCGGCGAGGATGACTGTGCTCGGCGACTTTAACCAAGCGATATTCGCTCATGCCAGTGAAACGGTCGATTTCCACACGCTTACCAGCCTATACGGACCGGATAAAACGGATTCGATCACCTTGACCCGCAGTTACAGATCCACAAGACAGATCATTGAATTTACGCGCGGACTCGTGCCCGATGGCGAACGGATCACTGCTTTTGAACGCGACGGCGATAAGCCTGTGTTGACGAGAGTGTCCGATCAAGCTGAACTGCACCGCTGCATTGCTTCCAAAGTCGTGGACTTGCGGAAACGGGGATATAATACGATCGCGATTATATGTAAATCTGCTGCGGAAAGCACCGCCGCATACGAAGCACTGAAAAGCGTTGAAGATATAAAACTTGTGAAGAGCGGCTCTACCGAATATGAACAAGGTGTTGTCGTTATACCGGCGTATTTGGCGAAGGGCATCGAATTCGACGCCGTCATCATTTATAACGCTTCATCGCACGTATACGGCGTTGAGAGCCTGCGCAGATTGTTCTACACCGCCTGCACCCGGGCTATGCATTACTTGCAGCTTTACAGTGTAGGCGAACCTAGCCCCTTTTTACAGAACGTTGCGCCGGGTAGTTTCCTTCAGATCCCGGGTTAACACGGGACTGGTCTGGTATCTGAAATGTATCACTGTCATTAAACGGCCATATATGATATAAAAAACCACTTGCCAGCATCCCTTCAATACCATACCCCGAGTTGGGCAACTTGTTTAATGGAAGGTAATGAAGGGATGTCAGCAGTGGCTGAAATAAATTATATCAGACATGTGAAATTCTATATGATGTGTTAAAAGTTCTGTAAGCAGCAAGGTTCCGTAATTTTTCGGTAAAAGCTTTTTTACTAGGATATCGCGAACAGATCAATACACAATATCCAATTTATGCCCGGCGCATATATACACGGACGGTGATGGGCGCAAAGATTGCTACGATGGATGCAGCCCCGATGAGAGAGACGGCGAAATCTGAGCCAATAGTTCCATCATTGATCAGATCACGGACGGCAGTAATAATATGCGAGATCGGATTGATCTTCGCAAACCATTGGAGCCAATCGGGCATCGTCTTGACTGGCACAAAAGCATTGGAAAGAAACGTAAGTTGAGCTTTTCATCCTAACAAGCCTCGCAGCAGTTTGTAATCGGGAATTGGTTTTCCCAATCCTTGTTTCCTAAACGTTCCCGGTACAATGGTCACTATAGAGCATGTCGCTTTGCCATCAAGTGGATTAAATGACAGATTTCATCGTATCTTTTAGCACTGAAACGGAATAATTAAATTGTTCTTGTTCCTTTTCGTTCAGTTCAATTTCGATTATTTCGTGCACGCCGTTACGATTAAGCTTGGCTGGTACTCCAATATATACATCATTTTGTCCATATTCACCTTCTAGATAGGAAGATACTGTCAGGATACTATTTTCATTTTTAAGAATTGCTTTTGTAATTCGGACAAGGGACATTCCTATTCCATAGTATGTCGCCCCTTTTCGCTCAATGATATGATAAGCAGCGTCACGGACGTTTACGAAGATCTCCTCTAAACATTCTTTCTTTAAATCTTTCTTTCGCTCTAAAACATCATCAAGATTCTCTATTCCGATCTTGGCATGGCTCCAAACCGGAAGCTCGGTATCTCCATGTTCCCCTATGATAATTGCATGAATATTTCTTGTATCCACATTGAAATACTTCCCTAATTCAAATCTTAGACGTGCAGAATCTAAGACTGTTCCTGAGCCAATGACGCGTTCCTTTGGCAGTCCTGACTCCTTCCAAGTGACATAAGTTAAGATATCTACTGGATTTGTTGCCACTAAAAATATGCCATTAAATCCACTTTTCATAATCTCTTTTATAATTTGTTTAAATATTCGCGTATTTTTCTCAACTAACTGCAATCGGGTTTCACCTGGTTTTTGTGCCAATCCCGCAGTGATAACAACTAAGTCCGCATTGGCGCAATCTTGATAAGAACCGCTCCATACCTTTATTGGCGAAGGTGCAAACGGCACTCCATGATTAAGATCCATCACCTCGCCTTCAGCTTTTGCTTCATTTATATCAATTAAAACTAATTCCTCAACGACCCCCTGATTAATTAGTGAATAGGCATAACTGCAGCCTACAGCACCTGTTCCAACGATTACAACACGATTTACTTTTTCTTTATTCATGGTTATACATCCCCCTTAAAATGTTATATGATTAAAATAGGAACCAGCTAACTAATCCAATTACAGCAAGCAAACATAAGCTATATTTAATTGTCACTTTAAATAAATCACTTTCTTTTCCTGCAAATCCAACTGCCGCAGCTGCAACTGCAATTGATTGAGGTGAAATCATTTTAGCCATTGTACCACCCATTACATTGACAGCAACCATCGTTTCGGGTGCTATTCCAATTTGTGAAGCAGTGACAGCTTGAAGTGGAGCAAATAAGGAACCGCTGTTTACAACAGAGCTGGACTAAATCCAAGCCCCACTAAAATGGCTGCTGTTATGGCAACGGGTGCTCCAAATCCTGCAGCTCCTTCTAAAAATGCCCCAAATGAGAATGCCCCAATAAGAACTTGCAATTCTTTGATCCTCTGTAATAAAAGAAATACTAATGGCAAATTTTCCGGTTTTTACTGATATTTTATAAAGGAAAATAGCAGCAAATACGATTGATGCTACTGGCCATAAACCGACTAAAATTCCATATATCGCAGACATCAAAACTAAGATTGCAGGCATTTTATAAATAAAGACGGCAAAAATGCCTGCAGCAATTATGCTGAAAAGCCCTGCTATATATCCTTTTAATTTAAATACTGTCAGCAGAACAATAAAAACGATGATAGGAACGGCAGCTATAATAGCTGAAAGCCATATATTTTCCAATGGATTATAAACTTGCTCCCATACATGCATCTTGTTCAGCCCCTATACTTTAAAATCGACGAAATGATTTTGTGATATATTTCACAATATGTATTACATCCTCCCCCTAAATTATTTATTTTGCTTACAAAGTTAGTATAACATCTGTTTGTGAAATTTTTCACAATATATATGAAAAAAATATGAACTTTTGAGACATGTTGAGTAAAGTAATGATAAAAAGGAGAAAATCATTTATGAAGGAATAAGAGGGTTAGATAATCTTTAAAATTTAATATAAAAATATAATAATTAACTAGATGAAAAGTGATGAGGACGACTAAACTTACTATTTTATAAAATAAAAATTTTACGTAAATTTTTTTACATGTCTATTTTCTTGACATAATACCAAGACGAATATAGTAAAAAAGGGCTGTTCAGAATGAGGCATCCAAGTTTTTTGATGGAAGATCTACACACTAGGAATAAGTAAACTAAAATTCATTTTACCCATAATAACAAAATGCAACTGTTCGTAAATTCACCGGTCTAATCAACTTAGAACTCCGGAATCTTCTTGATCGTCAGCAATTCACCATGATGTAGAGCGAGTTGTTTAGGATTCGATAATTGATTCAATAAGAGTTTTCTCCGTTCTACAATTTTTAAAGGGTGTCGGTGTGTATTTAAAATGTGAGCAATTTGAATGGTACATGTCTTATAGTAACTGCATACGTCGAGAATATATTTATGAAGCAATGGCAATCCAAAATCATCATATGCTTCTAAAGTTTCAGGATCACACAAACCATAAACGATTTCAATTTGCACGGGATAATCGAATCCATCTACTTTTTCATCACTTTCTGTTAAGTCAAGAGTTTGATCAAGAGCTATTTTACTCCCATTTAAATTAATAAAACCACTTTTAGAGTATATACCTGATGGTAGTTTAATATCTGAGGCAAGGTAATAATAATATGTCATAGAAAACCCCTCTCATTTAATGACTTCATCTGTATTTGCGCTAGATAAATTAATTCGGGTCGCAAAACGTCCTTGGATTTTGGAAAAATCTTTTTTCGCTATGGACATTAAGTGACGCTTTTATTTTTTCTTGAGATGTGACAATGACCCATGCTTGGCCCATTGTTGCACTTCGTACACCCTCATTAATCGGACGAAAAATTTCTTTTTTAAATATTTCTTTAACTAACACATAATCTTCTCCTCTATGATATTCTCGTTAATTGATACTGATCTTCATTATGTAAAATCCCAAATAGTCGTAGGTCTAATCCGGTAAAATGACCGGGGTAAAAAAGTATAATTGGTTTACGTTTTTTTGCAAGCAAAAAGTGCAGAGAATTGCAAAATCCTTATGCAGTGATATGCAATGGGGATTTACATGGAGGAGGAGCCATGATAACCTTTTTTGGTTTTGCCAAAACTGTTGGCTAAAGAATCATGGCTACAGAGGATCCATGTCAAGCCCTTGATGGATAGATCACATATATGTATATTTATTCAAAATTTTGATAAAGCACTGTATTTTTTTCTTGTAGAAAACATACTACCATCTCAAAGGTGTCATTGTTAATTTCTAATTCTTCTGCGGATACTTTATATACTGTTGTATCATCATCACTTGAAACTACTTCAACTGTTTCATCAATACTTACATCAATTTGTTCTGTACTTTCAAAAATTTCTTCTGTATTTGGGAAATTGGTTATTTCTTCCGCAAATGCAACCGGAGCAACTCCAGCAATATTAATAAACAAAAAAGTAGCAACTAATAATTTAATTAATTTCTTTTTCATCTTTTTCATTTAGAATTTCCTCTACCCTTTCTTTTTGTAATGTTAGAAAACCTTCTCCAAATTGTACTTTGTCACCTAACTTCACAACATAATTGGAGAGTTCTTCTTTGATGGTGCTGGCATTATATTTTGAGTCGCTTCTATTCAGGATTGCTGCAATAACACTAGTGGCATATGCAGTAGCGAAAGACGTTCCTGAAAATGTTGAGTAGGATCCTTTGTTATCTGTAGAGATAACTTCTACACCTAGAGCTGAATAATCTATTTTCCCGACTCCCGAATAAGGATCAAGTTTGAATTTTTTATCAAACGAGGAATCAAGTAATCGCTGAACATCCGAGTTCTTATGAACGAAATCAAATGATTACGAATTTAGACCATTACCTAGAGGCGTTATTAGGTAAAACCTCGGGCTATTCGGGATGCAGGTCAACAAGTCATCTTTAATCACGGTGGAGACTTTATTTGACGCTTACTTTTAATTTATTTCAAATAATTCCCTTTATACAACAGAACATTTGTTCCTTTTCTGTGGATCATAGTTATGTTAAATTAGTATAATGTAGTAGACAAGCTACTATTAAATTGGAGGTTATTAGATGAAACCTATTTTAAAATATCGTGGTGGAAAAAAAGCAGAAATTCCTTTCTTTATTGACCATATACCCAATGATATTGAAACCTACTTTGAACCCTTTGTTGGGGGTGGTGCTGTATTCTTCCATTTAGAACATGAAAAATCAGTTATCAATGATATTAATTCTAAGCTTTATAAGTTCTATCTTCAATTAAAGCACAATTTTGATGAGGTAACTAAACAATTAAACGAACTACAGGAAATATATGAAAAAAACCAAAAGGAATATGAGGAAAAAAAAGCTCTTGCTCCTGCTGGTGTCAGAGTGGAAAATAAAAATGAAGAACTATATTATGAGCTAAGGAACGAATTTAACTATCCATCAGGAAAATGGCTAGACGCAGTAATTTATTATTTTATAAATAAAACTGCTTATAGTGGGATGATAAGGTATAACAGTAAAGGAGAATATAACGTTCCTTTTGGAAGATACAAAAACTTTAATACAAAAATCATTACTAAACAACACCATAACCTGCTTCAAAAAACAGAAATATATAATAAAGATTTTTCTGAAATTTTTAAGATGGCAAAACCAAATGACTTCATGTTTCTTGATCCTCCATATGATTGTATTTTTAGTGATTATGGAAATATGGAGTTTACAGGTGATTTCGACGAGAGGGAACATCGTAGGCTTGCTGAAGAGTTTAAAAACTTAAAGTGCCGTGCACTAATGATCATTAGTAAAACGGAATTAACTACCGAACTATATAAAGATTATATCGTTGATGAATATCATAAAAGCTATTCTGTAAACATTAGAAATAGATTTAAGAATGAAGCAAAGCATTATATAATCAAGAACTATGATTATGTACGAAAAAATAAAGAAGAAAAATATGAGCAACTTGAACTTATTCATTAGTTAAAGGAACAATGAACTGGCATTGTTCCTTTTTCAATTTCATTTTAAATTGTACTCAATGAAAGTTAGCCATTCTTCAGCTTGATCATATCCTAAGTCACTTCGTAATAATTTTATCAGTATTTCTTTTAGTTTATTAGGATTAAAGTGTTCTCCATCACCTTTCAGCTGTGTAACTAGCTTTTTAAACTGGTCTACTGTTAATGGAATTACAGGTTCTGATTCCTTGTTAAAACCTATATGTCTTGCAAAAGAAAGATCAATACTTTTTCCTAAGAAAAGAGTATATGCTTCTATTCCTTTTTTTTTATATTCTTGTAGGTGCCTGACGACTGAATCCCCTTCATAATCTAGTTGCTTTTCCCCTATCGTGAGGGAACATTCAATTAAAATTGAAAAATGCTCATATTCAACTAATATATCTTCAACACCTGGTATGGCATTACCAATTGGATGACCTGAATCATCAAGCTTAAAGTTTGGGACTAGATTCTTATAGGAACCTAGTTTTTTAAAAACTCTATATGTGTTCCACTCGAAGTAATTTGGAGGATTTATCGTTTTTTCAACTTCTTCATAAAAGTCCAGAATATCTTGCATTTTAAAACCTTACCTCCTTGTCAACAACCCAATTATTTAAAGTTTCTTCTAAACCAGCTTTAATTTGAGTATATTTTCTTTCACACTCTATAGTTGTTCGATATAATGAGACCATCAGATTCTTAATATCATAAGAAGATAACCTTCTTCCTTTTTCAATTAATTTCTTCTGTACCATTAGGAGCATGTTAAACTGTTTTAATGAGAGAGGGATAATTCTTGTGTTTTGAACAATATTGTATTTCATAAACTCCTCAAAAGTATTCTTATTGATTTCTGGCGCAATGAATAAACAATATAGTTCTTTCTCTACTCCTTGCTTTTCTAATTCTTTTTTCTTGTTTAAATAATGCCTTGTTACTGGTTCTGATTCCATCTTAAACTGGGTTGCTCCCTTAGAAGTTGTTACTTCACCAAGAACAATAAAGTCTTCATATATAATTTCCATATCAGGCTGGTTACCTGCGGCATGAGTAACTGGTTGTAACTCTTCATCAATAACGAAGTTGTTTTTATATTCTAAAGCATTTCCAAGAATAATGAAGCCATTCCACGTAAGCCATTCAAATACAGTATTTTTATTTGCAATGAAGCGAGCTTTAATTTTCTCTTCAATCACATTCTTTTTCTCATGATATACCTCAAGAAGGTCAATGACTTCTTCAAGTTGACGTGGGTCATTAAAATCTGCTTGTAACTTTTTCTTTTTGAGTTCTAGCTGTAATTCCTTAGCATGGTAAATAACATCTTTTAATGTTTCTACATCAACTTTTTTATTAAGAGAATTATAAATGTCTTCAAGGACTTGTATTTCAACTTTAACATTTGGAAAATGTTCTACTAATTGCTCAGCTAGTCTGGTATTTTCATCTCGTATTCTATGGGCTAGATCTAAAAGTTGTTCTTTTGTCTCAAATGAAAACTGTGGTAAACTCGGATTTCCATAATATTCATGAAATTCCTCTACTCTCGTATAGTTCTTTACAACTTTTGATGAACTGATAATTTCATCAATTAAATCAGATTTTTCTGGATTTAAGACGAGTTGATTCCCTCTTGCAACAAATAGACCTGTATATCGAAAATATCTTGTGGTTGCATCTGCCACATCTCGTGCATTTCTCATTTTAGTTTCAATTTTTGACTTATGTGAAGAGTCAGATTTCCCTTCACGAATTTTACCTACATTTCCATAAATCTTTTCGAATCTTTTAAAAAAGTAATTCTCAGTAAACTCAAGTTTCTTATTTTGTCCTTTTATTTTTTCACGTTCATTACGGAACTGCATTATTTCCTCTGCAATTTCATCCACCTGATTATTATTTGTTGCTGTTAAACAGAACATAGCAATATCTAATTTACTGAGGCCGCCTACCTTTTTTAGTAAGCTAAGAACAAATACAAGAGGATTTATACTCCATTCCTCCTCGGGATATTCCTTACCTTTGTGTTGAAACGATGGATATTGCCACTTTACTAACTGTTTTAAGAAAACATCTTTGGGTCTTCGGTTATTTGCAAGCATTTTCCCTGCTTCAGTTATACGAAGATAACCTTCTTCATCTACAAATACGAAACCATAAGTTTTCATTGGTGCCACTCTGTCTCGAGTAGAAAATGCAGCTTCTTTTTTATAAGTAGTACCTAAGAATTGTGGTAAAGCAGCAAGTTCTTTAGCAAATGCCTCTTGTGCTTTATACCCTTTTACCCCTTTCCAATAACTTCCCTCAAAATTTGCTAGTACTTTTAACTCAGGCTGAATTTTTTCTGGACTTCTAGGTGAACAAGAAACATACCAATTAACTTTTTTAGCCATCTAATCCCTCCTGTAAGACCCATAAATGTGATGTATACCTAGATTATACTGATTAACCAAAAAAAGTAAATGTCCTTTACTCAAAAACTTAAATATTTTTCGTTTTTGAGTAAAAGACATAATAAATATTTATACACTTTATTGTTAAGTTGAACCATTTAGAAATAACTTTTATGCTTATAGTTAGAGTAGAATTTAAAAGGGGAATTTAAAAATTGAAGAAAAAAATATATCAATAATAGGGGTTCCAATGGATTTAGGTCAAATGCGCAGAGGTGTTGATATGGGGTCAAGCGCAATTCGATATGCTGGTATAGTTGAGCGATTAGAGCGATTAAACTATTCAAATGAATCATATACAATCAAATCTTATTTTTCGTTGCAATACTCTGCACTTGTTTTTTTTCCATACATAGTCTTCTCGCATTATTGATAATCAACTCAACAACATATAACCAATTCCATTAAATGAAAGGACGTAGACTATGCTTTATAAAGCTCGAACTAAGTCTAAAGAATTGTTAATTATGGAGCTTTTGAACACTCGAATGGATTATGAAGGGGAAGTTTTATTTGATGCCTTAACAGAGAAACTTCAATGTGAATGCATTATTTTAAATGACTTACTACTAAATATAAATAATACCAACTTCCAAATTGATTCTTTAATTATAACTTCAGAGAAAAATTATTTATTTGAGGTCAAAAATTATGAAGGGGATTATTATCACGAATCAGATATGTTGTTTAAAATAACCAAATCCGAAATTATTAATCCTCTTCATCAATTGAATAGAAGTAATTATTTATTACGCCAGCTACTCCTTAATCTTGGTTTTAATCCTCAAATTGATGCTTCGGTTGTTTTTATCAATCCTAATTTCACCCTATATCAAGCACCTCTCAATAAACCATTTATTTTTCCTACTCAACTAGACCAATATTGGGACAAACTAAATACCAAACCTTCAAAGTTAAATAGAAAACACAAGAAACTAGCGGATCAACTTATTTCTTTACATATAACTGAATCGCCTTATCAACAGTTACCATCATATGATTATGAACAGGTACGAAAAGGGATCACTTGTGTTCAATGCAAGTCTTTTTCTATCTACATCGAAGGAAGAAAATGTGTATGTAAGGAATGCAGACATGAAGAATTAGTTACTGCTGCCGTAATACGGAGCGTGAAGGAATTTAAGCTTCTTTTTCCAGATCATCGGATTACTACGAATGCAATTCATGAATGGTGTCAAATGGTACCATCTAAAAAGAGAATTAGAAGAATTCTAAACAATAATTTTAATCAAGTAGGAGTTCGTCAATGGACTTATTATGAGTAATAAGTAGAAGATCTATCCTTTAGTTAGACTGTATTATTCTTATTTTGGGGTTGTCCAGAAAGTCAAAATCCATTGAAAACGAAACATCATAAGCATTGATATATCAACGTTTCTAAAACATTAAAGGGGCGTCTATAAGCCGGAAAATCGACTTATTAGACAGCCCCTTTTCCTATGTTTCCTATCTTGTTTATGTCCTTCAGGAGTCTTATGAAGGACTTTTCTTATGCTCTCTTTCTTAATTATGTTCTTCAATAGTTTTATGACGGACATTTAGCATATACAATTGCTTCTTTTTGGACTTCATCGCCTCTATGAATGACATTTACAAATTTTATTAGATTATTTTTGTCCTTCACAGTGGCATTTCTCCAAAATCCATCTACTAAGCTATCTCCAAAAACCGCTATTCACTTATGGTACGGTTCCCCCCTCATAATCCGAAATGCCCGATAGATTTGTTCGAGCAAAATTAGACGCATGAGCTGGTGGGGGAAGGTCATTTTGGAAAAGGAGAGGGCTTCGTCCGCCCGTTTCATTACCTCTTTGCTTAAGCCGAGAGAGCCTCCGATTAGAAAGGCGATTTTGCTTTTTCCGTATGTGGCCAGTTTATCTATACTATGTGCGAACTCTTCCGAGGATTTCATCTTGCCTTCAATGGCAAGGGCGATGACGTATGCATCGGACGGGATTTTGGCTAAAATTCGTTCGCCTTCTTTGTTTTTGATTAGTTCCATTTCCTGCGGGCTTATTTGTTCAGGAGCCTTTTCATCAGGAAGTTCAATGATGTCAACTTTTGCGTACGATGAAAGACGCTTTAAATATTCGTCGATTCCCTGCTTTAAATATTTTTCCTTCAGCTTCCCAATCGCTATAATTTGAATGTTCAACTTTCATATTTCCCCTTTTTTATTTTATCAACATGTTGATAACTATTTCCCACATAAAATAACAAATATTCCACAGATTTTATCCACAATTGTGGATGAATACCTCTATATTTCGTGTCCGAAAATCAGTTCCCAACTATATATACTGCGGTTTTTTTGCACAATTCACAGGTTGTGGATAAGCTGTGATTAAATTCAATTTTTTGAATATTTGGTGCTATTTCATACTGGTCTACATACATGTCGATTGCTAAATCAATATGATCCTCGCAGCAATACATTTATAATCCTCCTACCCCATAATGAAAACAGGAAAGCTGATTCCGCCTTCCTGTTCTTTAAAAAGATTTTTGTTCAACGAGCTTCAGCTTCACTGTTTTCAACTCGCCATTTCGATAGAATTTTACTTCCACTGTGCTTCCAACCTTTTGGCTGTATAGCTGCTTTCGAAGCTGGAGAACATTTTCAACCTTTTTCCCAGCAAGCTCTATAATTACGTCCTTCTCTCTCAAACCTGCGCGTTGAGCTGGCGACATCGGCTCAACACTCATCACAATCACGCCGTTTTTAACGCCCTTTGGCAAATTTAATGCCTCTTCCCAATAATAGCTTGGGATGTCTTCAAGAGACTGAAGACCGATTCCCATATATGGACGCTTCACTTCGCCGAATTTTTCAAGATCATTAATAATCGGAATTGCAATGTTAATTGGGATAGACAGTCCGATTCCTTCCACCGCGGATTCAGCAATTTTCATGGAATTAATTCCAATTACTTTCCCGTCTAAATTCACAAGTGCTCCGCCGCTGTTTCCCGGATTAATCGCGGCATCCGTCTGCAGCACTTCCGCCTGCCAATCCACTGTTCCGTTTTCATCAATATCAACAGGAATGGTCCGTTCTGTTCCAGAAATAATCCCTTGTGTAACAGACCCAGCAAATTGCAAGCCGAGCGGGTTTCCGATTGCCAACACCGGCTCACCCGGTTTGACTGTGTCCGAATTGCCGAATTCAGCAACCTTCTTAACATGCTTTGCATCCACAACCAATACTGCTAAATCCATCAGCTGATCACTGCCGACAAGTTCAGCGGGAATGCGTGTTTCGTCGTTTAATACAACTTCCAATTGATGCGCTCCGGCTACAACATGATGATTTGTTACAATATAGGCTTTATCGCCTTCCTTTTTGTAGATGACCCCTGATCCTGTTCCTGCTTCTCCCTCTTGTGTTTGATCCCAGAAGCTTACTTGCTGAATATTGACGACTCCGACAACCGCATCACTCACTTTATTAACTGCTTCTGTAACTGCTGAATTCACATTTACATTTACTGTTTTGACTGGCCCTTGGACATTTCCTGTTTCCCCTTCCTCAGTTTGCTCTGGACTGATGTTCAGATTATATGGAAGAATATTGAATTGTGCTAATGCTGGAAGGGAGAAAATAACTAATAACGCGCCTAACACGGCTCCGATTAACCCAGCCAATAATGATCCGCCCCAGTTTCCCCTTTGTTTTCTGTTATTATACCGTTCAAAATCATCATCATAATATCCCATCGCCTCATCATTCCTTTCCGATGACGAATGATTTTATCTACATTATTATAGTATAACGCGAGCTGGCAGGAAAAATATATGACAACATTAACATACCCAACGATGGGGAAATTCAAACATTTAAACAGCTACGAGAGGCGTCGGTTTCTTTGGATCTGTATCATATAATTCAAATTGTTCTCCGACAACGAATCCTTTTTTCTCTAATACTTGCTGGACAGACATTCGTGCGAGCTCTTTCATATTATTTTCTTTACTTAAATGCGCCAAATAAATTCGTTTCGTCTTGTCGCCAATGACATCAGCCATAGCAAGTGCAGCATCTTCATTTGAAACATGTCCAACATCAGATAAAATTCTTCGTTTTACATTCCAAGGATACCGGCACATTCGCAGCATTTCTACGTCATGGTTGCTTTCAAAAATAAAAACATCTGCACCGCGTATGATCCCTTTCATTCTGTCGCTTACATATCCAGTATCAGTAATTAACGCTAGTTTTTTTCCACGGTGGTGAAACACAAAAAACATTGGTTCTGCTGCATCATGGGAAACGCCAAATGATTCAACCTCTAAACTTCCAAACGATTTCGTTTCGCCGATTTCAAAAGTAAACTTTTGTTCTAAATGAATTTCGCCGATTTCTCTCTCCATTGCTTTCCACGTTTTTTCATTCGCGAAAATCGGAATTTCGTATTTTCTCGCTAAAATTCCAAGTCCCTTGATGTGATCGCTATGCTCATGGGTGACTAATATACCGCTTAAATTTTTTATGTCCCGTTGAATTTCTTGAAACAAATTTTCCATTTGTTTACCACTTAATCCTGCATCGATTAACAGGGAATGTTCATCTGTTTCTACATAAATGGCATTCCCTGTGCTGCCGCTCGCAAGAACACTGAAATTAAGGCTCATTTCCTTCACTCACTCCAAATTATTATTCTCTTTCTCCGGTTTAATGACCTGACCTTCCAATGCATTCACATAATAATCTTCTGTTTTATTGACAACTACATGCCATGTCGGAGCCAAAATTTGCTGTTCCGACAGCGGGTATTGTGTGTAATATCCGTATTCTACATCGGTTACTTTACTGTTAGATTTCAAATCATTTTTTTCATAAAGAGCTTCCAATGCTTTAATCGCAGGCAATATTTCCTGCTTCTCCAATTCTTTTATATCTTCTAGCAATGTTTGCTGATAAGACACAATTTCATTTTTATCATTTAAATAAAAGACAATCATACCGATTCCATCACTTACATCTTGAAAAATAATTTTTCCTTTGTATTCCTGCAGACAAATAATTTCCCTTGTTTCTTTGCTGTAGCGCCAAAACTTGTATTGACTGCCCGCAATGATTTGTGTTGTTAAAATTTGCTTGATCTTATTTTCGATACTTTCTCCTACAATTGGAATCGGTTTGTCAAAACTCATCCGAAGCTTTGTTACCGAACGAGTCAACTCCTCATCAGGCAGCATCGGCTTTTGATTTTTCAGTTGTTCGATTTCTTCTTCCTTAAATATTTTGCTTTCTGCCGTTATATAAGAACCTTCTATTACTTCTTTTGGAAGCTTCCCAAATTGTATATTTTCCGCTGCAAACTGCTCTTCAATCGTCGTTTTCGTGATCATATCATATTTGGAGCTTTTGATTTTTTCAACATACTGAAAAGCTAAATAAATATCAAGGATCAGGAAGGCAATAATAAACACCGTTTTCGTTTTACTCCAATCCAATACCTTCCCCTCCTTTACCCGCTTTTTTCACATTCAGCCTTTGATATTTATCGTTTTCGAGTTCAATGCACCATATCGGCTCCAAATTTACGATATTTTGCCGTGACGACTGTTGTATGTCATAAGCGGGAAAAATACGTTTTATTTTGTCGGCTTCAATGCTTGGATTATCCTTAATAGCTTCAATTATATCTGCTGCTTTAGGTAAAGTCGTTTTATCTTCCCGGATAAAACCATCCAAATAAAATAACGGACGCTGATATAAGGCAATATCATTCTTTCCCCAGCTTTGCATAATCGTCGTGATCGAATAATGCGAATCGCTGAACGAAAATACTGGCAAATTTCGAACCGTTAGACGAAAATAAATTTTCTGTTCTTGATCCGTTTTTTCGAAGCGATAATCATTTAATCCTGACAGCCAACCGCCATGTTTGTTCAAAAAATCAATGCTCTGCAAGATCAATTTTCCTTTTTCCGTCGTTAAAGACTGGTCAATTGTCGGATTAACGTAAACAACCCTTTCTTTATCTTCGTTGATGACAAGCTGACGGGAGCTGTCTGTATACACAAATTCGGAAGCATTGACATCCCGTTTTACATAACTTGGATCACTAAACAATGCATTTTTAAACTGCTCACCGCTCATTGATTTTGTAAAATATTGAAGGCGATGAATCGGAAACGGCTTTTCAGGCAAAAATAATCCGTTCCAAAACACGTAGCTTTCAAAGCTTTCTTTTTCTTTATACACTTCCGTCCACAAATTGCTTAAAGCGGTTTTCACCTGTGCTTCTACAACATATTTATGCTCGTAGTCGACTAAATAAAGCTTTCGGTTCGCTTTCTCGTTTGTCAGAGGAATGTAAATCCGATCAAATTCTATATTGAAATCTTCTTCATCCGTCCAGTCGGTTATTGATAAGAGGGCTGACATCGGAATCGAGTCGTTAAAAATAACTTCAAAGTTAGGGGTTGAATTATGTATTTCCCTGTTTATCCATTGATTAAAACCATATTGCTTTTCAATCTCTCCAGAAATATTTTTGAATTCTTCTAGCTCCCACTGACGGATATCCTTCCAAATTCTTTCGATGACGATTTCGTCATAAGTTGCGTAATGTTTTATTTTTTCATGAATCATAATATGATCCGGCTGCACGACTTCATAAGGCTTTTTTGTTACATTGCTTAACGGGTTGTTTTCAATATAGTTGGAGTTCGAAATTTCCCCGTAGTTTGGCTGATATGTCCAAATATTCCAGGTGAAGAATAAACTTGTCAGCACTAAAAATGTTAAAATAATGGATTTTATCGTTTCCCGGTTCATAGCCAATCATCCTCTTGGTTCTGTTCATATGGCAATGTGAAAAATACAGTCGTGCCTTTTCCTTCTTCACTTTCCACCCAAATTTCTCCTCCGTGTGCTTCCACCATCTCTTTTGCAATTGCAAGACCTAGACCGGTTCCGCCCATTTTGCGTGATCTAGCCTTATCAACACGATAAAAACGTTCAAAAATTTTTTTCACACTTTCTTTCGGAATTCCAATGCCTTCATCTTTTACACTGACTTCAATATGGTCAACTTGTTCTTTTACTTGAAAAGAGATTTTTCCACCTTCAGGAGAATATTTCAATGCATTGGAAATAATATTATCGAGCACTTGCGTAATTTTATCGGGTTCAATTTCTACATAAAGGCTTTTTTTCGGAATGTTTCGTACAAATGTGACATGCTGCTGCTTAGACATTTCAAAACGATCAATAATTTTGTGGAAAAAGTCTGTGAAATTCACCATGTCTTTATTTAATTGATAATCTTTACTATCTAGTTTTGATAGCTGGAGCAAGTCATTAACCAGCCTAATCATCCGCTCCGTTTCGTTTTGCGTCACTTGTAAAAATTTTGGTGCGATCGTTTCGTCTTTCCAAGCCCCTTCCGCCAATGCTTCCAAATAACTGCGCATTGTAGTAAGCGGCGTCCGCAGCTCATGAGAAACGTTTGCGACAAATTCACGCCGCTCTTGGTTGATTCGTTCCTGCTCTGTTACATCGTAAACTACTGCAATCAATCCGTTAATATGATCTTCATCAATTTGTATCGTAGAAAAGCTGATTCGTAATATATACGGTTTTTCCTCTGTGCTGAAATCTAACAGCATCGGTTCTTGCTGGTTCACTAAATCTTCAAAAGTACATTCATCCGTTAAATCTAAAAGCTCCACAATTGATTTTCCTAAGGCTGTTTCACGTGAAACATTCAACATTTCATGGGCCGGATTGTTCATGACAATTACTTTTCCATGCCGATCTGTAGCTATGACACCTTCTGTCATATGAGTAATAATAGACGCCAGCTTTCTGCGCTCTTCTTCAGTTGTTTCCTGTGCTTCCTCCAATTTTTCCGTGAGATGATTGAATGTTAATGCAAGCTGTCCAATTTCATCTTCTCCATACACTTTTACTTTTCTGGAAAAATTCCCTTTTGCCAGCTCCAACGCTTGCCTTCTCATATCTGACAACGGACGGGTTATAGTGCGGGCAAGAAAAATTCCTAGCGCCGCGGTAATAAGAAGGGACATCCCTGTGCCTGTTGCAAAAATTTTGTTAATCGTCCGCAATTGTGAAAAAACTTCCTCCATTGAGGCAACGACATAAACAACGCCAATTGTTTCTCGTTTATAATCTGTGACGATCGGAGTCGCTGATACGTACATTCGATGCTTCGTTTGCGGATCAAGCAAAATATTGCTTTCAGGCGTACCGACGATTAAAGTCCGTTTAATCATATTTTCAGTTGTTCTTTTCCCGATCACATCTTTGTTGTAATCAGATGTCCCGATGACACGCGCATCTTGGTCCACTACGCGAACTTCATGAATTTCCTCCCGTTTAAAATCTTGCAAAATAGCAGATATCTCATCTTCCATATTCAATGATTCGTCCACTTCTTCATTCGTCATCGCTTGCTCAATCTGGTAAGCCAGCAAATCAATCCGCTGCGAAAGGGAAGATTTAAAATTTTCTATAAGAGAAGATTCCAATTCCTTAACGAAGTAAATACCGATGATTTGCATAGCCAAAATAATCAGAAGCACATAGATCAGCACAATTTTAAAATGTATCGAACGTAAAAAACTCACTCGACTGCTATACATGTTCACTGCTCCTGTTCAGGATTGCGCAAATAATAACCTACCCCTCTTCTTGTCACAATCCATATTGGATGGCTTGGGTTGTCTTCAATTTTTTCCCTAAGTCTTCTAACCGTGACATCTACAGTTCTGACGTCTCCGAAATAGTCATATCCCCAAACGGTTTGCAGCAAATGCTCTCGGGTCATGACCTGTCCAATGTGCTTCGCTAAATAGTGAAGCAATTCAAACTCACGATGAGTAAGCTCGATCGTTTCTCCCCGTTTTGAAACGACATATGCATCAGGATGAATAACGAGAGAGCCGATTTGAATTTCCGACTGTTCAGAAGCCGCTTCCCTTGCAGCATTTGTTTGCTGTCTTCGTAAATTTGCCTTTACCCTTGCCAAGAGCTCTCTTGTGCTGAATGGTTTTGTCACATAATCATCAGCACCAAGCTCCAGACCAAGCACTTTATCGATTTCTGAATCTTTCGCAGTCAACATAATAATCGGCATTTCATATTTTTTTCGAACTTCCCGGCACACTTCCATTCCATCCTTGCTGGGAAGCATAATATCTAACAATATCAAGTCAGGTTTAATTTCTTCCACCATTTCAATCGCGCTTGTTCCATCATAAGCACAGTATACATCAAAACCTTCTTTTTTAAGATTAAACTCTAATATATCTGCAATTGGTTTTTCGTCATCAACAACTAATATTTTTTTATTTTCCATCATTTTCTCCCCTTTTGATCTATTAACTTTACTTTACCACGATTACATTCATCTCATCATCAACTTTCAATACAAATGGAAAAAACAAGCAGAAAACCCCTAGCTATTGCTAGAGGTCTTAAATTCAATAGGTTTTGGAACTTAGAGTAAACCCCTGTAAATTCCTATCAAACCTATTATATCAATTTTTATCTTATTGTAACAGCTTGAGATGAGAAATCAAATTTCTATTTACAACCACAAATGTTACCAATTTTGGTTTAACTTACTTATAGCCAAAAATAGCACGGATAAACCGTGCGTATGAAGTGGCTCGGGACGGAATCGAACCGCCGACACAAGGATTTTCAGTCCTTTGCTCTACCGACTGAGCTACCGAGCCGTATAAAGTTTTCAAGAATGCGAACTCTTTTTCCCTCTCTCAAGCCTTTCATATATGTGGATTCTCGAATGTGAGGCAGCTTGTATAATATTTCTCGATTGTAATGGTGAGCCATGGAGGATTCGAACCTCCGACCCTCTGATTAAAAGTCAGATGCTCTACCAACTGAGCTAATGGCTCATAAAAAATTTTTTCCTTCTAATCCATTTTAAAATTTGTCAGATGTCCCTTCCTCTTCTAGCTTTTTCGAGGATGTTGGATGCGTCGGGACAACTCGTCGCTTATTCGATGAAGCCTTGCTCGTTGCTCTACCGACTGAGCTAATGGCTCATAAAAAATTTTTTTCTTCTAATCCATTTTTCATTTGTCAGATGTCCCTTCCTCTGCCAGTCTTTTCGAGGATGCTGGATGCGTCGGGACAACTCGTCGCCTATTCGATGAAGCCTTGCTCGTTGCTCTACCGACTGAGCTAATGGCTCATAAATTTTTTTCTTCTAATCCATTTTTCATTTGTCAGATGTCCCTTCCTCTTCTAGCTTTTTCGAGGATGATGGATGCATTGTGCGAACAGTTCGGAGCCAATACGCTCATTTTTCTCAAGACGTGTATAATAATATCATTTCTAGAGGGACAAAACAACGATTTTTTTTAATTTCACAAAAAAAAGAGGGAACAGCCGATCCCTCCAAGTTTATTATATTGGACTGTATACACTGCGGACAACATTTGTTTGTGAACGATCTGGACCAACTGAAAAGATGGAAAGTGGGATACCTGTTAACTGGGAAATCCGTTCAACATAATGGCGTGCATTGTCAGGAAGATCGTCCAAGCTTTTTGCCCCCGTAATGTCTTCCTTCCAACCCGGCAATTCCTCATAGACAGGTTCGCACTGTGCAAGTACTTTTAAACTTGCTGGAAATTCTTCTAAAATTTCACCTTTGTATTTGTAGGCGATGCATATTTTTAATGTTTCGATTCCTGTCAATACATCGATGGAATTTAAAGATAAATCAGTTATTCCGCTTACCCGGCGCGCATGGCGAACAACAACGCTGTCAAACCAGCCCACTCGACGCGGACGTCCTGTTGTTGTACCATATTCCCGTCCAACTTCACGAATTTGATCGCCAATTTCATCGTGGAGCTCTGTCGGAAACGGACCGTCTCCTACACGAGTTGTATAAGCTTTTGATACGCCGACAACATGTTTAATTTTCGTAGGACCTACACCTGCTCCAATTGTCACACCGCCTGCTACTGGATTGGAAGATGTAACAAAAGGATATGTACCTTGATCGATATCAAGCATAACACCTTGAGCGCCTTCAAATAAAACACGGCGTCCTTCATCAAGCGCGTCGTTCAGCACAACAGATGTGTCGCATACATATTGTTTGATTTGTTGGCCGTACTCGTAGTATTCATTTAAAATCTCTTCCAGTTTAAACCCTTCAACTTCGTATACTTTTTCAAACAGGCGATTTTTTTCTTCTAAATTTCTTCTCAATTTTTCTTCAAAGACTTCACGATCCAATAAATCGGCGATGCGGATGCCAATACGGGCTGCTTTATCCATATAGGCTGGACCTATTCCTTTTTTCGTCGTCCCGATCTTGTTGGCTCCTTTTCGTTCTTCTTCCACTTCATCCAATTTTAAATGATAAGGCAAAATGACGTGAGCGCGGTTGGAAATTCGCAGATTATTTGTTTGAATTCCCCGTTTATGCAAACCGTTCAACTCTTCTACCAGCGCTTTAGGATCGACAACCATTCCGTTTCCGATGACACAAATTTTATCTTGATAAAAAATACCGGATGGGATTAAATGCAGTTTATATGTTTCACCGTTAAATTTGATTGTATGGCCAGCATTGTTTCCACCTTGGTAACGGGCGATCACTTCCGCATTTTGAGAAAGGAAATCGGTTATCTTCCCTTTTCCTTCATCCCCCCATTGTGTACCAACAACAACAACTGATGACATGTGTGCACCTCCGTGTTCACCAAAAATCCAATACAAAGAAACAAGTTTATTCTACCAATTGTAGCAAGTAGAGTCAATAAAATCCGAACGTTCACTTTATTATTAAATATTTTGTTCGTGTTATATAAGATACTTACAAAAAACAACTGCCTCATCAAGAGACAGCAGGAGGAATATGATCGTCTTCATATCTTCTTTCAAGATTTACAAATTTATTATATTCTTTTACAAATGCAAGCTGAACAGTTCCTACAGGGCCGTTCCGCTGCTTGGCTATAATGATTTCAATAATATTTTTGTTTTCTGATTCCGTATTGTAGTAATCATCTCTGTATAAAAAGGCGACGATATCTGCATCCTGCTCAATACTACCGGACTCCCGAATATCTGACATCATCGGGCGTTTATCTTGACGCTGCTCGACGCTTCGTGATAGCTGGGATAATGCGATGACCGGCACTTCCAATTCACGTGCCAAAGCCTTAAGAGATCTTGATATTTCCGAAACTTCCTGCTGGCGGTTTTCCCGATTCCGCCCGCTTCCTTGAATTAATTGCAAATAATCTATGATAATTAAACCAAGGCCCTTTTCCTGTTTTAACCGTCTGCATTTGGCGCGAATATCACTCACTCTTATGCCAGGTGTATCATCAATATAAATGCCGGCATTTGATAAACTCCCCATTGCCATCGTCAACTTTCCCCAATCATCCGGGGTTAAATTTCCCGTTCGCAAATTTTGGGCATCTATGTTTCCTTCTGCGCAAAGCATACGCATGACAAGCTGTTCCGCACCCATTTCCAAGCTAAAAATCGCTACATTTTCGTCCGTTTTCGTCGCAACATTTTGAGCGATATTTAAGGCAAATGCAGTTTTACCGACAGACGGGCGGGCCGCTACGATAATTAAATCATTTCGCTGAAAGCCGGCTGTCATACGATCCAATTCGGAAAAGCCTGTAGGAATTCCTGTAATTTCCCCTTTGCGATTGTGGAGCATTTCAATTTTATCGTATGTTCGAACAAGAATATCTTTAATGTTTTGAAACAATCCGGCTTTTCTCCGCTGCGCCACTTCCATGATGCTTTTTTCGGCTTCTGTTAAAAGTGTTTCCACATCGTCTTCCCGATTATAGCCTTCTTGAGCTATAGCCGTTGCTGTTCGTATAAGTCTTCTTAATATCGATTTTTCTTCAACAATTTTCGCATAATATTCGATATTTGCTGCTGTAGGAACGGATCCCGCTAAATCGCTTAAATAAGAAACCCCGCCAACCTCTTCCAAAATTTTCGCATCCGCCAAGTCTTTTGTCACAGTTACTAAATCGACGGGCTCTCCTTTTTCCGAAAGCCTCAACATCGATTGAAAAATCTTTTGATGGCTGGATCGATAAAAATCTTCAGGAACTAATATTTCGGAAGCTAACATAAGCGCTTCAGGTTCTAAAAAAATTGCCCCAAGCACTGCCTGCTCTGCTTCTATATTTTGTGGTGGAATTCGATCACTGACCAGAAGATCATTCAAGATGATCACCGCCTTACCGTGGACACATAAATTTTTTCTCCAAAAAGTATAAAGAGAAATGTGGCATTACTTCAAGATCAACTTCTTTCCATAATACCACATTGCTCCTTGCCATTATTCTTCTGTAACATGTACCTTTAACGTCGCCGTCACTTCCGAATGAAGCTTAATCGGAACATTTGTATAGCCTAAAGAACGAATCGCATCTGGAAGATCAATCTTCCGTTTATCGATTTGAATATTATGTGCTTTTTTTAATTGATCAGCAATTTGTTTGCTTGTTACGGAACCAAATAATCTTCCGCCCTCACCGGCTTTCGCTTTTAATTCAACCGTGATTTTTTCAAGCTGTTCTTTTAATTTTTTTGCCTGCGCTAATTCTTCCGCTGCCTCTTTTTCTTCTTTTTTCTTTTGCGCTTCCAGCTGTTTTAAATTGGCACTCGTCGCTTCAACAGCCAAACCTTTTTTAAAAAGATAATTTTGGGCATAGCCGTCAGCTACATTTTTTACTTCACCTTTTTTCCCTTTCCCCTTTACATCTTGTAAAAAAATTACTTTCATTCTTCATTTCTCCCTTCTAAATATTGTTGAACAGCTTCTTTTAATCGTTTTTCTGCTTCATTTATCGTAACATGCTCCAACTGGGTCGCGGCATTTGTTAAATGCCCTCCACCTCCAAGTGCTTCCATTATTAATTGAACATTAAAATCGCCCAATGATCTAGCACTAATACCGACTGTATGTTCATCACGCTTCGCAATGACAAACGACGCCAATACGCCGTTCATTGATAAAAGAGTGTCAGCTGCCTGAGCAATGATCACTTGATCGTAATATTCATCTTCTCGATCTGCTTTTGCTATTGCAACCCCATTATTCATAATCTCTGTGTTTTGAATGAACTTGGCACGTTGAACAAATTGTTGAATATCCTCTTTCAACAATTTTTGGACAAGGATTGTATCCGCTCCTTTTGATCGCAAATAAGACGCCGCATCGAATGTTCTAGAGCCTGTTCGAAGCGTGAAGCATTTTGTATCTACCGTAATACCTGCCAACAATGCAGTTGCCTCTATTGTACTCATTTTAAATTCTGCAGGCTGATATACTAAAATTTCCGTAACAAGTTCAGATGTAGATGATGCATAAGGTTCTATATAAACAAGCAGTGGATCTTGAATAAATTCTTCTCCCCTGCGATGATGGTCAATGACTACTACATGGTCAATTTCGCTCAGCAATTTTTGTTCAGCCACCATTGAAGGTTTATTCGTATCTAGAATCACGAGAAGAGAATGATCTGTTGCAATATTCAGGGCTTCATCCGGAGTGATGAATCTGGACCATAACTCAGCGTCCTTCTTTACTTCCTCCACAAGCTTTTGAAGTCCTTGGCCGAATTCTTCATGGTTTACAACAATAAAACCTTCTTTATGATTGATTTGCGCCACCTTCAATATTCCTATTGCTGAACCAATTGAATCCATGTCAGGATTTTTATGACCCATAATAAATACTTTATCACTTTCACGAATGATTTCTTTTAATGCATGGGAAATCACTCGAGCTCTAACGCGTGTGCGTTTTTCGATCGGATTTGTTTGTCCGCCGTAAAATTTAACCTTGCCATTTCCCCGTTTAATAGCAACTTGGTCTCCTCCGCGGCCTAAAGCAAGATCTAGACTCGACTGCGCCAGATGCCCCAATTCAGACAGATCTTTAATGCCGGCTCCAATCCCGATGCTTAAGGTGAGAGAAACATTTTGAATAACCGCTTTTTCTCTGACTTCATCTAAAATAGAAAATTTCGTTTTTTCAAGCTCAGCCAAAATTTTTTCATTAAAAACCGCAATAAAACGTTCAGAGGAAACTCTTTTTAAAAAAAAACCGTTATCGACTGCCCATTTATTTAATATGGATGTCACAAGACTGTTTAAATTGCTCCGCTTTTGATCGTCGAGCCCTTGTGCGATTTCATCATAATTATCTAAAAATATATAAGCTAAAACAATCCGTTCGCTTTCATACTGCTTTTTTAGTTCCGTGTGGTCCGTTTCATCAAAAAAATAAAGAAGCCTTTCTTCTTTTTTGACAATGACGCGAAATTTACGGTTTTGAAGAGTCACGATATCGGAATCTATCCCTTTTTGAAATAACACTTTTAATGTTTCAGAAATTTCGTCAAGAGGACGACCGACCAGCTTGTCGTTCTTAAAATATGAAGCTAAAAATGGATTGACCCATTCCACGGCAAATTGATCGTTGATAAGCATAATGCCAATCGGCATCTTCATAAAAACTTCATCGCCAGCTTTTTTCAAACGAAACGTTAAATCAGAAATAGAATGTTCCAATTCTAATTTCAATCGTTTAACAGCATAAAAGAAAAAAAACAACAGACAACCTGCAACGATTGCGCTAATACAGCCAATCACCCAATTATAAAATAACAGAAAACCGATCATTGCCGCTATTACGCCGATGAGTGCGTATAACGGGTAAAAGAATAAAGGTTTTTCAAAAAAACTCGGCATTTTATTCAGCTCCTTGCAAAAAGAACGAACCAAGGCCTAACGTATTTTTTCGCGGAGATTAAACCCTAAATCAATGATTCCCAATATTCGTACTGGATAAAGAAGAATTGGCAAAATAAATGTTCCAATTACAATTAATACCGGCACTGCTTTCGAAAGTTTTTTCACATGACAAAAATAAAAAATAAAGGAAAACCCTTGAATTAAAAGCACAGCCTGTAAAACAAACACAATATTGTAAAGCGCGATATTTAAGAAAGATTCTTTAGGCAAATTGATAAGCATAAGGAGAGTGGCGATTAAATAATACCAAATAATACTTTTTGGAAATTTCCAGTCGCGGAAAGGGGTGATTGTTCCAACATTCAATTTTAATCTTTTTATAATTCCAATGTTCAATATATGTATAATCGCGGCTAACATAAATGACACAATGACAAACATGCTCGGAAGCAAGTTCATTAATAAATCAAACTGCTCGTTCATTTGCTCCATCATTGTTTTTTTCATTTCTTCATCCATTGAAGGGAATGCGGCTAATGTTTCCCTTACTGAAGACTTGGTTTGTTGTATAACATCACTAAAAAGATCAACGCCCAAAAAAACAATTGATAACGCATAATCAAGAACGAAATTGATGAGCAATGAAATGGTGCCGCCTATTAACGCAAACAGCTGCCGTTTTTGACGATAAAAGTATGCCATTATGATACCTGTCACACTGAACATGAGCCCAATCGGCAGCGAAACGATGGAACCGACCAAAAATGTCATCACGATTGATGCTAATAATAAAACAAAAGACTGCTTGATTCCGTGGCGGATACCGAAAATAATAAACGGCGTCGAAAGGAAAAATATTGATATAACGCTTAATATCGGAACATATAAAGTAATTAATAGAAAAACGGTATAAATAGCAACGAATATAGCACCTTCTGTTAAAACATTCGTACGTTTCACAGACTCACCTCAATCAAGACTCATACCATTATTTTAATCTAGACTTTTTAAACAATCAAATCATGGTTTCATTTAACGGACAAGAAAAAAGCAACAAGGGATTCACCTTGCTGCCTTTGAAATTTCTTATTTATCATCTGCAACATAAGGAAGCAATGCCATTTGACGGGCCCGTTTAATGGCAACTGTTAATTTCCGTTGATATTTTGCACTCGTTCCTGTTACACGGCGAGGCAAAATTTTTCCGCGTTCAGAAATGAATTTTTTAAGCAAATCAACATCTTTGTAATCAATGTGCGTAATGCCGTTTGCTGTGAAATAGCACACTTTCCGGCGTTTACCGCGGCCTCTGCGTCCAGCCATTACAACTCCTCCCTTCTTTGCATTTATTCTAGACGTACAATCGGTTAAAATGGTAAATCATCATCTGAAATATCAATTGGTTGTCCATCATTAGCAAATGGATCGTCGTCAAAGTTTTGGTGGTTCTGATTATTCCGGTTTGGATCAAATGGTGCACTGCCATATGGATTTGCATTTCCTTGATTTCCTGCAAAAAATCCCGTATTATTCCCGGCTGCAGCACTCTTCGGTTCTAAAAATTGAACGCTGTCCGCCACAACCTCTGTTACGAATACTCGTCTTCCCGTTTGATCTTCATAGCTGCGTGTTTGAAGACGGCCATCAACACCTGCAAGGCTGCCTTTCTTTAAATAATTGGCTACGTTTTCCGCAGGACGACGCCAAACGACACAGTTGATAAAATCTGCTTCGCGTTCCCCTTGTTGATTTGTAAAATTCCGATTAACTGCCAATGTAAAGGTTGCAACGGCTACACCGCTGGGCGTGTATCGTAATTCGGGATCTCTTGTAAGCCGACCGACCAAAACGACACGATTCATCATTTCAGAACCACTCCTAAAATGTCTTTTAAGATGATATTACCATTTTAACACGTATATTGGAACAAATTACTCTTCTTCTTTAACAATGATATGACGTAAAATATCTTCATTGATTCTTGCCAAACGGTTAAATTCTTCAACCGCTTGAGGTGAAGCTTGAACGTTTAAAATCATGTAAATACCATCTCGGAAGTCTTTAATTTCATAAGCGAGACGGCGTTTTCCCCATTCCTTCACCTCTGTAATCTCCGCACCATTGTTCACAAGAATGCCGTTAAAACGCTCAACTAGCTCTTTTTTAGCATCCTCTTCAATGTTTGGACGGATAATATACATAATTTCGTATTTTCTCATTCTCTTACACCTCCTTTTGGTCTTGACGGCCCAATTCGGGCAAGGAGTAATTATCATTACTCACAAACCAAAATTATAGCAAAATTTTATTGATCCCGCAACATTAGACATTGAATCGAAAATGAATAATATCTCCGTCTTGAACCTCGTAATCTTTTCCTTCCAATCGAACCTTTCCAGCTTCTCTTGCAGCAGCCATCGAACCTGCCTCAATTAAGTCTGTATAGGAAACTGTTTCGGCCCGAATAAATCCCCGTTCAAAATCAGAATGAATGATGCCTGCGCACTCAGGTGCTTTCATTCCTTTGCGGAACGTCCATGCCCGAACCTCTTGTTCCCCAGCAGTAAAATATGTGGCGAGTCCCAGCAAGCTGTAAGATGCTTTAATTAATTGATCTAAACCAGATTCTTGAATTCCAAGCTCCTGCAAAAACATTTCTTTTTCTTCCGAATCAAGCTCGACCATTTCAGATTCAATTTTTGCACATACGACAATTACTTCGGCATTTTCCGCAGCAACATATTTGCGCACTTTTTCCACATATTCATTACTTCCAGAGGATATATCTTCCTCACTAACATTTGCTACATAAAGTACAGGTTTAATGGTGAGCAAATGAAGCTGTTTTACATATTTCATCTGTTCTTCCGTGAATGAAACAGAACGGGCGGGCTTTTCATTTTCAAACGCTTCTTTTAACTTCATTAAAATTTCATATTCAAACATAGCTTGCTTGTCTTTTTGTTTTGCTATTTTGGCAACGCGATCGATCCGTTTATCAACTGTTTCCAAATCGGCCAAAATTAACTCGATGTTAATTGTTTCAATATCTGCAATCGGATCCACTTTTCCGTCAACATGCGTAATATTTTCATCATCAAAACAGCGAACAACATGGCAAATTGCATCCACTTGGCGAATGTGAGACAAAAATTTATTGCCAAGGCCTTCTCCCTTGCTTGCCCCTTTGACAATTCCTGCGATATCAGTAAATTCAAATGTTGTCGGAACCGTTCTTTTCGGCTTAAATAATTCTGAAAGCTTTTGCAGGCGATAATCAGGCACTTCAACAATTCCTACGTTCGGATCAATGGTGCAAAACGGATAGTTCGCACTCTCGGCCCCCGCTTGTGTGATCGCATTAAACAGCGTTGATTTTCCAACATTCGGAAGACCAACAATACCAGCAGTTAATCCCATGAATTTTCCACTCCTCTTTTTGTACGGACACTATCTCATCAACTAATCTTCACCCATTATAGATAGGAACAAGAAAAATGACAAGCTTTCATCCTCCAAATCGATCAGCTCTATAAAAAAAAGACTGCCGATTTAAGGCAGCAGTCTTTCATTGTTGCTTCTCACTATGTTTTTCAATGACTTTTTTCATCTTTCTTACAAATTCTTTTCTCGGCATGAGAACACTATGGCTGCAACCTTCACATTTAATACGGATATCCATTCCCATTCGGATCACTTTCCAGCGATTTTCTCCGCAAGGATGAGGTTTCTTCATTTCAACAATATCATAAAGGTCAAATTCCTTGTTAACCATCTAAGCCGTCATCATCCCTTCCTTAAATATTCCATTTATAGCAAACATACAGTATATCTTTTTAGTTAAAGCGAAAAGCCATCTATACTTAGATGGCGCCATGATAGATTTATTTTAACAAGTTTTGTATTTGATTTGTACCTTTCATCAAGCCAATTCCGTTTGAAGGTATAAACACTATTCATTTTTAGGTATAGAAAATTTAAATATTCCGTATACTGGTAATACTATTTCAGGGGGTGAATGGCCGATGAATGTAAAAACAAATTTTTTCCCTTATAAAAAAGAAAAAGAAAGAATCTTTTATCATCATACAGATGCTGTTACTAAATTATCACTAAAAATTGGAAGTCTTATACCAAAAGAACATCAAGATTCCATCGTCGTTTTATGCATTGGAACAGATCGTTCAACAGGAGATGCGTTAGGTCCGATAGTCGGAACGAAGCTAATGGAACAAAATTTAACTCATGTTCATATATTTGGGACTTTGAAATCTCCGGTTCATGCTGTCAATTTAGGAGAAACGATTGAGACAATAAACAATCAGTTCGAACATCCCTTCATCATTGCTGTGGATGCTTGTTTAGGTCTCTATCAAAACATTGGTTCTTTTCAAGTAGCGGAGGGTCCCTTAAAGCCAGGTGCAGCTGTCAATAAATCGCTTCCGGCGGTCGGAGACATGCACATCACCGGAATCGTTAATGTCAGCGGCTTTATGGAGTTTTTTGTTTTGCAAAATACGAGGCTCCATCTTGTTATGAGCATGGCTGACGTCATCTCAGCAAGTTTGATCAATACCTTCAATTCTATAAGGGAATCTGAACAATCAAACGTATCGCTATTTCGAAGAGGGTTTGAATTTTAGCTGTTCTTCAACATCAAGATGATACTTTTACATCCAACAGTTCTAAAATACGCACCAAATCTTCTTTCGAAAAAAACTCAATCTCTATTTTACCTTTCTTCTTTTGCTGCTTAATGGAAACGGATGTTCCAAATTTTTCTCGTAAAAACGATTCTTGTTCACGTATAAAAGCATCTTTTTTCTCTATCTTTTTCTTTGTTTCACGTGAAACACTTTCATTCATCTGCTGCACTAACTGTTCTACTTGCCGGACATTTAAATTTTCTTTTAAAATTTTATTCACTAAATATTCAAGTTTCTCTTTTTTCTTTATGCCAAGCAATGTTCTCCCATGACCCATTGATAGCTTGCCTTCAGATATCAATGTTTGGACGAACGGTGGAAGGCTTAGGAGCCGCAAATGATTGGCAATATGCGGACGGCTTTTGCCAAGACGTTTTGCCAATTCTTCTTGTGTAATGTTCAAATGCTCCAAAAGCGATTGGTACGCTTTCGCCTCTTCGATCGGGGTTAAATCTTCCCTTTGCAAATTTTCTAATAGAGCGATTTCCATCATTTGCTCATCTGTCAACTCTTTCACAACTGCCGGAACTGTCTTAAGCTTCGCTTCTTTTGCTGCTCGATAACGGCGTTCACCGACTACAATTTCATAGCCTTTTATGCTCTTTCGGACTATCAGCGGCTGTAAAATTCCGTGCTGCAAAATGGATTGCTTAAGCTCTTCAATCGAACCAGGGTCAAATGTTTTTCGCGGTTGATAAGGATTTGGACGTAAATCCCCTATTTTAATATCTTGCACCACTTCTTCCTTATTCAGTTCTAAATTGGCAAAAAGTGCATTAATTCCTTTCCCTAATCCTCTAGCCATTTGCCACCACTTCCTTTGCTAATTCTAAATAAACCTCTGCTCCTTTGGATCTTGAATCATAAAGGATAATAGGCTGTCCATGGCTCGGTGCTTCACTAAGCCGCACATTTCGTGGAATAATGGTTTGATACACTTTGTCTTGAAAGTATTTTTTTACCTCATCAATTACTTGAATGCCTAAATTAGTCCGCGCATCAAGCATTGTCAGCAATACACCTTCAATCATCAAATCCGAATTCAAATGTTTTTGAACCAACCGAATAGTATTTAACAGCTGGCTTAATCCTTCCAAAGCATAGTACTCGCATTGAACTGGAATAATGACCGAATCCGAAGCCGTTAGCGCATTGAGTGTTAAAAGTCCGAGCGAAGGCGGGCAATCTATTAATATGTAATCATATTGCTGCTTCACTGGTTCAAGCGCTCTTTTTAATCGGACTTCACGGGAAATCGTCGGAACTAATTCAATTTCAGCACCTGCAAGTTGAATAGTTGCTGGAATCACATCAAGATTTTCAATCTGTGTTGTTTTAATGACTTTTTTTACATCTGCATCCTCTACTAAAAGATCATACACACAAAGGTCGACATCCGCTTTTTCAATACCAACCCCACTTGTCGCATTACCTTGAGGGTCTATATCGACTAATAGAACCCGCTTTCCTGTGTATGCTAAGCAAGCTCCGAGGTTAACGGAAGTTGTTGTTTTTCCAACGCCGCCTTTTTGGTTCGCTATGGAAATGATCTTACACACGGTGTCACCTGCTTTCTCCTACTTCAAATGTTCTATTGTATTTTATTTTATCACGAAAATGCTTAAATGTAGGTGATATCTTTGGGGATGTTTTCACAAACTTTCTTTTTTTATAGTGGAAATGCTAGGAGTTCATTCTTTTTCCGAAAAAAATAAAAATATTGTCGTATTTCCCGGAAAATAATTTGTTGCTGTCGAACGATGCTTAAAAACAAGTCTTTTCAGAAGCAAAATGTTTTCTAAATAAAAAGGGGCAGTTCAAAAAGTTAAATCCTCATTGAAAACAAAAAACATAAATATTGATATATCAGCGTTTCTAAAACATTAAAGGGGCGCCTATAAGCCGAAAAAACGACTTATTAGACTGCCCCTATTTTGGAATTTTGATCGTTAATTGTATATAGTTTTCAAATTCTTCTTCTTTTGAATCTATTTTAACTCCTGTTTCAGCCACCATAGTCAAAGATTTCCGAATCGTATTCAAAGCAATTCTCGTATCTCTGCTGAAAGCTTTTCTTTTCGGTTTTTGCTTTTCTTCTTTTTGGTCTAACATTTTAACTACGCGATCTTCTGTTTGTTTAACATTTAACTGTTTTTCAATAATTTCGTTTAACAATTTAATTTGCAATTCATGATCTTTTAAAGGAATGAGTGCTCGCGCATGACGTTCCGTAATGGATTTGTTTAACAATGCCTCTTGAACTTCTTTTGGGAGCTTCAGCAGACGTAGTTTATTGGCAATCGTCGATTGTCCTTTTCCAAGCCTTTGAGCTAGCGCTTCTTGAGTCAGCTGATGGAGTTCAATTAATTTTGCATAAGCAACTGCTTCTTCAATGGCTGATAATTCTTCCCGCTGCAAGTTTTCAATTAAGGCGATTGAAGCGGTTTCTTTATCATTATAATTTTTTACTATAGCCGGAATTTCCATCCATCCAAGTTTTTTGACAGCTCTCCATCTTCTTTCCCCGGCAATAATTTCATACCGTTCATCCGTTTTTCTGACAACAATCGGCTGTATAATGCCATGAGTTCGGATTGTTTGCGCCAATTCATCAATTTTATCTTCAGAAAAAACAGTTCTCGGCTGAAATGGATTAGGGACGATCTCATCAACAGGAATATGCAAAATTTCTTCTTTTACATCTTTTTCTTCTTCAAAGTCCGTCACATCTTTTTCCCCAAAGCCAAATAATCGAGAAAAAGGATGCTTCATATGCTGACACCACCTTTAGAAACTACCAGCATTTATTAAATTTCTCGTTTTCTAGACAAATTTCCTGCTTAAAATGACAAACAAAAAATATTATTTTCGAACAAGTTACTCAATAGGCATTTTATTTGGTGTGCCGGGCTTCCTAGGATACTTTTTCGGAGTAGCACGATGTTTATGAATCACAATGATATTGCGCTGACTTTTTTCAATGGGCAATTGAAAGGAATGAATCGTCTGGACTTGTCCGCCAAATAATGAGATCGCTTTATTCGCCCCTTTTAATTCTTCTTTTACCGATTGAGCCTTCAATGCCAAAAAATCACCATTTACTTTCACGAGCGGGATACAAAGTTCACTTAGTACGGATAATCGTGCTACAGCCCTAGCTGTCACGATATCAAAAGATTCCCGAAATATTTTCTTTTGACCGAACGTTTCCGCACGATCGTGGTATAAAAAGACATTTTCCAAATTTAGTTGAGCAGTTAAATGCTCTAAAAACGTAATTCGTTTTTTCAAAGAGTCAACGATTGTCAACTGCAAATGAGGAAAGCAAATTTTCAGCGGAATGCCGGGAAAACCAGCACCCGCTCCAACATCGCAAACGGAAAGAGGTCTGTTAAAATCATAAAAAAAAGCAGCCGAAATAGAATCATAAAAATGTTTGACATAAACTTCTGTCCGATCCGTTATGGATGTCAAATTCACTTTTTCATTCCATTCCGTTAGGAGCTTAAAATATGCTTCAAATTGTTCCAATGCTTGTGAGGAAAGTAAAATCCCTCTTTCCTCCAGCAACGTTTGAAACTGAATACTGTCCATCTCTCTGTCCTTTCGTTTCCATTGTAATAAAACTTTTTATTCATTAGACACGCGGGCGATATGGCCTTGTTCCAAATAAACAAGTAAAATGGAAATATCTGCCGGATTGACGCCGGATATGCGTGAAGCCTGTGCAACTGATATCGGCCGAACTTGTTTTAATTTTTGCCGCGCTTCTGTTGCGAGTCCATTGATAGCGTCATAATCAATGTCTTCTGGTATTTTTTTATTTTCCATGCGTTTTAATTTCTCTACTTGCTGCAATGATTTTTCAATATATCCTTCATATTTGATTTGAATTTCTACCTGCTCTTCCACTTCTTTAGGCAAAGCTTCACTTTCGGTGAGCATTTTTATATGGTCATAATTGATTTCTGGACGCTTTAAAAGGTCTGAGGCACGGATCCCGTCTTTTAACGGACTTCCTCCGACTTCTTCTATCAGTTTTTGAGTTTGTTCATTCGGCTTGATAATGATGGAACGGAGTCGTTTTTTCTCATTTTCTATCGCTTCTTTTTTGGCCAAAAACTTTTCATACCGCTCTTTTTTAATCAAACCGATTTTGTATCCGAGTTCTGTCAAACGCAAATCCGCATTGTCATGGCGAAGGAGAAGACGGTATTCGGCTCTTGATGTTAAAAGACGGTATGGTTCGTTCGTTCCTTTTGTCACCAAATCGTCTATTAATACACCGATGTAAGCATCAGAACGGCTGAGAATGATCTCTTCTTTATTCAACGCTCTTCTAGCGGCATTAATACCGGCCATAATCCCTTGACCAGCTGCTTCTTCATATCCTGAAGTTCCGTTAATTTGTCCTGCCGTATATAAATTTTTCACTTTTTTCGTTTCTAGCGTCGGCCATAGCTGTGTTGGTACGATCGCATCATATTCAATGGCATATCCAGCTCTCATGATTTGTGCATTTTCAAGCCCCGGAATGGTAGATATCATACGGCGCTGTACATCTTCCGGCAGGCTTGTAGAAAGCCCTTGAACATAGACTTCTTCCGTATTACGGCCCTCAGGCTCCAAAAAGATTTGGTGGCGCGGTTTATCATGGAAACGGACAATTTTATCTTCAATAGACGGACAATAACGAGGTCCTGTCCCTTTGATCATACCAGAATACATGGGAGATCTGTGCAAATTTTCGTCAATGATTTTATGAGTTTCACTGCTTGTATACGTCAGCCAACAAGGAAGCTGATCGGTAATATATTTCGTTGTTTCGTAGGAGAATGCACGCGGCTCCTCGTCTCCAGGTTGAATTTCTGTTTTGCTGTAATCAATGGTTTTACTGTTGACTCTTGGAGGTGTCCCTGTTTTAAAACGAACAAGTTCGAATCCAAGCTTTTCTAAATGCTCTGACAGCTTAATGGACGGCTGTTGATTGTTTGGTCCGCTTGAATAAGAAAGGTCTCCGATAATGATTCTTCCACGCAAAAACGTCCCTGTTGTTAAAACAACTGTTTTCGAACGGTATTCGGCTCCTGTCTGCGTCACGATCCCTTTGCATATACCGTCTTCTACAATTAATTCTTCGACCATTCCTTGAAGCAATGTTAAATTTTCTTCCTGCTCCAGCGTCTTTTTCATTTCCCTTTGATATAAAACTTTATCGGCTTGTGCCCGAAGTGCACGAACAGCAGGTCCTTTTCCTGTATTTAACATTCTCATTTGAATATATGTTTTATCAATGTTTTTTCCCATTTCTCCGCCAAGCGCGTCAATCTCACGGACGACAATTCCTTTTGCCGGCCCGCCGATTGAAGGATTACATGGCATAAAAGCTACCATATCCAAATTAATGGTCACTACTAAAGTTTTAGCACCAAGCCTTGCAGCCGCAAGACCCGCCTCACAGCCCGCATGACCTGCGCCAACCACGATTACATCATATTCACCGGCTTGATATCGCATCAAATTCACACCCTTTCCTATTTACCTAAGCAAAATTGCGAAAACAACTGATCAATTAAGCTTTCATGTACACTGTCGCCAATGATTTCGCCGAGGAGTTCCCACGTTCTTGTTAAGTCGATTTGAACAATATCGATTGGGACGCCTTGTTCTATTCCCTCTATAGCCTCTTCAACAGCTTTTTTGGCCTGAGATAACAACGCAATATGGCGTGTATTGGAAACATAAGTTAAATCATCTGCTTGAAGATCCCCTTTAAAAAACAAAGAACTGATCTGTTTTTCCAATTCATCGATCCCTCTATCTTCCTTTAAGGAAGTGGTCACAATTGGATGTCCATTGGCTAGCTTCTGCACTTCATCCATATCGATTTTCTTCGGCAAATCAGTTTTATTGACAATGACAATAAAATCCGTTCCCTTCACGGCTTCAAACAATTTTTTATCTTCTTCCGAGAGCTCTTCGTTATAGTTTAGCACAAATAAAATTAAATCAGCTTCTTTCAATACCTGTCGGGATCGCTCCACACCGATTTTTTCTACAATGTCTTCCGTCTCACGAATTCCAGCCGTGTCGATAAGACGGAGAGGAACACCTCTCACATTGACATATTCTTCTATTACATCCCTTGTCGTTCCTGGTATATCAGTTACAATCGCTTTATTTTCATGAACGAGTCCATTGAGCAAAGAAGATTTGCCAACGTTTGGCCGCCCAATTATAACGGTTGATAAGCCTTCCCTCAATATTTTCCCTTGGTTAGAAGTTGAAAGCAGTTTTTCAATTTCGTCTCGCACGTACGAAGCTTTTTCAATTAACATATTATGTGTCATTTCTTCGACATCATCATATTCGGGGTAATCGATGTTGACTTCAACATGTGCGAGCGTTTCAAGAATTTCCTGACGCAGCCGTTTGATGCGCTTTGAAAGACGGCCTTCCATTTGCCCAAGAGCAACATTCATTGCTTTATCGGTTTTAGCCCGAATCAAATCAATCACAGCTTCCGCTTGAGACAAATCAATTCTTCCATTTAAAAATGCTCTCTTCGTAAATTCTCCTGGTTCCGCCAAACGAGCGCCGTGCTTAAGAACTAGCTGCAAAACGCGGTTAACTGTTACGAGACCTCCATGGCAATTGATCTCAACAACATCTTCTCTTGTAAATGTTTTAGGCGCCCGCATGACAGAAACCATCACTTCTTCAACCATTTCTTGCGTATCGGGATCAATTATTTTTCCATAATGAATCGTATGGGTTGGAACATCTTTTAATTGTTTCTTTGCAGGGCTTTGAAAAATGCGATTCGCAATGTCCACCGCCTCATCGCCGCTTAAGCGGACAATCGCAATGGCTCCCTCTCCCATCGGGGTGGAAATTGCTGCTATTGTATCAAATTCCATTGTCTCACCTCGCTTTTTGTTGCGATCTATCATAAACCAATCCGGCAGTTGTTTTCATTCACCAAAGTTTAAAAATACCATATAGTCTAGAAAAAAGAAAAGCACAATGTTTATCCACAAAAAAATTATCTAATTTATTATTTTAACTTATCCACATGTTCATAACAATATTTCGCTACTTTTCACTTATTCACAATACCGTAACGTTTAAGAAACAAGCCAGATAATCTTCCATGGGGTTAGATCTGCATGTCTCGTAATTCAAAATAATGAAAAACGAAATGATTTGATAACTGGAGAAACAGCTTAAAAAACTGCTGGGCTTGAAAAATCAAAGAGGTACCAAAAAAGTTGAAGAGTCTTTAATAGAGGTTGACAGAAACCGAAAATTCCTTTTTAAAGACATCAATTTGGAGGCTAAAAAAAATGATGAATTGGCTTTCCAATTCATCAAAAAACTTATTTTGGTGCGATGACGACATATCGATTGGGCTCTGTTCCGACTGAATACGTTTGAACCCTTTCATCTTCCATTAACGTTGAATGAATGATTTTTCTTTCAAAAGAAGGCATGGGCTCCAAAGAAAATTCCTTATTTGTTTTTACAACTTTATCTGCCAATTTTACCGCCAATTGAGTCAAAGTCTCTCGGCGCTTTTCACGATAATTTTCAGCATCCAAAATAATGGGTACGTAATCGGTTGACGTTTTATTCGCTACAAGCTGTGTCAAATATTGCAAGGAATTTAACGTTTGTCCTCTTTTTCCAATTAGAATTGCCAAATTTTCCCCTTTAATATTAAAATACGCTGTTTTTTCTTCAAGTTTAATATCAACGGAAGCTGTAATTCCCATTTCTTTTATAACCTGCTCAAGGAAATTTTTCGCCTCGTCCAATGGATTAAGGTTCGTATTCTCGTTCCATTTTAACAAAGCATCCGTCAATTCGCTTGTTTCCTTTAATTTCACATGGACAATGGCAGGTTTTTGGCCAAATATCCCAAAAAGCCCTTTTTTTCCTTCATCGATAATTCGAATATCCACTTGTTCCTGCTCAACATTTAATTCTTTTAAGGCTTTCTTCACAGCATCCTCAACGGTCTGTCCAGTAGACGTTATTTCTCTCACTTTTGAGCTCCTCCTGCCTTTTCAGAAGCTTTGCGTATATCTGAACCTTTGATCACAAGAGTTTGGACAATCATAAAAATATTTCCGACTACCCAATAAAGTGATAAAGCTGCTGGGAACGACACCGCAAAAATGACAATCATAATCGGCATCATCCAAAGCATTGTTTGCATTTGCGGATTTATGTTTTCTGTTCCTGCCATCATTAATTTTTGCTGAACAAATGTCAAAATGCCTGCTAAAAGAGGTAGAATAAAATAAGGATCTCTCTCACCTAGATCGAACCATAAAAAGCTGTGTTCAGCAATTTCCCGGGTTCTCATAATGGCATGGTAAAATCCAATTAAAATTGGCATTTGAATTAATAGTGGTAAACAACCGGCAAGAGGATTAACACCATGCTTTTGAAATAAAGCCATTGTTTCTTGTTGAAGCTTTTGCTGTGTTTTTTGGTCTTTCGAACTGTATTTCTCACGCAGCTTTAAAATTTCCGGCTGAATTTCCTGCATGGCCTTTGAATTTTGAATTTGTTTGATCATTAACGGCAAAATCGCTAATCGAATTAAAATGGTTACGATGATAATGGATAAACCATAATCATTTCCAAATAGCTGCGCAAAATATGTAATTAACCAAGAAAGCGGATAAACGATGTACTGGTTCCAAAAACCTTCACTATCTTTTGTAATCGGTTCATTTATTTCCGTACACCCGGACAAAACAGAGGCTAGTCCAAGTATAGCCAGCAATAATACTATTCGCTTCTTCAAAAAAACTTCCTCCTAACAAATTCTATATATCATTATTAAAAATAATCCGTTTCCATTCAAAAAGTATTTTACCATCTTTTTTGTAAAATTGCTTTTGATTTCTTAATGATTTTTTGTCTGATAAATGTTCATTTTTATAAAAAGATGAACAAGACTTTTTTTTACCTCATGATAATTCATTTGCGCAGACGGTTTCCTCGCAATAATAATATAATCCTTCCCTTTAGCGATATTGTCCTTCTCTTCTAAAAATACTTGACGAATCAAACGTTTTACTTTATTTCTCGTCACGGCATTGCCAATTTTTTTACTGACAGACAGCCCGATCCGAAAATCTTTTATATCCGGCTGATCAAGCATATAAATAACGAACTGTCTATTCGCCATTGACTTTCCTTTTTGAAATACTTTTTGAAAGTCCTTATTTTTTTTTATCCGGTTCCTTTTTTTCATTCCATTCACTCCGACACTCCGATTTACTCGAGAGATCAAGTAACTTCATTTTGTGCAAAAAAGACCACTGACTTTTTTTCAGTGGTCTACGCTGATAATACTTTTCTTCCTTTACGGCGTCTCCGAGCTAAAACCTTTCGACCGTTTTTTGTGCTCATCCGGCTGCGGAATCCGTGAACTTTGCTGCGTTTTCTTTTATTTGGTTGATATGTTCTTTTCATTCTATGACACCTCCCCGAGGATTAACTCTAAAAAGACAGTCTTTCTAATTATAGTAAAGGAATATCCTAATTGTCAACTAAGGTCCATTGTACTATCGGCAAACAACATTGTGGATATTTTTTTATAAAAAATACAGTTTTACAGCAATTATCGACATTTTTTTCACACATTTATCGACATGTGAATATTTTTTTCAACAGCATGTTGTCTTGTGGATAAACTTTCAAAACCCATTGCAACACATAGGTTATTTTGATATGATATTTGTGTTTTACCTCTGAATATCTTTCATTTATCATTATATTATCCACACATTGTGGATAAATTGTGGAAAGTTGTTAACGGCCCTGTGAAGGAAGTTTTCCACACTCTCTGAATTTTGTAGAAAAGTTATTTTTCTACTATATTAAATATTTTTGTGCAAACATATGTGGAATGCATATTTATTCATTGTTCATTTTTTACAGCCGATGTAAAGGAGGGTGACCCCAAAGAGCCATGGAGAACATAGAGGACTTGTGGAATCGGGTGCTTGCCGAAATTAAAAAAAAGGTCAGTAAACCGAGCTTTGATACCTGGCTAAAATCTACAAAAGCACACGCTTTACAAGGTGATTTGCTCATCATTACTGCTCCAAATGAATTTGCGAGAGATTGGTTGGAATCCAGATACCTGCATTTAATCGCGAACACAATATATGATTTAACAGGAGAAGAAATCGGTATAAAATTTATCATTCCGCAAAATTTGACAGACGATGAATTTATGCCTAAAGCCCCCATTAAAACATCGCCAAAAAAAGGGGAAGAGACAAATGAATTTCCCCAAAAC